>CAZBLE010000001.1:0-108620 GCA_964492735.1 uncultured Gammaproteobacteria bacterium
ACGTTTAATGATATCCAAAGGAGAATGTGTGTCTAGTATATGGGGTACAGGCCAACCCGCCAGGTCCTCCACAAACAAGTGGTAAACCCCCTTATGGTCAGGATCCTTCCCTGGTTCATAGAGAAAAATCAAATCGCCTTCATAGGCGACAACACCTCCATGCGAAATCGCCAGGGAATCAGAGACTCTCCAGAATCCGCGCTCCAATAGAACCCTTTGGATTTTTTTGTCCCGCTCCTTCTCTTCCGGGTGAAAGTAACGCCGAACAATGCCGGCCCAGGTGACGCCCTTCTTCTCATGAATGACAAAGTACATCGCGTTTCTCAGTTGCACGATAAACGTGCTCTGTAGGTGAAATCCAGCATCAATATACATATCAATACAAAATCTCACCTACAAAGCGTGTCTGCTCTAAAATAAAAGGGACAATTCCAAAAAATGAAAACCATAGCAAAATACCACATTTTATTGACTTTGTCAATAGCTTTCCTTATAATCCCGAAATGGACAAGATTATCAACAAAGACGCACGGCATAATTATGAGTTTCTCGAGGATTGGGAAGCTGGTGTTGTGCTATCTGGCGCTGAGGTAAAATCCATTAAACACGGCCGAATGAACCTCAAAGGTGCCTATGTCAGCATTCGCGATAACGAAATGTGGCTGATTCATGCGCATGTTTCTGCCTGGCAGCCAAAAAACCAACCAACCTATAATCCCGACCAAGACCGAAAGCTCCTCCTCCGCAAATCCGAAATCATGAGAATCATTGGGAAATTGAACGAAAAAGGGTTGACAATCGTCCCTGAAACTGTGTATAGTAAAGCAGGTCTGATCAAAGTAAAATTACAGCTCGCCCGAGGACTAAAATCTCGTGATAAGCGGCAAAAAATCAAAGATCGTGACATCAAACGTGACATGGCTCGTGCCATGAAATATTAGACATTCGCATTGAAATCAGTTGAAAAACTGCTTTGAGTGGGAATGTCTATAGTAGACCGTTCATTGACAACATATATCAGCATGTCGAGTTGAGGTTCTCGCAAAACATCTCAAAATTCGAAGTGCAAACTTCACAGGCCGTTTGAAAGCCGCAGCTGCAAAGCTCGCCTCTTTCGAATTGGCTCCTGTTGCAGCCTAAATTCTGCAACTATCGCCGCAGTTTGACGTCACTAGAACTGCCTGCGGTATCACCTTTTTTGTGACTTACAACCTGGCGCGCCTTCCGCTGCGTTGGACACTTTCGTAAGGCTAGATACTGAAATCTTTGATCATTTGTGTTTTCATTATCGAAATTTTTAAATGACCTGAACATGGAGAAGATATATGTTTCAAGAGCGACACGCGGGTGTGAGTCCCGCCATTTCCACCAATAATTCGTAACCCCACCCCTATTTCAAGACATTTTCGGCCACGTCGCCGCTACTCGTACAACAAACCGGAACCAACAAAGGCTTTCCGGAAAAACCAAGAAATCAACGTCCCAGAAGTTTTTCTTATTGATGCTGACGGTACGCAAGTTGGACCAACCCCAACTGCTGAAGCTATTGCTCGCGCATTAGAATCTGGCCTCGATTTAGTTGAAGTTGGACCAAAAGCTGCACCACCGGTTGCCAAGATCGTTGACTTCGGAAAACTGCAATATCAAAAGGAAAAGCAGGAAAGAAAGAACCGATCAAGCGCGAAAAAGACCACTGGTGAGACCAAGGGAATTCGCCTATCAGTCAAAATTGGTGAGCATGACATGCTCGTACGCGTCAAAGCAGCTCAAAAATTCTTAGATAAGGGAGATAAGGTCAGAATTGAATTATTACTCCGTGGACGAGAAAAAGCCCATCCAGAACTTGCCAAAAAAGTGATTGACCGGTATATTGAGCTCCTTGAACGCGAAGTCGTCGTTGAAGCGCCAATTGGCCGAATGGGTGGCAAATTCTCCACGACCATCGCCTCGAAGAAAAAATAATCGTATTTGTATGCCAAAACTTAAAACCCGCAAAGTCATCAGTAAACGCGTCAAAGTCAAAAGTAATAAAGATGACGTAACAATTGAATTCCAAACTCCAGGGAAAGCGCATTTTAACGCTCGCAATGGTGGAAACAAAAATCGCCGCATCCGAAAAGATGGCAGCGTAAAGAATAATAAAGATAAACGGAACATTCTCCGTGCGCTTGGGCAAGCATAACCCGTAGAGCGATTCTGAATTGATTAATTGATAAACGAATATGGCACGAGTAAAACGAGGCGTCACCCGAACCAAACGCCGCAAAGCAATTTTAAAACAAGCGAAAGGGTTTTCCCAAGGTCGGAAAAATTTAACGCGTGAAGCAAAAACTGCTGTTAAAAAAGCAGGACAACGCGCGTTTGATCATCGCAAGCAAAAAAAGCGTACACGTCGCGCTGGTTGGCAGATCAAAATTTCTGCAGCTGCGAAACTCAATGGAACTTCTTATAGTAAATTCATTGGCGCGCTGAAGAAAAACGCTATTGAAATCGACCGTAAGATTCTTGGATTGATTGCAGAAGAACATCCAGAACTGTTCGTGAAGATCCTCGACTCTGTCAAAAAAGATTTGGAACTCAAACCAGTTGCTGAAAAAGTAGTGAAAGAAAAAAAGGCTCCAGCAAAAAAAGCCGCAGCGAAAGAATAACTCCTCGCTGAATAAAAAACCGCTCAAATCGAGCGGTTTTTTTCTACCCTGTTTTTAATCACTACTGAGTTTTTCCCGTTTTTAAATCGACTGAAAAATAATCTTCATCTCCTGCGTGATGTGACTCAGTCATCGGTTTTATCCAACGCATAGTACCTTTATTAGAAAGCCAATTCTGGGGAGGCGGTGTACGCTTGAAGCGAGTATTAGTTGCAAGCACTCTTGCGAATTCCTGATAATTTGGAAACGATGCTGTTAGAGTGCGAGTAGTAATGCCCACAGCATCCGCTGCGTCAGCTTTCTGTTCGTAATCAATTGTATGAACAGCAGCAAAGCCTTCACTCCCATCAGTTTGATTTCCCGAATCTGTCAGAGTCGCTTTTCCATTTAACTCAAATCCACCAGCAACCCAATTATGCGTCAGGAAAGGCTTTTTCGTTCTTTGATTAGCAGTATCTGGATCCAGATAAACAGCAGCTTCACGAATTGCAAATGTCAGTGGGCGCAAATCCTCTGTTTCACGCAACCATTCAAAAAATGGACTATTCCACCGCAGAAAAAAAGAGTGCTCATATCCTGTAGGTCGGTTATCATAAAGCGTAGCATCACCTCCAGGATTTGTTGTTGACAAATGAAATAATCGATACGCTTGACTCTGCTTATCGCTCACGTCTTCTCGCAAAGGAGGGCCGAGCCAAATATCCATTTGTTGCCTATATTCATCATTTGGCTCAGACATCACCATCTCTGCGGAATGCTTTTGAAAAAAATTCGCCATAATGCGCCTGTAATTTTCTACAAAAGCATTGTCACGTTTCTCAATCGGGACAACACCTATGCCATGTTCAATCATCCCGCCATGTCCAGGGTGACGAAATCCATTTGGCTTACCGTAGATAAGCCACTTCTTGCCAATATCACTCACAATCCACCATGCGAGACGAGCCACTTGCTGCAATTCTTCTGCACTCAAATTATTGTAATATTCACGGACAAGAGGTACATCAAAAGTTGCACGAATTTCTTCTAACTTTTTAATAAACTCTGCCGGCGGCTCTGATGGTTCCGAGGTTTCAGTTTCTGGCAACTGCTCTGTGGGCTGCACAGGTGCACCACCTGCATTAATCAATGGATACGTACCGTTTTCCTGTTCTGAAACTCCTGATTCATCAACATCGACAGGTCCTTCTTCTTGGGTGTCAGATGACTGAAAAGGGACGCGATCTTCTTCACCAAAAGGAATAGCAAGTAAGTCACCTTCAGTGGTTGTTGCTGGATCAAATGTTTTTGCCTCAGGAACAGGATCACTATTACGCGGAACACCTACCAAGCCTTGTAATTGTGCATATGTCAAAACAACTGGTTGACGATTATGTATTCCACCAACGACAAAGGCTTCACATATTTCTTCGTTATCATCAAAAAAATAGACCGCCAACTGATCACAATCCCCGCTTGGCCAAAGAGCCTTATTGTGAACACGAAGCCATAATAGATTACTAGGACTGAGCTCAACATCATCCGGAAATGGTATTTCACAAAATAATGTCTCAAACTTTGAAGAAACACGCGGCTCTCGTTCCGGAGCAGCTGAAGGAGCTGCTGGCCTAGACTCAGGCGTACGTGCCATAAACAATTAATTCGTCTTTTTAATCAACAGTCGGCCTTTTTGAATACACACACCGCTACTAGAAATAATTGCTGGGCTAAGAATTCGATCAATCTCCGGAAGACCTTTTCTGTTATCTCCTGAATTCTCGACAGTAAAATAACCAGGCTCTTCAATCTTTGTTCCACCTCTATCAAAAACATCTGTATAGGTCGTATAAACTCCGACAGGAAAAGCAATGATAGTTCCATCTGGAAGAGTCATGGAAATCATAGTTTTATTTTCGACTCGCCGCGGACTAAAGGAGCGAAACTGTGGGTCATTTGCTATTGCGTTTAATATATCTGCGTATGAGGAGGAATCTTTTTGAAAAAAATCACGCAACTTTGCAGACACGTTGTCTATTACGACTTTAGCGGCTGGGTCAAATTCAATTACAGTGGTTTTTGGAGTAGCTTCAGCTGCAGGAGTTGAAATAGGTCCGGCCGTTCCTGAGTCTGGCCTAACTGCTGTTGGACTAGGTGCTGGCGCACCAGAAGGAGCGGCAAAATCACCAAAATTCAAAGCTCCTGGATTTCGTGTTCCAGATGTACTTCTTTGCGGCGGTTGTGGTTCTGAGGCTTTTGGTAACTCAGGCGCTTGTGCTGATTCTGGCCGTTGCGACATTGGTCCTCTTGGTGGGCGTTGTGGTGGAACTGAACCAGGCGGCATTGTTGCAACTGGCGGTTTCGGCGGCGCAGGAGGAGCCGGCTTCGGTTCAGAAGGGGTTGGATTAGCAGGAGGATTTGACTTAGGCGCGGAAGGGGCTGGAGTCGGAACTGGTTTTGTCGCTGCTGGTTTTTTTGCTCCTGGAACTTCAATGATAATCAACGATCGATTATCATTTTTTGGACGAGATCGGAAACCATCAGAGTACACTGCTCGCTTACCAGTTTTTCGTTCAAAACTTTCTTTTTGAATAGTAGCCTCTTGAGCAGGATCTGCATTCCAATCCATACGCTGCGTCACTGCACGCACCAATACATCATACGCCTCTTGTGGGGTTTTTGTACCTTTGATAATTTGTACACATTCTTCTGGAGTAAGGTTATCTGAAACACCGTCAGACATCAGTAAAATACGATCCCCCGGCTGTAGCCCGGTGATACGTTCATGCGCAATGCCGTTAATATCTATATTCACATACATTGGGCTGACCACAATATTTCTACTATCATGAACCAGTGCTATGTCTGCGGAAATCCTTCCTTTATCAACTTCTTCTTGAACGAAGCTTTGATCTTTTGACACAAATTTCACCGCGCCATCAGCGCCAACAATCATGACGCGCGTATCTGCTGCCCACCACACATCTGCTGAACCGTCTGGATTCATTCGTAAATGCGACATTGCAGCACCAGCACTCGCATCAATCTGGCCTTTTACAACCGCCTCTGCAAGTTTTTCTTTACAACGCAACAACCGCTCTTCTACTGCACCTGGACCCGCCATTACCTCTGCAATAATACTTGCAGCAATTTCACCGCCATCATGTCCGCCCATACCGTCAATCACCGTTGCTTCATTACGCATCCCATCAATCACTACCCGATCTTCATTATGGTCATCGTAACCAATTCCTTTATCAGACCCACCAATGACTACCGCACCATTTTCAAACAGCGTTTCTATTCGCTGCACTTCCATCATTTGCTCTTTGTCATCACCAATAATTTCAACTCCGCGCTCACGAGGCGCTTTTTCAGCAGCTGGCGGTTTTGGTGCTTCCGGTGGCTTTGGAGGAGTAGAAACACTTTCCACTAAGCGGAATGGTCCAAATTTCTTGAATAAACTGATTGGACGAATAACATTTTTTCCTCCTGGGGCCATTCCTCCTGCCGGACTTGCATACCGCTCTGTCATATGGACCTGCGCTTCATCATCTGGCTTTTCGTCATCCCATTTTAATCCACGAATTTCAAAAGCAACCGGATAGATATCTGGCCTACCTGACCCACCGCTGTAGGACACTAATCCAGTCAAAGCAAGTGTTATTGTTCCCTTCGCCAAGGCTTCATCAACAGCAAAATCAGCAGGCAAGCCCATTGTTTGCAATAAACGTTCTAATGGAGAATTTTTTGGAATCCCTTCTTTTGACTGCTCTCTTTCAACTGTTCCCTGTGCATCAAGAGGTGGTAGTGGTGCAGAAGCTGTGTCACTCTGCTGATCGTAATTCAACGTAAATGGATCTTTTACCTTTTTTGGCCCTGTTCCATCCACTTCATCTACGTCATTCATTACAGCATCAACCACCAACTTGAACGATTCTAATCTCTTAAATTCAACCGTATCTTTTGCAGGATTGCCAGTAAAAACGAATCCGTGAGTTGGCTCACCATACTTGATATCAACACGCAATGGATCTGTCTCTTTAGTGCTTTGATACGCAGAAATTGTCAGCGCACTCACCGGAATGCCGATGTACTGCGCAAGACGAGAGTGGATGATATCACGAATATGAACAGCAAATTCATTTTCATTATCGACAAATGATGCATACAAAAAACCGCCTTCTGGCCCAAGAGATGAAAAGCCACGAACGTATTGAATAATGTCTGTCATGTTCCCACCACGCACAGCTTGCTCAAATAACACAGCTGTTGTTTGCCGAGAGTCAATAACCAAAGCCTTCTCACCAAATAATGCTAAGAAATCTACTTTATTCATCCGACGCTCCGCGGACATGCCTAATGTCAAACCCTTGTCACCATCTGATTCAATAAAACTTTGTGTAAAATATACCAAGTCACCGACAACACGAAAATGCTGCAACGCCTCAGTTGGACGAATGCTATATTCTTGACGGGTCCATTTGCCACTTTTTTTTGTATAAGCAAAATATAGAATAGCCATTTTTTCACGGTCTGCAGGAGTTTCAAGAACTTGTTCTCTTGAAGCAAAATACTCATCATTCAATACAGTTTTTTCATAATCTCGATGGCGCAGAATCGATGTCGGCCATAATTCAATTTCATCACCCG
The DNA here is from genome assembly GCA_964492735.1 of uncultured Gammaproteobacteria bacterium. Lineage (GTDB taxonomy): Bacteria > Patescibacteriota > Patescibacteriia > UBA9570 > XYC2-FULL-38-9 > CALKUP01. The sequence continues at coordinate 7,278 of CAZBLE010000001.1, forward strand.
TGATGACCTTCCCTTCTCGACTCTGTATTAACTCTTCTTGAAATTTCATAAACTCAAGACCGCCAGCCATGCCGAGATCTCGCAGTTCAGGGTATCGTTCGAGATATGTTGCAGCAATGCGCGAAAGTGACATGACTCGCAAAAAACGAGCTGATGGATCACTCTCGCGTAATTGATTTTCAAGAGCTACAACTGCCGTCTCCAACTCTGCCTTTTTTGCTTTTGCTGCTGGAGTTGGGTTTTGTTGCAATAAGCGTTCGCGCTCTTCCAAAAGTTCCAAACGACTGCCTTTGAGTCCTTCATAATTTGCCTGCACTTCCTGTCTATAGCGATGAAATTCAAATAGCAAAATATCTTGTTGTTTTGCATGAACAGTTGAGTTCTCTCGAAATGCAGCCACTTTTTCTGTGTTAAGCGCCTCCACTTCAGACAAGGCTGTATCAAGTGCTTTCACCGCGGCATATAATGCTTTTACTTCACGTCCAAAATTTGCATCATCTGCAACTGTTCCAAGCGCGCCATACGCATCAAGCGCAATCCGCCGTTGTTCTTTAATTGTTGCACGCAATTCATCACTCGCTTGTAAGCGCGGGGTTGAAACGAGCGACGCAACTGGGTCAATGTGTCGCAGTACAATTTCGTGCTGTATCATCACCTGTTGATAATAATCAACGGCACCGAGTAATTCGACATCATGTTCAAATAAACCTTCAACTGTATTCTTATCTTCAAGAGCCCCTAAAATATACACCGGCTCTTCAACACTTCTAACTGTCGCAAGGTCCATGCGTCGAATTGTTGGAACCTTCACCTGAGGACGACCTGCTTTACTCAAACGACCAGCGTAGACACCAATTCGACCCTCGTCATCAACAATATTTAATCTCAACTTTGTGACATGCTCACGCGGCATGACACGACTATTAATATCACTCAACTGACCTAACTCACCTTCAAGAGCGCGTTCTTTTTCTGTTAACTGCTTTGCCTTAGCACCACGAACTTCACCACCAGCCGCTGGCACTGCCGTAGTTGTACCGTCTGGCAAGCGTTTTTCATAACTTGTAATCACAGCCTTATATTGACCAGGGGTGCCAAGAACCTGAATAACTTCAACGGTTGCTTTAGCGCTAACTAATTCACTTTCTTCTGGTAATCGTACTGGTGTTTCTAAAAAAATAATCCGTCCACCCTCTTGTCTCACAACATACAGATTGTCTCCTTTTGGATTTGCATTTTTTTCAATCTTGCCGGTCGTTGAATCACCAACAAAGAGGGCTTGCTTTCGACCCGCCTCAAGTGCACGTTCTCGAATTTGCTCTGGCGTGAGTGGCGCAGGTTGCCGAGATTTTTCACGAACTTGTGGCGTTACTACTGGATTACCAGGCGCTGGCTTTGGTGGCTCCTGTTTTGGAGCGGCTGGGCCAGCTGCTGCTGGTGTAGGTTGTGCCGGAGCTCCTGCATTGGCCTGTGGAGTTCTTACTGTCCGCTTATCACCACCCTTCTTGGCACTAGGTCCTTTTTTTTTATTATCTACTCCCATAAAAATAGTGAAATATTAACGCGAAAAAATATCACATATTTTCGCAAAAGTCAAGTTGATTATAGTATACCGTTTTTTTAAAAACCCGACAATCTATCACTCTCTTCATCTACCTCAAATCCATTATACACTTCACGATATGCGTCATCTTTTTCAATTAACTCATGGATAATGTGGCGTAACATTTTCGCCTTTGTTGTGTGATGTTGCTTTGCAAGCCACTGTAAATATTTATCATCTCGAGGTGTTAAACGGAGTGTATACTTTGTCGCTGGCAATTCTTCGCGATGATATGGATCAGTAGCATGCTGTCCCATAAAACGCCGTACTGCCAGAGGCATTGTCTCAGAGGTGTACGAAAATGTTTTAATCGATCGCGGATATGGCTGTTTTCGAACATAGCTCATCACATCTCGTGGAGGAGAATTTTTCACATACAAACACAGAGTGGGTTTTTGGAGTAAGAGTGCGTGCGCCAAAATAAATTGCACATCTTGCGAGCGACTCGTCACTTCTAAAATCAACAGGTCAACCTCGTCCAAAAATGAAAGTCCTTGATTTATATGTTTTCGACGACTCATTGCCTCTTCATGTGTTAACACTTCAGCACGATTACTCACACAGATATCTCGCAACGCCCCACCTGTTCGTTCATCAAAAATATAAATCTTCATAATCCAGCAGTCAGTGTTGGAAAGACCTGCCGCTGCATTGCCGTCACTATCTCAGGAACAGATGTTGGAAGATATTTCTGTTGTGTGAGTATACGCACAAATTGCGCAACGATCGCATGGTTTGTATATGGTGTTTGTAGTGGCGTCACTGATCCATTCAGTGCGAGTTGAGCTCCGGCCTCAGAAGTAATGAGCACTGGAATATGTTTTGGTAATACCGTGAGTAGTGACAGCGGAGCAATGCCAGAAATTTCTGCAATCAATCCGTGCGCATCCGGTCGCGGAATAAAATCTTTTTGTGTGATAGATGACAATTTACGATCAGTGATATGAATTCGTTGTACTGCATTTAAATTCCACTGCTCAAAACGTAATGGATGATTCGTGCGCTTTGGTGTTCGTGGATATATATGAAGACCAAAATCAACAACGCCCATATATTTTGTCGTTGCTGATGTAATAAATGGTCGATTGGAATTATACGCAACAGTACTCAGTGCTGGATGCACAATCTCTTGTCCTGCCATTGCAACCACCGCTCCAATATCAGCACTACCAACATGCGCTGTATTGACCAGGTCACTTTTAAAAGCGATGGAATAATAATCACGATAACGCGTTTGCATGCCTGTTGCATAATCACTTGTGCAAATAATCGGCTTACCCGTATCTACAACAAGGAGTGACAAAATTGCACTTGCCGCCAAAACACGATCACGCGGAAATATCAATACAAAGCCATCGAACTGATTATATATCTTGTCGATTTGCTGACACATACTCGCAACACTTTGAAACCCATCATTTTGCTGTGGCGGCTGAACAAAGAATGCTGCGCGATCACAGAGCATATCAAGCTCAGAAAAATCATGCATCCATGCAGCAAGTTGCTCAGGCTGTGTAAATACAGGCTTGTCATCTGGAATGTAGATAAATGCAATGCGCGGCTGTTGTGGCGATTCCTCAACAACAGCAACCTCGGCGTCAAATAGCTCAATATGTTCATGATTCATAGGTCATACTATTACAGCGGAATCTGAGTAATAAAAAATCCCGCTCAGCTTGAATAGCCGCTTATCGGGATGATTAGAGTATAAGATAGAATAAAAAATCGTGCAAATAGGGCTAAAATAGGCGAATATTTGACAAAATGAAAAATCTGTGGCATAGTTATCATTGTATGAATACTCAATTAGCCAAAGCAGCCAAATACGGTGTCCGCGCGAATTTTAATCGTGTACTCGATGTCATGTCTGAAAAATTCACGATTACACGTCTTCCAGAGGTCTTGCAAATCACCTTAGCAAACCCTTCTTCTGAGCAAACAGCAGTCTGTTTTTTGTTTAAAAATGGAACAGTTGTCAGTTGGAATAATGACGCTGTTTTTACCCTGCTAGAAAAACACAAAGAAGTCATTTTTGAACCGCTATCAAAAAAACCAGTGAGCGAACAATTTAGCTATCGATTTGATCACGATACCTTTGATATTGTTGATGATGTGTTTATTGTCCCCCACAATGATATGAAAGCTCTTATGAGTATTTCGTATGCTGTTGCGAAGTCTCTTCAAATGGAAGACAGTGAACAACAAGTCATGGATGTATCAAAACGTGTCATGAACATGCCGACTGAACTCGCCGATACTGGCCACACAAAACTCCGTGCAAAAGAAATTAAAAAATTGATTGGCTCGATTGTGCAGTTGCAATTTACTGTGAGTACAGCGGGACTTGCTGAAGATCGCCCTGACATGTTTTGGGACGAGCCACGTCTTGCGCAATATTACACAAAGACGGCTGTCTATTTAGAACTTGATGATCGTTGGAATGTGTTATCTGAAAAACTTGATTCACTGCATAAGATGACTGAACTGTTGCGCGACGAAGTCAACACTCGTCAATCACATGCACTTGAATGGGTCATTATTCTTTTGATTGTCTTTGAAATCTTGTGGTCATTTTTTGACAAACTGACTTCATAAGATAAGCAATACGCATACGAAAAAAGCCTCGAGAGAATCGAGGCTTTTTTGTTTTATAAGAGTACGTACATTATTGCGCAACTGATGTTGTTGCAGCATCTGTCACTGCAGGGTCAACTGTTTTGTAGTAATCCGGATCAATCGTTCGAGTGAAACAATACTCCCCTTTTGTATGGAGCCAGGTTTGATATGGATCGTACGGCGCAACAGACAGACTCGCTACTTTTGCATCTTCCGCGGTGCCACGAGAATCAATCACATTTCCTGCCGCTTTTTCTTCGTCGTAATTATAGGATTTCGTGCCAAATGTTGCGCACAATTCAAATTGCAATTCTCCAGTTTTTTTATAGGTATACGCTTTTGATGTCTCTGGATCTTTTGGAATGATATAGCCTTGCAATGTATTATTCATCTCATCTAACGTGTTTGGAAGCGCTTTTTTTGCCTGCCAAAAACCGATCACTTGTGACTGCACACTACTTAAATGATCCATCCGTTGTTGATCAAATTTTTCAGCACGTTGAGTTTGTGGTGATGCGCCGATGAAAAAGGCAGCTCCTAAAATCACCAGAACACACAGACTTGAAACAACAGCTGTGATCAACGGAGTTTGTGAACGTTTACCACTGCGCACCAATTCCCAACGATAATACCCGAGCGTTGACGCTGCAACAGTAAGCGTTGCGAGGACTTTTAATCCAAAGCGCATTGTGAGGCCTCCGTTGTAAAAATTATAAACGAGCGTCATTAAGCTAATCACAATGGTGAGCGCTGTAATAAATTGCGTGAGATACAAGAGCCATTTTCGCTCTGGCGTGTGTCGCTTTGTTTCATCTTTTAAAAACTCTTTTTCCAAGACAGTTGATACTACAATAAGCGCAGGAAAGGCGATGACAAGCACTGCACTTCCCCAATTGAGTAATCCAAAAATATTGGTGCGTGAATAATATCCGCCTGTGAGTGTGTCTGGATATGCGAGGTTTACATATTGAAAGACGACTGTCAGCACAGCAATGACAGATGCATAGAGCATGGCAATCAGAAAGAGATGCAAAAATGCACTTTTTGGGGTGATATGAATTTTCATATAAATATTGCTTTTTATTATTTGTATTGAGTATACACCTAATTTTTTTTGGTGGCGAGTAGCGTTAGTCAATCGTTTTCGCAATGCAGAATCTCATTCTGCGCTCTGAAAACGTGCGAACCAAGGAAAGCAGCGTCGCGAGTTGCGATTTGTTGCTGTTTCTATGGTCCGCGGTTGAGGCGGTTGTCTGCTGCATCGCTCGGAAACGCGATTCAGCAGAGCTTGCCGCTCAGGGTGTTGCGAGCAAGGACTCGAACGGGACGGTGATGGTCGTAGCAGAGCCCGGGGCTCCAACAACGACCTTGGTTTCAGAGGGTGTTTCGCCCTCAACCACGATCACCGACCACCCGAATTGGTCACCCTCTTGCCCGAAGAACGAGCCCGAAGGCGTCGCCTCAGAGTTGTTCGCGGCTGCCGCGATCAACTCCTCGGCGCTGTAGATGTACACCGCACCGACGCTCGGGCTGTTGCGGTTTTTCGATGCGCCAGGAGCTCCGACCAGAACCCACTGCGTGTCGCAGTAGTCCACCGTCGCGACGGACATGCCGGAGTCCACAGCGACTCGGGGGAACGTCCCTGTTCCGAGATCCGTCGTGATCGCACCGGGAGTCAGGTCCGAGATCTGGTACTGCTTCCCGATCGGGGCCGTGGAGAACAGAACGGTGCTTGCGCCGTTCCCAAGTTCCGCGCCAGCAACGCCGAGGCGAACGCCAGACACAGAACCAGGAACCGAGAACTGCCGCGCTCCAGTCGCAGCGTCGAACACCGTCATCAACCCGGCGTCACGACCGGTGACAATGGAGTCGAAGCGGGAATCGCCGACCGCGATGCGCCCGCCCGTCAACGGCAGCGTGAAGTACGGGAACCACTCCGGTATTCCCAGGTCATCCGTGATGCCATGGCTGTAAAAGACCGCGCCGTAGCTTTCCAGATCGGTGACGAGGTGGTCGCCGCTCGGGATACCGAAGAAGCCGGCAGTCGACAAGCAGTAGAGCCCGCCGATGCTTGCGTCTGCGTTGGAGTTGCCGATGCAGACCATGTCCGTCTGCGTGCCATCGATGAGCGTACGCGGGCCGAACTCGATGTCGGCGTAGGCGTTTTCGCCCACACCACCCAGAGTCAACCGCGCCACCGAAGCGGCGTTCTGCACGGCAGAGGCTCCGGTAACGAGTGGGAGGGCATACACCTTCCCAGCCGCGGGTTCGCCTACTGCCCCCTCCGCGTACTGCTCAGCAGAGATGACGACGGTGCCGGTTTCGTCTCGGAGGATCTGGCACTTGATGCCGAGGTGCCCTCCTTCGATGCCCCCGAAGAACTTCGTCGTTGTTCCTTGGGAGCTGGTGCAGGTCAAGGACCCAGCACCGTTCAGATCCCTGGGAACTCCGGGGGCGGTCTCGTCGTACGCACCGACGCAGGTCCAGTCCGGATTGGTGTCATCTCCCTCAATGGAGCAGGCGACGTAGCCATACTCCGAGCCGCCAGTCGCGGTCGTGACGACGTTGCCGTCGAGGCGGATAGCATCCACCTCCTGAACGAACTGTACGTCAGCGCACGGATCTGACAGGTCGGTGTCAACCGGTCCAGTCGTGTCCGTGTCGTCCGCGGTCGTGTCAGCCGGGTCCTTGTCGACCTCGCCCGTGCAGGCGACGCCGAATCCCAGAGTCAGCGCGACCCACAGCAATGTCAATATGCGAAAGGGATTCATCGCAACTCTCCTTGTTTTGCGCTCGCAATTATTACGAGCACTAAAGAGACAAGCTCGTCCCTTAGCGCTCACAACAATAACGAAATGAGGTCTAAAATTTGCGGACAGTGTACTGATTTTTGACAAAATGTCAAGTCATAGTACACTCTATTCCTATGAAAGCTGACATCAAAACACCCGACCGCCCATACACCATTCTGTTGTTTTATAAATACACAGATATTACTGATCCAGAAGGCTTGCGCGACTCCCAAAAAACACTCATGGCACAGCTCAATTTGAAAGGCCGCACCCTGATTAGCTCAGAAGGAATCAACGGAACACTTGCCGGGCTCGACGCGGACACAGAAGCGTATATCGAAGCAATGCACGCTGACCCACGCTTTTCTGATATTTTTTTCAAAAAAGAGTATTATCACAAAAATCCGTTCCCTGGCATTCGTGTCAAAGTCCGTTCAGAAATTGTCGCATCTGGAAAAGCCAAGGAGTATGACGAAACAATCGTCCCACAAAAACTCAGCCCAAAAGAATTTCACAAAATGATGCAAGAAGACAATGTTGTTATCCTCGATGCCCGAAACAACTTTGAAGCGCGGATTGGTCGATTTAAAAATGCGATCACCCCAGATATTGATCACTTCCGTGACTTTCCAGAATGGATGGATGAACACAAAGATATCGTGCGCGGAAAAAAAGTTTTGATGTATTGCAACGGAAACATTCGTTGCGAAAAATCATCGATCTATGTTGATTCGCTCAAAGAAGCAGAAGAGGTGTATTCGCTGCAAGATGGCATCGTAAATTACACATCTGAAATTCCAGACGGTTTATGGGAAGGTAGCTTGTATGTATTTGACGATCGCACCCAAGTGCAACTGAATGACGACGCACATCACACCGTCATTTCAACGTGTGATTTTTGTGACACTGCCTGCGATACCTATTACAACTGCTCAAATGCTGAATGCAATAAAATGGTGATTTTGTGCGACACCTGTGCCGAAGATAGCAACGGTGCATGCAGTAAAGACTGCTCCACAAAACATCGTGCCGGTATTGTCAAAAAATGGAATATTAAAACACGGCAAGCAGAATAAATCACACCTGCCGTTACAAACGAAACTGAAAGCGGATCTTACTTCCGCTTTTTTTGTACAAAGACAACGAGAGACACGAAAGCAAGCAACGCTGCCGCAAAATAGGCCACTTGGGCAAGCTGTGGAACATCTGCAAATTTCACACCAATGCCGACAAATGCCCAAACAAGCACGAGCGTATATGCAATGTCTTTTTCTCGAACCAACATCAACAATCCAAGCACTGTCGCAACTGCAATCATAATTGCAGACCACCACATCGGTTCAATCCCAAAACCATTCCAGTTTGCGAGCGTCAATACTGCTGATGCATATGCAATTGTCGCAACACTAATCCAACCAAGGTACACAGAAAATGGTAACTGCGCGCACCATGCAAATTGCGCGCTCTGGTTCTTTTTTTGTCCGTGCGTTAATTGTGTGTAAATCATCAGCAGCGACACAAGCAGCACCGCCATCACGATAATCGTCGTATAAAAATATTGATAATGCCACAACAAAATCCAAGCACTATTGGCAACACTCGACAGGACAACCCACCAACTCACTGCATTGAGCGCACGATTGGCATACGTTTTTGGCATCAATTGATAGACCGCATACACCGCGAGCAAGAGATAAATCACACCCCAGATTGAAAAAACATACCCAGCCGGCACAAAATAGATCGCAAATGAATCAGAAATTTCGCCTGTTAATTTTCCATTATATGGAATGATGTTTGCCAATGCATTCATCACAATCATTGCAACAATAGAAATTGCAACGACAATACGCTGAAAGAGAGGATTGTTCATATTTTTTTATTTAATCGCTAATAGAAAAAGTATAGCGGAAATAGATTTTTACACAACGTCACTGCGACTGACTTGACGTTTTTCTAGTGTGTGATACTCTGTACCGTGTAATACCAAGTACTGAAATATGTCTACATCATCACCCACTCCACAAGAAGAATATATTGAGAATATTCAATCGCAAATGCGCAAAGGTTTTTTGGAATTTTGCATTTTATTAATTTTGCATGAAGGCGCAATGTACACAACTGACATCATGCGCTCTCTGAAATCTGCCAACCTGATTGTTGTAGAAGGAACGCTCTACCCTCTTTTGAATCGGATGCGACGTTCTGGTTTATTAGAATATGAATGGCAAGAATCCTCTTCTGGTCCACCACGGAAATACTATCGACTGACAGCTGATGGACGCGTGATGTCGCAGCAACTCACCGACACGTGGCACAATCTCAACGACACCATTCATCTTTTAGAACAATAACCTGTATGACTATCAAAAAAAGTATCACCATCAACCTTGCACAAACACTCATCACCATCGACGAAGATGCATATGAAGCGCTGCAAAAATACCTTCATGAGGTTGAGCGTTTTTTTATACAGACAGAAGATTCCAGTGAAATTATTTCTGATATTGAAGCGCGAATTGCTGAAGTGCTCAAAGAAAAAACAACCAACTCTCACCCATCGATTTCAATTGATGATGTCAATGACGTTATTGCCGCAATGGGAACACCGGATGATTTTGCTGGAACTACCGACAATGAAGCGTCGTCATCTCATTCATCAAATGAATCACACACGAAGTCAGAAAAGAACACCCCTCGACGATTATTTCGTGACGCAGACAATGCTGTTATTGCTGGCGTCTGCTCTGGTATTGGAAATTATTTTGGAACCGACCCTGTCTTTATCCGCATCTTGTTCGTCTTCTTATTTTTTGCATCCGGTGGCACCGCATTATTTTTGTACATCTTATTATGGATCGCTATTCCACCTGCAACAACTGTCAGTGAAAAAATGGAAATGAATGGGGAGCCTGTCACGTTAGAAAGCTTGAAAAACCGCGCGCAACAATTCGCCACGCAAGAACAGATTGCCCAAGCCCAAAAAAATATTGAACGTGGAGCGCGGCAATTTGCGACAGAAGCGCAGCACATTGGACGCCGTCTGGGATCTAAAATTGAATATTGGGCAACGCATAGCGGCCGCGTCATTCTGCGCATCCTTGGCATTATCATGAGTGTTCTCGGCATCATCTTTCTCAGCTGTTTGATTTGGCTCATTCTCATTGCTATCCGTCCAGACATCACGCATGTACAAATCAACGACGTTGAAACACGGCTCGAGCTTGAATAATTACTGATTCGTGCGTATCATAAAAAATAACATTCTATTGATTGATTTTTATTGTTTTTTTATATGAACACACGCAACGAATTTCGCATCCTGCAAACCATTAGTTTCTTTATCGTTTTAGCGGCTGTTGGTTGGATTCTCTACACCATGACAGCGCCGTACATCATGAGTCTCTTCTGGGCTGGTGTTGTCGCCGCTCTGTTTCACCCGCTGTACACGCGCATTCTCCATGTCACAAAACGGCAAGCAGTCAGTAGCCTGCTCACAATGCTGATCATTTTTATCGGCGTCTTGTTACCAACAGCCGGCATCATCACACTCGTTGTCCGACAATCAATCAGTACATATGAATACGTCACCAACCCTGCAACCATTGAAGTTGCACAAACTGAAATTGACACTATTTTGCATCAACCGCTTGTAGAAAAATACGGATCACAAATCAACGTCAAAGAACGCACTGCGAGTATCGTGAACAGCGTTGCAAAAAATAGCTTGTCTATTGCACGCCAAGGCTCGATGAGCGCGGTCCAAGGAATTGTGACATTTGCGATTATGCTCTATTGTCTCTTCTTCTTTTTGAAAGACGGCGAAGAATGGCTCAAACGCTTCATGGAACTTCTTCCGTTTGGCGATGACAACGAACGTATTCTCTATAAAAAATTCGTCTCCACAGCACGTGCGACACTGAAGGGGACATTTTTAATTGGCGTCATTCAAGGAAGTCTCGGCGGCATCTTCTTATTTATTTGCGGTGTACCATCAAGCGCATTCTGGGGATTAATTATGATTTTACTCTGCATCATTCCAGCTGTTGGTCCAGCACTCGTTCTTGTTCCGGTTGCCATTTTTTTCGCGATCAATGCGCTGTGGTGGAAAGTCGGCGTGATTGTTCTCGGCATGGTTATCATTGGACTGATCGACAACGTCCTGCGTGGCCCACTGGTTGGCAAAGATTTACAAATGCATCCTGTGATGATTTTATTTGCAACGATTGGTGGTATTGGCATGTTCGGTATTTCTGGTGTTGTGATTGGACCGATGATCGCAGCCTTCTTCTTTGCACTGATTCAAATGTACGAAGTCAAATATAAAAACGATCTCCGTCACGAAGGATAATAAAAACCCCACTCTGAAAATGAGCAGGGTTTTTCAGTCCTAGTAAACCGTATGTTTATTGATTGACTGGAAAGGCTTTACGGTTTTGCGCAATAATCGCATACGCACTATTGAGTGACTCTACACTATCTGAGCCAATAGTGTCATACGCATAGCTGCCATCTTTGGCATATGTTTTCTTCAGGTAACTGAAACCATTTTCATTATTTTTTGAAACACTACCCGCTTCACGTCCTTGAGCAGAGAATGCCATCATCGCCCAGGCCGTTGATGAACTATTTGAATCTTGTCCTGCCTCATACCCAAAACCACCGTCTGGATTTTGTGCAGAGCGCAAAAATGCAACTGCTTTTGTATATTTTGTATTCAGTAATTTTTTATAGTATGCATTTTCTGTGCGGACTTTTGACGCAAACATAATCCATGCTGCAGTTGTATCGACGTCAGAATCTCCAGACACTGCATAGCTGAATCCACCATCTGCATTTTGACACGGCAATGAACCGTTTACTGCATCCTTCATATCATCACTTGTTTTTTTCACATCAGCTGCAAGAAGAGCAAGGCCTGCAAAAATATCATCATTGCAATAACTGCTACTACCGTATTGATTATTTGATTTTGTTGTTGTTAATCGTTTGATGAAATTAATTTTTCCTGTATTTTTACTATTTTCACCAATAGCTTCTAATGCCAAGATATGACGCGCAATTTCACTTGTACCTTCTGCTGAAGTTGGTTGGTATTTTTTCACCGCTGCATTGAGCGCAGCATTTGACTCACCGGCTGTTGCAAGTGCCATTGCTGACCACTCTGTTGTTGCCTGACTTTCATCAACAATCCCTTTTTTATTCATCTGCTTTTTGATGTATGCAAGGCCATTTGCTGATTGCGCAAGACGCTGATCAAAATTCACTGCCTGTCGTTTTGCTTTGACAGCATGGACTGTTACTTTTTTGACTGGCGTTTTTGTATACCCTGTCGCTGTTGCGTACACAGAAATACGACCAGCTTTATTTCGTGTGAATGTTGCTTTTCCATCTGCGTTGGTTGTTACTGCGGTTTTTCCAAAATACACTGTTGCATTACTCATTGGAAGATAGGTTTCTCCAGATTTGTATCGCACAGTCGCAACAATCTCTTTTTCTGTTGTCGGTTGCATTGTATTTACTGTTAATTGCAGTGGAGATGTCATGCCATAGTCACCGTACACAAACAATAACTGATCCCCATCTTCTAAATCATACTCTGATGCACCGACCGCTCCCTCAACATCGTTCACATAATATGTCCAATACTGACTATCTCCAACATATGTATCGATAGAGTTTAAAAATAAACCGAACGAAGAATTTTGAACTGCAAAATCAACATTGTATTGTTCGCTCGCTGTTTGCAATGCACACAATGCATTAGCACCCGAAAGAGTGTGCTTCACACTTGCGCTATCTGTCACTGTGCAGTCAGCGTCTGATAGGTAAATTGTTTTATTCAAAATACTTTTATCTGGAGCTTCAATGCGAATTGTCACACCAGTATAGTTTGCAGCCTGCGCGGGTGTCGCGTTGACTGCGGCAACGACCACAACCAGTGTGACGATGCTAGATAATTTTGTGAGGAAGTATTTCATAGATCAGTTATTCATTAGTTTTTAAAATTCTTTTTCGTACGACCACTGGACGGTATCACCTTTTTTTAATCGCTTGGTTGTAATCCCAGAAGTCGCTTTTTTCTCATTGACCTTGTAAAACCAATACAATCCTGCGTCTTTGTCTTCCGTTACACCGTTCAGCGTCGTAACATATGTTCCAAGGCCTGCGAACTGTTTAGTTTTAAAAGAAAATCCTTGAGTTACTGCTGCGTTCATGAGGTCTTGAACCGTTGCACCCACGTCGACGTCAACAGAGTAATGTGTAGTGCTGTTTGGCCCCCGGACAGTCAGCACTGCTGTATACGTTTCTTTCTTTGATTCAGTTGGTGTGGGCGTTTTCTTTGCTTCTGTGGACGGTTCCGAAGGTGTCTTTTTTTCTACAGGAGGCGCAGTTGCTGCAGTGGTTATCGTTTCTTTTACGTCTGTTGCGGGCTGAGGCTTCTGCTCTTGCACATTTGCGACAGTTTCAGACGACTCATTTGTCGACACTTCATTGGCCGCAGGAGGCGGATCTATGGTCGGTGTGGCAGCAACATCTGATGGCGCACTAGTATGTATCGTGAGCTCTGGCACAGAATCACTCTCTCGCGTAGTAACATAGGGCATCACAAACACGCCGACGAATGCAATAAAAACCACCAGCAACCCGATACCGAGAGCAAGGAAAGAAGTTCGTGATAGAAATGGAAATTGTTTCATAAAAATAAAATCCGCTAACGAGCGGATACAGAAACGGAGGAAACAATAGAAAAATATTGAAACACCCGCGTCTTGCTCGAAACGCATACAAGTGACAAGAGATCTGGCTTACTTTGCAGATGCAAAGCTTACAGTTGCGGCACAGCTCCGGAATTGCCTGTAATCAGACGCACCGGATTCCCTCGAAAAAAAATTGCAAAAGAAATAAGAGTGAACGCATTGTAGCCTTGGAGTTGCCCGCTTGTCAAATAGCGCTATTTTTAGTAGATTGAGTGCAGTTATACACATCTATTATGATTCATTCTCTTCCTTCACGACTCGCCTTTCTCTTCGGTTTTTTTCTCACCACAGGCATTATCATGACGATTGGTTTTATTCTTGCGCTCAGTGTTTTTCTCTCTGGCGCATTGCAAAAAAACACAGACGATACGCCATCAACTGTCACGAGCGCGCCTGTTGAAACAGAACAAACAACAAAAATTGACCTCACAACACTCCGTCACACAATCGGCAAAGGTGACTTTACATTGATTGAATACACTGATCTTGAGTGTCCATTTTGTAAAAAATTTCATCCAACTGTTGAAGCAGTGATGAAAGACTATGACGGGCGCATGCGTTATTCAATGAAACACTTTCCACTGAACATTCATCCGAAAGCACAGAAAGAAGCGCTAGCAGCAGAATGTGCTGGTCAACAAAATCAATTCTTTGAATTTGTTGATGCGATTTTTGCAACAACACCAAGTAATAATAAACTGGAGGAGTCCGTTTTGTTTGACACTGCGTCACAACTAGGACTCCAAATGGATCAATTCAAAACCTGTGTAGAAACCGAGTCTTTTGCACAAGAAGTAGCTGATGATGCTGTTGAGGCTCAAGCCACAGGCGGTACCGGCACACCACACACTATCATTGTTGATAAAGACGGAAATATTGTCACTGGCATCCGTGGTGCAGTTTCTGAAAAACAACTACGAGACGCGATTGATTCGATTCTACAATAACCCGCATGCTCGCTGTTCCAGAGTCTGGTGTCTTGCCGGTAAACAAACCAAGTGGAATGAGCTCGCACGATGTTGTGGGTTGGGCACGCCGAGAAACAGGCATTCGAAAAATTGGCCACGCAGGTACGCTTGATCCTCTTGCTGATGGATTATTGATTTTACTTATTGGGCGTGACGCCACAAAACAACAAGACTCTTTTATGGGTCAACCGAAAATATATGAAGGCACTGTCGTTTTTGGCGTATCCTCTGAGTCAGAAGACGCTGAAGGGCCATTACAGTTATCTCCACAAATTGAAGATTTAGGCAGACTCAATGCTGAAAAAGTTTCTGCGACATTCGAAAAATTCATCGGCACAACTGAACAAGTTCCACCGCTCTATTCAGCAATTCAGGTCGACGGCAAAAGACTCTACAAAGCCGCTCGGTCTGGAACAGCTTCTGAGATTACAATCCCAACACGAACCATTACAATTGATGCGATTGAGCTCCTGAATTTTACCCGGCTTTCTGTTGATGCAAATCCAGAAAAAATCACAGAGCTTCTAAAAGCAACTCCTCCAGAGAACCTGAAACACCGCGAACGTTATCAGTGGTACGCAAACCGCAGCCGTGAGATTCAACAACTCTTACCAACTGCACGAATCCGTGTTCATTGCCAAAAAGGCGTATATATCCGCTCACTTGCTCGTGACCTCGGTGTCGCACTGAACACTGTTGCCTTTCTCGGCAACCTCACACGTACACACATCGGCGAATATTCATTAGACACTGCTATTACGCCCTCTGCTGAAAAGGTGGGTGGATTTGTATCTACTGAATTGATGACACAATGAATCCTGTGGTCTAGGCTCGATGAGAATTTTTCGGTGACTACGTTTCGCTACGCTGCAAACGGATCGTGTCTATTTATTTCTTCCACGGTGTTTCTACAACACCCGCAGTATGATTCACAAATCGTGCTGCAACAAACAAATAGTCTGACAACCGATTAAAGTATTGGATAATTTCTGGTAATACCGCCTCTTCTGCGGCAAGACGAATCACTGCCCGCTCAGCACGACGTGCAACAGTCCGAGCGACATGCAACTGAGAGCCAATAATAGTTCCTGATGGTAAAATAAAATTCTGCAAAGGTGGTAAATCTGCATCCATCTCGTCAATCCATTGCTCAAGATCTGTTATTGCACTTGCCTCTACTGGTGGCAGCGTCTCAGGAATATTTGTTGGGTCATACGGCGTCGAAAGATGAGAGCCAACTACAAACAATGTCTGCTGAATAGACTCACATTGCAAGACGAGCTGATTGAGTCGTTCTCTCATATCTGCTTCTTGTAAGAACGCCAAAGCAAGTCCAATCTGCGCATTTAATTCATCAACTGTTCCGTAACTCTCAATACGCTGGTGGGCTTTTGTAATCCGCTGCCCACCAAACAAACTTGTCTTTCCCGTATCTCCTGTTTTTGTATAAATTTTCATGTCGACGTTATACCGCAATCCTTAATCTAAATCAACAACACGAATTGCATCATTCAATCGATCCGCAACATAGATCTTACTGCCAACTACCAATGTACCAATTGGGTAATCAAATTTTGCATCATTCATATTGCCATTTTTATATCCTCGCTTCACGCTACCACCTGAAATTAACTCAGTGCGTTTTGTTGCAATATTATACTTACGAACCGCCATGTTAATGGAGTCGGTGAAATAAATATTTCCAGATGAATCAGTAGACAAGAATGTTGGCCACGCGAGTCGCGCCTCAGATCGAGCCGCACCTTCGGCATACCCTGGAATTTCTTTACGACCAACAAGTGTTGAAACCCGTTTTGTACCAAGATCCATTTGACGAATCACACGATTGTTGCGATCTGCAATGTAGAGCATTTTGCCTGATGGGCTGAGCGCAAGACCAATAGGTGCATCAAACGCAGCGCTTGTTCCAACAGCATCAGAATAACCAGCGCTACCAGTTCCAGCGATTGTTTTTACATCTCCTTTATTACTTCCCGTTACCGTCACTTGTCGAATCAAATTATTTCCTGAATCAGCAACATAGAGATACTGCCCATCTTTTGACAGTACACCACCAATTGGACGAGTGAAATACGCGCAACCACTTGCGTTGAGATCATATTCATCTTTACATCGTGCACCATCTTGTTTCCCATTTGTGATATTACTACCGTCATTGTAGCGACCAGCACCTGTAAGATATGTTGTCTCTCCAGTGTCGACATCAACTTCTTGGATACGATTGTTGTTACGATCTACAACATATAATGACTTACCATCTTTTGAAAGCGACATTGATAGCGGGTCAGAAAAACGTGCTTTTTCTCCACTCTTCACCTGATCGTCTTTGCCTTTTAAGTAATTGTCGACAACGCTCCCCGCAATAACTTCGGTCTTTTTATCTGAAATACGAATTTTACGGATTCGATTACTTTCAGAGAAATAGATCCATTTTTTATCTTTTGACAACACAAGTGCCTTTGGTTGACCAACGAGAACTGGGTTACTATCTTTCACATTAAACCGAATTTCACCTGCGAATTTTGCATTGATATTAAAATTATCAAGTGAGTACTGTTGTACAATTCCAATGCCCGTCGCAACAACATAGAGTTTTCCGTTATATGATGTTAAACCTTCTGGGTAATTCACAGACAGCATACTTTCATCAGACGCGACAGTTGAAACAGTACAATCAGGAAGGTCAATTTTTCGCACAACATCATCAGAGCCATTTCCATCTGACACATACAAATCTTTTCCGACACGATGCACGGCAGTCACATTTTGAAACTGCGCACTCGCACAAGAGCCATTTTTCACTGATGCCGCACCAGTTCCAGCAAGAATTGAAACACGTTTTGTGCGCAAATCTACTTGCAACACTTTATGCGCACCGATGTCTGCAACATATGCAACGGATGCATCACTTGATAACGCAAATTTTCGTGGTGAATTCAGTGAGCTGGTGATCGTATTGACTCGACCACCGTTAATGTTCACAGACTTCAATGCATGGTTTAACGTATCAGTAAAATACACTGTACTTCCATAGATCTCAACGGCGTCCGGCCATTTTAAACCAGATGCAATGGTCGTCACTTTTCCATCTTTGATTTTTTTAATTTTATTATTCTGTGTGTCCGCAACAACAATGACACCATTCCGTTCAGCAACACCAGACGGCGCAGCAAATTGTGCATTTGCACGATCACCATTTACATCACCATATGCACCTGTGCCAGCAACACGTTGCACAACGCCATTTTTATCAATTTTGCGAATCGCATTATTCCCAGTGTCCGCGATATAAAATTCACCATCTTTATTGACCGCAATGTCTTCAGGAAAATCAAAAATAGCTGTTGTACGAAATTTGCCATTCCCCCACATTGGTGTTCCAACAAATGTTTTCGTATCGCCTTTTGCCGCAAATGCCGAAGCTGGTGCAATAAGGCCAAGCGTGAGCACTGTAAGTAACAATATTTTTTTCATATGGTATAGGTTATTGAAACCAGTATACCACTATTCACGATCTGGGGGAATTTCTAAATAGTTCACCAAATATTTTGCGAGCTTACCAAATACTGGACTTACAGCCCCTTCAGCCCATTGCGTTTGTGGTTCATCTAATTTTACTAAAATAACAAACTGCGGATCCTTTAATGGACCAAAACCAATAAACGAACTTTTGTGACGATTTTCGTCATAACCACCACGACCATTTGGGATTTGTGCTGTACCGGTTTTGCCACTCATGTAATAACCATCAACGTACGCACTGCGAGTCAATGATTTATCAATAACCCCAACCATCATTGTCGCAACAGTGTTTGCTGCTTCTGCGGTAATTGGCTGACTGACCACCTCAGGCTCAACCTGCTCTTGATGTCCATTTGCATAGACTACCCGATCAATAATATGCGGCTTCATCATTGTTCCACCATTAGCAATAGCGCCAGCTGCTTGTACCATTTGCAACGGTGTGACTGTCAGTCCTTGTCCATATGATGTAGTAGCACCGTAAATATCTTTTTTCTTTTTTACAGCAGAAATATCACCAGGGTTTTCTCCGGATAATTCAATGCCTGTTTTCTTGCCAAAACCAAATGCTGTCACATAATCTTCCCAACGTTCGTGACCGACCTGTTGCTCAACAAATGTTGTTCCCGTGTTCAAAGATTTTTCCAAGACTGTTCGCATGTCAGTCACTCCATGGCCTTTGCGATCTGAATTACGAATTTCATATTTTCCAATTTTCACAGAACCATTATCTTGATAGGTGGTGTATGGCGTGACTTTTTTTTCATTCACGCCCGCAGACATGGTGATAATTTTAAAGATGGACCCTGGTTCGTATTGATCAGACACCGCATCATTTAAAAAGATACTTTCATCTTCAACTTCATTATAGGTATTTGGATCATAATTCGGCACATTACACAGCGCCATAATCGCACCTGTTTTTGGATTCATGACAATGATACTCCCCTTTTTTGCATGATGTTTTTCAAAAGCTTCTTGCAAAAATGTACAGGCATTGTATTGAATATTTTTATCGATCGTTAAAATCAATGTATCACCATTTTTTTGCTGTGTGAGTGCAGAGCCGACCGTGTCTACTTTTGCAACCGTGCCTGCCAATCGATCATTAGCAAACCCTTCGAGGGCATATTGCCCAACGCGTTTTTCATCTACAAATCCCATGAATCCTGTAATAGAACTCGCGATGTTTGTTTCCGGGTAATATCGCGCTTCTTCTGGTTTCCAATACAAGCCTTTGATATTTTGTTCATCACGGATTTTTTTCAACGCATCAACTACTTGCTCAGAAACACCATGTCCAAGCAGCTCATAAATATCATCTTTTTTTGATAGTCGTTCACGCACTGTGTCTTCACTGAGATTGAGTAGTGGTGCAATCTGTTTTGCGGTTGCATCAATATCACCTTTGAAACGACTTGGTTCAGCAAAGACATGATACATATCTCGATTAATTGCGAGCGGTGTAATACCGTCAGTCGTTGTTTTATCTTGTGCGTAAATCTCACCTCGCTTTGGAGTCAGCTCTGTAAGTGATGATTGTTGTGTTTCTGCAAGTGCTTCATACGAATTATGCTGAATCACTTGTACATACAATAACCGCACCGATAATACACACGCGGATACAATAAAAACACCGGACAGGATTTTCAATCGCCCACCACTCTCTTGCGATGAACGATTGTCGACTGACCGGCGTACCATATATAAATAGAATTATTGACCAAGCAATGATGCAACAGCCGTATCTGTTGTGACAAATTGAGAAACACCAGCGGAAGTCAACTGTAACTGCTTTGTTTTTTCTTGTGTGTGCGTCATAGAACGCAGCGCTGTTTGTTTCAGTTCCATTTTTTGATAGCTATCTTCAAGCGCAACAGATTGTTTTCGTAAATCAGATAATTGAAAATTTGCACTTGTTGAACTGTTCACTAACCATACATACACCACACTTAATCCAATGACCGCACCAACCAATGCAACACGAATTATTGTTGTATCAAGCAACTCCATAAAACGTTGGGCCTGTGGAACCTGGTTCATTCGAAGATGCATAAGTGTAGCGAGTCGTGACATATATTTTTGTTTTAAATTTTTTCGATGATGCGGAGTTTTGCGCTACGAGCGCGTGGGTTAGATGTTATTTCTTCTTCAGTTGGAATAATGGGCTTCCGTGTAATCTGCTTCCCTATCGCCCGATGATCACAGCGACATTCAGGAATTTCTGGTGGGCAGATACAGTCTGTTGCAAGGTCGCGGAACGCATGTTTCACAATCCGATCTTCCAATGAATGGAAGGTAATGATCGCCAGACGACCACCTACTTCAAGTCTCTGCATCGCTTCTGGAATAAACTGCTTGATATGATCAAACTCGTTATTCACTGCAATGCGTAAGGCTTGAAATACAGTTGTTGCTGGATGCACGCGTGACTGACGTCGCTTAGCTGGCGCGGTAAGGCGCACAACAAGCTCTGCAAGATCACTGACTGTTTCAAAAGGAACGTCTTTTCGGTCTGTCGCAATGGCCTGCGCGAGTTTACGAGCTTGTGGATATTCTCCATAGTCTCGAAAAATCTGCGCGAGCGTTTCTTCAGATGCAGTGTTAATCAACTCAGCAGCAGTTTTGCCGGTGGTTTGATCAAAGCGCATATCAAGTGGCCCATTGCCGTGGAACGAAAAGCCCCGTGAAGGATCGTCGATTTGAATGGATGAATATCCAAGATCTGCCAGAATTCCTGTAATCGGACCGTGCTGAGAAAGCTCATCAGCAAAGTAATTTAGGTTACTGTACGAATCGTGGATGCCAATGAACCGATCGCCAAACTCTGTATGCAACTCTGCTGACGTTGCGTGAAGTGTCGCGGCGTCGCGGTCGAAACCAATGACAATGCCTCGCGGTGCTGTTCGTTTGAGGATTTCGCGGGTATGCCCTCCTCCACCAAGTGTCGCGTCAATAATCGTGACATTTGACGAGAGGTGTAAGCCCTCAAGCGTTTCATGTAAAAAAACTGGTATGTGTTGTTGATTATTCATCTTCACCTTCTTCAAAAAAATCGTGCATATACTTTTTGTTGATTAATTAAACGCCAAGTTCTCCTAATGTTTCAGCAATTTCATTACTTTCTTTTTCAGTCGCAGTCTTGTATTTCTTCCATGCCTTGTCATCCCAGATTTCTAAGCGATCAAACAGTCCAGCAACAATCACTTGTTTTTTTGCAGATGCATATTCACGTAAATATTCCGGCAACATAATACGACCTTGTTTATCCACTGCAACATCCATTGCTCCAGCAAGCATCAAGCGAGCAAAAGCGCGTGATTTACTTTGTGAGATTGGCAAATTACTCAGTTTTTTTGCCAATTCATTCCAAACGTTGATTGGATACAGCACGAGACAATGATCAAGTCCACGCGTCACAACAGCCCCTTTTGAAAGGTCACCACGAAATTTCGTCGGAATCATCATCCGACCTTTTTCGTCGATTGTGTGCTGATATTCGCCAATAAACATAAAATATCTTATTTCCCACTTTCTACCACTTGCAACCATTATACACCACACCACAAAACCTTGCAACCACCAAGTCCCACATCAAAAAAACGCCGACTGTGTATAACATCGGCGCTTTTAGTGTGTGAACTACCTCCAAGGCTCGCTATCCAATTCGTGGATCAGCAGAATATGCAATCGGCACAATAGTTGTCGTTGTTTGCTGCAAGCGCTGTAGGGCAGATTCAAGAGATTCGCCTGACTGCTGGACAATCGCTGGTAGTTGGTGCGTCATTGCAAGCACATTCACTGTCACGCCTGTTAATCGAGAAACGGTAAAGCGTGATTCAGCTCCCCACTGAACAATAATGCCACTCAATGTTTCCACACCTATATCATTAGCCTGCAACAGCTCCGTGAATACTTGCACAAAAGGAACTCCAGCATCTTTTTCCTCAGAAAAGTCGTAGACACCAAGTTCTCGCACAGTCACGCTGTCGCTTGATACAACGGCAATATGTGCAAGGTCTTTTCCAGAAAAGGTCATATAGAGTATCATAGAACCTGATCCTACCTATTTTATGAAACGAATTCAAGCACATATTCCAAATAGCCTCACAATTACTCGATTGATGATCGGCATTATTATTATTCTCTGCGCTATCATTCCTGAAATGGCGACACTGCGCTTTGTGCAGATCTTGGGCGTTCTTGGTGTTGTTTCTGATAAACTCGACGGCACACTCGCCCGTTTTTGGAAAACTGAAAGCGACCTTGGTAAGCGTTTAGAGTCAATTGCCGACCCGCTGTTTGGAGCGAGCTTAGTGATCTATATCTGGCTGCAGATTGGGTTTCCTCCCTATTTCTTTTTGTGTGCCGCTATCTTACTCTTCATTGGAACTGGTGGCCGCTTGTTAGTGAAATATCTCACCGGCAAATTCTTTTACGAAAAATCTCAAATCACCCGAATTGGGGTCGGACTGATTTTTATCTTAGTCTTGTGGTATTTATTTGACGGTCCGCAAAAAGAATTCTTCGCGTGGAGCGTGATGGCTTACAGTGTTTTTTTAACTGCCAATTACGTGCGGATGATGGTAGTATTTATTCGCACGCATCATCGTTAGATTTTTTGTAAATACACAATCAACGTACGGACAGAAAATCCAGAACCTCCAGCTGGTGTATATGGCAACATTGGTTTTTCAACGATAGCGGGACCTGCAATATCCAAGTGTGCCCATGGCGTTTGTTTGGCGAAGTGTTCTAAAAATAACGCGCCCATTGCACTACCGGCCCAAATCGTTTTTGGTGAGTTATCTAAATCCGCAACCGGACTTTTCACCATCGCTCGATACTCTTCAGTCAGTGGCATTCTCCACCATTGTTCACCTGCCTGTTTTCCAGCTGCTTCAAGTTGCTGGTGCAGCTCTTCATTATTCGTAAAGTATGCTGCGACTTCTTGGCCAAGTGCATAAATTGCAGCACCTGTGAGCGTCGCAACATCAATAACTGCATCTGGTTTAATCGTGTCCACAGTCCATGCAATCGCGTCAGCCAGAACCAAACGACCTTCCGCATCTGTATTTGTAATTTCAATAGTTGTGCCGTCATAGGCAGTCACAATATCTCCAGGTCGAGTCGCTTTTCCAGAAATCATATTTTCCGTCGCCGGAATCACCCCATGTACTTCAACATCTAATTGCAGCTTGGTGATCACAGAAAACAATCCGAGAATGCTGGCAGCGCCTGACATGTCCATGTGCATACCATGCATATAATTTCCTGGCTTGAGCGAGAGCCCCCCAGAATCAAACGTAATCCCCTTCCCGCACAATGCAATGCGCTTGGTTTTTTTGGTTTTATTTTTTGGCGTGTATTTCAAATGAATAAACTGTGCTTCTTGTTCAGAGCCTGCGGAGACAGACAGTAAAGCACCCATACCGAGACGTTTCATTTCACGCTCACCAAAAATCTTAACGGCCACTCCAGGTTGCTTGCCGATTTTTCGAGCAGTATCTGAAAGAACAGTTGGCGTTACATGCACTGCTGGCTCATTAATTAAATCACGAGCAGTGATTGTCGCCTCAGCAGTCACTTGTCCGAGAGTAATGCCCTTTTTGCTAGCGGCTTGGTTTTTTGCATCACCAAAAAACGTAATCATCTGTGGCAGTGACTCGAGCCATTTTTTCTGCTCCACTTTTTTGTATTTATAAAAACGATACGACGCGAGCTGCATGCCCTCTGTAATGGCCTGTGCAATGTCTGTCACAGTCGCATCTTTGGCGGTTAGCGCTTCAGTCAGCACGGCGATAGTTTTTGGCTTCATTGCAGTGACTGCAATCAGTGCTGCTGCGTATGCGCGACGCACACCTTCAAGGGTGATTGTATTTTCTGCACCAAGCCCAACAAGTAACACACGCTGTGCAGCGAGCGTTGGCACTTCAAGAAAAAATGTTGCGCCTGCTCCGCCAGTAAATCCAGTTGTTTTTACTGCCTGTGCAATTGCACCATTCAATATGGTATCAATCTGTTTTGTTGCGGCATTCAGTGTCGGCAGCGCTGCTTTTTTCGTTGCTGATTTTTTTTCTTCTGCCAAAATCACTGGTATCAATAAAACGTCGCACGTGATTTGAGCGACTGCTGTTTTGGTTGTGTTCTGTGTGTGGAATTTCATGAAATTTCAATCTGATAACGTTGTAAAATATTTTCTATTCTTCCCCAAAAAATAGCGGGTTGTTCGAGCTCTAAGGCAATGGCACTTTCACTCGTTGCTGGTTCAAGCAAACCAATTGCTTGAACAACATCCAGCTTATCTAATAAAAGCTGCACACGACCTGCTTCTGTTGGCGGATCTTTCCTGTCTTCCATCATGTCAGTAATCCCATCCGCGAGCATATCTAGAATCACAGGATCATTACGCAGATATTCAACAACACGCATTGCTGCTTCTGGCAGATCAGATTCATGAGAAATTGCGACCGTGTCTGGAATTGTATTCCCACGACGAATTGTAGAAACATCAATTGGATCATCGAGCATTGACGGATCCATTGTGCCGGCATCGTCCAGCTCTGAAGAATAGGTCGTTGGTGTGCGCATCTCTTCTCGACGAGCCACTGCTTCTTGGCGTCGTGCGTTATCTACCTGCAGTGAACGAGGTCGCTGTTGTAATGGCTGTATGTGTCCTTCCATAATACGGAAATGTTAGCATATCTCCTCAAAAAAACAATAACTATTACTGATTGACAAGTGAGTGATTTTTATGGCATGATCGATGTTCAAATAACTGATTTTTTCATGAAACTTTCGATTATCGACTTACACGCTCAGGCGGACGAAAAAGAAATTCTTAAAGGAATTGATTTAACTGTTGAGCAAGGTGAGGTCCACGCGATTATGGGACCAAATGGCTCTGGAAAATCAACGCTCTCACAAGTGCTCTTTGGGCATCCTTCCTATGAAGTTACCAGTGGTGACATTACCGTAGACGGTGAATCTATTATTGAACTCTCCCCTGACAAACGGTCACACAAAGGATTATTTTTGGCATTTCAATCACCACAAGCGGTGCCTGGTGTAAATATTGGCACATTCCTCAAACAAGCAATTAATAGTAAACGACGCGCTGCCGATCCGGCATATAAAGGCATGCGAATTCGTGAATACCGCGAACTCCTTCAAGGCACAATGGACGAACTCTCAATGGATCGCTCTTTTGCAGATCGCTATATCAACGATGG
Source organism: uncultured Gammaproteobacteria bacterium (assembly GCA_964492735.1). Lineage (GTDB taxonomy): Bacteria > Patescibacteriota > Patescibacteriia > UBA9570 > XYC2-FULL-38-9 > CALKUP01. The sequence continues at coordinate 32,793 of CAZBLE010000001.1, forward strand.
CTTTTCTGGTGGTGAACGGAAAAAAACTGAAATTCTACAGATGGCAATGCTCAAGCCACAGATTATTGTCCTCGATGAAATTGATTCAGGGCTAGATGTTGATGCACTGCGTCTTGTCAGCTCTCATATTATGAAGCTCAAGAAAGAATTGAATTTGGGAATTATTATCATTACCCACTACCCTCGTATTTTGACAGAAATTGTACCGGACAAAGTACACGTTTTATTAAATGGAAAAATCGTCTCTTCAGGCACCGCAGATTTAGCACAACAGATTGAACAACATGGCTATGACTGGCTACGTATTTGAAAATTTAGATCGCGATACGTTTGATCATAAAAATACCGCTGACTACACTACTGGAAGTGAACGCGGTGTCAGCGAAGCGCTTGTGCGTCGTATTTCAGCTGATAAAAAAGAACCGGATTGGATGCTTGCCATTCGGCTTGAGGGCTTACGGCTATGGAATGAAAAGCCATTGCCGACATGGGGACCAGATCTGAGCACTGTCACATTTGATGACATTATTTATTATGCGTCACCTGACGATGTGTCTGCGGACAACAAGTCATGGGAAGATGTGCCTGATGATATTAAAAAAACCTTTGATCGTCTCGGCATTCCAGAGGCAGAGAAAAAAATGCTCGCGGGCGTTGGCGCGCAATACGAAAGTGAAACAGTGTATCATCGACTCAAGGCTGAATGGGAATCCCTTGGAGTTATTTTTGAAGACATGGATGAAGCAGTAAAAAAACATCCAGAACTCGTGCAAAAATATTTCATGAAATGCGTGCCGCCGAACGATCACAAGTTCGCCGCATTGCATGCAGCTGTCTGGAGTGGTGGAACTTTTTTATATGTTCCAAAAGGCATTAAGGTTTCACAACCACTGCAAGCCTATTTTCGAATGAACGCCAAAAACATGGGCCAATTTGAGCACACGCTCATTATTATTGAAGACGATGCGCAGGCGCATTACATTGAAGGTTGCTCTGCTCCAAAATATGGCAGTGATTCTTTGCACGCTGGATGCGTTGAAGTCTTTGTTGGAAAGAATGCACAGATGCGCTATAGCTCAGTCGAAAATTGGAGTTCAGATACCTATAATTTAAATACAAAACGAGCGCGGGTTGGCGCAGACAGTCGGATGGAATGGGTTGGTGGAAACTTAGGCTCAGGAGTCACTATGCTCTATCCATGCTCTATTTTGCTTGGTGAGCGTGCGCATGCCGAACATTTGGGAATCGCGTTTGCGGGCCGCGGCCAATGGCAAGACACTGGCGCGAAGGTCTATCATTCCGCATCTCACACCACGAGTAATATTGTCATGAAAAGTATTAGTAAAGATGGCGGCACATCGGTCTATCGCGGGTTAGTACAAGTTGCGCCACACGCTCGTGAAATTGTGTCGAATGTAAAATGTGATGCCTTGATTTTGGACGGTGATTCTCGGTCAGATACAATCCCCCAAATGAATATCGACAACAATACTGCAACAGTCACACATGAAGCGACAGCTGGAAAAATCTCTGATGATGCTATTTTCTATTTACGCACCCGTGGACTTTCAGAAGATGAAGCGGTTGCGATGGTAGTGAATGGTTTCATTGAGCCGATTGTAAAAGAGCTGCCACTAGAATACGCGGTTGAAATGAATCGCTTGATCGAAATGGAAATGGAAGGATCTGTTGGATAATAATGATGCTATGCAAACGATACATACACACAACTGGAAAATTCGAATCATTGACGAGACCGATAGCCTTGCAGATGAAGTCGTAACTGTCGATGCAGGATTCATGGAGCAGCCGCATAATCTATGTACAATCGTTTTTGATGCACCGGAATTTACAACAACTGCGCTGCTTGAAACTGCTGGCGGCGCCATCGAGCATCATGTGCTCTACGTTGCGACAGGCAACACATCAATGTCACTTGCTGTTCGCAGTGTTCATAGCGCACCTGAAACCAGCGCTCGTATGATTATTCATGGTATTGCGCTCGGTACATCACAAGTAAATTTTACTGGATCAATTGACATTCAACACGGCGCAACACAAACAGATGGTGAACTACGACATTCTGGAATGATTCTTAGTGAGCGTGCAAAAATCGCAGCACTCCCCGGTTTTGAAATTCATAGTAATGACGTCAAAGCAGCGCACAGTTCAGCGGTATATTATATTCGACCGGAACAATTATTTTATTTACAGTCTCGCGGAATTGATGAACAGGAAGCTCGCCAAATGATTGTTGAAGGATTTTTATTTGAACTCTTACCAGAAATAACAGACGAAGCACAACGCATGGCAATTCAGCAGATGATTATTGAGCGAATGAGTGTAGAATAACGTTATGGATATGCATACCGATTTTCCAATACTAAACAGCGGCATGATCTATCTTGATAGTGCGGCCAGCAGTCTCACCCCTACCGTCGTAAGCGACGCGATGACTGAATACTACACACACTATCGTAGCAACGTGCACCGTGGACTCTACGCAACTGCTGAACACGCAACTGCTGCATACGAAGCCGCACGTGCCAGTGTAGCGCAGTTTGTTGGCGCGCACGCAACTGAAGTTGTATTTACCAGCGGCACAACACTTGCTCTGAATATGGCCGCGCATATGACTGCAGATTCTTTCGGCGCAGATTGGCAAGCTGGAGATGAAATTCTCATCACATCACTCGCCCATCATTCACTCTATCTCCCGTGGCAAAAAATTGCCGCTCAGCGCAATCTAAAAATTGTCATGGTGCAACCAAATGCAGATGGCTCACTTGCAGCGGAAGATATTCTTTCACACATAACAGATCGCACGAAAGTTGTATTACTCACGCATGTATCAAATGTTACGGGACTTATTCTACCGATTACAGAAATTGCCACAGAGTGTCGCGCGCGCGGAATTATGACGATTGTTGACGCAGCTCAGTCAGTTGCGCACGTACCGATTCAGTTTGCAGATCTGGGTGTTGATTTTTTTGCATTTTCTGGACACAAAATGTATGGACCAACTGGCATTGGTGCACTCATTATTCGCAAAGACTTGCACAGCACACTTGAGCCATGGATTGTTGGCGGCGGAATGGTTGATACTGTTGGTGATACTGATTCTCGTTGGGCAGAAGCACCGCTGAAATTTGAAGCTGGAACTCCAAACATCGCAGAGGCTGTCGGTCTCGCACGAGCGATTCAATGGATAACAGACAACGGTGGCATCCACGCATTCGCAAAAAGTGAACACATGCTCTACGCAGCACTGATTGCGGAACTGCAACAAATTCCAGAAGTGCAGATTATCGGCTATTCGAATAATCCAGAACATCACACCGGCTGTGTGTCATTTGTAATGAATGGCGTTCATGGGCATGATGTATCAGCGATTTTAGCAGAAAAAGATATTGCTGTGCGGGCCGGTCACCACTGTTGCCAACCGTTAATGAAACACCTTGGTGTCAGTAGCACAACACGCATAAGTCTTGGGCCATACAACACATTGGATGATATTCATCAGCTTGCCGTTGCACTCAAAAGCATGAAAAAAATTCTTGGACTCTTTTAACACGCCTATGACATCTCTCTATCAAGAAGAAATACTTGAGCACTATCGTCACCCAGATCATCATGGTCGTCTCACAAAACCGAGCATTACTCGCACAGAGAGAAATTCATCCTGCGGGGATGAGTTAATTTTTGATCTTGCAATCGACAATGGGGTTGTGACTGACGTTGCATTTGAAGGTGACGGCGGCGCGATTTCTCAAGCAACAGCAAGTATGTTAACCAGTGAGTTAATTGGTCAGCCACTCGATACAATCATGAAACTTACAACCGATGATATTGTTGAACTCGTCCATATTCCCCTTGGCCCAACCCGTCTCAAATGCGCACTGCTCTCGCTCCAAGCAGTAACAACAGCGATCGCTGAATATCAAAAAGAGTCCGTATCATAACGGACTCTTTTTTTACAGATGTAGATTGTACTATCTGCTATTACGCTTTTTTGCGGTAATCTGTTTTGTTTGCAAAGACGAGATACAATGAACCAAGTCCAGTTGCAGTCACAAGCAGTGTCACAATCCAGCCAATAAATGGTGTGATGCCAATGAGTGAAATAATCGCACTACCGGCAAGATACTGGGTAAATAATCCTTGAAAATGCTCATCAGATTGTGATGGCAAGAGCTTTTGACCGATCCAAATAGACACTGGAATCGATGACAAGATTAACGCGACACCATAGACAATGAATGTAAAGATACTCAATGGAATGCCGATGAATGTAAATAGCAAGATGAACGCAAGAACTGGAACGCAGATGAGTACAGCAAAACCAATAGCCAATACATTTCCAGAACGCACTTCAATTTGAGCCACTGAACGCATCATTGGAGCGCTCATGAAATACAGCACAACAGCTGCAATAAGTGCAGTCGCGATAAATGAATAGAGCACACCCATAGCAGCGCCAACTACTACTTCTTGCATTGAACGTTCTGATTGAGTTTGTAGTTGTCTTTCTGTAAACGTCACCTTCTCTTTCATTGCATCATTATTGATCGTTGGTGCATTTGGACCATTTACTGTCATTGCTGTTGCAACAACAGCTTCTTTTCCAAGGGTTGCGTTTGTTGCCTCTACCGCAACATCCCCGTTAAACACACCGTTGAGTGCAACTTCTTCAGCACTGGCATGCACTGCTTTTTCAACAGTGCCATCAATCACAACAGTTGCACCATAGGCATTCACATACCCTTTGATTTTTGCATCCTTTGCAATTTTCACTGTACTTCCCGCCGCAACAACGTTTCCATCAACAACACCGGTAATTGTCACAACACTTCCAGCAACACGAACATCGCCATGCACTGTTCCATCAACGGTCACGTCTTGGCCAGCAGCAAAAACATCTCCACTAATTTCATTTTTAATCGTCACTGTTGAACCAGCAACATAGAGATCTTTGTCAGTCGCTTCATCCATTGTCACCACGTTTGCAGCGTGAAAATGCATTCCTGCAACTGAATAGTCCGCTTCTTCAGAGGGTTGCACTGCATCGTCAGATCCAGTCGCATACGCCGCTCCTGGCAGCGCAACCATTAATGCGATCGCAAAGGCTGCGAGTAATCGCTGTATAGAATAGTTCATAATATATACTTAAAAATTATTACGCACAGTATAGCATATATTGTATGATTGCTAAAAAATAGCTATACTTTTCGCACTAACTGTATAAAATTGCGTTATGGGAATCACAGAACAAGTTATTGAAATTGCGGTCAAAGTCATTGATGCGACCGGTTACCTCGGAGTCATGATCATGATGATTGGTGAAAGCATGCTTACACCAATTCCAAGTGAAGCGGTTATGCCGTTTGCAGGATTTTTAATTGCAGACGGAAAAATGAGCTGGATTGGCGTGATTGTATTTAGTACGCTCGGCAGCATTATTGGATCTGGAATCTCCTACTACATCGGTCGATACTTAGGACAACCGTTTATTACACGGTTTGGAAAATATTTTTTACTCAACGAAGAGCACTTACATTGGAGTGAGCAGTTTTTTGCGAAATACGGACAAGGTGCGATTTTTGTCAGTCGATTTGTTCCTGTCGTGCGACACTTTATTTCTATTCCAGCCGGAACAGCAAAAATGCCTTTTGGAAAATTCATGGCGTATACAGCAGCCGGAGCTGCGGGTTGGAACACTATCTTGACCTTTGTTGGTTTTAAACTTGGAGAGCACTGGGACACAGTAAAGTCGTACACCCACTATTTAGACATTATCGTCGTAGCAGTACTATTGCTTGCTGCGGCCTACTTTGTCTACTCACAATTACAAAAACGTCGCGGATAGTCGAAATACGTGTATTGTAAAAAATCTAATGTAACTCGTAGAATCTAAAATACTCTACATTTCTTTTTTATCTTTGTGTATTAGAAAAAATATTTGGGTTAGTTTTATAGAAATAGCTGCGAGCATACTAATGCCTAGTGCCTGTATTACACTGCCAAAAAACATTGATGCGGAGATGCTTTGTGTTGGAGCTGATGTGAAAATAAAAATCAAAGCGTCTAAAAACCATTGGAAAGCAAAAGAACACAATCCCATACTTACACTAAAAGTAAATATACTCTTTGTATTTAATACAAGCGTATGTATTTTATCCTTAGCTATAACTAAGATAACCGGCACGCAAACCACTATATATATAAACGATGAAATGATATAAAAATACTGAAGAGACAGATCTATATATTGTTGAAATAATAGTGGCAGAATTGTTGAAATAACAGCTACGCCAAATAGTGGAGTAGAAAAAAGAAATACTAATGTATACCATGATTTAGTAAAATTCATATGGATAAAAATAATTTATTTAGATAAAGCAGAAATGCGCAGGTGTAAAAATGAGATTTCTACACCTGCATTAGCGCGTCTCGTATATGACGACTAGCAGGAGCCGACCTGCAGCCAATAGGAACTGGGCCTATTGACCATCGAGCAATACCAAGAGCCGCGCCACTCAACCCACATGTAGAGGCGGTGGAAAACGCAGTTGGTGCTGCCAGAGTAGTACAGATAGCAGCTGCCTCGAGGCATGCCGCCGCCCATGAACTCGTCGGTGTCGGAGATGCTGCCAGTGTCAGAGGGTTCGTTGACCTCGGACTGCTCCAGACTGACCTCCGGGTACAGGACCGGGTCGTGCTGTTCCGTACAACCACCGGTGAAGGCGGTGAGAACGAAGGTGAGCAGCAGGTACATGACCTGCCACTTGAGGATGATACGCGACATGGCGCGCTCCATTGTACTGCTCGCTGCGGGTTGTTGCTGGGCTTCGAGTGACGAAACAACAGCAGGTGCAACGAGTCTGAACGAATCTCTTCGCCAGAAGGAAAGGCGCGAGGGTGGACCCGGGCTTCTTTCTGGAAAGTGATTCGCTGATATTGTGAATGAACTATAGAAGAATCATACGCAAGCCTTCTTGCTTTTGTATATGGCGAAAAAACGCCGTCTGGGGAAAACTCAAAAAACCCTAAACATTAGATAAAAAAATCACGTGCGCTGTCAAAAAATCGCCAGAATCGACTTATTTTATAGCAAGCTAAAATCAGCAGCTTTCCGCATCCGGTTCATCAACCCCAGATTTTTTTGTGTTGGAAAGTCTGCATAGATAATAATCGTCTGAATCTCTTGTTTATCAGCATCACGAAAATGCGCATATACCGTTTGGTTTAAGAGCGGTTTCCAACGTAAATATGCGGCCGCAGATTTTGCTGGTGGTTTTGCTGAGAGGTACCAGACTGTTCCACCCTTCTCTGCTCCGCGTGCAAATCCGTGCATTGCCTGTTTTTCATCTGTATACAGCTCTACACGAGCATTTGGCGCATAATGTGCATACTTCATCCCTGGAGAGCGTGGCGCGCTATCAGTCGTTGCGTCCGCTTCACGCCATCGAGGGATTTTTTTTCCGAGAACGTCAGAAATTTCTTGCGCTGTAATCACACCTGGTCGCATGATTCGCGGCACACTCCCTGTACAGTCAACAACAGTTGACTCAATACCAACATCACACGAACCACCATCAATAATTCCAGCGATCTTTCCACGAAAATCATCAAATACATGGTCAGCGGTTGTTGGACTCGGCTTTCCGCTTAGGTTTGCAGATGGTGCAACAAGTGGTGTTTTGGCGGCACGGATCAAAGATAGTGCAATAGGGTGTGATGGCATACGCACACAAACGGTTGGCAATCCTGCGGTGACACCATCAGGAACAGTCTCTTGTTTTTCTAAAACGAGCGTGAGTGGTCCTGGCCAAAAATGATCCATCAGCGTTTTTGCATCTGCAGAAATGTGTTGCGCAATCTGCCCAACTGCTCGCTTGCTTGCGACATGAACAATTAAAGGGTTGTCTTGCGGGCGGCCTTTTGTCTTGAAGACGGCTCGCACCGCTTTTTTGTTATACATATCAGCCCCAAGGCCGTACACCGTTTCTGTCGGGAACGCAACAAGACCACCAGCCTGCACCATCGCTGCGGCTGCCTGAATATCTACTCGTTTCTTTCCGTCTAATCGTACTGTATTCATTGATTGAATACTGCCGTAATTAGGCGATTTCGTCAACGTTTTTGCTTTTTTGTGCTTGGTGCTTTTTTGCGAGTTTGCTGCGTTGGACGATCTTTTTTGCGAATCCGAGTTGGCGTATCTGTTGTTGCCGGTGCCATTGTTGAAAGTTTTCGTGAGGTTGTTTTGGTTGTCACGTTTTTTTTCATAGGCACCTCAAATTGAAACAACGACCCTTTGCCTTCCCCTTCAGATTCTGCCCAGATTTTACCACCATGTGCCTCGATAATTTTTTTAGCGATAAAGAGGCCAAGTCCAGAACCATTTGGCTCCACGCGTGCAATGCCAGAGCCACGCACAAATTTATCAAACAATGCTTTGTCCTCCCCTTTTGGAATTCCTACACCTGTGTCTTGCGACATAAATCGAATCATGCCATTGTCAGACACTTTTGCTGAAACAGCGATGGTACCACCTGGTGAATATTTAATAGCATTATCGACAAGGTTTAAGACAACGTCTTTAATTTTATCTGGGTCGACTTCTACAGTTGGGAGTTTGGAGCGGTTGTATGTGAGCGTGACCTGTTTCTTTTGTGCCGTTGGCAGCAGTTCAACAATGACGGAATGAATCAGCTCGTCGAATGGCACACTCGAATAATTAATCGCGAGTCGACCAGCCTCAATGCGCGTTGCATTTAAAAAAGAATTGACCAGTCGAGTGAGTCGCTGCCCTGCTGTAAACATTTCTGAAAGGACCTCAGTCTGAGAGTTTGTGATGCGGCCGTAGTCCCCGGAAAGCATCATAGAAAGATATCCCATCATCCCGGCAAGCGGTGTACGCAGTTGATGGGAAGCGATCGACATAAACTCTGATTTTGCAACATCGAGATCTTTGAGATGTTTGTTTGCATTTACCAGCTGATCATAAATCAACGCCTTGTCAAGAGCGATAGTTGTTACTTTCGCAATAGTATCCAGCGACTCTTTTTCATAAGCATCAAGCTTTTCATATGCACGATTCATGATGACATAAAAAACACCGATAGGCTGCCCCTCAGACTCTAGTGGGTAAATAATACCTGACTGCGGACCGCTGGATTCGGTAAGTTGCGCGAGAATTTCTAATGGCAAAGAGCCTGAAAATAAACTAGTAAGTGAACTTGCGGATATTGGCTTATGTGTTGAAAGCACTTTTGAAAAAAGACTTTTTTTTGATCGACGTGTAATTGTTATTTCAGAGTATGCTTTTTCGATTTTTTGAAATTGTAACTGAAAAGCATCACTGTAATTAATCGCAACAGGAAAAATCTTATTTTGATTTTTTTCAAACAAAAAAATACCAACAAGGTCAAAGCTTAAATTACTACGAATTGTTTCAACAAATTTACATGCCAAATCCTCACTTGAAAGTGTGAGGTTAGAAATTTCATATAATTGACTGAGCAGTGACAGTGTCTTATTTTTAACAGCAAGCTCAAAATTACGTTGATATAAGACCTGATTAATACGACCAGAGTCAATAATCTCATCATCTTTTTCCTCCGGCGGATCTGTTGCAAACGGAATCCACTGACTAAGTTTTCTCCACATGATTTTTAAATTTTGTTTTTATTTACCGAAGCATTTCAGGAATTTGATCCTCTTGTAATTTTGGCAAAAGATCTTTTACCGCATCTTTACATGCCTCCACAGAAGCTCGGCCAAATAGTCGCTCATATTGTCTGACTAGCCTATTAATCACATCAGATTCATTTACATTATTTGTAATTTTTACATTCTTTTCGGACTCGAAGACGGATATTCCATCTACCTTAGCCGCCTCTTCCCATGCCAAAGGACCAATGATAAGTTCTTGCTCAAGGATAATTTTTTTTGTTATTTCGAGAGTTAGGTTGGCCATACTAGTTAATCTATGCAGCAGTTTATTTTTTTGATTTTAATTTTACCAATGCTCTTTCAATGTAAAGAAGGCCCGCTCCCATTAAAAAATATGATATTGAATAAATAAAATCATTTACACCACCAACATACCAACTATCATTATTCGTTTGAAATAAAAACATGAAATCAGCAAAGAATTGAGTAGTCAATGCAAATAATAATAGAAGCACTGGAAATCTCATTAATCCTTTGGCATAATTAAAAGACAAAAGTAGAATACTAACTGTTAATGCTAGATATATTGACTGTCCTATTGGATAGGCATAATTTAAAATACTGATCAATAATTCAGATTTATCAAAAATATAATTTCTTAAGAAAAATCCATAGACAATACTGAAGGATACTAACGCAACTAAAATAATTAAAAAAATATTTTTAATTTCTTTTAGTTGCCTACCAATACCCATTGCGAATCCTAAATATATAGCACCAAAAAAATAAAAAACTATACTGCCAAAGTAACCAATATCTCCTACCGATGGAAAAGCCTCTGTGTCCAATATATAAATATAATAAGCATATACAAATTGTCCAAAAAACTGAGAAAACAGGCCTAATGATAAAAAAATAATTGATTTTCCAATGTAACTTTTATAGCCACCCCATTTAATAGCACTCAATGCTCCTAAAATTGAACCTAGTAATGATAAAATAGGATAAGCAACTGTGTAGAGATTGTTGTGAATTGTGTCAATGTAATTGTTAGAGTAAATAAATCCCCACCAAATAGAAAGTACTAAAAAAATTAATGACAAGCCAACGTATTTAATGGTATTTGCATTCATAAGTGTAATTGATATTTTTTTAGAAAAAACTTTGGCTTTAAAGATTTTTTAAAATACCTCAAACCTTCAATGCCTAAGTCTTGTTCAAAATTAATATATTTAATATTTTTTTCTTGCAAAATATTCGCTACCGCATTTATTAAATAATGCGCAGAACCTTTATATAAGGTATCAGTTTTTTGAAAATGAAACAATGCATAATCCTGATTTAGGATTTCATAAAAACAAAATCCAACTATACTACCATCAATAAAAAATCCTAATTCTTCAGTTTTAATATCAATTTCACTTAGATGATAACGAAAATACTCAGTCATTGCTTTTTTCTCTTTGATATTAAAATGCTCATTTTTTTTATCAGAAAAAAATTTATCGACTTTTTCTACGTCTACAAAATGAATATCACCTTTATCATATTTTGCCAAAAAACGATTTTTCATATTTCTAATAGTAGCCATCTCACTATTTTCTAGTTGAGCAAGTTTTTGAACACTTAAAATATAATCAAAATTATCATCATCCAATATGACCGGATATCCCAACCTACTTAATCGTTTCGCTAAGTGTTCTGGGATGTATTTTATTTTTTTATTCGGATAAAACCGGCTTAAAAGATGCATCAGATAAATAAGATTCTCATCGCTAACTTCTTTTTTTATAATGATAGATACAAAAAAATCATTTGATACATAGTCCTGCATTAGCAAAATTGCACCCTCATCAAAAAAACATACGCTTGCGTCATTTTTACACCAACTCCATAAGCTAGTAAAATTATGATCGGAGTATGGCGGGTATTCATTTGTAATACTTTCAATTTTAGAACGATCAGTTATTTTGATGCTTCTAAAATTTAATTTGATATTCATTTACAGTATTTTTATGATTGATATTGATATACCGCCAGACTTATTACTGAAATAGGTAAGTCAATGCAAACTGTTGCGTGTATATTTTTATCTACAAACGAAGAGTCAAATTTAATTTTCCGACGCTCACACATATCTTGAAGTGTCTGATCAATTAGCCTAGATACTTTTAAATAAACATCTGACCCACCTTTAGCGTGATGTTCAACAAAAAAACCCTTACCTTCTTCAATTTTATACCACCCAATACCCGCTGCTATATGCTCTTCAATTTTAGAAGTAGTTTCGAATGCCTTGACAACATAAAGTCTTTTTCCAAAATCCTCTTCTGGTGTTATATAATTCTCTACTTGTTTTATATTAGAGTTGGGGGGTATGATAGAAGATAGATAAATTAAATTGTAATTTGAAACACCGGCATTAAACAGGGCATCGTCAAAAGAAGAGAGTTCAGTACTCCCAGTTCCAACTCCTCCAGTAATAATAATATCCATACTATAATACTAGTACTTATATAAAAAACCATTATACAGTATAGCACAAAATAAAAAAATCTTTATACTTTTTTTTAAACTAATCGCCCAATTTTCTAACGGCTATAACGATCTGATTGTATTTTTGTATAATCAACACTCATTTGCCAGCGTAAAACAATAGGCAGTATCTCTTGACCAAAATCATGAAGTTCTTTCAATTTTTCAATATGCTCACGCTTAAATGGCATATTATTTTTATGCCTGCCAATAAAAAAAATTCCTAAGGTTGAGTTTATAAAAGGAAGGGTATTTGATTGAACTAAGAATAACATTTTTGCATTCATTTTTTGCATGATTTTGGGCAGCGTCGTATGGCTATACTCTTCTTCAATCTTCCCTACTGTTAAAATCATAGGAAGACCTTGCAATTCATCTACAAACTCTGAATCAAATAAATAATATCGATTAGTTTTCTTTTTTGGAAAAAATTCTACAAATCTACTCATGTGTTTTTGTTGTACATAAACAGAAACTACTGGCGCCTCAACAGCTTCTTGAATCATCCCAGCATACTTAAGCAAAAAAGACTCAAGCTCATGGGTTGAATTTAACAAAAAATCTCGCTCAGAAATATATTTTGAAAAATCCAATGTTTCACGCATAAATAAATTATTCATCAACTTTGTCACAAATAATGAAAATAAATGAAAGAAAAAAGTAAACACAAAAACTGACAATAGGAAATAGGCAATAATTTCTTTGGTCCCAACTATATTACGTAACACAAAAAAATACACGGACGAAACTGCCAAATAGTACATTAGTGTAAACAAGCTAAATAATGTGAGTTGAAAAATTCGTTTTTGTACAATGATGCGAATATTAAATAATCGCAAGCGCACAATAGCGTAAAGCATAAATAATCCAAGAACATAAACACTTAACGGCCCATATAATGTACTTACATATTGATTAAAAAATACTGGTAGGATGATATTATTCCAAAAACCAAAGAGAAATGTCACAGAAAATCCAGTAGTAATATATCTAAGTTGTGTTCTATAGCGAACACTATTGTTTGGATTGCGATATTCTTGAATTAATAAAAAAAGTGTATACCCAAAAAATGCAAACGCATATGGTAAAAATAAGTAGTATACTGGACCGAGATTTATTTCATCATAATTTGGATTACCATGAATAAAATACGATGCTGTGTAGCTAGTAAACGAAAACGGAAACAATACCCAGGCAATGACATATATGTTTAATTCACGAATTTTTGAAATTTCAGTTTTTGTAAAAACGTAAACAAAATGTAAAAATGTTGCCGGAAAAAATATAACAGCCGTTAATGACCAGCGCGATAAATAAATCATTAATACTGGGTCTGTGATAAAATGCGCTATTACATGAATACCACTCCATAAAAATAATTGTAGGCAAATAAATGAAAGCAAAATAACCACCTTATTAAAAGATCTATAATAAATAACAACTAGAACAATAGCAGATAATAAAAAACAAACTCCAAATAGGCTGATAAGAAAAAATGTGTTCATATTTTTGTAATCAATGTAAAACTATGCCTATACACCTAGAGTACGAAGAAGTAGAAATACATCTACCCCTTCGACACAGATGCTCCCCGATAAGGGTATTCAATTGTACTTCTCATAAAACACGCAGCGTCACAATGCGTCAATGATCTAATTTGGCAGATTTTTGACGGCAAAAAATCGCCGAGAAAATACCCCCATAAACATTGATTCTCCTAAAAAAATAGACAAAAAACGACGGCATTTTTGTGTGGAAAACTTTTTTTCGACAACACGCCCTATTACGCCAATAACTCCAAAAACACCGGCTCGCTGACAGGCACTCTCCCCAACTGGTATGCAATAACAGATCGAATCAACCCATCAATATCACGCCAAACATCATCCTCTACCCGCAGTCGCAACACATCGTCAAACGACTGATCTTGCACAAACCGCATTACACGAAGAGTGTCTACCGACATCTCACGCACCTGCTCAATAGAACGACAATTTCCACACTCAACAGCGCGTAAATCATAATGCAATTTCATCTCACCTTCTGTTGCACTCCCAGCAAATTCAGCCACCTCTCTCTTACACACATGGCAGGCTGATAATTCAAATCGATATCCGAGATACTCAAAAATCTGCACAATCGCCGCATAAACAGATAATGTATTCACCCGCTGCTGCTGCGACAACATTTCAAAAATTCCAATCACATATTCAAATAGCAATGGGTCAACCTCTCGGTCTTCCACTAACCGGTCAATAATCTCTGCGATATACTGCCCTGCTGCCATGTGCGTCAGTGAGGTTCGCAAGCGCTCATTACTCATAATCGTATTACTCCCCGCGACAATATCAATCGTCTTGCTTTTCGCAAAGAAAAAATCTGCCACGACAAATGGCTCTAAATGCCCGGCGAGCTTGCTAGTGATTTTTTTACTTGAAATCGCCCGCGCCGTAATCTTCCCAAAATCGCGCGACAACACGCGGACCATCGTGTCCTTTTCACGATAATCCCACCGCTTTAAAATCACTCCTTCCGTTTTATATGTCGCGGCCATATCCGCAAATTACACAACCTGAATTGCTAGTGTCGTTTCCCCATCATCCAGCTTCAATATGTTTTCTTGCGATTCATCTGTCAGGATCAATGCAGTCGCGAGTACACTACGCAAATATTCCTCTTTGTAATCTTGAAGCGTTTGTTTCACATCTGCACTAGTTGTCGCAATAGTGAGTTGCACGCGATCTTGAATGGTCAACTTCATTTGTTTGCGCAACTGATTGGTTTGCCGTGTCAGTTCACGCAGCAAGCCTTCACGCTTGAGTTCTGGAGTGAGCGTCGCATCAATCGCCATCTCGCTACCAAACAGAATTTCTTTCACATTGAGCTCATCTTTCAAAATTTCAACATACGCCACATCTAATACCTCGACAGGAACAGTCGCTGATTGCAATGGTTGGCGCACTTTCATTTTATGCTGCTGGCGAAGCGCGAGCGCGGATTCAATATATTCACGCACTTGTGCCATATCAGCGAGCACTTGCGCATCAACGGCAAACGCTTCTGGCCAATCACACAAATGCACAGATTCTGGATCTGCTTCAAGGCGCAATTCCTGGTAGATTTTTTCTGTGATAAAGGGCGTCACAGGCGCTGCAATTTTCACAAATATTTTCAACACAGTGTAGAGCGTGCGCAATGCCATTTCACGATCAGCCGCATCTTCTCCTTTGAAACGGTCACGACTGCGACGGACATACCACGTCGACAACTCTTGCACAAAATCTTGTAATGGTGAGGCTGTTTTGCGAATCGTGTAATTCTCATACGCCGTTGTCACTTCCGCCAAACACACATCAAGCCGCGCCAAAATCCATTTGTCGAGCACATGTGTTACCTCTGCCCCGCTCACTTCTGTCATCTTCACTTGCTCGCCGGCAAACAATTTGTAAAACGTAAAGACATTCCACAATGTGTTGATTGTTTTCTTGTAAATCTCCGCAACATCATGCTCTGAAAAATTTACTTTCGCGCCATCCATGATCGGTGAACTGAGCAAATAAAATCGCATCGCATCGACACAATATTTATCAAACATGAGTTGTGGCTCTGGGTAATTCTTCTTTGATTTACTCATCTTCTGTCCATCGTCTCCCATCATGGTTCCGGTTGTCACCGCGTGTTTAAACGATGGCTTGTTGAACAATCCAGTCGACAACACATGCAAGGTATAAAACCAACCACGTGTCTGCGCAATATATTCAGAAATAAAATCTGCTGGATACCGCGCTTCGAACTTCTCTCTATTTTCAAACGGATAATGCTCTGCTGCAAATGGCATTGAACCAGACTCCACCCAGCAATCAAACACTTCTGGAATACGCGTCATGGTTTGTGCGCCACTACACGCGGAACAATCCCATTTCACCTCATCAATATATGGACGATGTAAATCAAGCTCGCTCAAATCACGACCGGCTTTTTCTGACAACTCTGCAACGGAGCCAACCACTTCCAAGTGCTCGCATTCAAGCTCGGAGCATTTCCACACCGGAATCGCTGTTCCCCAAAAACGTGACCGGGAAATATTCCAATCCGGCGCTTGCTCAAGTCCTTTTCCAAACCGACCTTCTTTCAAATGATCCGGCTTCCAATCAAGCGGTTTATTATTTTCAATCATTTGTGGCTTCAGCTCCTGCACATTAAAGAACCACGCTGGACCAGCGTAATAATAGAGCGGAGTTTCACAACGCCAACAATGCGGATATGGATGCTTGTATGGTTTCACCTCAAACACAAGCCCGCGTTCTTGCAAGTCATCGATGATATCTTGTTCTGCATCTTTAAAAAACTTTCCAGCAACCAATGTTACTTCTGAACGGAAATTTCCTTGCTCGTTCAAAATTTCACCTGTCAGTAAATTGTGCTCCTGCGCCATTCGAAAATCGTCTTCACCATGGAGCGGCGCCATGTGCACAATGCCGGTTCCTTCGGTCATTTCCACAAAATCGCCCGCGAACACTTCAAATGATTTTTTTGCTTGCTCGTCAGATTCTTCTGCGCCATCTAACAGGTATTCATAGAGCGGTGTATATGTTTTTCCAACCAGTGCGCTACCTTTCACTGTTTCAACAATCTCTGCTCCATCTTGACCGACTTCATCCTTGAGAGAAAATAATTTTATCGCCGCTTGCGCTGAGCAATAAAAATACTCATCTCCGCGCTGTACTTTCACATACTCTTCTTCTTGGTTCACCACCAACGCAACGTTTCCAGGAAGTGTCCATGGAGTTGTTGTCCAGGCGAGTAAAAATGTGTTTACTTCTCCCACGACCGGTAACTTCACTGTGATTGACTGGTCGGTCACATTTTTGTATGAGTTATCCATCGCAATTTCAAAATTGGACAACGTGGTTGCACAACGTGGGCAATATAATGAAACCCGTCGTCCTTCATATGCCAAATCCTTTTTATACATTTCTGAAAATGCCCACCACACAGATTCCATGTATGAGTTGTCCATGGTCTTGTACGAGTTTTCAAAATCAACCCATCGACCCATGCGTTTCACAAATTTCCCCCACTCTTTATCATATTTCAACACTGATGCACGACAGGCATCATTAAACTTATCGATTCCGTACGCTTCAATGTCTTTGCGTGAATTCAAACCAAACTCTTTTTCGATGAGGTTTTCAACCGGCAAGCCATGACAATCCCAACCCCAGCGGCGTTCCACTTTATAACCTCGCATTGTCCAAAAACGCGGCACAGAATCTTTGACTGTTGACGCGAGCATGTGGCCGTAATGCGGAAGGCCCGTTGCAAACGGTGGTCCATCATAAAAAACGTACGGCTTGTCAGCTGGACGTTGGTCAATAGATTTTTGAAAGGCATTTGTATTATCCCAAAATTCGACTAATTCTTCTTCAAATTGGGCAAATTGGCTTTTATATGATTCGTTGTCTGATGATACAGCTGCCGAATCTGAAGCAGCGTGAGAAAGGTCCTTTTTCATAAAAGAGATTGAATTGTTAAAGATTGTTGAAGTATATGAGAAAAAGGCTAAAATCGCAAGAAAAAGGCTTGACAAGAATAGTATTTTATGGTAATTACTTGCCCCTGTAAAAACGACTTTTGCTGAAAAGCGAAGCAGTTTTTTGCTCCCTACAACGCGGCAGAAATGCCAAACACGCGGCTCACAGCCGCAACGTGGAGACCTCATGGTCAACGTCATTTTTACCCTCTGTTTTCTGATCGTCACCACCCCGAGCGTGCTGCGGCGCGCCCTGGTTGCCCGGGCAATCGCCTGGGCCAACTTCCGCGACACGATCGGCAGCGTCAAAGGCTGGGCCAGCATGCGCTGGTTCATTAACTACTACAAGATGATGACTCCGCTCGTCGTCTTGGACCTGATGGCCTACTTCGAGACCTGGAGCTCGACGGCATGGATTTACTTCGCGGCCCATAGCGCGTACTGCCTGGTGTGGCTCGTAAAGGACAACAAATGGCCGCACTCCAGCTTCAGCGGCTTGATGCTGAACTGGCAAGGCCTTGCCGGCCTGTGGTTCAGCGTCTTGGGCGCCTTCTGGGTCTGCCCGACGCTGCTCATGGCAGGGCACATCGAGGTTCCGCTTTGGTGGGCGGCGCTGTGCGGCAGCATGACCATAACAGGCGGCGCGATCACGTACGTCGCCGATGGTCACAAGGCGGATCAAGTTGCAATCGCGCGCGCGAACGGTGAGAAACACCCACTGATCACGAGCGGCCTGTGGCGCCACATCCTTCACCCGAACTACACGGGTGAAATTGTGACCTACACAGCACTGTCCGCCTTCCCGCTTCCGTGGGCATTCATTGCCACGGACTGGCGCTGGCAGGTTGCGGCAATTGTGCCGCTGGTGATCATGGTCCAGGTGTTCTGGAACGCCATGTTCCCGAACATCTGTCGGATCAACCAGCACATGCTGCAAACCCGCGGTGAGCGCTGGACCCAGCACACGCAGCAAGCCTGGCAGATCCTGCCGTATATCTGGTAAAACCAGCTATACGGCAGCACGACAACGGGTCGGAAATAACGTAAGCAGACGGCTTGCAGTATCTTCCGGCCCAACTCCCCTCCCTTTTTTATATTCAAAACCCTACTTCAATTTCATCCACGCAATATTCCGTTCAAGTTTGTCGCCGCGCCGTGCAGAATACAATTTGTCATCTGAAAATGTTGACCGCTTCACAACTTCAATATTTTTGAGCGGAATACCAGCGTCAACCAACTGATCCACATTCGCCTGCCACAAATCAACCGTATATTTCTGTTCCCCGCTGTCATCTTCTGGCAACTCCGCAACCACACTGCGTGGAAATTGACGCGCCACTTCAGCACCAACAATAAAATCTTGCGGGCCAATTGCTGGGCCAATGCCAATCATCGTTTTTTGTACACTGATCTGCGCTTCTTTCCGCAACCATTCAATAGACTTGCGCGCAATGCCAAGCGCTGTTCCCCGCCAACCAGCATGGATCACCACTGCAATCTTTTTCTGAGAATCATAGAGAAAAATTGGTACACAATCAGCCACCCGCACAGAAATTCCAACACCTGACTCACGGGTCGCTACAGCATCAACTCCAGGGATTACATCCGGCAACCGCGGTGAAGTCGCCACTGCCCAAGCAATGCCCGTTTTATGCAACTGCTCCCCTTGCACCAAACCGTCTGGGATTACATCGCCAATTTCGGTCATTCCATGGGAAAGCTCGGGAAAACGAGATAAGTTTTTAAAATAAATCATGCTCGGATTGTGCCATAATTCGACAAAAAATACCACATTCGTTACTATCTACTCATTATGAATGCATCCTATACAAAGACAGAAAAAATTGCGGCATTGCGCACAGCATTAGACAATCGAACAATTGCTGACATACGAACAATATTGGCCAGCGATCATGGATGGAGCAAACATGGGACCGTTGGCACTATTATTGACGCATGTATTGAACAAAGCCCGAACATAGCAGGCTTACCCTTATCTGGTTTTTTACATTGGCTTGCGACTATTCATCTCAGTGATGAGCAAGCTCAAGATCCTGCAGCAAGCGAGCGCCGTCTCAACTACACTGGATATATGACAAGCTTTGGCTCTGCTATTACACAAATGGCGGAAGAAAAAGCACACCTCCCAATGCAACCGATGCTTTCCGACTGGAGAGAGGTTTGCTTTCGCCCTGAGTTGTCTGAAATAGCACAAGATATCTCTACATTGATTCTTGAATTCACCCAAGAACAGATGACAGGCTTTGAAGAAATACAATCAGAAATAGAAGCGGACACGCTCTTTTTAAAAAGTCACCCCACAATACTCCCTCCTATTGTTCCAAAAATAGAAAACGCAACAAGACCTACTGAGATTCAACGCCGACCGCTACGATAGCGGCCATGTTACTGCATTGCTGTTTTAAGGTCTTCAACAAATTGTTTGATTTCATCGCGCGTGTGAGTCGCTGCAATTTGCGCACGAATTTCGTCGCGACCTTTTGGCACAACTGGGTAGCTAATATTTGTTACTAAATATCCACGATCAAACATCGCCTGAACAAGCGCTTTGGTTTTTAATGTTTCACCAATCAGAACTGGTTGAATTGGATGATCAGACGGTGCTGCAAGTTCAATGCCAGCTTCTTTCAGCAACTCTTTGAAATAGACAATGTTGTCTTGTGATTGTTTGAGCAACTGCGTTCCTTCTGCAGAGTCCACAATTTCAACCGCTTTGAGCGCAGCGCCAGCAGTGCCTGGTGAAATAGAATTACTATAAATATACGTCGCTGACGATTCACGCAAATAGTCGATGAGTACTTGGTCGCCCACGACATATCCGCCGTCTGCGCCAAACCCTTTTCCGAGTGTACCGACTAGCAGATCGGCTTTTACTCCTTCAATTTCTTCCACGCCGCGACCAGTTTCGCCGCACGCTGCGACGCCATGACAATCATCAACCACCAAGAGAATACCTTGTTCATATGAGGCTTGATGCCTGTCAATCACTGCTTGCATTTGCGCAAGATGCTGATATTCGCCGAGCATTGAAAACACGCCATCGGTGACGATCACGACACGTTTGTGTTTGCCGGCATATTCTGTCAGCAAACGATCAAGATCTTCAATATTCATGTGATCAAAAATCAGACGGTTATCTTTTGCAAGACCAGAAATACGCACACCGTCAATGATACTGCGGTGATTGAGCGCGTCAGAAATCATCAGCACATCTGAATCAATCAATGCATCTTTTGTTAGGCCATTGACCAAACAAAACAACACAGCGAGATTGGTCGCAAAGGCTGATGAATACACAATCGCATCTTCACGGCCATGAAATTTCGCTAAAGCTTTTTCAAGATCGCGATGGACTTTAAGTGACCCTGAAATAAATCGCACTGCCCCCGGCCCTGCGCCATACTGCTCACTTGCTACATGTTCTGCGGCTTTGACTTCTGGGTGATGACGCAATCCTAAATAATCATTTGAATTAAAAATGCCATATTCTTTGTTGTCGATCACAGCCTTTGGAAAAGCGTCTTTTGAAAATCCTTCAATAATGCGCTCTCGACGTTTTGTGATACCGGCCGCATCAATGCGATCAATTTCGGCTTGCAGCATGCTGCGGAATGAATCGTTCATAGAATTATTGAATACCAAATTTTTTCTTCAGCTCAGCAATCATCACTTCCGTCATTTTTGTGAGATCAAACGCATGACTCCAACCCCAATCCTTTCGAGCAGCTGAATCATCAATTGTTTGCGGCCATGAATCAGCGATAGCTTGTCGGTGGTCTGGATTATATGTGACGGCAACTGGTAACTGTTTGTTGATTTCTTCTGCGAGTTCCTGCGCAGTAAACGAAATCGCCGCGAGATTATAACTTGTGCGGACGGTGAGTGTTTCTGCTGGTGCGTTCATTAAATCAATTGTCGCTTTCACCGCATCATCCATATACATCATCGGCAATTTTGTTTCTGGTTTCACAAAGCAATCATATTTGCCAGTTTGTAATCCATCATAAAAAATCGCAACAGCAAAATCAGTTGTTCCCCCACCCGGCGGTGTTTTCCAACTAATGATTCCAGGATAGCGAACACTACGAACATCAACGCCAAATTTATTAAAATAATATTGGCACAATAATTCACCAGCAACTTTTGTCACGCCATACATTGTTGATGGCTCAAGCACAGTGTGTTGAGGAGTGTCAACGCGCGGAGTTGTTGGTCCGAAAGCAGCAATAGAGCTTGGCCAAAAAATGCGGAGTTTATATTCAACTGCTAAATCGAGCACATGGCGCAATGAGTCCATATTGGTGTTCCATGTGAACACTGGATCAACTTCCCCTTTTGCACTCAAAATCGACACCAAGTGATAAATCGTATCAATCTTGTGTTCTTCAATAATTGCGCGCATTTGCTCTTTGTCTGTTGCGTCGCATTTAATAGCGATACCATCAAAATCATCGGGTAATGTGTTGTTATAGCCTGCAATGACATGCTCTTTGCCGAATTGTTGTTGAAGCGCTGGAACGAGCTCTGAGCCGATTTGCCCGAATGCGCCGGTAATGAGGATATTATTCATGCTCAGACTATAGCATAATGGGATAATTTTAGAAAAATTATGGTTTTAATACCCAAATTATAGTACCACTATACGTTCATGAATTTTTTCTTCGCAAGGTAAAAATGTATTACTGGAATTGCGATAGCTATACAAACTGTAATAAATGCCGTATGTACAGCCGTAGCAAAAACCACCTGCTTTAATACATCGCTCGGGATATATGCGAACTTGAAGGAAACAAAATGAATAAACATAATACTCAAAAATATTAACCCCATTACTCCCCCAAGTGTCCAAAATAAATTTTTAGTGTGTAACAAATGATCTTGTTTCATTATTAATAATTGACGGACAAAATATGGCACGATCAATAAAAGGTAAGATAATAAAAATATTGGAAAAAGATAGATAGCGAAATTGAGAAAGTTATTAGGTGTAATAAAAGGCAACGTTTGCATGAACAATGAAAATGCAATCACCGGCAGACTTAGCTGTGTGATCAATTTTTGTAAATCTTTTAGAGTTTGCATAGGTCTGTAAATTTTTATTGACACTCTTTATTCAAAATACGTTCACGAATTTTTTGTTCGTCCTGTTCTTCAAAAACAGTTTTTAAATTTAACTCGTCACTGCGATTTATGCAATATAAGTATACTTGTTTCGTCTCATGAACATAATTCATATAAAATTCACGCTCACTATTTGCATACACTATATCACTCTGTCCGTATGGAAGGACTTCAAATGTTGCATTAGGATACTGTTCAAGAAATAATTGAATCACAGGATTATTTTTCATTGCTTGAATGCGCCTTTCTACCTCTTTATCTTGTTGATAACCGTGAATAAAAAAAGCCAACAAAAGACAAATTAAAATTGCAAGGGCAAAAACTAAAAAGAAAATGAAACGTTTATTTGTCATATGTATTATTTTATTTCCCAACCTTGGTAAACCCCCGGCGTACAAATAGCTTCCTGCTGAATCATTACTTTAAATTCATCAGGCGTAATATTTTTTACTGGCTCACTCTCCAACTGACTGCCTTCACATGCTAGATAGAGACGCTTATATGAATCTGTCGCTAAAGCAAATTCTGAATCTTTTAGTTGAACATGATAACGAATTACATAATTACGACCATATAACTTTTCCTTTACCACTCCAGGGTACTGTTTTTCAAAAGCTTGAAATATTTCATCTTTCTGCACTGTCCTGTAAGCTTGATTTGCTGGTTGATAAAATAAATACCCCCAGACAATGAATGCAAAACATAAAATAATTGCACTGGCTGATACAGCAATAAGAATATAGAAGGGGATTTTTTTCATCGGATAAAAAATATTATTCTGACTTTTGATTAAAAAGAATGCTGAGAATTAGCAGTAAATCACTAAGATTACTACTAATTCTCAGAGAAGACCTCGGCCTGAAAGCTACCGCATCTGCTTGAGCTGCATGTGCGCCATGTAGGAATCGAGGGACTTCGGCCAACAGGCATAGACACTGTGCTGTCCGTTGCCGTCGTTCTTGTAGATCTCGACGCCGTAGTGACCCTCCCAGGCCCAGAGGTAGAGGCGAGGCCACCAGTGGGAGGAGTAAGCCTTCAGCTTGGACTGCTGCCCACGGTAGTCACGGTTCATCCAGAAGCTAACCACCCAATCATCGTTGCCGCACTGTGCCGGCTTCGTGTAGAAGTAGCAGTTGGGCGACCAGATGTTGGAGTAGTTTGTTCCTGAATCATAAGGCACTTCACCGAAGCCAATGATGCGACCATCCTTGTAGTGACAGTCCGGCAGGAAGGTCGGCGGCGGAGCCTTCTGTCCGTCCATGTTGATGATCGTGTCATCGGGATCATCGTGAGGAATACCGAAGTACTCGATCGCGTCGATAAGATCCTGACGCTCCTCAGCACTCATGCCCTCGACGACCGTGAAGTCATCGACCTTGAGCTGCTCAACGATCTGAACCACCTCGTCGTAGGTCCAGCCGCGGAACTCCTCGGCCTGCTCAAACGCCTGGCTGTCGATGCTCGACTCCTCCGTACAACCACCGGTGAAGGCGGTGAGGACGAAGGTGAGCAGCAGGTACATGACCTGCCACTTGAGGATGATACGCGACATGGCGCGCTCCATTGTACTGCTCGCTGCGGGTTGTTGCTGGGCTTCGAGTGACGAAACAACAGCAGGTGCAACGAGTCTGAACGAATCTCTTCGCCAGAAGGAAAGGCGCGAGGGTGGACCCGGGCTTCTTTCTGGAAAGTGATTCGCTGATATTGTGAATGAACTATAGAAGAATCATACGCAAGCCTTCTTGCTTTTGTATATGGCGAAAAAACGCCGTCTGGGGAAAACTCAAAAAACCCTAAACATTAGATAAAAAATCAATGGCTCATTTTAAAAAGTCGCCAGAATCGGGGTATTTTGCTACTGTTGTCTATATTGTATGACATCACAGACACCCACAATTTTCACTCTCCCACTCACTGACCTATCTCGTGACGCTATTATTGCGACAGCCTTAAAACGTAGCGCGGAAGAAAAAAATACCTGGATTGCGACCGTTAATCCAGAAATTTTGTTACATGCACATCGTGACGCTGCGTATCACGCAACGCTCCAAAAAGCAGACATGCGCGTTGTCGATGGCTTTGGTGCCAAGCTATTTTCTGGCGTGCAACATCGCATCACTGGCGTTGAACTAACAATGACATATCTTTCATATGCCGCAGAACATCAACTGTCTGTATTGTGCATTGTGCGACCAGATGGACTATCAAGCCCTGCAGCAATTCAAGCTACCGTCGCAGAGCGCTACCCTGGAATCAATCTCACAGTCACAACACCCCAAGATGATTACACATCAATCGCCAAAACACTGAGCCCAAAAATTGTGCTGTGCAGTGTTGGTTTTCCAAATCAAGAAACAATTCTCGAAGCACTGCAACCACATCTCCATGGAACAGTCAGCATTGGTATCGGCGGAACATTCGACTTTTTACTTGGTGCAAAAAAACGCGCTCCTCAAATATTTCAAACCCTTGGCATTGAATGGCTCTGGCGACTGATTCAACAACCAACCCGAATCAGCCGCATATTCAATGCAGTCATCGTCTTCCCGCTCACTGTTTTATTTCGTTCAAAAAAATAATGCACGTTGTATGAATAAATTATTCCTTGCAATTATAGGCCTCCTACTTCTTGGTGCCGCTGGATATTGGTGGCTCGCACAATATAACCTTGCGGATGACAGTGTGGTTCATACAGAAGTAAATGCCGTGAAACAAGCTGTTGATCAATATATTCCACTTGAGAGAGATGATGAACACAAAACACTCTCTGTGAGTTTTGCAACAACAAAACTCAGTGATATTGAACATCATGATCTATTCGAAACACCACTTCCTTCATATACTCCTTCAGATACCCTACTTGCTGATGCAGAAAAAATAGAAAATATTTTCACGTTGAATACACCATTGACAGCAACCCGCTATGACCAAAGTTTTGCAAGCACACCTCTCTACTCGCTTGAAATTCTTAAAGGCGGCACGCGTCATGCACTCTACACAGAAATTGAATCCCGAGTTGATAGCAGTATGCTCTCACCAGACAAAACACACGTTTATATAACGAATGCAATAGAAAAAAATAACGCCTGGGTTCAGGTTCATCGCATCATTACTATCGATTCCAAAAAAATAATTGAACTTCCTGCTATTGACTGTGTTTCAGAAGAAGGATATTGGCAAGGATCGGACAGGCTAATTACCTATGGCGCGACTCCAGAATTAGGTGGTCGGGAATCAACTCCTGTTTGCGTGTGGTCTGCTGATGGATCTTTGCTCACACGACTGACAGCAGATTTGTATTGGGCAACAGACGCGTCAGCCGCCTATCTCTACGACGCTGTTGGTATTGTTCCACAAAAACCATCACTGTTATGGATCTATGCACGAAGCGCTGAACATGAATGTTCGCTGTCTGTGTATGACACGGAGACGAAACAACGTGATGTACAAAAAGTGATCAACGGTGCACTAGACAAAAGTGATGATAACAACAATCGCTG
This sequence comes from uncultured Gammaproteobacteria bacterium, assembly GCA_964492735.1. Lineage (GTDB taxonomy): Bacteria > Patescibacteriota > Patescibacteriia > UBA9570 > XYC2-FULL-38-9 > CALKUP01. The sequence goes on from CAZBLE010000001.1 coordinate 59,178, forward strand.
CGCACCAATCCAAATCAATTTTTCTCAATACAACGGAACTGCGGAAAGTATAACAACAGAATTTGTAGAGGCGGATTCTCCATTGGATGTCATCCGATCGAAAAATGAATAACAAAAAAAGGCGGTCTGTGCATCATCCCCGCAATGCATACCACCTTTGTGAACCGCCGCGCGATCGCGTGCCGGTTCGGTCGCTCCTACCCCCTCCTCTTGCTCTACTCCTCTTTTTTTTGTTTTTGAAAGTTTTTCGCGCATTGCGGCGCGATAACAAATGCTGCAAACAATTGCACAAGAACCAGCATGGTCGCAAATTTGATCATTCTACCCCCTGTTGGGTGAGCTTGGCGACACAACCACTGTGCCTGCCATAGAGCGGTATACTCCTCCTGTATAAAAAAACAAGAGGGTCTTATTTTGACCGGTGGATAACTCATTTATTCCTTTATAATAGACAAAATTTCCCCCTCTTCGTGCAATAGTGTGGTCAGAAAACCCCAACCAAACTCGCACAGATTAGGAAGATATAACCAAGCGGAAACCCGCTTGCATCCACTGCCATTGCAACGAGCTCGGTTACAATGAACAGCCCAATCAAAATATCAAGCCCCTGAAACAGGGACACCGTCGGGACAATCTCCCGACGAGGCTTCACCTCATCGCCACGATCCTCCATGCGCGCCCCCAATGTTTTGTTGCGGGTACAGCCTACTCTCTTTTACAATAGAGAGTCAATATCCTGTTTAGAAAAAAGGTGGATAAATAACACCAAATTGAATCAGCGCAAAAAGAACCCCGATTTGCAGGGCAATAATCACAATCAGCGGCAATTGAAATGAGAGCTTTTTTGTTTTATGTCGAAATTGATTCATGGCGAGCAAAGCTCCAATAGACCCACCGATCAGTGCCAAAAACCACAAGGTTTTTTCCGGGGTACGCCAGCGGTGTGAATTCGCTTGCGCCTTATCAAGGCCATACGCCAAAAATGTCACAGCGTTGATGATTATGATATAGCCAATAACAATTTGCTCAATAGTCATACTTTTTTTGAGGGAAATAATTCTTCACGCCAGCGACCAGCTTGCATCATATCAAGTGCATCGTTAATGGAATGCGTATGTATATATCGTTGCAATCGGACATACAATCCTGGAGCAAATGCCTCATTGATAGCACGCAGTAGTGCCTTTGTGTGAACTGGCGATGAAACAGTTGTTACTGATTCTTGTCGTGTGTTTTCTGTATAGGCTTTCAAAAATAATTCTTCCGGAATCACTTTTTTGAATACTGCGTATAACCCTGTCTCTTCTTTGTGATTTTGATTCAGGGCAATATCTTCAGGAAATAGCGCATTGTGAATATCTACTGTTATCGCTTCATTTAACCATTCTAAGTCTCGGTTTGGTGTTCCAATAAATGACAAGCCTTCTTTTGTCGACAAGTAATCTATAACCGCACCTGCCTCAGCTAATGGATCATAAATCAAACCTTCTGGCCCAAACATTTCTGGGTCACTACTTGCCATATCCTCAGTGATCATGCGATCAATTTCCACACTATTCTCAACACTGCCGGAAATACGCACAAATGGCCGCTGTCCAGATATGACAGCATGAACCAATTCATGCATCACTGTACTTTTTTCTTCTTCTAAGGCTCGTGCGCGTGATGGTTCTGTGTCATCAGAAATACCAAGCAACATCGGATTTAAGAAAATCATAATTCTATCTTGATATTGTTGATACGCACCAAAACACATGGTATCACTCAATGGAGCACGCATGAGATCCCCACTATCAAACACCAAAAACTGCAAACGCTCTGCAATCAGCTGTTCGTCAATATCGAGTTGATGTTCACGAACATACGCAACAGCTCGGTTTTGAAATTCTTCCATGTATTGAATAACGCGCTCTTGAAAACGTGCATGTTCAACAGCTATTTGATCAGCATGTGTAGTCAAAGTCAGCTCTTGTAAATCTTGAGGTAATTGAGCAAAATCATTTTGCATAATCCGTGCGATAGATTGTGGTGAAGCTTTTGGATCTTTTAACCAGCTTTGCACTACTGGATGTTGCCGCACTTCTTGCGAGCGTAATACGGATAAGAAAAAATTGAACACCAAACTATAATGCTCAGAATATTTCCTGCTATTCACTGCATCTATCAAATGTTGAATTTCAGAAAAAATACCTTTATTCAGTACCTCTATCAATAATTCTACACCCTCTACCCTCTCGTTAGAGGCAGTCTGTAATTGAGCTTTTAATTGCTCAATGTTTTTATGTAAACTTGGAATTGAAGCGCCCAGTATATTATCAGCATACTTTGCTCCATCACGCTCTGCAATATTCTGCTCTTGTAATAACTCTCGATTACCCTGATACGCGGGATGATCAATTCCAATCGGCTTTTGCTTACGATAACTGTATTCAGTGGACATGCCTATAGTATAGCAAATATATAGAAGTACTTAAATTATTATGAGAGTTGTGTTACGCTCAAGGCATGTTTAAAAGATCATGCGCACACGCTCAATTTACGCCCCACCCTATTCCACGCATTGCGAATATTGGAACGAACCTCGGCACTGAATACACCATTGGTCATTGCGCGAAATGCAATGCTCCATTGATTGATGCCTATGTTGTAGCAACAAACACTCACACAATCACCCCGGTTGATCCACTGGTGATTGAAGGAGCCCTGCAGCAATATGACACGGCAACACGAAATGCGTATGTAACTGATTGTCTCAATCAAGAATTATCACTCCCGGAATTGGTGCAAAAATATCAGATCTTTCAAGTTGGTGATGTTGTGTACGTTGACTCATGGGATGAGCTTGTTGGAGGCACGGCGACTATTTCCGGCATCAAAGACGGGATGCTGACATTTATTGATCTCCCTGGATTAGAATATTCCAGCAAAGAACTCTTTGAACACCAAGCAGCGCTCCGCGCACATTTCGGCGAACAAAAAGCCCAGTATCAATATTAGTGATATTAGACAAAATTGGAGAGACTTATTATCATAGGGCAATGAAAGAGCCTGGATTTACACCACAACGACCCACCCAAGAACAACATCGTGAGGGTCATTGGAGCTATGAAGAGCTAAAACGTCGTATTGTTGACACCTATACAGATGGCGAAGGAAATTTGATTCCATTTTCAGAACTCCCAAAAAGCGTAGATATTGGAATTATGGGAACAAAGACACTAGAATGTGTCCGACGTATGAATGAAGATCCAGAACACCGAGAACATGGCATGTCGATTGTCTATGACCCCGGCAATCGCAGATTGTTGATACAGAAGGATGATAAAATAACCGTTGGTGAAAAAAGAGAGATCGCCAATAAACAGACACTATTTCGAACGGGAACGGGTGAAATTTCAGCACTTGCCGGACATATTCATACACACCCAACAATGGATCCATTTAGCTTTAAAGATATACTCTCGTTGTTATTTGGAATAAAAATCCGCATCAGAGATACAAAAATCTATCAACCAATGCATCTTTCTATTCTCGGAAATGTGGATGGCTCTCTTAGTTTATTATTCGCTGGACGTGAGAGTATAGGAAGAGGAGATATTTCCGAGGAATTGATCAAAGCTAAGTATTATGAGCTTGTCAAGAAGCGTCTGGAGACAATACCAAAAAAACAAAAAATGGGACTCGCGGCAGACTACGCTATTATCGATGCCAGTCATGTGGCTATTGCACAGCTTGCCGAAGAATTTGGCCTCGGCTATTATCGCGGTAATGAGTCAGGTATCTTGCGACGCTTTCGCGTGAAAAAACCCGCGCAAGAATAACTACTCCTCCCCTTCAAACTCCTCCATCTCTTTCAGCAGTTTTTTGAATTTGCGAGATGGGTATTGTAGGTGTAATAAAAACTAATCACAGTATAGAAAAAAACAGCTGTCTATTCTTGCAATAGATCACTCACAGATGCAGGTAAAGTCTGCGACCAAATCTCTGGATCTTTTGTATAGACCATTGCATCAACACCAAGCTGACTCTTGAATACTGCAAGTTGTCGCTCCCGGCTCAGATGACGCAAGCCCGGCAATGCGGACAAGCGATCACCATGAATCGAAGCCATGGAACCCAGTCCGAGATCACGAATAATACCGGCATATTGTGTGCGTATATTTTTTGCACGATCTGTCATGCCAAGACTCTCAATCACAGATGCAACCAGTGTGACTGTTGACAGTGAAATGATGCCAGCAAATGGATCAGCCGAATCCTCTTTGCGTTGCCCCTGCATCGCTTGTAACAACTCTGGCGGAACAACTGTTGTGATGTATCCAGTATTTTTGCGGTGTCCATCATCTCTCTGCACAATCTCGGTCGCCGCAGAGACAACAACTTCTGCACTTCCAATCCCAAAAGCTCGAAAACGTGAATTCTGTGGCAATACACTTTCAACGAGTGCTGACCCTGTCGCATCATAACTCATGAATGGAACAATTCCACCATTCCACATCAACGGTATGTGTGGCATTGCTTTATACAGCTCTATCAAAATCGCTGGCGATATTGCAGAAAATGCAATGGACTCTTGAACATCTTGTGTTTCAATATATTTTTGTAACGCACGAACGTGGTCTTGATATTGCGCAGGATTAGCGCCAAGAGATTTTATTTCAATAATTAAACGATGAGCGTCTTTGTAACGATCAAACTTTTTCAATAACGATTCGAGCGTCAATTGCTGTGGTCGCGCTGCCTCAATCTGCTCTGGGTCCAATGTATCAATATACGCCTGCCGCGCAAAGAGACCTGAGCCGGACAGAGCTATTGTTGGATCATGTTGTACCCATGGTGTTCCGGATTTATCAAATCGTACGTCTAATTCTTGTGCCCATCTACCAGCAGCAAAAGCCGTATCGAACGCATGAGCGTCAAAGTGATGTCGATGATCAATTAAGCCAAATTGCTCTTGAGTTGCGCGTGACCGCTCAACGATATCAAGAGCCGCTTGTATTCTTTCAAACGAGTCGACAATCATGTCTGAAACCTCACCAGAAAAATACCCAGCTTCGACAATGGCGTCGAGGCGAGACAACGCATCAATCAATTCCGGGCGCTGTTGATATGCTTCAGCTAGTGTTAACAAGTGTGTATCCTCGGGTGAAACACCAGGAATACGGTCAATGCTCTTTTTTGCTGAAAATGATAGTTCGGTCATCGTATCATTATTCGTTATTCCTCCCCTTCAAACTCCTCCATCTCTTTGAGGAGTTTTTTGAATTTGCGAGATGGGTATTGTGGGACATGAATATTCACTTTCACAAGATGGTCACCACGACCGTGTCCGTGCAACCGTTGAATGCCTTTTCCACGCAGTCGCAAAATCGTTCCGGCGGTTGTTCCGGCTGGAATTTTTAGATCAACCAATCCGTCCAGTGTTTCAACTTCAATACGACCACCGAGGACAGCAGTTGGATATGACACCAACTCTTCCACAACCACATCATCACCTTGGCGTTGAAAATTTTCATGGGACTTCACATGGACCACGACATATAAATCACCGGCTGGTCCACCAAATTGCCCAGCCTCACCTTGGCCGCTCATTCGCATGGTTTGTCCATCTTCAATACCGGCTGGAATATTCAACTCAAGGGTGGTGTTCTTTTTTTCAATCCCGTTTCCACGACACGTTTTGCACGGTGTCTTCACTGTTTTGCCGCGACCATTACAACTTGAACAGGCAACTTGCGTTCGAATTTGCCCGAAGACGCTGCGCTGAATCTGGTCAACCACGCCTGAACCTTTACAGGTGTCGCAGGCTTCAATTGGCGTTCCTGGCTCTGCGCCGTTTCCAGAACAGTGTGAACAGGTCGCCCCTTTATACAGCTCCACTTCTTTTTTGACGCCAAAGGCTGCTTCTTTGAAATCAATCGTCGTGTCCATTTGAATATCTTGGCCACGCTGCTGCGCGCTCGCACCGCCACGTCTGCGTCCACCGCCAAACAAATCACCAAAAATATCGCCGAGATCAAACTCCACGCCTTGGCCGCCGAAACCGCCTTGGCCTCCAGCTTGGCGCATAATATCTTCCCAATTCATGCCAGCGCCGCCGCCGAAACCGCCTTGGCCATTCACACCCGCTTCTCCAAATTGGTCGTAGGCGCTGCGTTTTTGCTTATCTGAAAGGACTTGATACGCCTCATTCACCTCTTTGAATTTCGCTTCATCGCCACCGTCTTTGTCAGGGTGATATTTGTGCGCAGCTTTCCGAAACGCCTTTTTAATCTCATCTTCTGAGGCGGTTTTTGAAACTCCTAAAATATTGTAATAATCTTTTGCCATATCTTCTTATACTGTATTAGTTTTTCGCAGTCGTTGCACTATATAAAGAATTCCCCAAACTGGCAATGACCAGATAAATGCGGAAAAAAGAACGAAGGCAGCTAATCCAAGGACTTGATACACTACTCCTCCAAATCCATAAACACTGGTTAGATATGGATCAACCATAAATGCCCACGCGATTGCTGGGAATGTTATAAACAGCATTGCTCGAGAAAAAAAAGTTTCACCATTAAATAGATCTTGTCCAAATACATACGACAAAAATAGCACCACGATAAACACCAAGACCCACACGAGATATGTCAGGATATATGGATTGACTAGTTTTGTAAGGAAAGATTTCATGAGTGTCTGTTATTTATTCTTACTTTTTATTGCATGGATAATTCCCCAAACCGGAAGTGACCAAACCAATGAACTAAAAACAGTGACGCTCAATGCTTCTTGCGTAAGGTGGACAACGGCAGCATCTTGAAACATACGCTCAATAGCAAATCCGATTACAAAAAAATATGCGATCGCGGGTATCTCAAAAACCATAAACACCCGATAAATAATATCATTGTCGTATGTTGCTCGTTGTAAGAGCACAATGATAATTGAAAACACAAAGAAAATCAGAAACGTGATGACGTATGGATTTTTGAGCGTCTTGATCATTTTTTGAAAAGTCGTATTCATAGGTGTCTGTTATTTTTTATTACTGCGTTTCCAAGGATTGATTTGCGCAACAAATAACATCCCCCAAATCGGAAGTGACCAAGTAAGTGCTGAAAAAAATGTTGCTAGCACAATACCAATAAGTTGATACCACACTGTATTGGAAAACCCTGACATGTATATATCTAATGGCATTGCCAAAAATATTCCGGGCAGCAATATTAACACCAGCGCATTTCCAAATAAACTATCTGGGGGCGCATTTTGCCCATCTAATAATTGAGCTAAAAGCACTGCACTCACACACACCAAAAATAATATAAGATACGTTAGCGTATATCGATTGACGAGTTTTATAAGGAAAGGTTTCATAGGTGTGTATTATGATTGTTTATTGGCTTGCGGGGAAGTAGCTCTCAAAACCCCGTTCGCTTCGCTCTCTGGCAGCAGAGCTGCTAATTGGTTTTGAGTAGCCACTTTCCCCTCCGTCTTTACATGTTATTTTTCGCTTTTCGGTAAGTCATGGTTATTTTTTTGGCTCAATGCCTAACTCTAATAAAATACAATCCGCTGAACCTACTTTATTATCCTCCAATTTACATTCAACTTTTTTTATAGAATTGAGTAATTGATTATATTGCACGCCGTCGATTTTGAGATATTGTGTCTCATCTATTTTAACGGGAACAATCACTTGCCATATTCCAATCATTAAAGCAATTAACGAAATAAAAATAGCGATTAAAGAGTATTTTTTAGCATCTTGTGCATTTACTCGCGCTAATTTTAATTCATCATATTCAATTAATTTAAAATACCCCTCAAAAGAAATTGCATATCTCCAATCCAGCATTGGTTTATTCGGATATTGAGTAAGGATTTCCACAACTTCTCGCCTGTCAAATACACTGATTAAATAATTTTCCCATTCTGGAAATTTTTCTAATGCTTCTTTTTGTGTAAAACCTGATTTTTGAGACACACAATACCGAAGAAACTGAATCTGAAAATCATTATCGTCGAGGAACTCCTTTGTTCTTTTTCGGTAGGTCATTTTATTTCGGATATTTTTCTTGGAATCTTAATTTTTCCTTTTTGATAAAAATGAAAACTGTACTTATTTAATAATTTCATGGCTTGAAATAAATCTTTCGTGTCTCGATTAATTTTTTCTAAAGATGTACTACCTGAGTATTTATCAGCGGTTCCAAATTCAGTATGTGTTTCAGAAAACATAGCCTTTGAAGCAAGCGTCCAAAACTTTTTATTTACAGTACTATGAACATGATCATTTCGTGTGTTTATAATTTTCTGTAAAGAAGTAATTAATTCATGATTTTTTGGATAAAACTTTGCAAGATATTTAATTATTTCTTTAGTACTGTGTCCTTGAAGATTGGTTTTTTTATAGTTACGAGCATTTAAATCTTTTATAATCAACTTTTCTATTCTAACGTTAATATCATCAGCATGTTCTTTAATACTACTAATAAAAATATTAAAAAACACTTGATAAATAAAATGTGCTTCTAAAAATTCATTTAAATTCTGATACTCTTCTTCGTCCATTTAATCGATTATAAGGATATTGACTAAAAATAAAACTAAAAAACTTATATATTTTGTGCGGTGTAAGGTGTGGTGTCTACTCAAAACCAATTAGCGGCTCTGCCGCCAGCGAGCGAACGCGAGCGGGGTTTTGAGAGACACGCACACCTGAAACCATTACACGATGTTATTTCTTTTCTTCGTCTGTCTTCTCTTCAAAATCTGCATCAACAACATCTTCTTTCTTGGCTTCACCTTCAGCTCCGCCTTCTGCTCCAGCAGCTTTTTCTTCTTCCGCTGCTTTATACAAAATCTCGCCAATCTTTTGCGCTGCTTCAGAGAGCGCTTGAGATGCTGTGTCGATTGCTTCTTTTTCTGACTTGTCGTCTGCAAGCACTTTCTTCAAGGCTTCCGCTTTTTCCTCAATCGCTTTTTTATCTTCTTCTGGAACTTTGTCGCCAGCATCTTTCACAGCTTTTTCTGTTGAATAGAGCAAGCTTTCAGCAATGTTGCGCGCTTCGATCAATTCTTTTTTCGCGCGATCTTCATCAGCATGCGCTTCAGCATCTTGTTTCATCTTTTCGATTTCCGCATCTGACAAACCGCTGGACGCTTCAATGCGAATAGATTGTTCTTTGCCTGACGCCTTATCAACCGCTTTCACATTCAAGATACCGTTGGCATCAACATCAAAGGTGACTTCCACTTGTGGCACGCCACGTGGAGCTGGTGGAATACCGGACAAAATAAATCGTCCGAGTGATTTATTGTCTGCCGCCATTTCACGTTCCCCTTGTGTGACATGCACTTCAACTTGTGTTTGATTGTCTGCCGCAGTTGAGAAAATTTGTGACTTACTACTTGGAATAGTTGTATTACTTTCAATCAACTTTGTTGCAACGCCGCCCAATGTTTCAATTCCGAGGCTGAGAGGGATCACATCCAAAAGCAAAATATCTTTCACATCTTTTTGCAGAACGCCAGCTTGCACAGCAGCACCGAGCGCGACCACTTCATCTGGATTCACTGTTGCGTTTGGTTTTTTACCGAAGAACTCTTCCACTTTTGATTGGATTAGTGGCATTCGAGTTTGTCCACCAACCAAAATAATTTCATTGATCGCTCCCTTATCAACACCTGCAATCTTCAAGGCTTCACGCACTGGTTCGAAGGTGCGAGCAACCAAGTCACTCACCAATTCTTCGAGTTTCGCACGAGTCACTTTCATCACCAAATGTTTTGGTCCAGTACTTGGATCGTTGGCGATAAATGGTTCGTTGATTTCTGTGTCAGCTGCTGATGACAATTCAATCTTGGCTTTTTCTGCTGCTGATTTCAAGCGTTGCAATGCAAGATTGTCTTGTTTCAAATCAATGCCTTCTTGTTTTTTGAATTCATCAACAATGTGATTGATTAAGACTTGGTCAAAATCGTCACCACCCAAATGCGTGTCACCATGCGTTGATTTCACTTCAACGGTATCTTCTGATACTTCAAGGACAGAAACATCGAATGTGCCGCCACCCAAATCGTATACCAAGATTTTTTCATCTTTCTTTTTATCAAAACCATACGCAAGGGCCGCTGCTGTTGGTTCATTGATAATGCGCTTTACATCAAGACCTGCAATTTTTCCGGCATCTTTTGTTGCTTGGCGTTGTGAATCATCAAAATACGCAGGAACAGTAATCACTGCTTCAGTGATTGTTTCACCGAGCTTTTCTTCTGCATCCGCTTTCAATTTCATCAAAATTTTTGCAGAAATTTCTTGTGGAGTGTATTGCTTTTCTCCCATTTTCACCATCACGCGTTCACCGTCTTTGACGATTTCGTATGGCATCAATGACAAATCTTTTTGCACTTCTGCGTCTTCAAACCGGCGACCAATCAAACGCTTCACACTAAAGATTGTGTTTTTCGCATTTGTCACGGCTTGGCGTTTTGCACCAACCCCGACTAAAATTTCACCAGTTTTTGTTTCCGCAACAATTGATGGAGTTGTGCGGTTGCCTTCATTGTTTTCGATCACCTTCGCCGCGCCGCCTTCAAAAATCGCGACACACGAGTTGGTGGTTCCGAGATCGATTCCGAGAATTTTACTCATATATATAATTATTATTAGTTATTTATTGAATGTAAGACTTTCAGATTTGAGTGAAGTTCGAGGAAAAAGTGAGGAGCGTACCGAGGCGTAGGCTGCCTACGTCGAGGGAGCACCGGAGCTTTTGACAAAGAAATTCACCAAATATGGAAGTCGTAATTATTTAACAACTTTGACTCGCGCCACTTGGATGACTTTCCCGTTGAGAGTAAATCCAGTGGACACTTCTTCTGCGACTGTACCGGATTTCTGCTTTCCGTCGCCGTCCACTTCTTCGACTGCTTCATGCATTGTGGCGTCAAACGGTTTTCCGACAGCTGCAATCGGCTCTGCTCCATGCGCTTTTAAAATGTTCATGAAGTTTTGCTGAATGTATTCAATGCCCTTCGCCCACGCATTGTCGCGATCCTCTGGCGGAATGCCAGCGAGCGCATATTTGAAATGGTCGACCATCGGCAAGAGCTCTTGGAGGAATTGTTCAGTCGCAAACTTGTTAATGTGCTGCAGGCGTTGCTGCGTGTCTTTTTGAAGGTTTTGGTAATCGGCTTGTGACCGCTTCCAGCCTTCTAAGTATTCTGCCGCGCGCTCGGCATCAGTTTTTTCTTCTGGTGTTGCCTCTTCTGTTTCTGGTGTTTCCGGCGGCGCGTGTTCTTGTTCGTCTTGTGGTGTGTCATTTTTTGTCATAAGCGTTTTTGTTGCTGATTCATAAATTGTTCGAGTGCCTGCAGAATGTTGATGTTGCGGTTATAATCCATCCGCATTGGCCCAAGAATGCCGAAGACCGACTGTCTTCCATCTTGGTCATATTCAGCAACGATCATGGCGCAATGACGTGACACTGGATTTTTATCTCCAATAAACACCTCAATGTCTTTTTCCATTTTCGATCGCGCGGAATCCAAGACACTTTCCATGTCATCAAACATATCAGACACTTCCAGCATCATTTCACGACCATCCACAAATTCTGGCTTGCGGAGCATATTGGCGATTCCAGTATAATAAAATTCTTCGCCATCAATACTCATCACGACCATCTCGTCAGTGAGTGACGAAATCGCGCGTGCCATTTGTTTCGCGGTTTGCACGGCGCTGTCTGGGGCGCTGGTTGCTGCTTCAGACAGTTCGTGATGCTGCCGCTTGGTGAGTGATCGTTTGTGCAGAAAATTGGTAATATAATATTGATACCCCATTTCTGTTGGGATTCGGCCGGCGGATGTATGCGGCTGCTCAATGTAGCCACCTGTTTCCAGCTCTGCCAAATCGTTACGCAATGTCGCTGGTGAGACGCCAAAGTCATGGTCATCAAACAGCTGTTTTGAGCTGACCGGTTTTGCGGTTGCGATATATTGCTCGACAACGGCTTGCAAAATCGATTCTAAACGCTCTGTATTGCCTAATTGGGTCATATATTTTGAATTAGCAGTCTCTTGGTGAGAGTGCTAATTCAGTATGCCAAAAAACCCTTGAACGTGTCAAGGGTTTTGATTCTATAGAGTTATTCTACATTTTTTGCGTGGTAAACAGATCAACTACTTGGCCCAAACCACTCAATGCGGCATTCACACCTGCGACTTCAACACCTTGAACATGGAAGGTATGTTGTGTGCGATGCTCGTTATCTGCTGTTAAGCCTTGTGTATATTTTTTTGTAGAATCTCCAGCATTTTCTGGAACAATCACCACAGGAGAGCCTTCCATTGCTTTATAATCTCCACTCGAGTCACCGAAGTATATTGCCGCTGGCTCAGAGCCGAGCGCTTCTTCAAGCGCAGCGCGTTTTGTTGTGCCTTTTGCAAACACATCAATGGCCGTTGGAGATGCAACAATATCAAAGACAGCTGGGTCTACGCCTTGATCTTGCATCCATGTTTTTAATTCTGGAATAAAGTCTTGCGGCACTCTTCCTGGAATTTGCGGCGGGTTTAAAGTGATGTTCGCTTTTTTTTGTTCCACTCCCCATCCTTGAGCAGCAAATGCAGCTTCTAATGACTCTTTAATTTGCAACATTCCTGCCTTACTGTCTGGTTGCATTGCTCCAACAAATCGTTCATTTCCTTCTTTATCTGTGATCAAACCACCATGATCTGTAATCATCCAATCAATACTTCCTTCTGGGAAAAACGCTTGAATCACACGCGATGTAAACACATCACCACGACCAGTATTTACGACAATGCCAAAACCACGCGCTTGCAAATCAGCAATATGCGCTTTAAATGCAGCAACCTCAGCTGCGTGGCTATCAACATACTCTTCTAATGTTGTTGGAAGCGCGGTTTCAAGACCCACTTCAATCAGGGTTCCATCAAGATCAAAAATAAGATAGGGCTTTTTGGCATCTTCTCCAGACTCAGGATTGAGAGTTGTTTCAGAAAACAAATCAAACAAATCTTTTGTAAATCGGCGAAACTCTTGGTTTTCTGTCTCTGGGTTATTTACCACCTCTTGACCTTGTGTAAAAGCACGAGAGCGTTCATGATTGTTTGCCATAGAATCAGTTTATATAATATATTGCTGAAATTATAGCAGTAAATGACGTATGTGTCGAGTGGTAATTACACGTCTACATCGCTTAGATTGCGCCCTTCTTCTACGAGTAATTTCTTTTCTGATTTATCCACCTGCGGTGCTGTTGGCAAGATCTGCACATCAATCTTTGGTGTCATGTGATATCGCTGGGCAATATGCTCGGCCGCAAAATCAGCCATTGTTTGTTGAAGCGAGTTTAGTAGCCCTGCATCAACACCCTTCACATGTGTAAACACCACAACTGTTGCGTCCATTGTTTTTGAGCCCACCAGTGGAGCATGAAACTGAATTTGCACATCTACCCTGCCTTTGGCTACATCAGTCAAATGATATTCAATCGTTTTTTGTGCGATACCCCACTGATCTACTGCTGCTTCTAGCAACAAAAATCCAATACGTTGCTCAACGTGTACTGCATCTGCACCTTCTCCAGCTGTCCATGATTCTACTTGTGGTTCTGCTAATGATTCATCGACTACGGTTGGTTCTGGTGGAAGGTGCTCAAATAACAGTGCAGTTGAGAAATGAGTGCGTTCTCGCTCCCCTTCTTGAGTTGGTGTTCTAAAATATTCAGACATAGAACATCAGCATACGGGAATTTAACCAGATATACAACACAGCTCAACGTGCGCTACTCAATATCCTCGACTTCTGGAATATAACCACCAGCTTGCAGACTCCATAATTTGTGATACAGACCACCATTCTTCAATAACTCTTCATGTGTTCCCTGCTCTGAGACCACACCCTTGTTAATGACTGCGATGTTGTCTGAATGCATAATCGTCGATAAGCGATGTGCGATAATCACCACTGTTCGCTCTTTCATGAGATTCTCGAGCGCTGCTTGAATTTCTTGCTCAGATGCTGAATCGAGACTCGATGTCGGCTCATCCAAAATCACAATCGGCGTATCCCGCAACAATGCCCGTGCAATACTAATGCGTTGTTTTTCGCCACCACTGAGTTTCACACCACGTTCTCCAACCATTGTCTTGTATCCATCCGGCAGCGTCATGATAAATTCATGGATGTGCGCAAGTTTCGCAACTCGTTCAATGTCTTCTTGACTGGCGTTTTCTTGACCATACGCAATATTGTAGCCAATGGTTTCATTGAACAGCGCGGTTTCTTGCGGCACAATCGACAATTGTTCACGAAGCGATAATTGTGTGACATCAACAATAGGTTGACCATCAATCATAATCGATCCAGACTGCGGATCGTAAAACCGATACAGTAATTTGACAATCGTTGACTTCCCGACTCCGGATGGACCCACCAACGCAATGCTACTGCGTGGCGCAACCTCGAGGGTTAAACCTTTCATGATCTGTTTTGTGTCAGAATAGCCAAATTCAACGTCTACAAACGAAATCGCACCGTCAGTCACTTGCAACCGCTCAGCATTCGGAGCATCAATAATTTCTTGACCTTCTTCAAAGTAGGCAAAAAATTTATTCGCATCTGTCACACCTTCAATAAACCTGCGAATATTCCATTGCACTTCCCATAAGATTCCAGCCATCACGGTGACATATGACACAATCACCACAACAGTGGATGCGCTGGTTTGCCCGAGCTGTAAAATAGACAGCAAAATCCACAAAATCGCAGAGACCGCAATTGCCACAATTGTCATTTGAAAACTACCGACAAAAATCCAACTGTCCCATTCCTGCAGCTTGCGACGTTTCCATTCAACGCGAGAATCTGCAAACAACCGCGCTTCATTTTCTTCTTGCTGATAATATTTCACAAGCTCCGCGTTCATGAGCGCATCAATGATTCGCCCGGTTCCTTCATCGTCTGAATCATTGGCTTTCGTGCGCTTTTTTTGGAGAGACAACGACACAACGAGTGTGACCGTCATGAAAAAAATCACCATGAAAAAGACAATCGCAGCAAGGCGCGGATCAATCGTCCAAAAGACAATCGTCACACCTGTCACACGAATCACGAGCGGAATCCAGTTGAACATAATCGCGTCCATAATCGCTTCCAGCGCAGAAATGCCACGCGCAAATTCTTTGCTGAGCGTTCCTGTTTTACGATTACTATGAAACCGAAATGACAAGTTGAGTACATGTTGAATGAAATTCTGTGCAGCAGAACTCATTACGTTTACTTGAAAACGATTCACCGTGTAAAACTGCAAGATAAATGCCGCGACGAGCAAACATTGCACTTGAACATAGAGCTTCAAAGAATCAAGTGCTTGAGCGCGAACCTCAGCCCCATCAATTGCGCCATCGTTAAATGACTGGAACGATTCAAGGATCTGTTTATAAATTTGTGGCTCAAACAAAATAGACAATTCGCGAACAAGAATCGCGACAAAAAAGAATGCGAACCACCAACGGTTTGCGAGCCAATATGGAAGCATTCGCTTCAAAATATCAATAATAATTTTTTTATTCATAGAATATATTCAATACAAGAATTCAAGAGATGCAACAAAAAGAGTTACATTACATTTATAGACGGACAACAGCTAGTCCAAAATCGCGATGGAATAAGAAAAAGTAGGCTATGTGAGCCTACCGTTTTCTGTGTATGCTGTCAAACTCTCTCTCTCTTTTGGTACCCGCACGGAGAATCGAACTCCGATTGTCGGAATGAGAATCCGATGTCCTAGCCGTTAGACGATGCGGGCATGTCTACCGGCAGCCTATCAAAGCTGGTTTTGCTTGTAAAGATTAGATTGTGAAATCAACGGTCGTTTCTTCTGTTACATTATCGTTTGGCACATTAAAAGAACCTCGTTCTGATTCTTCTGTTACATCGTCTGGAACACTATCTGGCTCCACTGGTGGTTGTGGCGATGGTGCTTCTAATGGAACCCCTGTATCTGTATCGTCTTTTGGCTCTGGTGGTTTTGGGGTTCTTGGGTTTTCAATCTTGAGCGGCATTCTTGGTTCTGGCATGTGTATGTAAAAAATTATTTATTTTGATTTTCCAACTAAGACAGCCTGTTCAACCAAGCGATGTGAATAGCCGAATTCATTATCATACCACGCAATCACTTTCACCATATTCCCTGCAACGACATTGGTCATTTGTAAATCAACAATCGATGAATGCTTGTTGCCAATAATATCTGAACTGACGATCGGATCATTGGTCACCGCAAGGATACCTTTCATTCCCGCACTTTCTGACGCTTTTGTGAGCGCAGCGTTTACTTCTTCGATAGTGACATTTTTTTTGAGCACGGCGGTGATGTCAGAAACTGAACCAACGGGCGTTGGGACGCGCAAAGACAAACCATCGAAAATATTTTTTAACTCCGGAACAGTTTCAGCCGTTGCAATCGCAGCGCCTGTTGTTGTTGGAATAATGTTAATCGCAGCAGAGCGAGCACGACGTGGATCTTTGTGAATCCCATCAACCAGATTTTGATCAGCAGTATATGAATGGACGGTTGTCATCATCGCTTTTTCAATACCAAATTCTTGCTCGAGCACTTTCATGACAGGCGCAATGCAGTTTGTCGTACATGAAGCGTTCGACAACACGCGATCGGCTTCTGGATTTCGCTTATCATCATTCACACCAATGACAAATGTTCCAACTGGATCACCATCTTTGGCAGGCGCAGAAATAATCACATTTTTCGCTCCGGCAGTTAAATGCTTACTCGCCCCTTCTTTATTTGTGAAGACACCAGTACATTCAAGAACAACGTCTACCTCAAGGTCACCCCATGGCAATTGGGTTGGATCTTTTTCTGCAAACTTCCGCACTTTCACCCCATCGACAATTAAATGCCCTTCATCACTGGTCACATCGGCATCAAATGTATGGTAAATGGAATCGTATTTCAGGGCTTGCACAGCCATTTCGACAGTGTTCAAATCATTAATCCCGACGATTTCAATTTCATCGCGATGATCTTCCCATGCGATTTTAAACGCCATTTTTCCAATTCGTCCAAATCCGTTAATCGCGACGCGTACTTTTTTGTCAGCCATACTATTATTTTTATTAATTGATAAAAGCATTTTATCATATTTTGCGGCTAATTTCAATAGCGTGTACACTATAGAAACATGGAATTTATTCATCTTTTACAAAGTGGGATTGTGACCTATGGCTGGATTGGCCTCTTTTTTGGTGCATTTTTCTTTGGTGAAACGGTGATTATTTCCAGCGCACTGGTTGTTTTTGCGCAAGGCCTATCTGTTCCAATTGCATTTGGCATTGCTTTTCTCGGCACGATTCTTTCAGACACTGTTTGGTTTTTACTTGGCACATCGGTTGTCCGCAAACGTCTTGAACGCAACGGGACATGGCAAAAAAATCAGCACTTTATCGCGCGACTCAATACGGTATTTGGTCGCTTCCCGTTTCTGATATTATTGGTTATTAAATTTTTGTATGGGACACGCATTCTAACAATTGTGTATTTGTCTGTTCGCAAATTACCGCTCTGGCAATTCATTGTGTTTAATGCAGCTGGCACAGTTTTGTGGCTGAGTGTATTATTCGGATTGTCATATGCAGCAGTGCATGCCGCAATTTCAATTGACGGAACGCTCAGCACGATTCAAATTGTTGTCATGAGTGCTGTTACTGTCTTTATTGTCGTGAAATTAGTAAACCTATGGATCACCAAACGCTTGGACAACAAGTAAGCGCAATTATCCCGATCTTTAATGAGGGTGATCGCGCGCGCGCAATTTTAGATGTTGTGACGCGTTTTCCATTTGCGGAAATTATTGTTGTGAACGATGGGTCAACTGACAACACCGCTGATGTTGTGCGAGAATATCCGAGCGTGCGACTCATTGACCTGCCGGTAAATGGCGGCAAAGGCGCAGCAATGAATCGAGGCGTTTTGGAAGCCGCGAGTGATATCGTCTTTTTTTGCGACGCGGATGTAACAGGTTTAACAGCCGACATCGTCGCAGCGATTCTTGAGCCGGTCGTGTCTGGAGAGCGTGAAATGTGCATTGCAACACGCGGCCGTAAGATGTTTGTGATCCATGCCTTTATTGAAATCTGGCCACTGATGGGCGGTGAACGTGCTGTCACGAAAGAATTATGGCACCGCGTTCCAGGCGCATACAAACAACGCTTTCACATTGAAGCTGCCTTGAACTTTTACGCAAAATATTACGGCGTAGGTTACACCACCCGCATTTTTCCTGGCATGGCACATGTCACGAAAGAAAAAAAATTCGGCCGGTGGGAAGGCACCAAGCGACGCTATGTCATGCTCTATGAAGTTATTCGTGCCGAACTCACGCTACAATTCACTGCAGTACCTGCGGAAGTGCGGAACATTCGCGGGACCTTGCGCATTGTCATTGGCAGCGCGCTTGCGACACTATTTGGATTATTCGTGATGTTTGCTGGCTGGTTTGGGCCAAAAAAAATTGCCCTGCTATGGCTCGCTCATGCTTTGAAAGATGACGCGAATCCAGTCATTCCAAAATTTCTTGTTTGGCTCACGGCTACCTTGAGCATCTCAACAATTGAACTCATTGGCTTTGGGTTACTCGTCTCTAATCTGATTGTTTTCATCATTCAAGTACGACGACTCAATACATTGTTTCGTACGACAAAATGGACATTAAAAGATATTTTGCTCAAGCGCAGTAATCCAAATGATCCGCTATTTGTTGAATAACTTACTTATTCGACCAATCGAATTCGGTAAAAGCCCATTGAGCCAGTTTTTTGGCTTGCGTGAAACGCGCATCATCTGACCCTGCACCAAGAATCACAATGATCACCGAATCATCTTCTGCCCCGCCTGATGCTGCTGGAACACGTAATTTCACGACAACACAATATCCAGCCTGTGTGATATAGCCTGTTTTTCCAGCGATTACATCAAGCGAGCGATCGTATAATAATTTGTCTGTTGTATAAATAGTATTTTTAAATGCTCCATCGAGTGTTTCTTGTCGATGTTCTGCTTGCCCGGCGGGAGTTGCGATTTTCTCGTTCCAAAATGCCACTTGTGCAAGACGCGCAACATCGGAAACGGTTGCTGTATTCCCTGCCGACAATCCAGTTGTATCAGCAAAGGTTGCATGCGTCATGCCAATTGCCTTTGCCTTTTCATTCATTGCTTGAACATACTGTTCATCATTTAAATTTGTGGTATGCGCAAGGCCTGAAATCATATCATTATTACTCCCAACAATCGCACCATTTAATAAGTTCAACGTTGAAAGCTGCGAACCATTCGGCAAATTCAGCTCTTTTCCATCTGGTTGATCTTCTTCTGGTGCAAACGTATGAATGTGATTGAGACCTTCTACTGGCTGATGATCAAACCACACTAATGCGGTCATGAGTTTGGTGATTGAAGCAATGGAAAGCTCAGCATCTGGATTTTTTTGCCACAAAACGTGTTGTGATTTTCCATCAATCAAAATTGCGGCTCGGGCCCCAATTGCCGGATCAACTTGCTGTGATTTTTTGATCGGCGCAGACGCTTCCTCACTCGCATGCATTTGCTGCAACACGCGCCATTCAAAGTCTTCAGATTTTTGAGTGACCTGCTCAGTCTGTTTTGCATTGTCAGATGTCACTGTCGGAACAGGATACACACCCGCATTCATTGCCATTGGAAGAGGCACTTGAAGCAGGCTTGAGATAACAATAAATCCGGTGATAACGTTTGAGAGCATAGAGGGGTATTATACTATATCTTCCTTGCGAATATTTTTTGTTTCACCTGGTTGCAATTGCAGGGAATCAAGCGTGAGCTTTCCAATACGCACACGCTGCAGACTTGAAAGATTCCCGCCAACTGCTCCAACCATCCGTCGAATTTGCCGCTTCCACCCTTGTTTAATAATCATCCGAAATTGTTTTGGGTTGATGCGCGTGACCTGAGCCGGCGCAGTCTTCCCTTCTTCGAGCGTGACACCCACGCGCAACTGTTCAAGTGCGGTATCTGAAATTGCACTGCTGCAGGTAATCACATATTCCTTTTCATGTTCAAATGATGGATGTGTGAGTTGGTGCGCAAGGTCACCATCATCCGTAAAAATTAACAAGCCAGTCGAATCTTTATCGAGTCGACCAACTGGTTTTAAAGAATTGGGCAAATACGTCGGAAGCAGCTCCATGACGTTCGCTTCATCTTTATGAAAATCTGCCATGGTCGTCACAATCCCCTCTGGCTTGTGCATTGCAACATACGTATGACTCACACCCGGCATCACCACTTTGCCTTTCACCGTGACAATATCCTTCTCATTCACATCTGTTGAAAAATCATCTGCAACAACGCCATTGACCACAACATGTCCGCGCGCGATAAGCTCGTCTGCTTTTCGTCTGCTTGCTACTCCGCACTGTGAAAGATATTTATTGAGTCGCATAGATTATTTTTTAACTTCTAATTTTCTTATTGCATCTAAAATGACAGGATTCTGTTCACCATAAATTTTCAAGCCGAGTTGTAATTGTGGCAATGCACTAGTAAACAAATTACCCGTAGTACCAAATAAGGTTCCTAAAAAGCCAATTTTAGCACCATCAATATGCACCACACCTCTATTCCTAGTGCCTAATGCGACCCATTTTTCAGCAGAGTCATATCGTGGGTCTGCGAGAATAGCAGCACGCCATTGATCTGGAGTGCGTTTTTCAATTTCAATCGCTTTCTGAATCGCAGCATTATCTTGTCCATAAATTGCGAGTCCCAGTTGCAAAAAAACCAATCGATCGTCTTTTGCATTACCACCTATTCCAAAGGCTGTCGCAATACTAATAATTTTATTTCCTTTTATAACAATATCTCTGGAGTCTAATGCGACCCATTTTTCAGCAGAGTCATATCGTGGGTCTGCGAGAATAGCACTGCGCCATTGATCTGGGGTATACTTTTTTGTTTCTTCTTCTAAGAGAACACGAGCTGCTTCTGCTTGTATTGCATCTGCCATAACAGGATTATCAAGTCCATATATCTGAGCTCCAAGCTGCAATTGTGTAAGCAGGCGATTATGAACCACAAGTCCATCAATACCAAATACTGTAGCTATTTTATGCAAACCCGCACCATCAATTTCTATTTTTTTTCGACCCGGCATTCCTAGCGTGATCCATTTTTCAGCAGAGTCATATCGTGGGTCTGCGAGAATAGCAGCACGCCATTGATCTGGAGTGCGTTTTTCAATTTCAATTGCTTTCTGAATCGCAGCATTGTCTTGTCCATAAATTGCGAGTCCAAGATCTAATTGAGGTAATAGTCCACCCGCGATATTTCCATTAATAGCGAAAACTGTTTTCAAAGCATGTATACCATAACCATTCATGTGAATTTTTGCTCGCGCGTTTACACTCAAAGCCAACCATTTTTCAGCAGAGTCATATCGTGGATCTTGCAAAAAAGCTTCTCGAATACGATCTTGCAAGCGAACATCCACTTTTTCTTTTTTATGAGAATTGATCACTTCTGAACTCTCCGTCTTCTTCCATAGATCTTCAGAAAGCAATAATAATTTAATTTCAGCAGCCCATTGAGCGGCATCAAAACGAACCAATTTGCGAACGCTGTCTGGGAACTCTGTTTGTAATTGCTCTTTTGTTTTCGTTGTAAGGGTCTCTGGAGAAAAATGACCGCGCAAAATAAATGTCGCCTCTCCCACTTGATCACACACTAAAATTGTTCTTTGTAATCGAGGAATTTCAATAATCACATATGATGCTTTACGCATCATATCTTTTGAAACCTCACCAATAGTAATCACATAATCATCTGCAAAAATTCCTTCGTCTTCAAGGAGCTGGCGAATTTCTTGCACACGTGGCTCAAACCGAGTTGGCTCCCAAACAGTTTCTCCAGAGCCTGTTCTATCTGGAGCGTCTCCTGGTGGCAAAATAATGCCGCCCACACGTTTAATAAACAATGGCTCTTTGGGCGATGTTTCTGTGCCATCAAAATCAAATGCTGACCGCACACGCTGTTGCGCTTGCTCACCAGCCACCGCCAAAAGACTTTGAATATCTACACCCTTTAATTCACCTTCAAGCATCTGTGCGGCTTGCGCCTCTCTCTCTAACGAAGATCCTGTGACGCCTGGGATACGCTGTGCTGCATCGGCTGCCCTCTCTAAATCTGCAAAGAAATCTTTAAATGAATCTTCTGTACCATCATATCGCTGTGCCGTAGCGTACGCATCTTGTGTTGCCCGCAAAAATTCCTGCAGCTCAGGAGGCCGTTCGGCCTGTGCTACACGTTCACCTGGCGGACGAGAATATTCCGGCATAGACAATTATTTATCTGTAAAAAAATCTTGGGATTGTTTTTCAAGCAACTCTTTCAAATGCACATTTTCATTCAGCTCTTGATAATCTGGCAGCTGCGCGATATCTGTGATTCCTAAAAATTTCAAAAAATCAATTGTCACTTGATAAATTGGTGAGCCAGTTTCTGTTTCACCTGCTTCTTCGACAAGACCGCGAATCATCAAGTTCCGCAAAATCAATGAGCAGTTCACGCCACGAATCAATTCAATTTCTGATTTACTGACTGGTCCGCGATATGCAATAATAGTCAATGTCTCAAGAGCTGGACGCGTCAGTTCCCCTGCTTGATCTGTTTTCAAGAATGCAGCCACTTGCTCTGCTGTTTCTGGAGCAGTCGTCATTTGCACTGCACCGTCTTGCTGCACAATCACAATCCCACCACCACGCTGCTTGTACGCTTCTTGAAGTTTTGAAACGGTTTCTCGAACAACATCTTCAGACAATTCCGTGAGTTTCGCGAGCTTGCGAATCTGCACTGGCACATGATGAGCAAACAGCAACGCTTCAACAAGTTGCATTGGAGTTGCAGGAGTCATTTCAACAACAACTTCTTGCGCTGCTACTTCAGTAGCCGTTTCTTCTGCGACGTTTTCGGCAACCGTTTCTTCAGATGGTAATGGTGTGTGTTCAGACATAAAAATTACTGTAAAAGTGATTGGATAGTAATAGTATCTTGCGGCGACTGTTGTGTCACAGCAATTTCTTGTTTTTTCATCAGCTCAAGGAGTGCCAAAAATGTCACAACCACCTCTCCCCGATCACCGGAATCCGCGAGCAATTCAGTAAACGAAAGTTGTTTGTGTTTTTTCAGCAAATCATGAATCTGCGTAAACTTTTCGCGCAATGTCACAACTTTTTCAATTGCCGCTTTTGGAATCCGAACAATTGGCGCAAGACCTTCAAGGACATCAACAAACAGATTACGCAAATCATTGAGCTCAAACACGCTCGGCGGGCGGAATGTAATCACTTGCTCACGCACCGATGGCTTGCTGCCAAACAACTGATTACCCGCGAGCAACATCTGCTCGACACCAGCCATCGCGTCAACATAGCGCTTATACATTTTCAGCTGCGTTGCGAGCTCGTTTGGATCTTGCTCTTCATCTGCCTGTAAATATGGCAGCAACGCTTGCGATTTCAAAAGCAGCAACCGCGTCGCAATCACCAAAAAATCAGCGAGCTCTTCCGGCGTGCGCTCTTCAATGGTTTCAAGATACGAAATAAATTGTTCCGCAACTTCAGACAATGAGATGGTTGTGATATCCAGTTCTCGATTTTCAATCAACTGCAACAACAAATCAAGCGGTCCGTCAAAATTCTGAATTTGCAGCTCTTGTTTCATCTTATTGTGCGTCAGCTGTTTTGTCAGATTTTTTTTCTACAACGGTCAAGTCATATTCAGCAAGCAACTCGTTCGGCATTGCAGACGGCGCATCCATCACTGCTGTTCGACCTTGCATTGTCATTGGGAAACTTTGCACTTCACGCAAAAATTCTTCACCAGCAAGATTCATAATCATGCGCTCTACCCCAAGACCGATGCCGCCATGTGGTGGTTGTCCAAATGTAAACGCCTCAAGAATATGGCCAATGCTGTCATCGATTTCTTCATCAGTGTAACCCATGACTTTATAGGTCGCGCGTAAAATTTCTGGCTTGTGCGCACGAATGCTTCCACCGCCAGCTTCATATCCGTTGCAAATCAAATCGTATTGCTGCGTAATAATATCTTCGATGTTTGTCCCATTCATCAACCATTCGATATGCTCTGGTTTTGGCATAGAAAATGGATTGTGTGTGAATGTCCATTTTCCGTCATCTGTTTTTTCAAAAAACGGGAACTCAACCACCCACGCAAACGCGAGCACGCCATTTTTCTTATCTTCTTCTGTGCGCAAATCAAATTTATCCGCACCGTATTTTTCCATGGATTCTTTATAGGTAATACGTGGAAATGGTTTTTGCTGAATGGTGAAACCCATACCTTCAATCACCTCTGTCACCATCGCCTCCACAATATCCAAGACTTCATTGTATTCCACAAACGCGAGCTCAATATCGAGCTGTGTATGTTCAAAGCCACGGTCTGCGCGCAAATCTTCATCACGAATACATCGCGCTAACTGAAAATATCGCTCAAAGCCACCGCCAACAAGCAATTGTTTGTATTGCTGCGGAGATTGTGGTAACGCATAAAACTTGCCTGGATTTTTTCTCGACGGAACTAAGAAATCACGTGATCCTTCTGGCGTTGCTTTTGTGAGCAACGGTGTTTCAATTTCTGTAAATTTTTGCTTGAACAAAAACTCACGACACTTCTGAATATATTCAGATCGCAAACGTAAATTGCGCTGCATGCGCTCGGTTCGTAAATCGAGGTAGCGATATTTCAAACGCAATTCTTCTTCAACGTTGAATGTGTCTTTATTTAATTCAAATGGTGTTGTTGCGGCTTCAGTCAGAATTTCAAGCTCCAACGCTTCAATTTCAACTGTTCCAGTAACCATATCTGGGTTTACCTGTTTTTCTGGGCGGGCGTTCACTTGCCCAACAATCTTCACGACAAATTCATGTCGCAAGGCCTTTGCTGCTTCAATCGCTTCGGTGTGATTCGGCAAAAAGACCACTTGCGCAATGCCTGTTTGGTCACGCAAATCAATAAAAATGAGCTTGCCCATATCACGACGGACATCCACCCAACCCATCAATGTGACTGTTTCTCCTGTTTTCTGGACTGTGTCGGCGATCCAGGTCCGTTGTGTTGCCATTGTCGGCTCAGATGTCGTATTCATACATCTCGTAGAGTAACAAAAAAAGACTTGTTTTTCAAGCCTTTTTTCGCCCTGTGTCGCAAGAGTCTCTTATGGATTCAATCGGTTTGGCGTACGTGGAAATGGAATAGATTCACGGATGTGTTTTCCTCCCGTAATCCATGTCACAAGCCGCTCTAGTCCATATCCAAAGCCAGAGTGTGGCACTGAGCCATATTTCCGTAAATCGAGATACCACTCATAGTGCTCTTGTGGTAATCCATACTCTGCAATCTTTGATTTCAATAAATCATAGTCCGCAATACGCTGGCTGCCACCGATAATTTCACCATAGCCTTCTGGGGCGAGTAAGTCAGCGCACAACACACGTGTTTCATCTTCAGGGTCTGGTTGCATATAAAACGCCTTCACCTTTGCCGGATATTTCATAATGAAAATCGGCATGTCATATTCTTTTGTCAGCATTGTTTCATCATCTGCTCCCAAATCTGCATCTGGCTGAATATCAGATCCCATTGTTTGTAATTTTTCCACCGCTTCTTTATGGGTCATGCGAACAAACGGTTGTAGTGTTTTTTCGAGCATTGGAATATCTCGCTCTAATAATTCCAAGTCAGCACGGTTACGCTCAAGTACAGTTTTGACAATATATTGAATCAATTTTTCCTGCACATCCATATTCCCCTCAAAATCAGTGAACGCCATTTCTGCATCCATCATCCAAAATTCTGTGAGATGACGACGGGTCATTGATTTTTCTGCACGAAAGACCGGGCCAAAATCAAACACGCGACCATGTGAAAAAATTGCTGCTTCAATATAGAGCTGTCCGGACTGAGTCAAATACGCTTGTCCCATGTCAAAATAATCAACAGAAAATAATTCCGTTGTATCTTCTGCTGCAGTCGGCGTAAAAATCGGAGCATCAATTTTTGTAAATCCATCACTGTTTAAATATTCGTACGTTGCATTAATGATTGTGTTGCGCACGCGTTGAATCGCCCACTGTTTTGGACTGCGGAGCCACAAGTGTCGCATGTTCATTAAAAAATCTGGGCCATGTTCTTTTTTGCCAATCGGAAATTCTTCTGCAACGTGAACAAGTTCAATATCACTGACTTGGAGCTCATACTCCTCTTTCTTTGGATGTTTACTCACAGTACCAGTGAGTACGACAGAAGTTTCAATTGTAATCTGCTGCGCCTTTTCCCAGACGTCAGCTGCAACTTCTGGCTGTGACACAATCGCCTGACAAAATCCGCTACCGTCACGCATTTGTAAAAACGCGATCTTTCCAGAAGAGCGGAGGTTATATACCCAACCGGCAATAGAAACCTGAGCGTCAACGTGCTGTGAAAATTGTTTAATTGGAGTATACATAATTATTGTGGTTTTCGTTGTTCAATCATTTCGAGGGCTTTTTCAATTGCGATTTCTTGATTTTTTGCTTTTTCAAATCGAAGAACTGCTAAACGCTCTTCCACTCGATCCAGTAATAGTGCTCGATCTTCTGGTGTTAAAAAGCGCAGTTGAAATTCACGCAATGCATGAATAGTTGTATCGAGCTGAACATCTGCATTGAGTGATAATTCAAATGCGTACACTAATACTTTTTCTGCTTGTCCGATATCATAATTGGGATCCAGCGCGCGGCAATAGCGATTCATTTCATCAAGTAAATCATCAAGTTGATCAAACCGATCAGCGATAATTTTTGCCGGGATAATGTATTCTTTAAATTCTGCTTGAATCAGATCAACCGCATCATCTTCTCCGGCTTGAATATCCGCACGAATGTGATCGAGGAAATAATCGGCCACAATGTCAACAATTTTTGTACCGATAGTTTCAGCGGCTTCCACAACTTGAAACAATTCGGATTTTTGATATGGACTTGTCACACTCAAATCCGGTGCGCTAAAAAAAGCAAACAACTCTCCACGGTCAGAAATTCCTTGTTGCAAACGTTCGAATTCTAAAATAGTCGCTGCTAATTTTTCTGGACTCTTTTCTTCACGCTGCTGCTGTTCCAGTGCATGCAACTGCTGATTCAATTGTTCAGTATCAGTTGTCAGCTGAGTTTTAAGTTCAAATAATTGTTGTTCTGAAAGCATATGACCTACGATCCATAATTCATTATATTCTCCCCGAATTTTACTGCGAAAATAGTCACAGCCGCGAGCACGAGAAAACCAAGAGCGAGCACACCAGCAATCACTCCAGCGGTGCGCCCGAGAATTTCAGCTTGCGTCGGCGCTTCTACAGCCTCACGAGATGCCTTTTCCATGTGGAAAATATAGCGAAATAGCAGACTCTTGTCTACTTATGACGCAATCAGCGCTTTAAATTTCTTCTCAAACTTTTCGATTTTTGGACGGACAACAAGCTGACAATACATTTGATCAGGGTTGCGCTCAAAATATCGATGGTGATATTCCTCGGCTTCATAAAATGTCGTAAGCGGCTCAACGGTTGTGACAATCGGTGCTGGGTAGTCTGGCGCGAGCTCAGCGATAAGCTTTTTCGCTGTTTGCTCTTGTGCGTCAGATGTTGTGAAAATAGATGACCGATATTGCGTACCAGTGTCGTTCCCCTGCCGGTTGAGCTGTGTTGGGTCATGAACGCCAAAAAACACAGTCAGAATATCTTCGTATGTGATAACGCCTGGATCAAATTCCACTTGAATCACTTCCGCGTGTCCAGTGTTTCCAGTGCAGACTTGTTCATAGGTTGGATTTTGTGTTTCTCCACCAGTGTAACCTGGTGCGACTTTTGTGACACCACGCAATTGTAAAAAGACGGCTTCAGTGCACCAGAAGCACCCTCCGCCGATGACTGCAATTTCTGTTTGTGTGTTCATAAAATTAATGACTATGTATACCAAACCACTGAGTATTCCACTCCTTCATCTGCGCAATTTCAGCAGTTTGCGCTGTAATAATATCATCTGCAAATTTCTTGAGCTCTGGTCGCGCTGTTCCTTCTTTTAATAGCTTCGCCATATCAACTGCTCCTTGATGATGCGTGATCATGTCATCTAAAAACACATGGTCGAGCTCATCACCGGTCTTGCCTTTCATATTTGCTGTCATATCCATCATCATGTCATCCATAGAATGATTCATCGTCGACATTGCAGCTGAATCATTTGTTGTTTTTACAGCAGCATGAGAATTCGTGGCATTCGTCCCCCATAATCCGTAGCCGATAAACAGTCCGATGAGTAAGGTGACACTCGCTAGCGTGATCGCTTGTGAATTGAATTGAGGCATATGGTGTATCTTATTTTTTATATGCTCATAGTATCATATATCAACTATGATGCATAAGTGTTTGTACTATGGCAGCAGAAGACATGATTCACATCACGCTATATTTTAGTTAATTTGTCAATGTTTTATAGAAGCGGGGCTTATTCTGTTGACCTAAATACAGATTTTCCGTATACTACGGAAGCATTATTTTCCTGGGTCGTTAGCTCAGTTGGTAGAGCAACAGCCTTTTAAGCTGATGGTCACAAGTTCGAATCTTGTACGACCCACCCAGAACAAACAGCCCAAAACGGGCTGTTTTTGTTTTTACACTCCACAAACAGTGCACAACTCAGTGGACAACGTGTGTGTAGCCTCAAGACCGCTCATCTTCCCACAACCCCCTATCTCACGTACAATAGACAAACGCTCTATTTCCTTATACAGACGATTTATGGATGATTTTACATCAAAACCAACGCAGCAAGCTGGGGGCATGGTTCCACCACATAGCCTTGAATCTGAACAAGCTATTTTGGGTGCGCTCCTAATTGATCCAGATGCGATTATCCAAGTCGGTGATGTCTTGCAACCGGACGATTTTTACGCGGACAAACATCGAATTCTGTATGACACCATGCTTGAATTGTTTGGTCGCCGTGAGCCGATTGATGTCTTGAGTGTTTCTGGAAAGTTAGATGACAAAAATTTATTACAGGATATCGGTGGTCGTGCCTATCTTGCGGACCTCTCTGCAAAAGTCCCAACGTCAAGTAACGCAAATTTTTACGCAAAAATCGTCAAACAAAAATCCACATTGCGCAAACTGATCCGTGCCGGAACTAGCATTGCGCAACTCGGCATCCAAGAAGATCAAGATGTTGAAAAGCTCCTCGATCAAGCAGAGCAAACCTTGTTTACTGTCTCGCAAGAATCGTTGCAGCAAAATTATGTACCACTCCACTCTATTTTGACCGACACATTTAATCGCTTAGATGATATTCATAAAAGTGAGGGGCAACTGCGCGGCGTTTCCACTGGTTACAAAGATCTTGATAATCTCCTTGGTGGCTTTCAAAAATCCGATCTCATTATTTTGGCGGCTCGCCCTTCAATGGGTAAAACTGGTTTAGCGCTTGATATTGCACGAACGGTTGCTGTGCAACAAAAAGTGCCTGTTGGAATCGTCAGTCTCGAAATGAGTAAAGATCAGCTGGGTGATCGTCTCCTCTGCGCAGAGGCTGGCATTGATTTATGGAAAATGCGTACAGGCAAACTGCAGCAAGATGAGGACTTTAGTAAAATTGGTCGCGCTATGGGTGCGCTCGCTGAAGCTCCGTTGTTTATCGACGACTCTGCCAATGCGAACATTATGGAAGTCCGTACTAAAGCGCGTCGACTGCAAATGGAACATGGTATTGGCATTTTGATTATCGACTACTTGCAGCTGATGGAAGGTCGAAACAAAAACGGTGATAATCGTGTACAAGAAATTTCTGAAATTTCTCGTGGTTTAAAATCTATTGCGCGTGAGTTGAACATTCCAATCATCGCCCTCTCACAGTTGTCTCGTGCAGTTGAAGCCCAAAATCCTCCAATCCCTCGTCTCTCCCATTTGCGTGAATCTGGTTCGATTGAACAAGATGCCGATGTTGTAATGTTTATTTATCGTGAAGAATATTACAACAAAGAATCAGAGAGAAAAAATATTGCAGATCTCATCATCGCAAAACATCGTAACGGTCCGACTGGTCAAATTCAATTATACTTTGATGTCGAACGTGCTTCATTTAAAAATCTTGAGAAAAAACAAGACTTTGGCCCACCGCCACCGGAAGCAATTTAAAAATCGCCGAATCTGGCGATTTTATTTTTAGACTTCTTTAATATTAGTCTCAAAAAACACCTTTCCACAGACGGCGTTTTTTTCGCCGATACTTTTTGAAAACAGTTTGTTACACTTATTTTATAATTATTTATTTCATTTTTATGAAATACAAAAAGAGGGTTTCATTATTTATTATAACAAGCATACTAAGCGCCACCTGCTTGCTTCCAAATACAGTGAAAGCAGAAGAAGTGTCTTCCGTAGAAGGCGCGCCAGCAGTTGATCTGTCAGCAGATCCACAAACAGATAATAATCGAACTGTAAGTGCAAATGAAGTAGCGGAATCCTTGTCAGCAATACCAAGTATTGCACTTGAATCAACTGATGTAACAACTACTTCAGATGTAGACTCGGCAATTGTCGCAACAACATCAAATAATGAAGGTACAGCAACTGAAGTAACAACCGTTGAAATTCCACGTAATCCTGAAGATGGTGTAACACTTACTGGTAATGACACTCCAACAATTGAGATTTCTTTACCCAATGCAACAGCAGCTTCAGACGCTACAGTTGTTGCTGATGGGACAGTTGCCTATCCAGCAAGCAATGGATCCGCCAGTGCTGTACAAGCAACAGAAGATGGTGGGGTGCGAATGTTAACAATTATTGATAATGCAACCGCTCCAACAGAATATCCATACACGGTAACTGTTCCAAATGGTGGACACATTGAGCTAGCTGCTGAGGGCGGGGCTATAATTATTGATAATGAAGGAAATACCATTACAGTTATTGATACTCCATGGGCAAAAGATGCAAACGGAATGAGCGTGCAAACCTGGTTCACAACTGACGGTCAAACGTTAACACAACATGTAATTCACAATGTCGAAGGCGTAGCTTACCCTGTGAATGCTGACCCACGTTTCTGGCGATGGTATGGCTGGGACTATCAATATAATAGGAATCAAACAAATAATATTATGTTTGGCTGGGGATTAGGCGCTGTGGCTGCATTAGCAGTTCCTGAACCAACTCTTTCAAAGGCTCTTGCCGGTGCTCTTGGCGCTTCAACTGCATATGCTAACTG
This sequence comes from uncultured Gammaproteobacteria bacterium, assembly GCA_964492735.1. Lineage (GTDB taxonomy): Bacteria > Patescibacteriota > Patescibacteriia > UBA9570 > XYC2-FULL-38-9 > CALKUP01. The sequence continues at coordinate 90,574 of CAZBLE010000001.1, forward strand.
GGTATATAATAGAGGAGGCTGCTTACGATCGACCACATTATGGAGCGGGCAAACATTTACCAGTCACTACTATGGTGGGTACTGTCGTTAATCAATACATAACAGTATGAATGATTATCGGATAAGATTAGGGATTGCAATTATTGGGATAATTATTGTTATATACGCGTGGTTACATAATTCTCGCTTCTTATTAATTACGACACTATGCCTCATACTAGTAGTGTATGGTTTAAGTGTATTTTTTAAATCATCTAATAAAAAATAACAGACGCTATAAAGCCGCTATACATAACAGCGGCTTTTATATTACCCCAATGCGTTTATTATAAGGGCTTGTATTATGGACAAAAATGGGGTAACGTACGGACACTAAATGATCTATATTTATGTTTCAGAAACTAAAACAGTACAAAGACCTTCGAGATAGCGCAAAAGATGCGCAAAATGTGTTATCACAAGAAACCGTTCATGCAGATGCAGCCGGCGGCAAAATCAATATCATCATCGATGGCAATCAAAAAATTGTGAGCCTTGATATCGATGCGTCACTACTCGCTCCAGAGAATAAAGAAAAAGTAGAAAAAGGCGTAAAAGAAGCAATTGAAAGCGCAAACAAAAAACTCCAACGCGTAATGCTGAAAAAAATCCAAAGTGGTGAACTCAAAATGCCTGACCTTCCAGGAGTGATCGGACAATAAACTAGTTCATATTGCGGCGGCCTGCCAGAGCGCTGCCGAGTGTCATCTCATCTGCAAATTCAATATCGCCCCCGACTGGAAGTCCGCGAGCGATTTTTGTTACCAGGACATCATTCGGAATTTCTTTTTGTAATACTTGTTTAATATACAGTGCCGTTGCCTCCCCTTCCATATCTGGATTGGTTGCTAAAATCACTTCTTGCACGCTACCATTTTTGACACGCTCGGTGAGCTCTTGAATGCGGAGCATTGATGGCGCAATGCCTGCAACGTGATCAATAACACCTCCAAGGACATGATAGACACCATCAAACTGACCGGTACTATCCAATGAAAAAACATCTTTCGGCTCCGCAACAACACAAATAATAGATCGGTTTCGATTTGAATCAGCGCAAATAGCACACAGCTCATCTTCAGTAAACGTGTAACAATCGCGACACAGATGAATCGCATTTTTCACCGCCAATAAACTTTCAGCAAAGAGCTCAATCTGCTCTTTTGGTTGACGCAATAAGAAATACACAAACCGCTCAGAAGTCTTACTTCCAATTCCCGGCAAGGTATTAAACTGTCGGATTAGCTGCTGAATCGATCGTGGAATAGATTTCATATTCAAAACCCTAGCATAAAAAAAGCGAGTAGCCCAGAGAAATGCTCATGCACCACCAAAAACAAAAAGCCCCGCAATTGCGAGGCTTGGTCTTATTTAGCGGCGATCTTTTCGATCTTCACTTCTGTGTATGGCTGTCTGTGACCAGCACGTTTGTAGTAGCGAGATTTCGCTTTAAATTTTGCAACAATAATTTTTTTCGCTCGACCTTGTTCAACAACAGAGGCTTTCACTGAAGCGCCAGTTACAAATGGAGCGCCAACAGTTGCGTTTTTACCATCACTTTCACCAAGTAATAACACTTCATCAAATGTAATGTCTTTACCAGCTTCTACTTCTAGTTTTTCAACACGAAGCACGTCACCTTCGGAGACCATATATTGTTTGCCACCAGTTTTAATCACTGCGTACATAGTTTTCTATTAAATTCTAAGGGTATAGGAGTCGGGAATGAGTATACCGGATTCATTGACTCCTGTCAAACTGGATTGTATCCCCAATTTTTAAGCCATTTTCTGCTATTTGGCCGGCATTTAACTCAATAACCGCGTCAACAGGGGCTCCCGAATTATATAATTTCAAGTCCTTCATTGGAGTTGTTTGCTCAGGCTGCACATCAGTTGTGAGGTTCACGACGCGCCCATCCTGAACCCAAATCAAATCTAATGGAATCAATGTATCTTTCATCCAAAAGGTACGCTCTTGCGCATCAGAAAACTGAAAATACATACCATGATCTGACAGCAAAGATGTGCGGTTCATTAAACCGTGTTGCTGCTCTAGCTGCGAATCCGCAATCTCTAATTGATAGGTGCGATTTCCAATGCGCATGCTCCGCGTTGCATCTGGCTTCTCCGCAATCCGCACCCCGCCCCACACAATACACAGCACAACCAATAACAGAGCGACACTCACAAAGATGACTCGTGGCAGGCTCATGATGATTTGCGTTGTTGATACAAATACACTGCGGCAAGAGCGACAAGTGTCATGACAATTGCAAGTACAATAAATGCGATTACTTTTTCGTCACCTTGCAAGACAAGCGCGCTACACCCAAACACAACAGTTAATGCATACAGCAACCCAACTGCTTGGCGCTGTGACAAACCTGCATCAATTAACCGCAGATGCAAATGTTTGCGATCTGCTTGAAAGGGCGATCGTTTTTCAATAAGCACACGGCGCGCTACTACCCATACAACATCGAGCAATGGAATGCCAACAATCAATAATGTCGTTGCAATTTTACCACCGGAAATAATTGCCAGCACACCAAGAATAAACCCTGCAAATAATGAACCACTTTCTCCTAAAAATATTGATGCAGGATGCCAATTAAAGAATAAAAATCCAATAAATGCACCGGCCGCAATCAGCGCCAAGAGTCCAGTCTCTGGTTGTCCGACAGTCGCTGAATATGACAACACAGCAATAATCACAAGGCCAATAACCGCAATACCACTCACCAACCCATCAAGTCCATCTAAAAATTTTGTTGTGTACATCATGATAAGCAGCCACGTCAATGTAAAAAGATCTGCCCACACAGTAATAGAATACGGAACTCCTCCCCAGCGAAGAACTTCAATATTCCAGTGATCTAAATAGAAGACGCCGCCAAAAGGGCTCGTAATATAATCAATACCCATGCCAGAAGCAATAATAACAAGTGTTGCGGTGACTGGAAAAAAGAATTGTGCGAGTGGTGGTAAATTTAAGCGATCATCGAGCGCTCCACCACAGAGCAATAACAGCGACGCAACAGACACGCCGATTAAATGTTTTGGTAACAAATACCCACCAAATAATTCCGGGGATGCGATCCACGCTGTGAGCAACACACTACTAATCACAGCAACTCCGCCCAGTAACGCGACGGGTCGTGTATGAATTTTTCGACCACCAGTTGGCACATCAATAATACCAAAACGATATGCGAAAAAACGAACAGCAAATCCACAAACGATACTCAACGCAACAGCGAGAAATACAATTCCAACAGTCTGCATCATACGCTATGAATTATTATTTTGCTGCTGTTGATCTAAAAAATCTTGTAACAAAATCTGTGCCGCAACTTGATCGCGCTTATCCATCTCAATCCCCTGCAATAATGTTTTTGCCATTTCAGTTGTTAAGCGCTCATCTGTGACTTGCACCGGCTTATCAATATGATTACGCAATTTCTCTACAAACCGATCAGTAATTTCTGTTTGCTCAGTATCTCCATTGTCCATGTTTGTTGGCCGCCCAACGACAACAACATCAATAGAGTCGTCTTCAATAATACTTTTAATGCGGTCAATCACTCCTTGCTGTCCTTCAGAGGTGATTGTTTCTTTAATAACAGCCACACGACCAGCCGTATCAGACACTGCAACGCCAGTGCGCTTGAGTCCGTAGTCAATTCCAATATATTTCATAGAGTTATGGTAGCACGCTTAAAATCAATGGGCCATCTTTTGTAATCGCAACAGTGTTTTCAAATTGCGCAGCAAGAGAGCCGTCTGCCGTGCGCACTGTCCAGCCATCTTGGTCAAAGACAACCTCATGTGAACCCGTTGTTAGCATCGGCTCAATAGCGAGTACCATGCCAACTTCTAACACCATTCCATCCCCTTGTTTCCCATAGTTTGGCAATGCTGGCTCTTCATGCATTTCAGTTCCAATGCCATGACCAACTAATGCCCGCACAATTCCATAGCCACCTTTTTTTGCAACTTGTTGTACGGCATATCCAATATCACCAATCGTGTTCCCTGCCACAAAATATTCGATACCTTCATTCATTGCACTTTCTGTTGCCCACAATAATTCTTGCGCTTCTTTTGAAATATTGCCGACTGCCACAGTGCGTGCCATATCAGAGCAATATCCTTTGTAACGAACACCCACATCAATCCCAATAATATCGCCTGATTTCAAAATGACATCACTGCTCGGAACTGCATGCACAATCTGATCATTGACTGATGTACAGATACTTTTTGTGTAGCCCTCAAAACCTAAAAAACATGGGATCGCACCAAGACCACGAATAGTTGTTTCAAAAATATCATTCAACTCTTGTGTGGAAATACCAGGCTGTGCCGCATCCATAGCAGCTCTTAAGCCGATGCCATTAATAGCACCTGCCTCAGCCATGTATTGAATTTCTTCAGGCGTCTTAAGAATGACTGCCATATGTTGCAGTTTTTACACGCTCCCAGACCTCATCAATCGTTCCAAGTCCATCAATTTCAGACACAATACCTCGATCTTTATACCGTGCGATTAATGGCTGCGTTTCAGCATGATAAATCTCTAAACGCTTCGCAATCGCTTCAGGTTGATCATCTTCACGTTGCTGCAATTCTTTTCCGCATGAATCACAAATATCTTCCTGCTGGGGTGGTTGAAAATCAAGATGGTATGTTGCGCCACAAGACACACACACACGACGGCGAGATAAACGACGAATAGACTCTTCATCAGGAATAGAAAGCACAACAACATGTGTCACACTTGTAACTCCATCTAATGCTTCAGCTTGGTTTAAATTTCTCGGATATCCATCAAGCACAAAACCATTCAAGCAATCTTCTTGCAACAGACGCTCTTTCATGACAGCGTTTGTTACTTCACTTGGAACGAGTTGTCCACTTTTAATAATTTCTTGAATCTTTTGACCAAGCTCAGTTTCTTCTGCAATTGCTTTTCGAAAAATATCACCCGTTGATAAATGTGGAACACCAAATTCTGCAATCAATCGTTTTGCTTGTGTCCCCTTGCCAGATCCTTGCGGTCCAAATAAACAAATCTTTTTTACAAATGAAATATCAGTCATAGGCTTTAAAGAGAATCATATTCACGCACAGTGAGCTGCGCTTCAATTTGCTTCACCGTTTCAATCGCAACAGACACAACAATCAACAACGATGTTCCGCCAATAGCGATATTTTGAAAACTCCCTGAAGACAATGCCTGAACAATCAACGGTAAAATCGCAATCGTTCCAAGGAACAATGCACCGGCAAGTAAGATACGGTTTGATACCATTCGTAAATAATTTTCTGTATCTTTTCCTGGGCGAATACCTGGAATAAAGCTGCCGCCTCGTTGCAAGTTTTCCGCAATACGCTCTGGGTGAAACACAACTCCTGTATAAAAATACGAAAAGACAACAACAAGAACAAAATAGAAGATACCATTCACTAATTGATTTTGTGACCATGTCACGATAAATTGCATGGCTGGATTTAAAAACCCAACATTAATTTGCAACAACCACTGCGCGGCAAGTTGTGGAACGGTTGTTAATGTCACAGCAAAAATAATTGGAATAACACCCGCTTGATTCACGCGTAATGGCAAATAACTTTTTTGACTTGTCGCATTGTGGTGACGCGCATGAGACATTGGAATATTGCGCTGCCCTTCTGTTACGAACACAACTCCAATAATTGTAATAAAGCCAACAACAAGGAATGCGAGAACAGTTGGAATCTGTGAAGAATCAAATGTAATAAATACTTGTTGCAAGCTTGTTGGAAGACCTGCGATAATTCCAGCAAAAATAATTAATGAAACACCGTTGCCTAGTTGCTTTTCTGTAATCAATTCACCAAGCCACATTAAAAAAATAGAGCCTGCTGTAACGGTTGCAATAGCCACAACCCAGTCCATTGTTGACATTGTTGTCGACAAAATTGTATTTCCAGAAGCAGTCTGTAATAACGAAATTGTACCAAAGCCTTGCAACATTGCGAGCGGGACTGCTGCATAACGGGTGTATTGCTGAATTTTTTGCTGCCCACTCGCCCCCTCTTTTGCCATTTCATCAAGCTGCGGAATAACCATCTGCAACACTTGAAAAATAATCGACGCTGTGATGTATGGACCAACACCCATCATGACAATAGAAAAGTTTTTCAGCGCGCCACCAGAGAATACATTAAAAAAACCTAATACTTGGTTTTGTTGAAATAATTGCGCTAACGCATCAGTACTCACTCCCGGAATCGGAATATGAGATGCAATTCGAAAAATAATGAGCATTGCAGCAATAAAAAGAATGCGGTTTCGTAAATCGCGAATTGACCACAGCTTTTTGAGTGTATTCCACATAGTGATAGCTTACTCTTTTATCAAGGCTTTTTCAAGGTTGAAATAGTGACCGTTCGCGCTGCCGGAATAATATATGTTATTGCATGCGGCGAAGCCGATGCTTTGAGACGACGTTGTTGGGTGACGACGGCAGACTTGCCGTCAAAACCAACGCAGTCGTCGAGAAGTCATTGGCTCAAGCCGCAAACATGAACTATTTTTTCTCTTTTTTTGGACGAACGTATTTTGTTGATGGAATTTGTTCAATTGCTCCACCTGCTTTTGTAATTGCTTCTACAGCTGTTTTTGAAAAACGATGTGCAGTCACAGTCAATTTCTTTTTCAATTCACCATCGCCGAGAATTTTTACCTTTGTTCCTTTTTTTGGAATCAAGCCAGCTGCAAATAACGCTTCTACTGTAACAGCAGCGCCATCAGCAAATTTTTCTTCCAGCTGACCAACATTTACACCATACAATTTCACGTGCATTGATGTAAAACCACGATTCTTTTTCAATTTCAAGATTGTTTGTTTCAAACCACGAAGTTTCAAACCACCTTTACCGCCAGAACGTGCACGTTGACCTTTCATACCGCGGCCAGAATAATTTCCTGATGAACTATTACCACGTCCAACACGAATTTTTTTCTTACCACTTGTTTTTGGGAGTGTGTGAAGTTCTAACATATTATTCAGCTTGCTTATCTTTAAGCTGTTTCTTCATTGCATCTTTTGTTGACAAAGATCCTAATGCTTCAATAACAGCTCCTAAGTTATTAATTTTATTGTTTGAACCTTTCATTTTTGACACGATGTTTTGTACGCCAGCCATTTCAAGGGCAACACGAACAGCACCACCCGCAATCAGCCCTGTACCTTCTTTTGCTGGTTTCAAAAGCACAATCGCACCTTTGTTTCGGTATTCAACAGTGTGTGGAATCGAACCTTCAACGATTGGTACTTGGATCAAACGTTTCTTCGCGTAATTTGTTGCTTTTTGTACAGCAAGTTGTACATCAGCACCTTTTTTCACACCCATTCCAATTCGACCTTTTTTATCGCCAACGATAACGCAGGCACGGAAACTCATACGTTTACCACCAGCCATTACACGAGTTACACGAGCAAGGTCAATAATTTTTGATTCAAATTCATCTTGTGGCTGATCATCACGTCGACCACGACCACCGCGTCCACGACCATCTCGGCCGCCACCACGTTGATCACCACCGCGTCCACCACGACCACCTTGGCCTGTGCGTTGATCACCACCGCGCGCAGCTCCTCGAGGACGACGAGTATCGCCGGCTGGACGAGCGTCTGCTGCTGGTGCTGTTGCTTCAGCTGACACGTCTGTTTTTGGAGTTGTTGATTCTACTTGTTTTTCAGTCATAGTATTCACATCTAATATTAGAAGACGAGCCCTCCTTCGCGAGCACCATCTGCTAGCGCTTTCACGCGACCATGATACAAGAATGATCCGCGATCAAAGACAACAGTTGCAACATTTTGCTTTTTCGCAAGCTCAGCAATTGTTTTTCCAACAGCCATCGCCTTCTCTGTTTTTGTTCCTTTTTCATTTCGATCATCAGCATATGCCAATGTCTTGCCATTCACGTCATCAATAAGCTGACAAGAGATGTGCGCAAGAGTACGGGTAACGCGCAAGCGTGGTCGCTCTGCGGTTCCAGAAATACGCGCGCGTGTACGATGAGCGCGGCGATATTTTTTGAATTGTTTGTGTGCATTCGTATTCATATGTGTTCAAATTACGCCGCTCCGGCTGCTTGTTTACCTTGTTTACGGCGAATGATTTCTTCAGCATACTTAATACCTTTCCCCTTATACGGTTCTGGTTTTCGAATCTTACGAATGTTACTCGCAACTTCACCAACAAGTTGTTTATCAATACTTGTTAGTTTTAATGTGTTGCCATCTACTTCACCTTTAACACCCTCTGGAAGATCTACAATCACTGGATGAGAATACCCAGCTTTGACAGTCAATTTTTGACCGCTCACTTGCCAGTTATATCCAACACCATTAATTTCAAGAACAATTTCATATCCTTCTGTCACACCAATAATCATGCCGCGAAGCAGTGAAGCCACTGTTCCCCACATTGCTTTTTGACGTTTGTTTTCTGGATTTGCAACAGAAGTTTGAATACCTTCCTCTACTTGTTCCATTTTCACCCATGGGTGCATTTCTTGTTTCAGTTCTCCTTTTGGACCTTTAACGGTAACGATATTTTCAGTGATCGTCACGGAAACATCCTCTGGAACTGTGATTGGTCGTTTTGCAATACGTGACATAAGCCTAGAAAATTTCACAGAGAACCTCACCACCCAATTTTTGAGAGCGAGCTTTTTTATTAGTCATCAATCCCTTTGATGTTGAAATAACAGCAATTCCGAGGTTGTCATAGACATACGGCAAATCACCAGCTGGAGCGTATACACGACGACCAGGAGTACTGATACGACGAAGTGATGTGATTGTCGCTGCATTACCGTTATATTTTAATGTGACGCGCAAAACTGGACGATTTGCAACTGTCTCATCTTTTGTTACTCCTGCAACATATCCTTCTTCCGCAAGAATTGTCGCAAGACGAAATTTGAGATTACTATATGGAATCTCTACTTCTGTTTTGTGTGCCCCGAGTGCGTTTTTAATGCGGGCAAGCATGTCTGCAATTGGATCTGTCATCATATGTTTACCAGCTTGATTTCTTAATTCCAGGGAGTGCACCTTGTTCTGCTAATTCGCGGAAGCAAATGCGGCAGAGGTCAAAGTCACGCATATACCCATGAGGTCGTGAACATTTCCAACAGCGGCGGACAATCCGGCTACTAAACTTCGGATTGCGTCGGGAACGTTCTGATTTAACTCGTTGTGATGTTTTTGCCATACTGTTGGTTAGCTCTTTTTCTTAAATGGGAATCCAAACGCTTCTAGCAGCGCTTTTCCCTCTTCATCTGTTGTTGCTGTTGTAACAATGTTAATCTCCAGTCCAATAATTTTTTCTACTTCATCAGATGCAATTTCTGGAAATACAATGTGTTCTGGAAAGCCGATACTGTAATTTCCTTTTCCATCAAATGCTTTATCTGAAAGACCTTGGAAATCACGAACGCGTGGAAGAGCAACATTCATGAGCTTGTCAAAAAATGCATACATGCGTTCACCACGTAATGTGACTTTACCACCAACAACCATACCTTCACGAATTTTAAAATTACTGATGGATTTTCGTGCCAATGTTTTCACTGGCTTTTGTCCAGTAATACGCTCAAGTACTTGTAATGCTACTTCTGCATATTGTGGATCTGATAATGACTTTCCAAGACCAACATTGAGAACGATTTTTTCTAATCGTGGTGCGGCCATTGGATTCTTTGTGCCGAGCATCTCTGCGAGCTTAGGCAAGATTTCTTTTGAATATTGTTCCTGTAATCGATTCATATATTTCTATTCAGCTTTCTTTTTCTTGCTTTCTGTCGCTTTCTTTGCTGCGGGCTTTTTTGCTTCAGTTTTTTTCTCAGCCTTTACTTCTTCTTTCTTCACTGGTTTTCGACTTTTTGAAGCTTTCACAAAACGTGTTTTGGTTGTTGAACCATCAACTGCTTTAGTGACTGTATATCCAACACGTCCAGGTTTTCCAGTTTCTTCATCAATCAACATCACATTACTTGAATGGATTGGTGAAAAATATTCAATGCGTTGTCCTTTTTGATCTTTTTGGTTGGTCTTCATGTGTTTCACACTTTTGTTCACACCATCAATAACAACTAATGAACGCGCTGCGATGACTTGTGATACAGTTCCGGTTTTGCCACGATCTTTTCCTGACAATACCAACACACGATCTCCCGTTTTAATTTTCAATTTCATCTTTTTCATATGTGTGTGATTATAATACTTCAGGCGCGAGTGACGCGATTTTATTATAGCCGGCATTTTTCACCTCACGTGCAATCGGTCCAAAAATACGTGTTCCTTTTGGTTCACCATTTTTATCAATAATGACACACGCATTTTCATCAAAGCGGATGTAGGTTCCATCTGGACGACGCGTTTCTTTACGAATACGAACGACAACAGCATCGTGCACTTCTCCTTTTTTAACAGCAGCATGTGGAGTTGCTTGCTTTACAGTGACTTTAATAATATCACCAAGACCAGCATAGCGACGCTTGTAGCCATTTTTCACTTGAATTGTTTTGACGAGCTTACCGCCGGAGTTGTCCGCGACGTGTAGCATTGTTTCGGATTGGATCATAGTGGTCTATTGGCTTTGTGAAATAACTCTCCAGCGTTTTGTTTTACTGAGAGGGCGGCATGGAACAAATTCAACGGTGTCACCAGTTTTAAATTCATTGCGTTCATCATGAACGTGAAACTTAGTTGTACGAGTATAGAGTTTTCCGTATAAATGATGTCGTAATTTTCGCGCGACTGCAACGACAAGTGTTTTGTCGCCTTTATCAGATACGACAACGCCTACGAGACGTTTTTGTAATGTTGTTGGTGTAGTTGTTGTCATATATTATTCAGTCTTTGTTCGTTTGGTGAGCTCACTGAGAATGCGAGCGATGCGTTTGCGAGTTTGTTTGATAACGTGGACCTTTGTGAGTTTCATGGTTGCAACGTCGAAGCGTTGTTGTTGCAGCTCCCCGCGAGCGGTTGCAAGGTCTTTTTGCAGAGCGGCTGTTTCCATGTCTTTGAATTCATTGTTTTTCATATACTCCTATTTCTTAATGAATTTTGTTTTCACTGGAAGCTTATGAGCTGCGAGACGAAATGCTTCGCGAGCTTGAACTTCTGTGACGCCATCGATTTCAAACAAGATTGTTCCTGGTTTTACATTGACGACGTAGTGATCAACCCCACCTTTTCCTCCACCCATGCGGATTTCACCACCTTTGAGGGTTACTGGACGCTGTGGGAAGATGCGGATCCAGATTTTTCCGCCACGTTGGACGAAGCGGGTCATGGCGCGACGCGCGGCTTCGATTTGGCGAGCGGTGACGCGAGAACTTTCCATTGATTTGAGTGCAAAGCTCCCAAATGCAATATCCGTTTTCCGTGTCGCGACAACGTCATCGCGAGTTGGTGGATTGTGCCATTTTCGATGTTTAACTTTTTTTGGAATCATCATATGCGTTCACACCTTAAGCGGTTTTTTCAATATCAGCTTTTTTGCGCAACACGGTTTTTCCAGCTTCACCAGTTGACTTTGTAGCTCCTTTTGTACGAGTTGCACCAGCAGCTGTTCGACTTGCTGGACGACGATTACGTGTATCACCAGCTGGTCGAGCACCTGCGCGGCCATCTGAGCGATGATTACGTTTTCCTGTTGCCGCTGTTTCTTCTACAGGTTCATCACCAAAACTATCACCTGTATATACCCATACTTTTACACCAATAATACCGTACATTGTTTGCGCAACACCACGAGAATAATCAATCTTCGCGCGAAGTGTGTGTAGTGGAAGACGACCACGGTTCACTTTTTCTGTTCGAGCAATATCAGCACCATTCAAACGGCCAGATACTTGGATACGAGCGCCAAGAGCGCCAGCGCGCATGACTTGCTCAATTGAGCGTTTCATTGCACGACGGAATGGAACACGCGCTTCGAGTTGATCGCGAATACCTTGGTAAATCAATTCAGCAGAAACATCAGCATCACGAACTTCTTGAATGCTCATTTGAATTTGCATTTTTGTGCTACCAAATAACGCTTTCTTCAATTCTTTTTTCGTATCTTCAATCAACGAACCTCCGCGACCAATAACCACACCTGGTTTACTTGTGTGGATAATGATTGTTGTTTGCTCAGGAGCTGAACGTTCAATATCAACACGAGAAACACCTGCATCACGAAATTTCTTTTTCAAGAAACGACGAATCAATACATCTTCTTTGAGGAGCGCAGCGTATTGGTTACGCGTTGCAAACCAACGAGACGGTGACGTAAAGGTTGTCACTTGGCGGAATACTTTTGGATTAATCTTTTTTCCCATATAGTTCTCGTTAGTTCTTTGTGGATTTTTTGACTTCCTTTTCCTCTGCTTCCCCTTCGATCTTCACTTCAGCTTTTTTCGCTTTCACTTTTTTTACTTCCTGACTTTTTACTGTAACGCGAATACTACTGGTTCGTTTGCGGATCATTCCAGCGCGACCAAAAGCGCGAGCGCGGAATCGTTTGATTGTAAACCCTTCGTCAACAGCAATTTCAGCAATAACTAAAGAGTCTTCTGAGAGTTTATAATTGTGTGTTGCGTTTGCCGCTGCTGAGTTAATCAACTTTAATGTTGGTTCTGCTCCTTTTTTGTTCATGTACTGAAGTGTACGACGAGCATTCGCAACAGACATGCCACGAACTTGGTCAACAACCAATCGTAGTTTTCGTGCACTGATGCGGAGATTTTTAACTGATGCTTTGACTTCCATAAAATTCTAGGATTACGCGCCTTGCGCTTTACTAATTTGCGCCTTGGCAGCAGCAGCTCCAGCAGCTGCTTGATCTTTCGCCATTTTACCACCATGACCACGAAATGTACGTGTTGGGGAAAATTCACCAAGTTTATGACCAACCATATTTTCTACAACGTATACATCAATAAATTGACGACCATTGTGTACACCAAACGTCATGCCAATCATTTCTGGAACGATCGTTGAAGATCGTGCCCATGTCTTGATGGTTTTCTTTTCGCCTGATTCTTTTGCTTTGAGGATTTTCTTCATCAATTTTTCGTTGATGAATGCTCCTTTTTTAAGACTTCGACTCATAGGATCATTTCAATTACTTACGACGTTTTTTACGTGGGCTGACAATAAACATATTGGAAGCCTTGGTTTTTTTCCGAGTTTTGACACCCAACGCTGGTTTCCCTTGCGCTGTTTTTGGATGTTTCAAACCAATGGAGTTACTTGCTTCACCACCACCATGAGGATGATCAACTGGATTCATCACTTTACCACGAACGGTTGGACGAATACCACGATGACGCATACGACCAGCTTTCCCCCAACGGATGTTTCCCCAATCTGGGTTACTGACTTGTCCAACAGAGGCACGGCAATCTTCAGGGAATTTTCGAATTTCACCAGAACTGAGTTTAATCAACACCATTCCAGCATCTGAAGACATGAGTGTTGCACTTGAACCAGCAGAACGAGCAAGAAGCGCACCGTGACCTGGTTTTAATTCAATGTTGTGAATTTGTGTACCAGTTGGAATATGCTTCAATGACATGCGGTTTCCAGGAACAAGGTCAACAGTTTTTGTTGCAGACACAATTACACTGTCTACTTTCATTCCATCTGCTGCAACAATGTATGAACGATCTCCAGGACCATATTCAATCAATGCAATACGTGAACTACGATTTGGATCATATTCAATCGCAATCACTGTGGCAGGAACATCAAAACGTTCTTGCTTGAAATCAATCACACGATAGCGTCGTTTTGCACCGCCGCCTTTGTGACGAACAGTAATTTTTCCTTGGTTATTTCGACCACCTTGTTTTTTGAGTGGACGAGTCAATTTCTTGTCTGGTGATTTTTTTGTAATATCGGTAAACGCGTCTCCTGATGAGATGCGGCGGCCGGGTGAGGTTGGTTTGTACTTTTTAATTGCCATATGCGTTTTTAAGAGAGTGCTTCATACACATTAATGGTCTTACCGGCTGGAAGCGAAACAACCGCTTTTTTCCAATCTGAACGTTTTCCAAGTCTGTTGTTCCAACGAATCTGTTTTCCGTACATATTCATCACACGCACTTTCTTTGGTTTTACACCATATTGTGCTTCAACAGCTTTTGCAATTTCAGATTTATTTGCAGTGCGAGCAACCATGAAAATATATGTTCCAGTCAATGTTGCCTTTTCAGTCACAAGTGGACGAACTAACACGCGTGCGTGTGAATTCATTGCAACAACAGTAGTTGCAGCAGCTTTTGTCTTACTTGTTTTTGCTGTTGCTTTTTTCGCGACAGGAGCGTCAGCTGTTGTATCAGCGACTGCTGTTGTGTCAGCGGTGTCTTGTTTGCGTAATCGGTCAAAAATGCTCATACCTATTTGCTTAACTGAGTAATAATGGCATCAATGCCCGCATTGTCGACAACCAAATATCGGTGCTTCAATAAATCACGAACATTCAATGAGTTTGCAAGTACTGTGTTTGTGCGAGGAATATTTGCAGTTGCACGAGTAAGTACAGGGTTTGATTTTTCTGTTGCAAGAATTGCTGGGCGACTTTCTGCGACAGTTGCAAGTAATTTTGCAATTTCAGTCGTTTTGCCTGATGCATTTTCAAAAGAATCAATAATGATCAAACGACCAGACGCAAGCTTGTCAGACAAGACCATGCGAATCGCTGCTTGTTTTTCCTTTTTATTGATTTTGAGTTCTGGATTCTTTGTGTTACGTGGACCAAATGTCACACCACCGCCAGACCATAATGGAGAACGTGAACTTCCTGCGCGAGCGCGACCAGTTCCTTTTTGTTTCCATGGCTTTTTACCACCACCTCGCACTTCTGAACGATCTTTTGTATGTGCGTATGGGATAAATGCATTGGCCATTTGCGCGCGTGAAACAGACTGAACGAGTTCAGCTTTTACTTCAACACCAAATACACCTTCTGGTAATTCACGTGTACCAGCCTCAATTCCTTGAATGTTATAAATTTTTGTATTCATATGCGTTAGGCGTTCTTAGCAGTACTGATATACACAATCGCTCCAGCAGCGCCTGGTACAGCTCCTTTAACAGTGATCCGGTTCTTTTCAACATCAACACTCACAACTTGGAGATTCTTTGAAGTTGAACCAATGTTCCCCATTTGACCACCCATTTTCATTCCTTTAAATACTTTTTGTGGTTCACCAGCACCAATAGATCCTGGCATGCGAAGTTGATCTTTATGACCATGTGATGCTTTTCCACCTTTGAAACCATGACGTTTCACAACACCGGCAAAACCGCGTCCGATAGAAACACCACTCACATCAACCATATCTCCAGATTCAAAAATATCCACTGCGATTGTCTGACCACGTTCATATGTCGCGTCAGATTTTTCAGTGCGGAATTCTTTCAAAACAGCGAATGTACCAAGATCCTTTGTGTGACCTTGAACAGATTTACTGACATTTTTTGGCTTTCGTGTACCAAAACCAACCTGAACAGCTGCATAGCCGTCAGTGTCAGTTGATTTTACTTGTGTCACAACAACAGGGCCTGCTTCCAATACAGTAACTGGAATGACGCGACCGTCTTCCATATACTCCTGCGTCATTTCGACTTTCTTTGCAATGAGAAATTTCATAGTATAGTTAATGCTTACAAAAAAACCGTCATGTTTTTACACTGTGCTTGTCTCTTGCGAGCGAGCACGACCCAAATACATCACGGTTCTTTTCTGCTGAATTGTGTGTAATTGTATGGATAGTGTGTAAAAACTCCGTATGCTTTTGACTGAACTTTGACGATTTCCCTCAAAAAAGAAGGATCTTTTCAAAACAGCAGACAAAAACGTTTGTTGATGATATTTTGTAAAGCAATTTAATGCTTATCAGTTTTACATCATCTTCATCTCAATGTCAACCCCTGAAGGTAAATTGAGATTAGAGAGTTCTTCAATTGTTTTTGCTGTCGGGTTCACGATGTCAATAAGACGTTTGTGAACGCGCATTTCGTACTGGTCGCGGGCAGATTTGTGGACAAAAGTCGATCGGAGTACTGTATAGGTTGTTTTCTCTGTTGGGAGAGGGACTGGGCCCACAACCTGAGCACCCGTGCGTGTTGCAGTTTCAATAATCGTTCGGGTTGACTTGTCGATAATCTTGTTATCGTATGCACGAATCTTCACGCGAATCTTCGAAGTAGCGGTTTGTTCTGTGGTTGCTGTTGTTTTCTTTGTAGTAGCCATGTGTTCGAGGGAAAGAGCTGAGCTATATACTCCCCCGGGATACACCCGAGGGAGAGCTCATGTGGAGTTAGATAGTTATGCGATGATTTTTGTTATAACACCGGCACCAACTGTTCGACCACCCTCACGGATAGCGAAACGTTGTTTAGCCTCCATAGCGACCGGTTTACCGAGTTTCACAGTGAAAGTGATTGTATCACCAGGCATGACCATTTCAGTACCTTCTGGTAATAGAACTTCACCTGTTACATCAGTTGTACGGATGTAGAATTGTGGCTTGTATCCACGTGTAAATGGAGTTGTACGACCACCTTCATCTTTACTCAAGATGTATACTTCAGCTTCAAATTCAGTATGTGGAGTGATTGTTCCTGGTTTTGCCAATACTTGACCACGTTCCACATCTTCTTTCTTTGTACCGCGAAGTAATAGACCAGCGTTATCACCAGCTAAACCTTCTGTCAGCTGTTTGTTAAACATTTCGATACCAGTAACAGTTGTTTTTGTTGTATCAACCAAACCAACGATTTCAACTTCTTCATTGATGTTGATCTTACCACGTTCGATACGACCTGTTACCACTGTTCCACGACCTTCAATTGAGAAAATATCTTCAACTGGCATCAAGAAATCACCGTCAACAGCACGTTCTGGTTGTGGGATGTATTCATCCAATGCTTTCAAGAGCTCTTGGATTGGTTTTGCTGCTTCTCCTGATGGATCTTCAAGCGCTTTCAATGCTGAACCACGGATTACTGGAGTTTCATCACCAGGGAATTCGTATTTCTTCAATAAATCACGGATTTCTTCTTCAACCAACATGAGAAGTTCTTCGTCTTCAACCATGTCACATTTGTTGAGGAATACAACGATGTATGGCACACCAACTTGACGAGCAAGCAAGATATGTTCACGAGTTTGTGGCATTGGGCCGTCTGTTGCAGAAACAACGAGAATAGCACCATCCATTTGAGCAGCACCAGTGATCATGTTTTTCACATAGTCAGCGTGTCCTGGACAATCAACGTGCGCATAATGACGATTTGCTGTTTCGTATTCTACGTGTGATGTATTAATTGTAATACCGCGTTCGCGTTCCTCAGGCGCGTTATCGATATCAGCAAAATTCTTCTGTTGGGCTTGGTTACCCATTGCGTTTGCAACAGCCAAAATAGCTGCTGTTGTTGTTGTTTTACCGTGGTCGACGTGACCAATGGTACCCACATTTACATGTGGCTTGGAGCGATCAAACATGTCTGCCATACGAATGACTTATTGTTACTTAAATATAATATGAAGGCCGCAAAAATTACGGGCTTATTAGCTAGCGTATTCTACAGATTTACCGAATGAGTGTCAAGTTTGTGTTAACAATTACTGTCCCTGAAGAGCTCTCTCTGCCTTCCAAGCAGCATAATGCCATGATGGCCAACGATAATTCAGCCCAAATAATGCCATTGTGTCACCTTTTTGAGGCTCTAACCGTGAATCAATATCACGCATGACACTTTCTCTGTACGTCGTTGTTCGTAAATCTGTATACATTATATATGCTGGGACTTTTATTGCTTTTGCAATTTCCTCCCCCACTGCCCCTTTTGCTTGTAATACAGTTGGCGCGGCATCTAAAGACAATGTCTGTAAATATGCAACATCGATTTTTCCAGTACGCTCAAATAATGCCATGTTGTA
>CAZBLE010000001.1:108720-143117 GCA_964492735.1 uncultured Gammaproteobacteria bacterium
GCAATTAACAATTGAAAAAAGCCAGTGCGAGCATGCTGCGCATAGGTTGTATTGCGCTCTACAATATACGAAGCACTATGCGCGATAGAAGTCACTGCTGAGTCAGCAATAAAGAGATAGCCAAATTGTGAGAGCAAAAACAGTAAAAATACCGCATTTAACGCACAAAACACAACGATCATTTCAGTGGTTGGAAATTGAACAGCTTGCTGAGCGCGTAATAATGCACTGGTTTGTGATTCAGATTGACTGAGCTGACTCCGTAATGCAATGCCAAAGCATCCAATAATAATCACTGTCACGAAACCGATAAACCCGAGGTGAAGAAAAAATTCTGGCTGGTCAATGTACCGTACAATACGCTGCACAACTTCTCCAAAAATCGCATCTGCCGCAGAAAATAATGTAATAAATAAGACCAAGAGTGGGAAAGAAAACACCAACCCACGCACAATTTTCTGCCGATGTTGTTTTGCGGCAACGTCAGTAGAAAAAGAGACAATTGCTGAAAAAAAGTGCGTCACTGGAACAATAAGTGATGCAACTGGTGTTAAAAAATCATTCAATGTTTGTACAAATGTCTGCTTCGGATGCAACATTCCAATCAAGCCAATCATAAAAAAGAGCAGATTCAGTACTGACAGTGGAGCACTGTCCCGGAACGTCAACATACCACTCGCAACCAAAACAATCAGCACAGAGTACAAGAATCGTGGCGTTGTCAGTACTGATCGATCACGCTGATCGTACATACCGATCATAACCAACACAAATAACACGGTCATCATTGGGACGTTGATGCCGATATATTGGTTAAAAAATAACAGGTCTGCGGCAACTGCAAGTACACATGCAATCGCAGTGAGCACACGAACAAAAGGGGTAAATGTGTTTTTGGTTGTGTTTGATAATTCCATAGAGATAAATTGTATGATATGGTGGCCAATAAGTAAACTAATGTATTTTATTTATGGAAACACCTACATCACCTCAAAAACCCCATATCGCTCCTATGGGCGAACTCATACGAACTGCCTGGGACAGTTTCAAAAAAAAGCCCTTATTAACATACGCCATTATTATTATCCCACTCGTACTATCAATGATTCTACAAGGATCGTTAGGATGGATTTCTGAGACAGAATCTGCATTTACCATTCTCTCTCTTGCCTATTGGATCTTTATGACAACCATTACAATTGGCACCATTACAATTGGATTAAAAATTGTTCGTGGAGAAACTGCTACACTCAATGACTGGGGAAGCAACGCGCACCGTATCTTGTATTATATTGGTGGCAGCGTGATTACTGGCATTATCACTTTTATTGGCCTTATACTTTTTATCGTTCCCGGTGTCTACTATGGCATTCGATTGATGTTTGTACCGACACTCTTGATTGATACAGAAATGGGTATCATGGAAGCCATGGACGCAAGTGCAAAAATGACCGATGGCATCAAATGGGATTTGTTTTGGTATAGCATTGGCTTTGGGATCATGGCCGTACTTGGCACCCTATTCACACTTGGTCTTGGCTTAATTGCTATTGCTCCACTTGCAACTTTGATTCCGTTGGTGTTGTACGTACAACTAAAACCAAAAGCACTGCCTACAACGACAGTTCAATAATTTTTACGCAAATAAAAAACCGGGCATACGCCCGGTTTTTTTGTATCCTGTTATTTGACGAAGTAATCGTTCAAATGCAGAAATACTATTCTTCATCTTCATCAACTGGCGCGCCACCACGTTCTTCAACAACTTTCATTGAGACGTTCTTTGGCACTTCAGCGTATGTTTCAAATTCCATTGCATAACTTGCCCGACCTTGAGTCATCGAACGAAGCTGGGTTGCATAGCCAAACATTTCAGCGAGAGGCACAGTTGCTTTCACAACTTTCACACCAGCGCGATCAAACATTTCTTGAATTTGACCACGTTTTGCATTGATATCACCCATCACATCTCCCATGAACTGCTCTGGAGTTGTGACTTCGACTTTCATCACCGGCTCAAGCAACACTGGTTTTGCTGCACGCGCTGCCTTTTTGAAAGCTTTACTTCCAGCGATTTTAAATGCAGATTCAGATGAATCGACATCATCATATGAACCATCGAGCAATGTTACTTTAACATCCAGTAATTGATATCCGGCAACAATACCGCGATCCATCGCTTCTCGTACACCTTTTTCAATTGGAGCGATGTATTCACGAGGAATCGCACCACCTTTAATCTGATCAACGAATTCAAAATGTTCGATTTTTTCACCTTCTTCTAATTCAGATGCGTTTACAACGAGTGGCTCGATTTTGATCACACAATGACCATATTGACCGCGACCACCAGACTGCTTCACGTATTTTTCTTCTGCTTCTGCTGCTGCAGTAATTGTTTCTTTGTATGCAACTTGTGGTTGACCAACGTTCGCTTCAACGTTGAATTCACGTTTCATACGATCAACAATAATGTCCAAATGCAGCTCACCCATTCCACCAAGAATTGTTTGGCCAGTTTCTTCGTTTGAAGACACACGCAATGTTGGATCTTCTTCGGCAAGGCGTGAAATTGCGATGCCCATTTTTTCTTGATCTGCTTTCGTCTTTGGTTCAACCGCAACAGAGATGACTGGTTCTGGGAACGTAATGCTTTCGAGTACAATTGGATTGTCTTCGTCACACAATGTTGTTCCAGTAATTGTTTCTTTCAAACCAACGGCCGCTGCAATATCTCCAGCACCAATGTGATCGATTTCTTCACGAGAGTTTGCATGCAAACGCACGATACGAGAAATACGTTCTTTTTTACCAGTTGTCATGTTCAATACATAACTTCCTGATTTCAACACACCAGAATAGACACGGATAAAGACCAATTTTCCGACAAATGGATCAGCAGCAACTTTAAATGCAAGCGCTGAAAGCGGTTCGTCATCTTTTGTTTCACGTGTAATCTCTTCTTCCATGTTGTCTGGATTGTGCCCAACTGTTGGTGGGACATCGAGTGGTGATGGAAGATAGTCAGTTACCGCATCAAGCATCAATTGCACACCTTTATTTTTCAACGCACTTCCACACATGATTGGAATAATTTCGAGCTTGATTGTCGCACGGCGAAGTCCAGCTTTTAATTCTTCGAGTGATAATTCTTCACCTTCCAAATATTTATTCATCAAGGCTTCGTCTGTTCCTGCGATCGCTTCCACTAATGCTTCACGATATTCTTTTGCCTTATCAAGCATGTCGGCTGGAACATCTTCTTCTACAACATCTTTTCCAAGATCATCTTTATAGATCACTGCTTTCATGCGCAAGAGATCAACGACACCTTGAAAATTATCTTCTGTTCCGATTGGCAACTGAATTGGCAATGCTTTTGTTGTTAAACGCTCATGAATAGAGTCAACGTCGGCATAAAAATCTGCACCTGTGCGATCAAGTTTATTGATAAAGCACATGCGCGGAACATTATATTTATCCGCTTGACGCCACACTGTTTCAGACTGAGGTTCAACACCAGCAACGCCGTCAAAAATCACAACGCCACCATCAAGAACGCGCAATGAACGTTCTACTTCGACAGTGAAATCAACGTGACCTGGAGTATCAATAATGTTAATACGATGATCTTTCCAGAATGCTGTTGTTGCAGCAGCTGTGATCGTAATACCCCGTTCTTGCTCCTGCTCCATCCAATCCATGGTCGCTTCACCTTCGTGCACTTCTCCGATTTTGTGAGTCTTTCCAGTGTAGAACAAAACGCGTTCCGTTACGGTTGTTTTACCGGCATCAATATGCGCGATAATTCCGATATTGCGAGTTTTGTCTAATGGATATTGTTGTTCTTCAGACATAATGATTTTGTTTTAAATTATGCGAAATGAGCGAAAGCACGGTTAGACTCAGCTTGACGTTGAACGTCTTCACGTTTCTTCATCGCTGTTCCTTCAGATTTTGCTGCATCCATCAATTCGATTGCGAGACGCTCAGTCATTGATTTTCCTTTGCGCGCTCGAGCAGCGTCAATAATCCAACGACTTGCAAGCGTGAAACGACGTTCTGGTCGCACTTCCACTGGAACTTGGTAGTTTGCACCACCAATACGTTTTGCACGTACTTCAATGTCTGGTGAAACATTTTTCATGGCTTGCATCCATACTTCGTAGCCAGGTTGTTTCATTTTTTCTTCGATCAAGTCAAACGCACCATACACAATAGACGCTGCAACAGATTTTTTTCCGTTCAACATGATGTAGTTGATGAATTTTGTGACTTGAGTTGATTTATATCGCGGATCTGGTGCGATCGCGCGTTTTGGGGCTTGTTTTCCACGCATATATGTTCAATTCAACAGATTATGATTTCTTTGGTTTTTTGACACCGTAACTAGAGCGAGATGCTGTTCGGCCTTCAACGCCTTGTGTGTCATAGACACCACGGACAATTCTGTATCGAACACCTGGAAGATCTGGAACGCGTCCACCTTTCAATAAAACGATACTATGTTCTTGTAAGTTATGCCCTTCTCCTGGGATATAGGCAGTCACTTCCATTCCGTTACTCAAACGCACACGAGCAATTTTTCGGAGCGCGGAGTTTGGTTTACGAGGAGTTGTGGTTGTGACTTTTACGCACACACCACGTTTAAATGGAGCACCTTTTGGCAAGTCTGTACGACGACGCTTTAAGGCATTCGTTGTGAATTGGAGCGCTGGAGTTGGAGACTTTTTTGACTTTGTCTTCCGACCTTTGCGCACCAGTTGATTCATTGTAGGCATTTGGTCAAAATTAAATGATTCAACTGATTGCACGAATCAGTTGCGATAAATTAAATAGTTTTTTTCAGATGAAGACAGTCTCAGTTCATTGAATGTCTTCAAGCGAAAAAGTTGTTGTTACCGTGCGATTTCAGCCATGAAATCAACGCGATGGAACCGAAACGATTGTGCCATAGACGTGCTATTGCGTCAAGTCTCAGGCAGCGGTATACTGCACAGCATATGACTTCAGAAAGTTTTCCATTACTCCTATTTTTTATCGAGTGGGTACTCGGCGTTATTGGCTTTTTAGGCTTACTCGCAACAATCATTACTGCCTATTTTTATTACCGGACACGTCAATATCCAGCGAATGTAGTGCGTGATTACCAAAAAAAATTCCGCAAAGACATGCAATTTGGCCTTGTGACATTTATTATTTGTGGGTGCTTGGTCGCACTATTATGGTCAATCCCAACCTTGCTCCAGTTGATGAGCAACTAAAAGATCACGTTTAGCACAGCTGAATACACCGCTTGAAAGAGTGTCGTGAGAATTCCCCCTCCAAAAATGATGAATGCAATGAGCAGGTAGGTTCCATAGGTTTCAAGAAATTGGACCACTTCTGGATATCGATCGCCAATCAGTGAATATAAAACCTTTGACCCATCCAACGGTGGAATAGGAAAAAGATTAAAAATACCCAGTAATACATTGATTTCGATCAACAGTAAAAAGAAGCGAATCATCAGATTATCAGCTGGTAAATTGGTTGTTCGTACAACAATCGCCAGTGCAGTTCCGATAATAGTAACCACAATTGCATTTGAAATCGGCCCTGCAAGTGCCACAAACGCACTTCCCCACTTTTTGAATTTGAGGTTATAGGGATTAAATGGAGTTGGTTTTGCCCATCCAAATCCAGCAACAACGAGCAAGAAAAAACCAAGCCAGTCAATGTGCGCGAGTGGATTTAAGGTTAAACGACCTTCTAATTCAGCAGTTGGATCACCTTGCAGTTTTGCAATCAATCCATGAGAAAATTCGTGGATTGTCAGGGCAATGATAATTGCCACTACCCAAAGAAAA
Organism: uncultured Gammaproteobacteria bacterium; assembly: GCA_964492735.1. GTDB lineage: Bacteria > Patescibacteriota > Patescibacteriia > UBA9570 > XYC2-FULL-38-9 > CALKUP01. The sequence goes on from CAZBLE010000001.1 coordinate 114,570, forward strand.
AAGAGTACTGGGTCAGAAAAAAGGGTTTGAATTAACATAAAATTGACAGTTCGTAGATAAATTGATATAGTGCGGCGAGTTAATACAGTATATATACGTATCACCTCTATGGCAAAAGTCTGTGAATTATGTGACCGCGGTTATTTGAAAGGCAACAGCCGATCACATTCCAACATTGCAACAATTAAACGCCAGCGCGTCAACTTGCAAAATGCAACAATCGCCGGCAAACGCGTTCGTGCATGCACACGTTGCATCCGCTCAGCAGCTCACGGAACAGCCGTTGAAGTAGTTGCAGAAGCAGCACAATAGTCGCTTTCAAAAAAAGACCCTCTGTAAAACGATGGTCTTTTTTTATACCTTTTGGCACTGTGGGCACACATGCGTCCCGCGGCCAGCAACACGCATTTTTTCGATTGGCGTTTTGCAGACTTGGCATGGCTCGCCTGTTCGGCCATAGACGCGTCGCTTCTCCCAATACTGTCCGAGCTTGCCGTCGACACGAAGGAATGAACTAAATGATGTGCCGCCAAGATCAATCGCTTTGTTGATTATTTTTCGAGCTGCTGTATAGATCGTGCGAAGTTCTTTTGCGTTCAGTGTTCCGACAACACGCGTTGGATGAATCTTCGCGAGATGCAGTGTATCATCGACATAAATATTCCCAAGCCCTGACACCACGGATTGATTCAGTAATGCGGCTTTGATTGTTGTTCGTGCGCGGCGGCTGAGCTGCTGCGTGAAATACTCAAATGTCGTGTCGGCGTCTTGAATTTCACGCGCGAGTTTCCGATCTGAAAAATAGGCATCAACGTTGTTTGGAGCATACAGCTCAACATATCCAAACCGACGCATGTCTTGAAAATACAGCGTCGATCTATCTGAAAACACAAATGCAACACGCGTGTGCGAATTCGGAAACTCTGGCCGCGCTGCGTCATCTGATTCCATTGTGTGTCCTCCAAGAAAATAGGCACTCCCCGCCTTGCTGTCACTACCCCGTTTTTTGAGGGCCGGTGCAAACAATAATTGACCAGTCATTTTCAAATGAATAATAAAGGCGTAGTCGGTTTCAAGACGAAGCAAGAGCCATTTAGCTCGACGCTCAATACCAACAATTTTTTTACCGATAACAAACTGCGCAAGCTCCTTTGCAGTGCCTTTAAATTTTTTTGCATCATACACAACAACCTCGGAAATTGTTTTCCCGAGGATATGTGTGCGCAGGCCACGCGCGACGGTTTCAATTTCTGGAAGTTCCGGCATTTATACAAAACGCTTTTCTGTTGCTTCCCAGTCAATAACCTTGAAAAATGCTGCGATATAATCTGCGCGGTTTACACCGTAATCAAGCATGTAGGCGTGTTCGAATACATCAAGAACAAGCAATGGTTCTCCGCCGGCAAGATGTCCGACATCATGTTCGTTAATCCATGCGTTAAACAAATCCCCGCTCACTGGATCACGATACAAAATCGTCCAACCAATGCCGCGCATTGCAGATGTCTTTTGAAAATCTTCTTGCCACGCTTCGAATGAACCCCACGTTTCAACAATTTTTGCGAGCAGCGCACTTCCCTCGGAAAGCGGCGTTTGCGATTTCGTCATGTTCGCAAAATACAATTCATGTAATCGCATGCCGTTAAATTCCCACCCAAAACGACGTTTCAATTCAGCGTATTCTGGCGTTGTTTTGTCGAGCGTCTTAAACAAATCTGTTAATTTATTGGTGTTTGTGACGTAACCTTCGTAGAGCTTAAAATGGTTTTGCAATAGCTGGTCAGAAAAACCAGGGAGTCCTAAAAGGGCTGAAAAATCTTGTGGTGTGTATGCCATAACATAAGGGGTTAATGACCTCTAGCCTATCACGTTGAGCGAAAACCGCAACCCTATTTTTTTATAAAAACGAAATAGAATTGGTAGCTCGTCACAACAGTTCCAAGAACAACGACACTCCAAAGCGGCAAAACACTCGACAAGGCCCACAAACCAACCAGACCATAAAACACCGTACAAAAACCAATGCCAATTTGTCGCCACAGAGCAGGCTGCGCCGCTCGTGGTAATTGCAAGTTCAGTTTTAGAAGCAGCGGTGGATAGAGCCACATTACCAGCGATGACAAACTCGCAGACAGCACCAGCAAGAAATATGGTTGCTTAAAGTTTTCATTGAGAATTGATAATCCAAGAATCATGATGCCGAGCGCAATTGCAACGAGACTGACATGACTTGGTTGCACACGACGCGCAAGGGCCGGCGCATTCGTTTCAATGACACGATGGATCAAGCGTCCGATCGCATCCAAAATCGTCACATTTGCCATTACAAAAATAACAAATGTCGCGAGGCCAAATGCTACGCCCAGATACGGAATCTGGCCATTGAGTACAGCGATTTCTTTTTGCAACACACCAAATCCTTGCGCCGTTCCAATTGGTAACAGCAATGTTCCTAAATATGACAAAACAAAAATAGTAAACAGATTTGCACAAAAGAATAAAAGAAAATGTTCACGATTCACCAACGAAAACCATTTTCGAAAATTAGAATGCGACTCTGATGCGCTCCAGTCAATTGCCGTACGGTCTGCTTCGGAAAGTGCTGCGGCTCCGTATTTTTTACTGGCAATCCACTCACTTTGAACGAGATTTAATACACCAGCAACACCGCCATACGCCACTGCTCCCAAAAAATCAAACCGTGGCAACGTCATTGGCAAATAGCCAAATGAAACAACACCACGCAGACCATGAGCCAGCGCGACAGCGTCAAAGTTCAACACAACTACCAGAAAAATAATTCCAAGCGCGAATACTAACCCAACACGCGAGACAGACTCCAAAATTTTGTAGGTATTTTTCATCACAAACACAATCGTGACTAAACACATCAACATGATTGTGAGTACTAATCCGGCATTACGTACTGCGGCCGGCGCGGCTTGCGGCAGAGCCAGTGTCGCCAAAATATTTCCAGCAGTCGACATCCATGCCGGCCACACAAGTGAGACGAGCACAGCAATCACAAACACAACGGATAACCACCGAACACTTTGTGTGAGGTTTGCTTCTGTGCTTTTTCCAGTCACCAATGTATACCGCTCAATTTCAATGTTCACGATAAATTGTAGCGTTAAAATAATCAGCAGCGGCCACAAAATGCGCATACTGTAATTGGCGGTAAGGCTCGGCCACAAGAGCATCTCTCCCCCGTTCAAAGAGAGCGCAACAAAAACAATTGATGGACCAAGGAGTTGCAAGAGCGTTTTGGTTGGTTTTGGAAATATCATTATGCTTACTATACTATAATTAGAAAAGAGAAGACACTGATATATTGAAAATCCTTACTCTATTATATGCCTGCAAATAGAGTACTCAACTGCTCGGCAACAGCACGTAAGGATCGACCGGTTGCTATTATCGCTCCTATGGCCGCTGCCTGTATCTGTATTTTTTTACGCAACGCCTCGTCTGTATTCTCTGAAACCCCCTCTTGTGCTGTGATGCATTTTTGTAAAATAGCAAAAATAATCCGAACATCTTCCTTGCCTTGGTCAGTGTTGCTTGCAATCTCCATGTGCGTACCTTTTCCAGCGGTTGAATAAAACAGAGAATCTATTCCAACAAAGCCCTCTCGTGACTCACCTTCAATGACGTCCATAAATTGACTATGCAGCTCATCAAGATATGCCAATTGTCTATAGACTTCTGGGTCCATAGTTTCGTCATCAAGATTTCTTCTTTCCGCAACCCCACTGTCTTGCAAGCGCCCTTCATCAAGCCGGTGCACAAAAGCATGACGCAATTCATGTCGTACAATTTGCTGTACCCACTCCGGTTGATATCTCTCATGCAAAAAATTCCACGTACTACTGATATCAATAAAACAGATATTGGCTTCCGGATCATACTGACCAGCCCGTCCATCTGCATCATGTCCTTCTACCTGACGTAGATCAGGACATCCCGCTGGCACAATTTCATTACCATTAAAAACAATCACTAACGCGCCTTCCACATTTTTAGCATCTATTACACCCTCCTTCGAGCGCCAGGCTGCGACAGTATCAGTAACCTCTGCTTCTACTGGATAGTGAATGGCACCGTGTTCATCTAAGGTGAGTAATTGAAGTTGCAATTCCATCTCTAAAAAGCGCAATTGGTCTTCACGCAAAAGATCACCAAATTCAACACCACCTACCTGCTCAATGCCTGTTACTTGCCGCACATCATTCGTGCGTCGTTGTAAAAATCTTTCCATGCTATTCAAGATACCAGAATAACAAGAGTGCTTCAATCTATGTGATTGCACTATAAAAACGCAAAAGCTGCGTCATGCGCAGCCTATACTCCCATCACCCTCCGAACATCCAGGCTTCCTGAGTCAAAGTGGGCTGAATGGCACAAGGCCATATATTGCAATATTGATGTGATCAGCGCAGAAAATCCGCACTGAACAGTCTCTACTGCACATATTCACCGCATGAGAGCCGCAGTGCACACGCAACTAAAGGCATGTACACATTAAGCTCTAACAGGAAACTATTTTGTGAAGCTGGATGTTATCGAAAAGATCAAGGTACGGTCAGTATACCGCCGCGGCACTCACTGAGCAACTCGTGTTCATGCACAGTTTAAGCACAGATGTTTTGGGATGCTATTGATTTTTTATTTGTTGCCGTGAATCAGCCAAAGCAATGTTCAAAACAATTTGTGCTAATTGCTGAAGATCTGAAACAGCAATCTGTTCATTAATTGTATGCATTCCTTGGACATTATTCGCAATATTGAGAGTTGGGATGCCTTTGCTATTAAAAATATTTGCATCAAAACATTCACTCGATTTTTGGGCTGTTGGTGTGATTCCAGTCGCTTGGATGCGTTGCATGGCTTCTTGAACGAATGCATCTTGCTCATCAAAAAGATAGCCGTCATTTTCGAGAACAACATCAACGGAACATTCGACATTTTTTTCGGAAACAGCGTCTTGAAATGCGGTTGTGATTTTTTCTGTCACTTCATCAAGCTCTGTTTTAAGAAAACTACGCACTTCTCCAGAAATGACCGCCGTACCTGGAACGGTATTTCGCGCATGACCAACTTCAACAATGCCAATATTTGCAACCGTATTTTCTGAAATACGGCCGAGTTGAATTTTTGCGAGCGCTTCTTGAATCACCGGCAAGACAGAGCTTGCTTGCTCCGGGCGCGATGCATGGGCTGCTGTTCCTGTAAGTGTAATATCAAAACGATTATAAAATGGTGAAGCTAAAATAATTGTTCCAAGTGCAAGGCCAGAATCAAACGTATACCCACGTGTTGCGTGTAATTTTGAAAAATCCAAACCTACTGCTCCGTAATTTCCGGTTTCTTCAGAAGTGGTAAAAACAATTTCAAGCGTTGAGTGAGACAGTGCCTGTTCTTGCAATGTTTGCACAACTTCAAGAATTGCTGCGACCGCTACTTTATTATCTGCGCCCAAGATTGTATCACCAGAACTTTTAATCATTCCATTTTCGACAATGGGCACGATATTTTTTCCTGGCTCAACCGTATCGATATGTGCGTTTAACAAAATCACTGGTTCTGCCGCGCGACCATTGCTTGCTGGCAGCGTTGCAATCACATTCCCGTGTTCATCGGCATGGGCCGCAAGATTCAATTGCTGTAAACGTGCTAGCAAATCCTTGGTCATCGCCTGCTCATTTCCAGATGGACTGTCAATTTTTCCACTGATGTCAGTCTATGCACATTTTATGCAATAACCCACTGATCGGTTGGATACTGGGTTAAATTTTCACAACTATCCGCTGTTACGACCACAACATCCTCGATCCGCACACCTCCAATACCTGTGTAATACAAGCCTGGCTCCACGGTCACAATATTCCCTACCTCTAACACTTCTGTTGTTTGCGCATTCATTCGTGGCGGCTCATGCACATCTAAGCCTAATCCATGGCCTGTTCCATGAACAAATCCATTCGGCGCTTCGGTAACAAAACCTTCCGCTGCAAAATAATCGACACCAATCTGGTGAATTGACTGTGCGCTCACACCAGCTTTGATTGCCGCGATTCCTTTGAGCTGTGCTTGCAAAACCGCATCATATTGTTTGCGAATCTGTTCAGTCGGTTCGCCTTTCACATATGTTCGTGTCATGTCCGCATAATAATTCGTTGCTCGATGACGAGGAAAAATATCACAAATAATTGTTTGATGTGGTCGAATCAGACCACTTCCTGGATGGTGCGGAATAGCTGCATGATCCCCACATGACACGATCATTCCTTCAATATTCAGCATATCAACTTCAAGCAAGGCTTTTTCCGCTTCTAGTTTTAACAACTCGCTGGTAAGTGGAGTTCCTTCATAATGCACTTCATCACCAACAATTTCAGACACTTTCAAAATTTCTTCAATTTTCTGAAATGCAACATGCGTACGCTTCAAACTTTCACGAATTGCATCAACTTCCCATTGCTGTTTAATGCTCCGTTTTGGAAACAATACTAACGCAACATCTAATGTATAGCCGTTTTCACGCAAACAATCTGCCATATCAAGCGGAAAAGAGTTTGGTACTCGAACAGTTTTTTCATCGTCTCCAAATTTCTCAAGCAACAATAACATCAATCGATTCACGACTGTTGTTTCTTGTGGCATTGCCGCCGCCTCAACAAGCAATGGATCTAACAAAATACATTCAATATCTTTTTGTGTTGTATGATCTTGAAAAACGCCAAATTCTCGTGAGTCTAAAAAGACACGACGCTTGCCATCTGTCGTTTCAAGATAAAAGAATGGATCTGGAACTGGGACGCTCGTCGCGTAAATGGTATCGCTATTGTGAGCGTTGGCGTATAAAAGTGTAATCATATTATTTTGGTAATTCATTTCCTTGTTCATCAATGATGCGATTTTGCTTGGAGTCCCATTGAGGAGAAATTGCAACGATTGTTTTTCCTTTTCCTCGCATTCGATACCGATGATTCGGAAGAATCATAAAAATATCATTGACTCTGAGCGTCGTCCACTGATCATCATATTCAATTTCCACTTCCCCTTCAACAACAATCATGGTTTCTGTGCAATAGTCGTTGATAGAATATCCTATTGCTGGATAGACTCCATCCATTTCAACAATGGCGATTTGTTGCTCTCCTTTTGGATGAGGCGGAAAAAGCAATCCCTCTGTACCTCCAGCGATTGTAAATTTCTGAGCCTCAATACTTTTTATATACATAGTAGTCTAATATTAGATCATTATTCATTTGACAGGTTTTTTTCATTGTAGTAGTTTTTACAAACTATGCAATTAATAGCCCAACAATTTGTTGAATTGAAACGGATGAATCTGATTCTCCCTCTTATTCTTATTCTCGGACCATTGCTGATGGGCGTTTTGTAATAACACACTGTGTATTTTCAAGGCCCCATCTCTGGGGTCTTTTTTCTTGCAAAACATTTCATTTGACTGAAGTATTGAAACAATTCAATCCCTCGGTCAGGCGAAATCTTGCACCTTCACAACCGACGTGCCTGCCTGACACGTCACAATAACCCCTCAATGGGGAAGGATGGTAGTCATGAACGCTGTTTCTCAAAGTGCTGCCGCAGCCGATGTTAAGTACGACCGCAACACCTACATGGCGCAGCTCCGTGCTGCCGGCCGCGTGCCTGGTGGTGACTCTTCGAAGGCCTGGCTCGTTGAGCAGGGCCTGTGGGATACCGACCTGGGACTCCCGAGCACTCCGGCCCTGGAGATGATCACCGCTGCGCTCCCCAGCTTCGGCTGGAAGGTCATGGAAAGCCCGAAGAAGCACATCCGTTTCACGGGCTACCCGACGATCGCCGGCCAGCAGCCGTCGCTGGCAGACCTCATCATCTGGTGCCGCGCGCCAGACGGCGAAAAGCCGTTCCACTTCGACGTCGGTGCAACTCACTCAGGTCGACTGGCTCCGTTGTGCGCCCTCGGCCATGTTGGGCAGGCGTTTGCGCAGTTCATCATCGAGATGGGCTGCGTTGTGCCGGAGCGCGAGATCGTTACGGCGATTGCGGGCTGGCTGCGCCGTGGCATCTCGGGCGAGGAGCTGGTGTTGTTCTCGGGTGTCTGCCCGGACTACACCACCGTGATTGACCCGGTGACGGGTCGTGAGCGCTACACCTTCGACCAACTTGGCTGCGGTGTCGGCCTCGTGGCGCGGCGGGTACAACGCGCACTGCCACAATTCAACAGGTTCTTCGAGGGGCATGGTATTCAGATTCGCTACATCGTCGGGATCGGCGACTTCGAAGCCGACTCTCCCGCAACCTGCGAGCGGGTTGGCCTCACGCGAGCCGCGTTCCGCCGCAACCTCTCAAAAAGCCAGCAGGCCTTCAAGGCGGGCTTGCCGAAGAGTCTGCGTGCGAAAACGACAACGCGCTTCGTCACCCGCCTCTCTGGCCACAAGCGCTGGAAAGACTGGCTCGAGCGCTCTCACCTGGAAGCAAGCGCTGGCCGCATGACCGGTGCGCTGTCGTTCAGTGCCCGTGACCTTGCGGCTGTCGTTGCCGCTCGCCAGTCGCTCTATCAGCGCTGGTACGGTGACAGCGTCGACGCCACCGCTGTACTCCGCAGCCAAGCGCCAGAGTACATGGCAATGGGCGCCCTCGGCGAAAGCCTTGGGAACAACACCCTCCTGCTCGGCGCAGATGCACCAGCGATGGCGTCATTCTTCCAGGGCCTGGGCAGCAATGTCCGCCCTGTTCTCTCGTTGCGAGACATCGCGTACTAACACGCGACTGATTGCAACGACCGCGCGCATGATTTTTCACAAAAATCCTCTGCGCGCTCTTTGTCTATTTAATTAAAAAGAACACAAATCCTCAATTCTGAATCAAATATGTTTGGTTCAGAGGGAAGGAGGTGAAACACGAATGTTTCACCGAGGCAAGCACACCAACACTGTTGTTAGGTGTAATTTGCCATCAGGTACATCACCGGCAGTGCACGACCCGGCGATCCACCTTGTAAGAACGGTGCCATGACGTGGTTGTCGACACCAAAGTACAGGGTCCGCGACTCACGTGCGCAGAGAACACCTGAGCCAACATAGTCGACACACTGCTCACGCAGCGCCTGGTCAGTCGGCACTCCCGGCCACATCCGCTTGTAGATGTTTTCACGCATCCGCAGCGTTCGATCCCAGAGGGCCTGCTGCCATGCCAAGTCTCCAGGCATCTGCAAGCGTCCGAAGTGTCGACCAGCGTCGACAATCTGCTGTGCCTGCGAGCGACATGCGCTCCACTGAACAGGCTCTTCCATGAGCAGGCTGGTACAAGTCACCGGCATCTGTGGCGCTTCTTGCGCAAACGCCTCAGCCAAAGCCACGCTTGAGCGGCTGCAACGCGCCATGAACTCCTCTTGCGAGATGCCGAGCTGCGCGAGCAGGGATTCAGACTCGCCTTCGCTGTCTGCGATGGAGACAACGAACCGAATCTGTTCGGCCGTGACACCACACTGCTGCAAAAAGCGCCAGATTTCCGGCAACCGCTTACGAGCGCGCTGAGCCGTCAATCCAACACCGTCCCACAGCTCCGCAAACGTGTAGCGGAATGGAATGTTGGGATTGTCGAGATTCGGCTCCCAACTGTAATCCGGGCAGACGATCGTGCGGATCGTCGCAGACTCGCCGTGCAACAAGCCCGAGAGCCACTTGCCAATCTCGTGGCACACTTCCGGGTGGTGCGGCAGCGGGCAACCCATATTCACCATGAGCTGCAAGAATGCCAGACCCTGCTCACCAGCCATGTATGCAATCGGATCAATGAACGGTGTAGCCTTGGCGCGCTTGCGAAAGACCTCAACAACATCCATGCAACCAGGAGCAGGGGCAACAATAACGTGAGTACGCTGATTCATGTGAATCTCCAGTGATGTGAAACAGTGATTTTTTCACTGCGAATTGAAAGGGCAAGACCGTAATGGTCTCATGAAAATACTGCTCACAGAGTAATACTTTAATGAAAACATTATAAAAATGGGGGTGCGGAATGGTCAGTTCCGCCCACACACTACTGCGTGGTTATTTTTTGACCCGTCTCACCAACCAGGTGGAAACATCAATTTGAGTAAGTTGATTAATATTTCCTCCTTCTTTTTCAAGCGATCTTCTTCTGTCTTGCAATCTTTTGTTGCGTCATGCAAGTAGAGTTCAATTGCCAGACTGCTTGCGGCGAGTCCGATGAAGAAGTAGATCATGACTGACACTCCTTGATTGGTGTGTGACTATTTTTTTTAAAAAAACAGCCCCTCTCGTTTCATGAGAGGGGCCTGTGTTGCGTTCTCTATATTCTTTAATAGACAATCAAAACAAACCACTCTCATGAAAATAAAAGTGGTGTCGCCAAGAGTATGTTTGTTGTGTTGTCTTATTCATAACATTTCACTTATTCAATAGTCACGAAATATATTCATGACTATTGGAAAGGGGGCAACGCACAAAGGTGTTGCCATGCCGGAGATCCACGGAGCTGAAGCCGAGGGTCTCCGGAGAGAGATCAGAAGCAGCCTGAATCCGGGATAGGCGCCTTCGGGCGCACCGGAACGTCGGGCGCGGTTCGCGGCCTCCGCTGCCGCGACTTCTCACGGCGAGGGCGGTTGCTGGAAGGGGTCGTAGAATCCAAGCCATGGGCCTGGTCACGCGTCTGCTCGGGCATGTGCCCTCCTGAATGCGACTTTCGTCGCGGCAATGGCTCTATTGAAGAGCCGGGGTGAAAAGAGCGGACAAACACGTCATCATCTCTTCTCACCACAGCTCAATTCAATAGGTCAATTGAGTACACTGTTGTGCGTTACCAAATTGTTCAAATGTGCGCTGAAAATCTTGTTGATTCTCAGATAATTACCACTTTCCTCCTCTTGATAATCATCTGTTAATCAAAACGCCCGGGGATTTCTCCTCGGGCGTTTACTGTTTCGTTATGAGATCTCTATAATCTTATACTTTCAGTAAATGCGCCCGAGTGTTCCAACGTGTAATAATGGCAACAAACGGATACACGATAAAATCAGCCACCACGAGGAGGTTCAAACAAAATTGATGTACTGATTGTTTGACTGATTTCATAAAAAGATTATTAACTGCGCTAATACTACACAATATGTGTATTCGTGTAAACCCTTAGTTATCCACATTTTTCACCGGAAGAGATAAGTCATCAAGAATCTGTCGAAGTGTCGCATGATCAGCGGCAGAAAAACTACCCTGCTGCAGCAATGACAATAATGGATCGAACTGCAATCCATAGACCGGTTTCCCGGCGAGCTTGATTGCATGAAATTGCGCCATTTTTGAATTTGCCAGCGGAACAAATTCAATTGGTAATTGCATGATGTCATCGTGCCGATACGCGACAGCCATGAATGTTTCCGGCGCATCACCAAACACCGCGTCCCCTTCTGCTGGCGCAAGCCGGTGCACCTCAATCACTCCCGCTTCTGCTCGCTCGCTGTGATCTTCCACTTCCCCACCAAACGCTAGAGCCAGCGCTGACATTCCGACACCGATTGCCAGCATCTTTGTGCGGCTCTCTGAAAGCTTACGCAACATCGCAATCGCTGCCTGTGTTTCCGGATCTTCTACTACTGCATGATATGGCGTTGTGCCACTCGTGATAATAACAAAATCGTCGGCGCCAAACTCACGCGCACCCACCTCTTCAACTGTCAGCTGCGAAAAAGACAATACACGCTCGTATGCCTGCACATCTTTTTGGTCTCTGCCAATATATACTAAAAAAACAGTGTTCATAGGAAAATTGAAAAGCGACGAAGAATTATGACGCGGAAGGGAATGTGTCTACGGGAAACTGGTGAGCGACAGTCGAACCTTTCCCGAGACACTTCCCTGCAAGCGTCAGAGAAAACCACCCTAAGCCAAATCAACTATGAGAGCTCGTCTTCTGAGTACACCCAAGAATCAGAATCTTTTTTGTACTCATGCACTTCTTCTGGAGCGAAGAATCGCGCGATTTCAGCAACGGCATTTTCTGGAGAGTCAGATGCATGCACAATATTTGCTTGCATACTCATCGCGAAGTCACCACGAATTGTTCCAGCATCTGCAGTGCGTGATTTTGTTTCACCAGCAATAATGCGAACTGCTTCGATTGCTTCAACACCTTCAAGAACAGCGAATACAACTGGACCAGCTTGCATGAACGCTTTAAGACCTGGGAAAAATGGACGTTCCACATGGTGTGAATAATGCTCAGCCACTTTTTCGTCTGTGATATGTCCCATTTTCAATGCGACGATCTTCAAGCCTTTTCGTTCAAAACGATGAAGGATTTCACCAAGAAGATTACGTTGCAGAGCATCCGGCTTTACGATAATAAGAGTTTGTTCCATTGCCATAAAAATAAAGTTAGTTAATAAATGACCTGTGAGTTGTAGCAAAAAAAACGAGCCCGATCAAGGGCCCGAGATATCATGAGAATGGCAGTCTTTACGACAAGACTGATTTTACCTTATCAACAACCTCTTGTGGCGTATGATTGGCTTTAATAAAATAATCAATCGCTCCCAACTCTTTCCCCTTTTGGATGTCCTCTTCTTGTCCAAGGTTTGTCAATAAAATAACAGGGATATTTTTTGTGACTGCATTTTTTTTCAACTTTTTCAATGCGGCAAAACCATCCATTTTTGGCATGATGATATCAAGCAAAATAATATCTGGTTGTTTTTCTTCAGCAATTTGAATACCTTCTGAACCGGTATAGCCTGAAAGAACTGCATACCCTTCTTTTGTGAATTTTTGGGTATACATATTGTGAAGCATCTCGTCGTCCTCCACGAGCAATACTGTTTGTTTTTCTTGTGACATATATCAATATTATTATCTACACTATACCATGAAATCGTTTTATCGTCCAACTCGCCTTAGACAGCAAGTGCCGGCGCGCTGCTTTCAAGAACTTTTTCAATGGCAGCCGCGGCAAGCAACGCCTGTTCATCGCGACCATATGCGCCGATACACTGAATACCTGCTGGAAGTCCGTGAGCAAGCGGGCCTGGAATTGTCACCGCTGGGACACCAGCGAGATTCATTGGAACAGTAAAGATATCAAGCAACCACATTGCAAGTGGATCATTGGCATTTTCTCCGAGCAAGAATGGAATACTCGGACTACTTGGACAAATAATCGCATCCACTTGTGTCATTGCAGCTGCAAAATCATTGATGATCAAGGTGCGCACTTTTGACGCGATGTGATACAAGCTTTCATCAAATTCTCCGGAGAGTGTGTATGTACCGATTAAAATACGACGTTGCACTTCCGCACCAAATTTTGCGCGTGCGTTCATCATCACCTCATCAATCGAATCGCCGAGTGCGCGAGATCCAAATTGCAAGCCATCATATCGCGCCATATTACTACTGACTTCAGATGGAGCTAAAATGTAGTAGGCATTAATGGCATATTCTGCATGTGGCAATGAAATCTCAACAACTTCCCCACCGGCAGCGGTAATCTTTTCAATAGCGTGCATGAACGCCTCTTTCACAGCTGGTTGCATGCCTTCTAATTCCATGAATTCTCGAGGCACTCCAAATTTCATGCCTTTGATATCAGCCTGTCGCACGCGCTCAGTCAGGCCGTGTTGATTTGGGGTTTCTCGTGATGTTGTATCAAGCGGATCACGATGTGCAAGATGCTCCAAGAGGTACGCCGCATCTTCAACTGTGCGCGTAAACGTTCCAACAGTGTCGAGTGAACTCGCCATTGCAATAGCGCCATAACGGGAATACGTGCCATATGTCGGCTTAAATCCAACAGTATGTGTAAAACCGGCCGGTAATCGGATACTCCCACCCGTGTCAGTTCCAAGAGCCCACGGCGCTTGTCCGCTAGCAACGGAAGCTGCTGAACCAGATGAACTTCCGCCTGGCACGCGCGCGAGATCGTATGGATTTTTTGTCGCCCCAAACGCAGAGTATTCTCCGGTTGTCCCCATTGCATACTCATCCATATTTGCCTTTCCAAGCATTGGTGCGTCGACCAAGTCTTCGATCACTGTCGCGTTATATGGTGGGACATATTCTGCTAATACTTCTGAAGCAGATGTTGTGAGAATTCCCTTCGTCGCAAATAAATCTTTCGCGATATATGGAATTCCTGTCAGCGGCCCGCTATTTCCTGCGTCGATTTCTTTTTGCGCATGAGCCGCCCGAGCTCGAGCATGCTCTGCTGTCACAGTAATTAAACTATTGAGCTCCGGATTGGTTGCTTCGATGCGCGCCAAATAGGCATTCGTGAGATCGAGCGCAGAGATCTGTTTTGTATCAAGCGCAACTCGCAGTTCTTGCAGTGTCATTGTGAGTGGTGTCATACAGTTGTTGGTGTTTCAGTTGAATCTTGCATCACGGCTTTCACGATCAAATGACCAGCCTCATCAGTGCTCGGCATTGTCGGTATAATATCTTCTTTCGCAAATGTCATTGACGGCTCATCAGTACGCAGCACCGTTGATTGATGGTGAATCGCGTTGGTTTCTGTCACTTGATCCAAATCCAATGTCTTCAACACTTCAATGTGATGAAAAATATTATTCAGGTCTGTTGTGAGCTTTGGAATTGCACTTTCTTCCAAATGCAATTTTGCTAAACTTGCAAGTTTTTTAATCTCTTCTGCTGAAATATTCATACTATCCCAGACTACCAATTTTTTACTGCCGGAGCAAGCCAAACTGCTCAAAGCCCTAGTAATTATTTATATACAACGTCTCACACTACTGTATCGAGGACGGTTGCAAGCAATACATCAATTGTCACACCATTCTTTGCAGCAGTCAACGCACCGTCACGCATTGCTTTCAACACAATCTCTTTTGTCGTACCACCTTCCGAGATGAGATATGCCGCGTCTTCATTTTGGTCAATGGCGTCAGGAGCGCTTGTCCAAATAACCTCATAGGCAGACAGCACAATAGGACTAAGATCCTTATCAAGAATTGGCGCGTTATCGAGTAATATATTTTCTACTTTCAACTTAGCAGCCTGAACCTTGCCTTGCAAGCTGTCGTATCGCGTATTCGGTGCTTTGTTTAAATCATCAATTTCTTTCAAGAGTGACTTCATAGTCATTGCAACTCGTTCAATATTCCCCAGCGCTTTATCGCGCGCGGATGGTCGCGCTGCATCAGTGCCTGGCACTCCGAATGAACGACCAATCGCCAGCAAACTTCGTATGTATTGCACACTTCTCTGAATCAACTTGCGTTGCTCTTCTGTGGCTGGCTCTGCTTTTTCAATTGATGCTTTCGCAGATTCTGGGCGCATTTCAGTCGGTCGTGCGAGCGTTGCTGGCTGTGGTTTTTGAGGAGAAGGCGACGTCTTCCCAAACACTGCTGCTAACGCACCGACATCAACAGAGGGTCGATCTTTTTTTACAGGAGGCAAAGCTGGTTCAGTCGACATCGTGAGCGGATCATTGTCTAAAGCTCCGTCTTCTTGTAGCACTTCAAATGCAGACGCAGGAGCACTTTCTTCAAGCAGTCGAAGAGCGGTTGCAATCCTCTCCTCTCTTTTACGCAAAACATCAATAATTGGACCAATCACTGACTCGCTTCGTAAATACTCATTGTCCTCCATAGAAACAGCGACGGGGTGCTGATATTCGATCATAAGCTTGTCATCAGCTGAAAAACCAGATCCTTGTGCAGCCATAAGAAGCCCTTTTGACTGCAGTGTGCTAAAAAAGGAATCAATTTTAGTTTTTTGTGTTTCTAGGTTTTTCTGCGTCACACTTCGTAAATGCGCATTTGAACCTTCCCACGGATCAGAATTTTTCTCGTCATATACGATATCAGATGTCCCGATAAATTTCTTACTAGCCGAAAAATAATCAGCTTTACGATATCCATCCCTTGATGCCGAGCTCATCTCTCGAACACTTCTTTGTTCTATCCGGCTTATATCTTGTGCTTCAATAATTTTTTTAGTCGAGACATATTGTGCAATAACAGGATTTGTATATCGGTCCAAAGATTGCGTAAATCGATCAATGAATGCCGGATCTTCAACAGCTGCTTCAATACGCTTACGTGCAATCGCCGTTTGTTCTGGAAATCTATGATTATAAATGTACCCCTTTTGAATAGCGGGTAAATCAAATATATGTGCTTGCTCAGGGAAAAAAATGCGCGGCATTGTCCCAACTGCAATCCACGTAGTTTCTGACTGCATTCGTGCTGCTGACCCAAGATCAATCGTCAATGAAAAACCGATCACCGATGGTTTACCAGCGCCATTCGAATGAACTGACAGATCGCTTGTACGGAGCACACCTTCGTTTTGCAAAACCTCACAAGAAAACGTTTTGCGTATACTCGTATGCTCGTCAGGACCTTTCCATTGAAAGGTTATTATTCCATACTTCGCATTGGCAAGATCGCTCACTGTCGGCGCATCAAATCCAGCA
This sequence comes from uncultured Gammaproteobacteria bacterium, assembly GCA_964492735.1. GTDB lineage: Bacteria > Patescibacteriota > Patescibacteriia > UBA9570 > XYC2-FULL-38-9 > CALKUP01. The sequence continues at coordinate 131,037 of CAZBLE010000001.1, forward strand.
CGCGTCATTTGCTCAATGAAGGCTCGTGGAGAAGCCGCGTCAACAGGCACCTCATTCAATGGGATAGAAGGGTTGAATGAAAAATATTTTGAACTTTCAATTACGTCGTATTTTCCAATATATAAAACAGTACCTGTATCATACACTCCCTCAGGACTTAAACGCACTTCAACTCTTCCACCTGGAATTGGGATAGTAATATTTTGAATACTACCACTACCTTTCGGCAATTTTTCCATTGCATGAACAGCAAGTTCTCGCCATTCGGCTACTTGCTGTTCAAACGTCAGTGCTTTCTCCGCAAACTCTTCTTCACACAAGTCATTAAACCGCTGCGCGATATCACCAAAACCCCATTCTGTAAACTGCTGTGTATCTTGTGCACTTAAGCCAGGAACACTTTTATAACCCGAAGCGTATATAACTTTTTCAGCAACTCCTCCTCGAATCGCTACGAGCGCCAGCTTTCCCTTAACCGTTTGAATACTCCACTCACGCTGTGGCATTGTTTCAACTATTTCCACCAGACATGCGCGCTGAAGCAATCGAGCGATGCTTGGGTTTTCAGGGACAACGCGACAACGAAATTGCTGCGCCTCTACGTCCTTGACTGAGCGTAAATACGTCTTTAATTTTTCATGCTGACGCGCCGCAATAACATACGGTTTTGTGTTCCCTGGAATCGGCGTCACTGCAGACGTTCGAATATCCCCAGAGTGCGTTAATTCAATATTCAAAATACATTCACCAATACTTGGCTCAACTTCAATTTCATTATGACGAGGCGTACGAAAATTTTGATCATTTCTTTCTCCCATATACGTATGCTATATTTTTAAAATTTTCGCTATATTTGATATATAACGAATTACCGACCTGAACCGTAAAACCGCTTTCTTGCAGAACTCTTTGCATCATTACTTGCAATATCTGCACGCTCTTTATCTGTCAGATCTTCAGGTTTTTTTTCAATAACTGGACCAGCCGGACCTGCTGTATCCAGTCCGTGAACATAGACATTATGTCGCTTATCCGTGGGATCGCTTATGACCGTAGACGTCTCTGTTGGGGCTGGAGATGTTCGGTGCAGTGCTCCAAGCTGTGTTTGATATCCAAGAATTTGTTCTTCATGAAAATCCTTATCACGATTCAGTTGCTCTTGTAATAATCGTCTTTCTTCTGGACTCATTATCGGTTGTTGTTTCGTACTTTTTTCAGTCATATATTTTATTACGTATACGTATGCTGTTTTATTATTTGAATAGGGTCATTATATCCCGCCCTATCCCTGCACCACAAGACTTTTCGTCTATTAAACGCTAGACATAGATAGCGTTTCTTGAACACAGATCGATATATCTGTACTCAAGAAACGGTCCGAGCACAACAATCTTTTTTAGGGATGTGCGCTCGGGACGAGGAAGTCTCAATTAGCTCTTGTCGAGCTCACTGATTTGCCTCCTCACCATCTGGAGACGAGCCTCGAGCGAGGCTTCCTCCAGACGGAGAGCTGTGAGCGCCGCTTGGCGACGCCCTTCCGTCTTTTCTGCCGGCTCCTTTGGGCAGGGTCGGACGTTGCTTTGCGGGGCGCCGGTCTGCGCCCCGCAAGCGAACAGAACTGCGTAATCTCCGGGGCTATTACCCCCGGAGCTCGTCATGCGTGCCCCACAGTCAGGGCATGTCACGTCTGGCATCTTTTTTTCCTTGTTTGAAACGTTGTGAATAACGTTCTTTGAATGCACAATCATTATTGTTCGCTCAAAGAAAGTCTGAGTACAACATCTTTGCAGAAAATTGTACTCAGGTGAGACGAGCTGTCGTGTGCGTCATGAGTAACGCGTTACTTCAGCCCGTCTCGAGGGATCAAAGAGCATTCGTGGGCCATGTTGCCCACGACGGGCAGGCAATCTTAACTGCCACGCCTCCCCTCAGGTAACAACTTCCAGCCCTGTCTTTGCAGACTTGGCTGGAAAAGAAGCTGGCCCCTCGCTGCTTGGCGCACAAAAACGCGCCAGTATTCCACACCTCCTCGTAAGGAGGCGGGTGCACCGACTTGCCGCCGCAGCCGGCGAGAGTGGCGGCGAGGACGAGGACGAGGACGAGGATCTTGTTCATCTGCTCTCCTTCGTGCGAAGCACGACCTTGCAAAGCTGAAGACATTTCAGATGCAGGGACGCAACAGCGCAATATTGTGAGCTGCTCTGTTCCTGCATCTTTTTATTAACGTGCATTGAATGAACAACGTTTGTTATTCACTCAAGAAACGTCCCGAGCACAACATCTTTGCAGAAAATTGTACTCAGGTGAGACGAGCTGTTGTGTGCGTCAGGAGTGACGCGTTACTTCAGCCCGTCTCGGGAGAGACTACAGCGCGGCCGCGATCTCGCGAACCCGCGCGGGGTCTGCCTGGATGGCCTGGTAGATACACCAGGCCATGTCGGCGTCGTGGCTGGCCTTGTGGGCCGCCACCTCCTCGCCGGGGTTCCACCCCAGGGCCTGGGCGAGCGCCACGCGCCCGACGTCGGGGTTGATGCCGGCGACGCTGAGCAGCGTCGCCAAGTCGGTGGGCATGTAGAAGAACGGGACGCCGAAGCCGTGCCCCCCAAACAACCGAACCAGGCACATCCAGTCGTATGCCCCGTTGTCGAGGAGCACGCGGACGTGGTCGTACTTGGTCGCGGGCGACCCGTCCCACGACTTGCCCTCGTACCCCGCGCCGCAGAACGCGAGGAGGCGGCGAGCGCCTTCCTCGAGGGAGACCAGTTCGGTCCCCTCCATTTTGGGGAGGACGTTGGCGACCACCCAGTCGCCTCCGAGAGCCGAGACGAGCTCGGTGGGGACAGGCGCCCCGGAGCGGATGGCGTCGAGCGCCTCCCGCAGCCCGGGGACATCGAACTCGACGTAGAGCTTGCTCCCGTCGGGGAGGACTGCCCCCGTCGAGAGGGGCAAGCAACCGGGGGTCAGCCCGGTGAACTCAAAATCGACGGAGACGAGCGTCTCCGCGACAGGGAGTCCGGCGGCATTGGTCACGGTGCGGACGAACATGGGAAACTCCAGAATTTTGGTCTTTGATAGACCATTCAGCGATAAACACCCAGCAAACCCGCTGGATATCTATTTGAAGCATTCATACGACACACGGTTTCGTGCATCTATATTGAAGGGTCGCGACTCATGGCATTTCTGCCAGCGCTGCCTTCTTTTTATGAATATGTTTGCTTCAGCTAAATTCCTGTTGATTCAGGAACACAAGGCAAAAACCGACGGTTTTGCGCTCTATTCCTGAATCAACATGTTTTGTTGTAAAAGGTGCATCACACCCGAAGGTATGACGAAGTATGATACTGATTTTTTCATGAAATGTCAATGTATATATACGCATGTTTTTTTAAAGTATTAAAAAATGGCTAATATTAAATATAAAGATATACACAAATATGTCTATTTATGTATTGACATATAAGAATATTTGGCCTATACTAGTTATATATGAAAAAAACAAACGCGATTTTCAGTGAATTTGGACTTGATACCAGCATGCAGCAGATCTTTGAAACCTTACTGACATCTGGCGATCTCTCAATTAGCGAATTAATTACAAAAACCGCGCTGAGCCGAGCAACGGTCTCATCTGCCGTGAAACAATTGCGCACGCGCGGGATCATCACAGAACAACGTATTGGACGAGTGGCAAAAATCTCACTCGCCCACCCCAAACAACTTGAACAGATTATCGCGCAGAAACAACAAGAAACAGCCGAGTCTATTGATCGCCTTCAGTCCTATATTCGAGAATCAACAAATGCATACAACCTGTCACATCATGGGCCGGGAGTGCGTTTTTTTGAAGGAGAGACTGAAATCACCGAACTTCTTGCAGATTCATTAAAAGCAACCGATGAAATTCTCACGATTACTGACCATGACGCTGTCGAGCGCTATGCAAAAGCAATTAATGAAGAGTATGTTGCGGCTCGTTTACAATCCGGGATTCGCAAACGCATGCTCCTTCCCCACTCCAAAGCAGCGCGTGAATATGCCGAATCTGTTCAATCCGATCTCACTGATATTCGTTTTATTAGCTCGCAATTCAAAACAAGTCTGGCAACTGAGATCTACAATGACACTGTTTCAACAATTGTCGCGAATGAAACACAAATCTATGGCTGGCTGATCACCCAACCAATTTACGCACGATTTCAAAAACAACTATTTGAAGAACTTTGGGCGAAAGCCACTCTCCCTGTTCGATAATGCTCACTCCTGCGATACTTTTTTGGGAAGCATAATTTCCACCTCGACACCTCCACTGCGTGTCGGATCTGTATTTTCAATGCGTCGCACCTCTTGTGCGCCAAGAACGTTCAAATAAAAATTCAACGCTGGACTACCCGCTTCGGCAAGTGCATATAAATCACCTTCTTTTTGATATTGAGAAATTACAGACTCAATAAGCACCAAACCAATTCCACTCGCTTGTAATTCTGGCTGCATATGAAAGCCACTAATATAAAAACCGCGCTCTTGCTGCCCGACACGCACAAATCCAACAACCTCATAATCAATCTGTGGCACTTCTTCAGAAAGATCACGCTTCACTCGTCGGTCAAGGAGATGGTATGCTGTTGCATCCGGAGCATCACTCTCTAATTGACGTCGAAAGTCATCAGCGAGACCAGAGAGTTGTGTATAATTTTCCGAAACAATTGCAGTCATTTCATCTTTTTGTTCAACAGATAATTGATCCGCCAGCAACTCTTGAACACGCAAACTTTCAATATCAGGCAGTTCCCCGCCGCGCTCTTTTAACAAAATGCGACAAATACTTTGAAATAAAAATGTACCGTTAAAAATATCAAATAATTTCTCAAACGTCCTATTCAAAAACGCTCGTGATTCAAGCTGCGCAATAATTGCCGGTAATTGATTTGTTAATCGCGCCCGCAATAACTCTTGCCAACGCTGTTTCACTTCTGGAAGACTCATATCCTGACGCGCGCCGACAAACCACTCAAACACATCATCCGGATAGATGAATAATTTTTTGACTTCTTCTTCAAACATATCTAACGGATTTTCTGTCCACGTTTGAACACCCTTCCATTCATCTTTGGCCGCAGACTCAAAACCACGCAACTGATTGAGCATCGCTTGAATTTCAGGCGTTATAATTGCGTCACGCTCTATCACGGGAGCAGACTCAACTGCTGCGGGTTTTGTATATCCTTTTTTTTCCATACGTTTATTCTAAAACATTATCCTACAAGATCCAAAAATTGCTCTTCAGTGAGAATCTGCGCGCTGGCCTTTTCAGCTTTCGCGAGCTTGCTGCCCGGTTTATCACCGACAACCAAGATACTCAGATCTTTTGTGACGGTCCGTTCAATCGTAGCCCCAAGCGCACTCGCCTTTTCTTGCGCCTGGGTACGCGACATCGAATCAAGAGTGCCAGTAAAAAGAATCGATTTTCCGGAAAGTGGTCCTTTTGCGGCGACGACTTTTTTCTCAACTTCGATCTTCACGAACTGTAATAAATCATCGATCAAATGCTGGTGCGCTGGATCTGCAAAATACGCCACAATTGAATCAGCGACCGTCGGGCCAATATCTTCAACGGCTTCGAGTTCTTCGTGAGTAGCCTTGCGCAATCGTGCGAGCGTTTCAAAATGCTGCGCAAGATTCACGGCTGTCTGCGCTCCGACATGCTTCATGCCAAGCGCGATAATAAATCGCGATAATGAAATTGCCCGCCGCGCCTGAATTGCTGCGATTGTATTCTCTGCTGATTTTTCAGCGAACCGTTCAAGCGGCAAGAGATCAGCGACAGTCAATCGAAAAATATCAGCCGCTGTGCGAATGAGCGCCGCATCCATCAACTGATCAATAATCGCCGGCCCCAACCCATCAATATCAAACGCTGCCTTACTGGCAAAATAATACAGCTGTTCACGCACTTTCGCGGGACACTCTTTGTTCGGACACACAAATGCCACTTCTCCATCACGCTGCACAATCGCGGTTTCACACACCGGGCACTGTATTGGCATCTGAAATTCACGCGTTTTTTTCGGCCGTAAATTCAGCAGCACTTCAACCACGTCCGGAATAATGTCACCGGCTTTTTCAATAATCACTGTGTCGCCCGCTCGGACATCAAGACGACGCACTTCATCAAGGTTATGTAATGTCGCGCGTTTCACCACACTGCCTGCCACTTGCACCGGCTGCAAATGAGCGACTGGAGTGAGCACGCCAGTGCGCCCGACTTGCACTTGAATGTCTTCTACGATTGTCGTCACCTGCTCTGCCGGAAACTTCATCGCAATCGCACCACGCGGCGCTTTCCCAACCACGCCAAAACGCTGAAACGCAGCACTACTGTTCACCATCACAACCATCCCATCAATCCCATATGGCAAAGCATCACGCTTTTTTTGCCACGCCGCATAGAGCTTCATGACACCGTCAACACTGTCTGCCACGGCGCATAATTGATCTGTTTTAAAACCCAGCTCATGCAACAGCGCGTGCTCGTCTCCATGTTCTGTCATATCCGGCACACCAACAATCTGATACGCCATAAACTGCAATTTGCGACTCGCGGCAATTTTTGGATCAAGCTGCCGAACACTCCCCGCTGCTGTATTGCGTGGGTTTGCGTACAGCGGTAACCCTTCTGCTGCACGTTCTGTATTAATCGCTTCAAAATCTGCTTGGTACAAAAACACTTCGCCACGCACTTCAATGTCTCCAGTCATGCCAGTGCCAGCAAACCGCTTCGAGCGCGGTGCATGCAAACGCATTGGAATTGTTTGAATGGTTTTGACGGTATGCGTCACGTCTTCTCCAATTGTCCCATTGCCGCGCGTTGCTGCCCGGACAAACACACCATCGCGATACAACAAGCTCATTGCCAGGCCGTCCACTTTTGGTTCAACGAAAAATGTCAGGTCTTGAGCCGCAACCGCATCAAACCGTTGCAAGCGCTCAATCCACGCGACAATATCCGCTTCCGAAAACGCATCATTTAATGACAACATCCGAGCCGCATGCGTCACCTTCGCAAAATCACCAGACACTTCCCCTCCCACACGCTGCGTCGGAGAATCAGGAGTCACTAAATCTGGAAACTGCTGCTCTAAATCAAATAACTCTTTTTTGAGCGAATCGAGCGCGGCTTCTGATATTTCTTGTTTATCCAGAACGTGATACAAATACCGATGATGATTGATTTCATCTCGTAATTTCGTGAGTCTTATTTTTGCCTCAGATTTATTCATATGAAAAAGCTGCTCTCCTGTTGTTTTGGTCCAATACTTCTTATTATCATTGTAGTTTGCATTGGTATATTTGTGAAGTTTGGCAGTTTGAACATCAACACCATTTGGTCAGATCTGAGCGGGCGCCTGAATACGAGCAAATCATTGCAATTTGCTGATTTTTTCGATACCAAAAACGTCAATACAGAAAAACAGCAGCCAGAAAATCAAAAACCAGCGGAAATTGATGGTTGGAAATTTGCCGTCATTGGCGACACAGAAGATGGCGGGCCAACACTCGATGCATTTATTACCGAAATGAAAAAACGTACTGACATTGCATTTATTATTCATGTTGGAGACGTTGCGTCACACGGTGAAAAAGACAAAATGGAAACAGTGAAAGCTCAATTTGAAACCTTAACAATCCCAACCTATTATGTTCCGGGAAATAATGATTTGGTGTATGACGAAAAAACAGAACGCAGAACACTCCGGGTCTATAAAGAAATTTTTGGCGAAACAGTCTATTTCGGTTTTGATTATAAAAATGCGCAACTCCTGCTCCTTGATAATTCCTATCGACGAGCTGGATTTTCTGACCCACAACTCGAGTGGTTAAAAAAAGAATTAGACAGCAGCACTACCTCCTATCACTTTCTATTTTTTCATCGACCACTCAATGTGCCTGGCCAAGAACTCGTTGGCGATGATGAAACACCAAACTCACGCGAACAAAATAAAAAATTTCTAGCGCTCATTTCAGGATACACCATTGACCACATCTTTAATGGACATGTACACACATCATTGGAATATTCTTTAGTCACTGATGCAACAAACCAAAAAACGGTCCCTGTGACTATCACCGGTGGCGGCGGAGCATATCCGCAAGCCATTCTTGGCGGTGAAGCAGCAGCTTTTTTTCATTACGTTGTTGTGACGGTTCCAAATGAAGCCGGCAACACCCCGCACACACAAATCATACCACTACAATAGCTATCTGTAGCCGCACACTGCCATATCTTAAAAACCAAGTATTCCCAAATACCAATTTGCGAGAAAGTCGCCAATATACAAACAAATCACCGTTGCAAGTGCGATAAATGTCCCGAGCGCAATTTTTGTATCTCGTTTTGCTTTACCGGTTGCGAGTAAATACAACGCAAATGCTGCGCCGATCATATATGTCAAAAACAACGCTGCGACTGTACTCGGGAGTCCGAGCAGCGCGCCCATTAAAAGGCCCATTCGAATATCACCACCGCCAATCCACTTGCCACGCGAAATAATAAATTGCGCGAGAAATAATCCGCCACCAACAAGCGCACCTAAGATAATACTAAGCACTGACCGCTCAAAGACTACTGCACTTACGAGAATAGCGATGGCGATACTCGGAATACTCACGCGATCCAAAATAATTTGATACCGCAAATCATACAAAAACAAAAATAACAGCGCCCATGAAAAAAGCGCAATCGCAACTACCTGTGTCTCATTCAACGGAAAAATAACAGAGACGTGCGGCTCCATAGACCGAAACCACAAGACGAGCCACGGTAATGTGCCGAGTACAGCGGCCGCAATTTCAACGAAAAGATACTGTGCACTAAGCCGCACATGACACGCCCTGCAACGACCGCGCTGCATTACAAATGACACAATCGGAATCAACTCCACACCGGACAACACGTGACCGCACGACACACAGCGACTCCGAGTGACCTGCTTTTTGCCGTCTGCGTCTGTTTCAAAAATAATTGACTCACCTTTCCCCCATCGTACTGCGGTCGCATTCAAAAAGCTCCCAATACAGGAGCCTAAGATTGCAAAAGCGATTGCCCAATACACTGTCATGGATTACTTTGTCGCATCACCAGCGATACAATACACTGGATCTGCACAATCAAAACCACCAGCTGCGACTGCTTCTGATTTTCCGCTAGAATCAATCATCAACCAACCAGCACCAACAAAACCATCGACATCTTGTTGTAGACCTTCATGAGAATCTTTTTCAAGAGTTGCAGCTAAAATATATTGATCTGTGTTTTCTGGATTCACAATATATGTATACGATTGTTTTGCAACTGGATCACTTGGAAACATTGGTAGCCAATTTTTCAACTCTTCCCCAAAACTTTTCCAGTTTGATGTTCCTGTAGTCACTGCTGGATAATTTGCATTATCATTCCAATACATTTCAAGTGCGAGCTGTACTTGCTTGATATCTGTAATACGTTTTGTGTCACGAGATCGTTGGTGTGTTGTATTCAACGACACAAGCACTAAAATCGCAAGAAGTGCGATAATTCCAATAACGATGAGAAGTTCGACGAGGGTAAATCCTTTTTTATTCATATATAGAACTATACGTAATACTGCTCAAAAAATCAACCTTTGACTGTTGAACTTGGGACAATCGGCCGCATTCCAAGGCCAATTGCAACAGACAGGCGTGGACCAACTTGGACCAGCACATCACGCAGTGGATCTGGATACATCACGTGTGCCCATGGATCACCAATAAATACTTTCGCCTGTAAACGTTCCCGCATGTATTCAACAATGTGTGGAAGCCAACTTGAGCCGCCAGTTAAGACGATTTTTTCAATCGGACCATTCGTCTGACTTTGATAGAGATTCAACACATATTGAATTTCATTCATCACAGCTGCCATCAGTGATTCAATATGACGCGGCACCACAACACCAGTATTCGCAGTTCCGGGCTGCACTGGTTGCGCGGTTAATCCAAAGTCACGCTTAAACTGCTCTGCTTGATCAACTGGAATATTCATACTATTCGCAATTGATTTTGTAATCGTGTTTCCGGCGATATCAATACTCCGATGAATAATCGGCACACCATCAACCACAATACTAAAATTCGTCGCGACCGCTCCCATGTCGATAATCATGACAGGATTTGGATCATTTCCAATCAATGCACGCTCTGCTGCAAAACTTTCTGTTTCAATTCCGATCAGGTTTAATTTCGCGGCCTTAAAGATTTCAACATAACGCGTGACCAAATCTTTTGGCGCTGCTGTTAGTAAAATTTTATAAAACGACTGCTCTTTCGATTCAATCGTTGCTGGATTATTCATAGAATGCATCACTGGAGACATTGGTGGTTGTGACATATCCATTTGCCCTTGTCCGCCAGCACTAACATATGTAGAGCGAAAAGCATTTTCATCTAAAATTTTCCAATCGAGCACCATTTCGGACAGCGGCATTGGCACAAATTTTTTCGCTTCCCATTGCACGGCTGTTGCGAGGTCTTTTTTATTCATCCGCGGAAGATGAATGATTGATGTAAAGACAGCATAACTTGGCAAGGATGCAATCACTTGAGTACTGCGCACATTTGCCTGCGCAAATACAGAGCTCAGAGCTGCGATAATACTGGCACGAGCTTGCGGTGAGTCGGTGCGAATAATTTCGTTGTCTTGCTCAACATAGCCATACGTCACCAATTTCGCCCGATGCCCAACGCCTTCTAATTCAACAATTTTCACTGCTGAATTGCCGATATCGACACCAACAAAACTCTTCGGTTGATCATTTCCAAATAATGCCATAAATAGATATTGAATTCGTAATTCATTATAACACAAATTGTGAAAAAATGCATCTTGCTGTAGGGTGTATCTATGAATGAAACATACACATACGCCTTTGTTTTCGGAACACATCCAAAATTATCGTTTGGCGAACTCACAGCCGTCCTCAAAACAGACAACACTCCAGTTACCGCGATTGAACTACGCAATACTATTGGGTGGCTTGAGACATCTGTAGAAATTGATGCAGCAGCACTTATTACCCGCCTTGGTGGTACCACGAAAATTGTGCGCGTTGTTGGGACCTTTGACGATGAAATTGTTGCTGACTATCTTCTTGGGCGTGTAAATCGCGATTCAAAATTCCATTTTGGGTTTTCACTCTATGCACTAGAGAGCGGCATCTCAACAAAAAAATCACTCAAGACGCTGCAAACTCTTGGTATCGCTCTGAAAAAAACGTTTAAGGCTGATGAAATCTCTTGCCGCTTTGTCAGCTCTCAAGAAGTGGAATTATCATCTGTCATTGTCCATAAAGAACGCTTATTAAAAAACGGTGTTGAGATTGTGATTTTTAAAAGTGAGGATGAAATTCTATTTGGCGCAACTCTTGCCGTGCAACCATTTCAAGAATGGAGTCATCGTGACTATGGTCGCCCAGCACGTGACGACCGCTCTGGTATGCTTCCACCAAAACTTGCTCGCATGATGTTGAATCTCAGTGGCGCGCAGCAAGACGATACGGTGCTCGATCCATTTTGTGGCAGCGGAACAGTGTTACAAGAAGCGGTATTACTTGGGTGCAAAAAAATTATTGGCACAGATGTCAGTAAAAAAGCGATTGACGATACACGCGCAAACATGGAATGGCTCAAACAAGAAACAGGAAAGCATATTGAAAAAATTGCGGTGTGTGATGCGCGTGAATTACTTGCGCAAAAAGTGATCAATGCAGAGTCAATTGATCGCATTGTATTTGAAGGATACCTTGGAAAAACAACACCAAACGGCAAAGCAATTGAGCAGCAGTTGTTTGAATTAGAAAAGCTCTATCGTGATACGTTTATTATTTTGGAACGCGCACTACACGCAGATGGCACCATTGTCGCTGCCCTCCCTTTTTGGACAATAAATAAATCAGAAATCATCCACCTGCCAATTAAAAAACTACTCGCGAAATCAAATCTACAGATTATCGAGACGTATTTTTACCGCCGCCCACAATCGGTTGTTGGTCGAGAAATTATTGT
>CAZBLE010000002.1:0-132018 GCA_964492735.1 uncultured Gammaproteobacteria bacterium
AGGTTATCCCTGGCAGTCAGCTTTGAATATGTAACAAAGCCTAGGGGTTGCGCTCGTTGTCCCACTTAAGGGTACACCTCACGGCACGAGCTGACGGCAACCATGCATCACCTGTCTTAGCGTTCCCGAAGGCACGGCTCTGTTTCTAGAGCTTTCGCTAGATGTCAAGTCTGGGTAAGGTTCCTCGCTTATCGTCGAATTAAACCACATGCTCCACCACTTGTGCGGGTCCCCGTCAATTCCTTTGAGTTTTAACCTTGCGGTCGTACTTCCCAGGCGGGATGCTTAACGTGTTAACTAAACGATACTGAAGGGGTCGAATCCTCCAATACCTAGCATCCATCGTTTACAGCGTAGACTACTGGGGTATCTAATCCCATTCGCTACCTACGCTTTCGTTATTTAGCGTCAGAAACGTCCTAGCAAGCTGCCTACGCTATCGGTGTTCCTGCTGATATAAACGCATTTAACTGCTACACCAGCAATTCCGCTTGCTTCTTCCGTCCTCTAGCGCACCAGTTTCGGATGCAGATCCAGGGTTGAGCCCTGGGCTTTAACACCCGACTTAATGCACCGCCTTTTAACGCTTTACGCCCAGTAAATCCGGATAACGCTTGGGGCCTTCGTATTACCGCTGCTGCTGGCACGAAGTTAGCAGCCCCTTATTCGTAAAGTACCATCGCTAATTTTTCCTTTACAAAAGCCATTTACACTCCGAAGAGCTTCTTCTGGCACGCGGCGTCGCTCCCTCACACTTGCGTGCATTGGGGAAGATTCTCGACTGCAGCCGCCCGTAGGCGTCTGGGCAGTGTCTCAGTCCCAGTGAGACGGGTCGTGCTCTCACACCCGCTATCCGTCGTCGCCTTGGTGAGCCGTTACCTCACCAACAAGCTGATAGAACAAAGGAGTCTCCCAAACCGATAAATCTTTACTCTGTCTGACATATGCCAGTCAGAGACCATTTGGTATTAGCCATCATTTCTAATGGTTGTCCCAAAGTTTGGGGTAACTTTCCACTGTCTTACTCTCCCGTTTGCCACTATATCGTTCGACTTGCATGCCTTAGACACGCCGCCAGCTTTCATCCTGAGCCAGGATCAAACTCTCAATAAAAATGGATATATTTGTGATGCGTCCATTTAATGCGCATACATTTTTCAAAGGTATTGACGATATTTTATGATTGTCAATCGTGTATTCAGTTGTCAAAGTTCTCTGTAGTACTGTATCGCCAATTTTTAAGAGCACAGAAATGAACGGGAGCTTTTTGAAAGCTTCCTTCCGTCTGAGCACAAAAAAACGGCTAGCGATGTGGAATATGATTCGACCTATTCCCCAATGCTAGACGCTCTTTGCTGCAAAAGCGTTTTGTTAGCGAGTGGTTTTTAAAATAGCTTATCGATTTTACAAGAAGGAGCGAAGGGTGTCAAGCAGTGTACTTCGGAGGGTAACGGGGATAAGTGCCTACTTTTGAACAAGTTATGCACAGAACAGACTGTGTAAGGGTTTTTTAGTCGCTCTTTCCGGTTTTTTTTGACTGCTCTTTGCGCCACTCAGCAATTTTTTGGTGGTTTCCGGACAGTAATACTTCTGGAACTTCTTTGCCTTCAAACACTTGCGGTTTGGTGTATTGCGGATATTCAAAATACCCTGGTGTACTGTGCGATTCGTCGTGACTACTTGCGTCATCTCCGAGAACGCCAGGAAGTAGTCGGGCAACTGCGTCAATCACAACCGCTGCGCCAAGTTCACCACCAGTTAAGACATAATCGCCAATGCGAATTTCTTCATCAATTGCATCAAGAACCCGTTCGTCAACGCCTTCATAGCGCCCACAGACAAAAATCAAATGATCATAGTCTTCTGCTAAGCGCCTAGCATCAGCTTGTTCAAACCGCTTGCCCTTTGCAGACAGCAAAATCACGCGATTGCGCTTTTTCTTCCGAATTCCGCGGATTGTGCGCACAATTGGCTCAACTTTCATCACCATTCCAGGGCCGCCGCCATATGGAGTATCATCAACCATTTTGTGTTTATCGGTCGCTTTGTCGCGTGGCGTAAACTCTCGAATTTCAATTGTTCCACTTTTTTGCGCACGTCCAAGAATGCTCGCGTCGGTATACGAACGCAGCGCATCTGGAATTACACTGATCACATCAAAACGATAGGATTTTTTCATACAGGCATTCAATCAAAAAAGCGGCCATTTGTCGACCGCTTTCATGTTATGTCAGTTTATTGCTCGATGGTTCCTGGGTCTTCTTGGTCACCGCTCACGTCTTCTGTTGTGTCGTCAGCAGGTGAGTCTGTTTCTTCATCAGCCGCATCTGTGTTTACAGCATCTGCTGCCGCGTCATCTGACTCAACCGAAGTATTAGTGTCATCAATTTGTAATTCATCGGCCGCTCCGTCTTCTTCGCCAATTGGTTGATATTCTAAAGCGACAATCTTCCAACCTCTGAATACATTTGAAAATAAGCCATTTCCGCCAGATTTTCGTTCAACCGTAAACATCACTGGATCATCAAATTCTTCAAAGCTTACAGTTAAAAAGACACGAGCATTGTGTGACCAATATTTTGGAGTTGGTTTGAATGTCATTGCAGTGCCTTCACCTTCTTTGTTGTAGGCGTCTGTTTTTTCGATTTCCACTTTTGGTTTGCCAGCTGTCATCCAGTCGTCAATAAAAAAGTTGATATCATCTTTGGCCGCTTGGTCAATTGAATCTTTGACATAGCCGAGGGCAGCGTCTTTTTTTTGCGCTTCTATTTCTTTTAAGAAACCACGAACTGGTTTTAATGGACTTGTCATTGCGAGCACAAGGCCAACGATGAGGAGTAGGATGACAATGCCGCCGCCAAGCAGCATCAAGATGCGATATTGTTGTGAATTCATATTGATAGTCAGGGAATAAATAACCACTTATATCACTAGTATAGCGTAAAATAGCGCAAAACAAAAACGCCCGCTGTAGAAACGGACGCTTTTGAGCAAATTACAGGTCGAGGTTATCGATCGCACTGCTGGTTGGAGTCATTGGAGCAGCTGGTTGCTGTTCGAATGATGGGGTTGGTTGGTCAACAGACATTTCTGTACTGTTTTGTTCAAATGAACGTTTTGGGCGTGAGCCTTCTGGTTCATTGATTTTCAGGTTCACACGAGCCTGGTTTTTCGCTCCAACAACGCGCAATAATGTGCGGATTGCTTTTGCTGTTTGGCCTTGACGACCGATTACTTGGCCGAGGTCATTTGTATCGACTGAGAGGGTGATCAGAACGCCCATTTCATCGACTGTTCGAACTGTTGAAACCGCTTCTGGGTTGTCAACGATCGCTTTAACTACATATTCGACAAACTCTTGGTCTTTCTCCATATGAGGATTGTTACATAACTGTTTAATATGCTCGTACACCGAAATGTACAGTAAAAATAGTATACCATTCTGGAGGGGGTTCGTCAATCAAAAAGCCCCGCAGATTGACGAGGCTTTTTTGCTTTGTTTGTTGTGCTACTCCACTTTTGCGTCTTCCTTTTTCTCTTCCGCCGCAGGAGCTTCTTCCGAAGCTGGTTTTTCTTCTGTAGGCGCAGCTTCTTCAGCAACTGCTTCTGGTTCAGCTTTTTTGTTGAATACTGAACGACGTTTATCGCCTTCAATCACACCAAATTCAATCAACATGTTATGAACGGTGTTTGATGGTTGCGCACCCAAACCGATCCAATATTGGATGCGTTCTGTTTTTAAAACAATCTGATCTTTGCGATCTTTCAGATGTGGATCGTAAGAGCCCAAGATTTCTTGTGCTTTTGCTTTTGGAGCTTGTGTACGCTCTTGAAGAATAAGACGAAATTTCTTTTGGTTTTTTCGTCCGGTTGGTTGGAGTCGAATCACTAACATAAGGATATTGTTTCCCGCATCGTTTGCCGATCTTATGTATGACGGCAGAGGCGATGCACATAAATTAAATACGGAACTGACCATACCAGAAACCATGAAAAAGGTCAATATTGAAGAGTTTGTTATGGTTTCTTCGCTGGTTTGTATGCAGGGCACATATCCCAGATAAATTGAAACCAGGTCCGATAACTGTCCGCCAAGGCTTTGTTGATCATGACATAGACAGTTCCATCCTCACCAAAATTTCCGACATCTTCACTCGTAAACGTCACGACATAATCACCAAAAATATCACAGACAGCGGTTGTTTCGTAGCCTTTTGGTAGCACTTTATATTCACCCCCAACATTTTTTAAAGCCCGAGGGAGTTGCTCCGGAACGCGTGGGTCATAGATTGTTCGATAGCGCATTTTTTTCTTTTTCGCCATCTGCTGAAAATCTTTCAAAAAACTATCATTAATCCCAGGCGTGTACCACAAGCCTTTTGCTCCTAAAAATAATGTGTCTTCACCAACTCGAACAAGGTCACGCATATAATTTTTGTAGCCTTCAATGCCTTTGTAGATGAAAGCCGCTTCTTCTGGAGGATCGTTTTCGTAAATTGTGTGCAGGGTTGGGAGAATTTTTTGTAGTGAATGTTCTTTTTCTTTGAGCAGTTCCATGAGTTTGTCTGGATTCACGGCTGAATAGCGATTTTCACCTTTTTGAAAAATCACAAAGACCAGGCCTTTGTGAGTCAGGCGTTGCAAAGCATCGTACACATTACGTCGATGAATATTAGCGTGTGTTGAAATATCACCCACCCCTGAAACACCAGTATTTAAAAGGGTTTCATAGATCTTCGCTTCGTTGGGAGACAGGCCAATGTCTTGGAAAATTTCGTTGTACATATCATTAGGATAAATCTATTTTAGAGTGGTGTCAACTATCACCATATGGTGCTCTTGGCCACTCTTATTTAGTCTAGTACGGTTTTGGCAGTCAGATAACCCAAAACTCCCGCGTGGGAGGAGGTGATCATGTCGTTCATTCGTCAAAATCCATGGTACGTCGTGTTCTTCGGGATCGGTTTCATCAGCTCGCTGCCGTACAGCGTCGAGGAAGTGCACGGAGCGCTGGAAGTTGTCAGCGTCCTGATGATCGCGGCGCTGTTCGCCTCCCTGCTTGTGCCGTTCGCGGCGTTCAGCGCGGAGGAGCGGTGGTACAAGTGGTGGCTGCAGAACGCGCCGCTGGCCGCCTTCGGTGGCTATGCTTATGAAGTTCTGATGCAGCCGACGGCTATCAAGGTGGTGCTCGTCATCGCGGCCATGGGGATGCACATCGGCTACTGGGCGAGCGGGATCCACTCCCGTGCCTACCGGTTCGAGCAGCTGCGGTACAGCGGTCTGGCAACATCCGAGCAGATCCAGCAGATCTGCCGGCTGAACGCCAACGGCCAGTCCGGCAAGGCCGATGATATCGTGCGTGAACTCCTCAAGTTGGACGGTGCAGCATGATCATGCAGGTCTTGGTGCTCGAGGATGATATCGAGCGCTCGACGGCTCAGACTGCGATTTCTCGATTCCTGGCGTGGAGTCCGAAGCCGCCCGGTGACATCGAACACCAAGTGGTCTACGTCACCGCAGCCACGGATTTTCGCTGGAATGTCGCTTCCAGCTACCAGCACAAGTGTGAGACTCTCCAGCGCGCGCTGGAGCTGGCGAGCTGCTTCAAGATCACGCAAGCGGAAGTGTACGGAGTACAAGGTGATAACTTCGAACACCTCTACACCGTGACGGTTCATCCCCGGGCCTGACTCAACCGACAGAGTTCAGTCCCTTCTTGGGCGAGCATCGGGGTGGCGTACTGCAATAGCAGCGTCGTCCCGAAACAGTTTTCTTATTTTTTGGCTGTTGGTTTTGCAGGAACTGCCGGTTCAACCATCTGCTCGGCATCTTTCAGTTCAACACTCAAAATATGTGATTTTCCTTCTTTCCCAACAGTGACGCCGTAAAGCATGTCAGCTTGGCGCATGGTGACACGGTTATGTGTGATGATAATAATCTGAGTTTTTTTGGATAGTTCTTTAAGGATTGCTGCGAGCTTTTCTGAGTTTTCTTCATCGAGTGCCGCTTCAACTTCGTCCAAAACCACAAATGGAGCTGGGTTGTTGTCGATGATTGCGCATAAAAGCGCCACAGCAACCAGTGATTTTTCACCACCACTTAAAGAAGCAATATTGGTGATTTTTTTGCGTGGGGGATTTACCACAACATCAATACCAGAAATCAACTTTTGTTTTTTCTTTTTCTTGCCAATAAATTCACGAGCCTGTTCAGATTCTGTTGCTTGAGTAGCGTCATCTTTTTCTTCTCCAGCAACTTCTGTTTCTGGAAGCTCTTCTTCCGTCAGTAATGATAATTTTCCGCTGCCACCCTCAAACAACACGCTAAAAAAATCATTAAAACTCTCATTGATTTTTTTGAAGTTGCGTTGAAATTGAGTGTGAATTGTTTTGTCGAGCTCATCAATCACCACTTCTAATTCTGTGATTGTTTTATCAAGGTCAGTGATTTGATCTTTCAAAAAGGTGTAGCGCTCTTGAGTTGCGTTATACTCATTCACGGTTTCTTCATCAACTGTTCCAATGGCTTCGAGTTTTCGAGTCAGGGCAATCATCCGTTTTTCCAGCTCACCACGATTGTCCGATGGCTCTGGCGCATATCCAAAGACTGCTGCATGCAAGTCAGTCGGCACTTCTCGTGTCAGCAACGACACGATGTCTTCTTTGCGTGTTTCGATTTTTGCGAGTCGAATATCAAGCGTGTTGCGTTCACTGCTGAGATTATTGACTGTTCGTTGCGCGCTCCGCATATCGGCTTGAATCGCAAGAAGTTCTGTTTTTTTCGCCTCTTCTTCTTGGTTGAATGCATCAATATGTGCACGAATCGCATTCATCTCTGAGTCTGTTTTCGTGATTTCTTTTTCAAACACAGCCATTTGCTCACTCCAGGCAGCCATGTTTTTATCTCGTGAGTCTGTGCTGGTGCTGCTTTCGGCTTTTCGTTCACGTTCAACATCAGTCAGACTCGCAGTGGTTGTGGTGTGTTGTTTTTCTGCAATCGTTTTTCGGCTATCAATTTGAGCAATAGTGATTTTGGCTGTTTGCATCTGTTGTTCTAGCGCCTGTTTTTCAGCGATCAGTTTTTCAACAACGGCTTCTTTTTGCTTGAGCTCAACGCGCAACTCTTCTACAGCTTCACGATTATCACTGTGCAGTGTGTCCATAAACACAGCAAACCGCTTTGCAATGCGCTTAGCTGTTTGTTGCATTTTTTGAAATTCTGCCATGGTTGAAGTTGCCAGCAGTGCACTCAAAAAGACTTCTTGTTCAGCAAACAAACTGTCGAGTTCAGTTTTGACTTCTTCCATGGACAGAGCGTGCTGACTGGTCATCAGTTGTTCACGAAGGGCGCTGGTGCTGGTTTCCTCTTCTTTAATATCCCGGAGCAATGCAGTTTGTTGTTTTTGTAAGCGGTTTTCAAGCGCGAGGGCTTGAGTCATTTCTGCTTGCAAACCACGCAGTGTTTCTTCAGCTTCACGCACACCAGCACGCAGTTCATCTTCTTTGCGTTCAAGCCACACAAGACTGAGCTGTCCTTGACGCTCGTGTTCAACTTCGATTTTTGCTTTCAGGACTGCTTGGTCTTTCACGATGCGACCTTTGGCTTCAAGTAGCGCATTGTATTGTTGTTGCAGTTCACTGTAGCGCTCGGAACGAGAACTTTCAGCAGCAAGGGCGTCTGATTGGTGTTGCAGCGTTTCGAGGGTTTTTTCTGCGGTTGCAATTTCTTTGACAAGCGTTTGTTCACGACCACGTAATTCAGTTTGTTCTTCAGATAACGTGTTCCACTGCAGTCCATAAAAACGTACCCAGACATCGCGCAATTCAAACTCTACTTTTTCACGTTGCTCAAGGCGCTTGACCAAGCGTTCTAACGATTGCAAGTGTGGTTCAATTTCTGCAAGCACTGTTTCACTTTGTGCCAAGTGCTCTTCACTGCGGATCAGCTTATTGATTGATTGATCACGTTTGATTTGATATTCCCGCACACCGGTTGCTTCATCAAAAAAGATTTTCCGTTCTTGCGGTGTTGAATTCAAAAACTGAGTGATCATCCCTTGGCCAATCACGGCGTAGGATTTCTGCCCAAACTTTGCTTGCGCAAGGAGCATGACAACATCTTGGAGTCGCACCTTTGCTCCGTTGATTTTATATTCGTTTTCACCATCACGAAATAATTTTCGAGAAATCGTCACTTGTTTGTAGTCCAGCGGAAAGGCTCCGTCAGCATTATCAAGTGTGAGTTCAACATGTGCAACACCCAGCTTTCCGAGTTTTTCCGAGCCACCAAAAATCAAATCGCTACTGGATTTTGCGCGCAATAATTTCAAACTTTGTTCGCCAAGAACCCAGCGAATACCATCGGCAACGTTTGATTTCCCAGAACCGTTCGGTCCAACAACGGCGGTAAAGCGTTTTGTAAAGTCAAAATGGGTTGTGTCAGCAAAGGATTTAAATCCAGTCAGCTCTAAAGATTCGATTTTCATACTGCGCTAGTATAGCAGTAATTCCTCGAAATAGAAAAAATACCCGTTAGGCTGCTTTACCCCATAAATATATGTTTGTGCTTTTGTAGCAACTCAAGTAATTCCGACTTTCCTGCAAAGTCGCGCGGTATTTGCAAGGCGCTTGGATTTCTATTGAGACTTTCTGTATAGCGTTCGATTGTATTGCCAACCACTCCAGATACAAGAGGGCTTTTTGTATTTTCAATGTATCCATGAGACTCAATAGTCAAGAGTAGTTCTAATAGAATGGCTCGCTGTTCTTTTTTTTGAGTTGTATTAAAGTATTCATTATTTTTTTCACTAGAAAGGTTGTAATTATCAATGCGTCTTTCTTCGTCTGAGCTTACTAAAAAATGGCAAATTTCATGCATGCTTTCTCTGGCAAGTCCAGCTGCTGTAAAGTTTGTAATATATAATGTTGGAGTCTCACCGGCCGTATATGAAGATGGAGTATTGTCATTTGTATAATCAAAATCAGCAATGATTTGTACGTTGTAGTGTGTTTGTAACCATTCATTACAATCTTGAACAAAAGCCCGATCTTTTTCTGGGTCAATTTCCAAACCATCGTCTTCAGCTAAAAGATTTGTACCACCATGAAGCATGGCGTGTATTTCCGATAAGGTGAAAAATTCAGGTTTTTCCGTAAGAAGTTCCTTTTTCCATTGTTGACTTCCCCTAGGCTCACCTCTTCGCATATCACCACAATCTTAGTCCCAGCCTTTTGCAATTAAACCTTGTTCTGCGGCCTGCATTTGGGCATCCTGTTTACTGCGGCCAGAGCCTTCTGCAATTTTGCCTTTCCCTAAATAGACACCAACAACAAATGTTTTGTCATGATCCGGACCACTTTCGCTGAGCATTTGATAATGTGGTGTGATTCCAAGTTTTTCTTGAGCGGTTTCTTGGAGGCGACTTTTCGCATCCATATAGAGCTTATGCTCTAAAATATACGGTAATTTTACAACAATAATTCGTACAATCAGTTCTTTTGCTGTATCGTAACCTTGGTCTAAATAGAGCGCTCCGATAATCGCTTCCATCGCGTTTGCCAAAATCGAATGCCGCGACTTGCTGTGTGGTTCTTTTTGCTCGCCGCGTGACAAGTACATGCATTTTTCAACGCCCAGGTCCTCTGCGATACCATTGAGCATAACAGCGTTTACAAGGCTAGCGCGCCAGTTTGTGAGCTCTCCTTCTGGGTTGTTGTAGGTATGATACAAGTGCTCTGTAATGACTAATTCCAATACAGCATCACCTAAAAACTCGAGACGTTCATTTTGATCTAAATCAAATTCACGATTTTCGTTTAAAAAAGAGCGATGAACTAATGCTTGGTGCAGTAGATCTTCGTTTTTAAATTCAACTCCTAACGCTGCTTTGAGTGCGGTAATGTCGTTACGCATGTTTTTCAATTTTTCCTGCTTCTAAATCTCGGAAAATGGAGCCGAGTACTCCGTTGACAAATCGGCCAGATGAGTCGCCGCCAAAGGCTTTTGCAAGCTCAATTGCCTCATTAATAGCCACTTTTGGTGGAATTTCCTCTGAGCTAAATAACAATTCGTAGATCCCAATGCGTAAAACATTGCGGTCCACAGTCGTAATTTGGTCAAGTGGCCAATCTGGCGCGTATTTTTCAACAAGAGCGTTCAATTCAGCAACCTGTTTTACAACGCCAGTAATTAAGTCTGTTGTAAAGTCTGTGTCCTCAAATTTTTTATCAAGTTGCTCAATGTGATGTTTGGCTGACTCACTTGCATCATGTTCTTCATTCGAAAAATCCCACTCAAAGAGAGCTTGGAGTGCGATCATGCGGGCGAAATGTCGGTTCGACATGCAAGCAAGGAGGCTATTTTTTCTTCATCAATTCTTTGAGCTCTTTCCACGTGTACAGCTTGCCATTAAATGTATGGCTGTGGTGTGGCAGAATGAAACCGGTGTCGCCAGCAATTGGTGATTCCATGCTTACTGGAGCACTAATGCCATCATGTGAACGGCGACTGCGTGTTCGGGTTCGGCTCAATTTTTTCTTCGGTACTGACATAGTTTTTGATTAAACGATAACGGGACTGAGTCTATCAAAAGTAGGAAGTTTTTGCAAGTCCTTGAGAAAATGCTACAATAGATTCATTATTACAACAAAAAATCAATGAAAAAGCAACTTTTTATTATTGCAAATTGGAAGATGTATCAAAATGAACAGGCTGTAGAGTCTTTTTTTGAAGAATTTGCATATAATAATGAAGCTGTTCAGGTTATTATCGCTCCTTCTGCTATTCATACATCACTTGCGGTGGCGAAAAAGACAGAAAATATGGCTATTTCTAGCCAAAATATTGCCTCAGAAGAGTTAGGCGCACTTACTGGGGAAGTTGCAGCTGAACAGTTCGCTGAACAAGGAGTGGATTTTGCTATTATTGGCCATTCTGAACGACGTTCATTGTTTGGTGAAACAGATGAAATGATTGCAAAAAAGCTCTACTTAGCCAAAATATCGACGATGACTCCAATTTTGTGTGTTGGTGAAACGAGCGAGGAAAAAGCGGCTGGCCAGTCAGTGGCTGTCGTGTTGCGACAAATCGCCGCAGCCTTGAATGGTGGGGTAGTGGGAGAAAATATGATTATTGCATATGAGCCTGTGTGGGCAATTGGGTCTGGTGCAACGCCAACAACCGCAGAGATTAAAATGGTTGTTGATGCCGTGAGAGGTGCGTACGGAGTAGAGACGCGGATTGTCTATGGTGGATCTGTTTCAGCGGATAATGTTTATACAATCATTAGTGAGGCAGGATGTGACGGCGCGCTTGTTGGAAAAGCGAGCACAACAGCTGAGTCGCTTACTGCAATTTGCCAAGCTGCAACTCGCTAAAAAAAACGTTGCGCATTGTTCTGATTTTCAGTATAATCATGCACATGGATACACTGATTCGGTCAGTTCAAAATCAACTTCCGAAAAAGCGCGGAATCTCTCGTTTGTTTACAGCTATTCAGCTGTTTTTTTTATTTACACTTTCAGCTCTGCAGCGTGCAATTGCGTTATTGTTTCAGTCACCACAAAAAAGTTTCACGATTTTTCATACCCAAGATGGTCGGGGAATGTGGGACGGCTCATTCCACCAACATCGATTATTAAAAAGAAAGGTACGTCTTTTTTCATGGAGTAGCGTGACAATTTTAGTTGTGGCAAGCGTTGTGTCATTTGCTGCAACGCAATTATTTTTCCCAGGCACACCTGAAAATGCAGCAGCTGCTACTTCAACTTTTACTGTGAGCAATGCAAATAATTCAGGAGCTGGCTCTTTACGACAAGCTATCACTGACTGCAATAACTTAACTCTTGGAAATGATTGTATTGTTCAATTAGATAATGCAGGTGCAACGCAGACAGTAACACTCGCTTCTTCGCTACCCAACCTTTCAAAGCCTGCTGTATTTACAAATCTTGGAACTGACACTGATTTGATTATTGATGGGTCAGGACTTGGGAGTGGCTCTTGTTGGTCACTGGCGAATGGTTCAGCTGGAACAGTAATTGAAGGGGTTGCGTTTACAGATTGCCCAGATACTGGCATCACGATTGCAAGTGCTGTCACTGGCGTTCAAATTGGTAACACCGCAAGCGCTGCTGATCTTGTCTATTTTTCCGGAGGCACAAAAGGAGTATTTGTTGGTGGCGATAATGTCACTATTCAACACGCTGTCTTTGGCTCATTGCCATCTGGAACGGTGAATGCATTTTCAGAAAATGCTATTTTTGTGAGTAGTACCGCGGATGGATTTTCAGTAACAGATTCAGTGATCGCGCATGCCGGAGGTACGGGATTAAGTTTAGATTCTGCCTCTTCTGCAACAGTTTCAAATAATACAATTTCGAATAACACCGACCAAGGAATAGAAGTGCAATCTGTTGCAACGGCAACTGTTTCAGGAAATACAATTCAATCAAATGGATCATGCGGTGTTCGCATTATCGATGGCTCAAGTCAGGTGTATACAGGCAATACTATCGCAAGCAACACAAGCAACGGCGTGTGTGTTTCTGGGTCACCAAGTGGTGTGCGTATTGGCGCAACGTCAGCAGCAACAGTTGGCACAAATGGCAATAGTATTACAGGCGCAGGAAGTGTCGCAGCGATCTCAATGGGAACAGCAACGCCATCTGGATTTAACATCGCGTACAATTCAATCTTAAGCCAAGCGTCTTCAGGAAGTGTTGTGACATACACAAGTGGTTCCGCGCCTTTTGCTGAAACAACAAGTCTCGCAGCAACAACAACAGCAATTACTGGAACAGCTGGTGTGAGTAGTGGCGTTGTGGCGGCGTATCAAAACGGTTCATTTATTGGCGCAACAACTTTGTCGAGCGCGAGTTTTGAAATTTCTGGTGCCGCATTAACAGGCTCTTTAATTGAAGGTGCGACTATTCGTGTTGTGGTGTTGAATGCAAGTAATAATCCATCTGCAATGACAACATCTGCGACAGTTGAAAATCCACCTGTCGGAATTGAGATGAATGTAACAACAACGACAACAAGTACGACAGCGCGTTTTGTGGGTTCTTCTGGAGCCACAACAGTGCGTACAAAAGTGTATGTTGCGACATCTGAGACGGGCCTTCTTACGGACACGCCAGATATTGGTGCGTATGGAACGTCACATGATGTTACTGTGTCAGGACTTTCTCCAGCGACACAATATTATTGGAAGGTGACAACTGATGCACAAGATGGCAGTTTTTCTAATTTTGAAGTTGATAGTGGCACATTCACAACCGCTACAGCGACAGATACTCCAAGTAATAATACTACTCCAGACACTGCTTCTATCACTGTTGATCCGAGTGACAACACTGCGGTGTTCTCATTTACAACAACAGCAGCGCTAACGCCAAAAGTCTATGTGTCTCGTACGCAACCAGATGTGTTGAGTGCTACACCGACCGTTGGGACAAGTGGAACAACGCACTCAATAACAGTCACCGGATTAACTGCAGGTACGCTCTATTATTACTCAGTCACCGGATCGGCAGCTGACAGTAGCTTCACTGATGCGGCTTTAGGTTCTGGTTCGTTCACAACTGATGCAACAAATTTAGATGATGATTTCTTAAGCGAGAATGCAACGGTGAATGATCAAGTTGTCTATGATGCAGAAAAAAAATTATACCTCGGACCAGATGAGGTGAATCTTGAATTAGAAAATACAACAAAAGAGAGTGATGTTTCTTTTGAAGTAAAAGAAAAAGATACGGACACTGTTGTGTTGTCGACCGACTGGCAAGCAATTACAAAACAAGTCATTACAAAAACATTTGAAAATCTTGAGCAGGGAGTTGAATACATTGTAAAAGGCACATTGCGCAAAACAGACGACCCAACTAAACAAGATAGTGCAAAAACAATTTCAACATTTGAAAAAACAGATCGTAAAGCGCCTGCATTTGCGACCTATTCAGGTAACGTGACAGTTACTGCTGTGCCAACAGTGAAGATGGGCGGTGACTTAAAAGGTTTGGCCGGTGAAGTTATTTTGCAAGATATCGTGACTGGAAAAACTGCTGCATCATGCGATATTCCAAAAGGTGATTCCTTGTGTACGCTTGAGCCATATCCAGCGCCAGGGGATTACCGCATTCAATTTCGTTCTTTAAAAGGTAAGGTGCCAAGCGCTCCAGACCAAACATTATTCACAATTGCAAAACCAACTCCAACGTCAGCATTATTTGTTGATCGCGGTAATGCAAATTTTATGAATCGTATTGTTTTAAACGATTCTGTGAAAGTGGTCGGAAATGCAGTGAAGAGTTCTGATGTGGAGATTTATTTGAATGGAACGAAGGTTAAAAACATTGAGCACAAAAATGATAAAACAACAGCCTGGTCATACAATCTTTCATTAAAAGGGAAGGCGAAGAAATCGTATATTCTCCGCGTGATTTATCGAGACCGCGCGTCTGATAAGTTTGTGAAAACATTTACAATGCCATTTGTGTATTCAAGTAGCGTTGCAAATCTTGTGTTGCAGAATTTGCGTGATACCTATAGCCCTGGAGCTGTGCCGAATATTCGTATTCTTGGTGGCCGAGGTGATGTGGTGTCAGTTTATGTTGATGGTGCGTTTGTGAATAATCTTGAGCTGGAACAAGTTGATGGGAGTCCGATCGGTAAAGCAGATATCGCACTACCAACAGCAACTGTTGGTAGTCACACACTTGAGTTGAGCGCGCGCAATAGCGTTGGCTTAAAAGGCGCGACTGTTAAAAAGACCTACACCGTCGTTCGTCCGCAACCAGTTACGGTTGCTGCAGTTGAGCCTAAAACAGAAACTACAACCACTGATGAGTCAGTAAAACCAGACGATACTGCTGTTGTGATTGATGAGCCTACGAAGGAGCCTTCAGAAAATACAAATACGAATACATCAGAAAATCCAGTGTCGAACACAAATACAGGAAGTAATGTGAATACTGTTGTTGATAATATAAATACAGGTACTGAAATTCCAGATGTTGTGACCAACCCAGAAATTCAAAGCCCAGTACCAATTGAAGAATTGCCAGCCGTGGCGCAGTCATTGTTACGTGATGATATTGCAACTGCTGGACTCATTAGTATTGATCCATCTGTTACTGATATTGCGAATGTGCCAAAAGAATATCTCGAGCCTGTGACTGATCCAGTAAAAAAAGCCGCTGTTGCAACAGCATTGAAAAAAACATTTGAAAACAAAGCAGATGTGCAGTTTGTAGCAGTCACAACAACTGATGCTGGATCACAAGTAACTGCACCATCAGCAGTTGAAACAGGCGCTGTGCCAGTGTTTACACAACAAAAAAATGTTGGCTTACCAGGCTTTGGAAAACAATCCGCTACAGAAAACTATGGCATCCAGCTTGGTGGAACAGCCTTGCCGTATTCCTTAGTGAAGGTGACTGTGCGTTCAACACCAATTGTGAAAATGACCCGTGCAGACGAAAATGGAAAATGGACGATGACCGTCCCTGCTGACACATTA
Organism: uncultured Gammaproteobacteria bacterium; assembly: GCA_964492735.1. Classification (GTDB taxonomy): domain Bacteria; phylum Patescibacteriota; class Patescibacteriia; order UBA9570; family XYC2-FULL-38-9; genus CALKUP01. The sequence goes on from CAZBLE010000002.1 coordinate 15,521, forward strand.
GATGCAGGAAAACATACGGCGTCTGTTCAAGTAGAATCACAAGGTGTTGTATCAGACAGTGTAGAGATTGCAAATTTTGTGATCGTTGAAGATCAAAAATTAAGTAATACGACATGGGTCGTGATCGTGAATGTCTTTATTGCCGCTCTGATTTTAATTCTTGTTCTTGGTATTCAATTAGGACGAAAAAATAAAGTGACAACAACACGACGTGCTATGACTAGCGGACAAGTGAGTTCTTCAACTCAAAATCCACCAGACCTTGGCGGAGGCGCATTAGGCGTATAAGAAAAGATGTATGAATAGCCAGCTCTATCTAAAAAATGTATCACTCAATCGTTGGTGGTCTACTGCTGTAGTATTCGGTATTGTGTGCTTGAGTGTATTGGGCGCAACCCAGAGCGTGCAGGCAGCAACAACGGAAGCTATAGATTTTCCAAAAGATCCCGTGTCTGTGCGAGTGAGTGAGATAGAGTTTGTGAATAATGGAGAGCAAGTACGCGCACTTGCTCCAACGACAGGCAGTTCATATGTTGTGTATCGCGATCGATTTGTTGGTTTTCAGCCAGTTCGTTCATTGATGGGGTATTACAATAAAAAGGTGATTATTGAATTCACTGGAAGAACTGCGCCAGGGGCATTAGTGAGCGTGTATCTAGATGCTCCAAAAACACGCACTCATGCAACATACGCGAATGAATTAGGGGAGTGGAATATTTCCATTGATGCGAGTCAGTTGCCGGCCGGTAACTACAACGCAACAATGCGAGCGTCTCTCCAAGAGCAAGTTTCTGACACGCAAATTATTGGTGCATTTTCTGTGTATGCGCAAAATAAACTCAGTAATATGACATGGATTGCGATTATTGTCGCAGGGCTCGGAGTTATTATGACACTTACTGTTTTGAATGGTGTTTTATTGTTACGTAGAAGCTAGTGAATATTTGCCCAAATAAAAAAGAGCTCTGTTCGAGCTCTTTTTTATTACAGTAATGTGACAGAGGCGACTAAATCGCCATCTTGTTTAAAGCGCATGAGGCGCACACCTTGTGTGGCGCGGCCGAGGACACTCACTCCACCAAGTGCTTGGCGAATGACTTGGCCTTTTTCAGAGATCATGACAATGTCACGTTCCATGTCTGTGTCTTTTAAGACAATCGCAGCAATAATTGGGCCAGTTTTTTCAGTTACCTTGGCAGTTTTCACTCCAGAGCCACCTCGGCCTTGCTGTTTGTATTCAGTGACACCAGTGCGTTTTCCGAAGCCATTACCCATCACGACAAAGAGTTGTTCTACTGCTTCATGTTTTTCACTGACAATTCCCATGCCGACAACCGCGTCATCACCTTTGAGCTTCATTCCGCGAACACCAGCGGCTGTGCGACCCATTTCACGAACGCCGTTCTCCGCAAATCGAATTTGCATACCGTTTTTTGTGACCATCATAATGTCATCTTTTCCAGTCGATGGCTGCACCCAGAGTAGTTCATCTCCAGCTTTAATTTTCAACGCAATCAATCCAGAGCGACGAACAGATTCAAAACTTTTGATATCTGTTTTTTTAATTACTCCTTGTTTCGTCGCCATGACCAAATATTTGTAGCTGCTTGTTGCAAGATCACTAATCGATAAGGTTGCTGATAGTGTTTCATCGCTTCCAAGCTGTAAGAAATTCACAATGGCTTGGCCTTTGGTTGTTCGAGAAATAGCTGCTGGAATTTCGTAGGCTTTCAATTGGAACACTCGACCTTTAGAAGTGAAGAACAAAATATCATTGTGGGTGTTTGTTTGGAAAATTTCTGAAACAGAGTCCTCTTCTTTGGTCGTGAGCCCAACAACACCTTTGCCGCCACGATTTTGTTTTTTAAATGTATCTGGTGGAAGACGTTTGATGTATCCATCTGATGTAATCATCACAACTGTATCTTCTTTTGGAATCAAGTCTTCTTGGGAGAATTCGCCAACCGCATGTTTGATTACTTCTGTGCGACGATCTTCACCATAGATATCACGAATTTCTTCGAGTTCTGTGCGAACGACTTTTTGAATATTCTTTTTACTGCTCAAGATTTTTTTCAATTCTTCGATCAGTTTTTTCTTTTCCGCTAATTCTTCTTCGACTTTTAATTGCTCCATGTTCACGAGTGACTGCAAACGCATATCAAGAATAGCGATTGCTTGGCGTTCGGTCATGCGGAATTTTTTCTGTAAGTTGTTGCGCGCGTCTTCTCGGTCTTTTGATTTTTTGATGGTCTTGATGATGTCATCAATATTTTCAAGTGCCATCAATAAACCTTCTAAGATATGCGCACGGTCTTCAGCTTTTTCAAGATCATAGCGTGTGCGGCGTTCAACAACGAGTTCACGATGTTTTAAATATTCAACCAACATCGTTTTAATGTTCATCACGCGCGGTTGAATGCCGTCAACCAATGCCAGCATGTTCACATTGAAGTTGGTTTGTAGGGGAGTGAGCTTGTAGAGACGATTCAAAATCTTTTGTGGGTAAGTGCCTTTTTTGAGCTCGATGACGACACGCACACCATCACGATCAGACTCATCACGCAGATCTTTAATTCCTTCAATTTTTTTGTCTTTCACCAACTCGGCAATTTTTTCTACTAATGATGCTTTGTTTTGGAGGTATGGAATTTCTGTGATGATAATACTGAAAATATCAGTTTTGTCTTCAACAATTTCAGCACGACCACGCATGACGATCGGTCCTTTTCCAGTTGCGTACGCATGTTTAATGTCATTGATGTTATAAATCATGCCGCCGGTTGGGAAGTCGGGGCCAGTTACGTGTTCCATGACTTGCTCAAGCGTTGTTTCTTCATCATCTAATAATGCAATTGACGCATTACATAATTCACGCAAATTATGTGGCGGAATACTTGTTGCCATACCGACCGCAATACCCATTGTTCCGTTGAGTAAGAGGTTCGGGAATTTTGCCGGTAATACACGCGGCTCTTGGTGCATGCCGTCGTAGTTTGGCATGAAGTCAACCGTATTTTTTTCAATATCAAGCAGCGCTTCTTCTGCAAGCTTTGTGAGCTTGGCTTCAGTGTAACGCATCGCAGCGGCTGAATCACCATCCATTGAACCAAAGTTTCCTTGTCCGTTCACAAGCGGTTGACGCAATGAAAAGTCTTGCGCAAGACGCACCATTGAATCGTAAACGGCCGTATCACCATGTGGATGATATTTACCAAGCACTTCACCGACCACAGTTGCTGATTTACGGAATTTCGCTGTTGATTTCAAACCAATGTCCCACATAGCGTAGAGAATGCGACGATGAACCGGTTTTAGACCATCGCGAACGTCTGGCAGTGCACGCATGACGATAACTGACATGGCATAGTCGATGTATGAGTCTTCCATTTCTTGCACAATGCCACGTTCTCGTACATTTACATGTGGAACTGCATTCGCGTCTGCAGGAGCTTCAACTGTTGGCGCGTCTTCATTGCTCATTCGTGCGCCGCGGAGTGGTTTTTTTGGTTTCGATGTTGCCATATCAATTACTATTGGTCTTGTGAATTATTTTTCTGAAAAATACTGTTGGTTATTTTTTTGAGAGAATCAATGCCAGGTTTTGTGTAGTCCGTGGTGTTTTGAAAGAAGGATTGTGTTGGAACAGTGTTTTTCTTTTGCGCGCTGTTTTGCCATTGCCAGGTTGCGAGCCAACCAAGAAAGATAATGAGAAAGGCGAGGGCAACGAGAACAGCGAATTTGCGTTGTTCTTGGTCCATGTCTTTCAAGGGTGATGAGCGCCCTGGTTCTTTCGAGGATTGTTTTTCTGGCCCCATACGCAGGTATTAATCAGCTGAAAGAATAATAATTTGTGTTTCTTCAGCAGGAAGTTGTTTTTCTTTGAGAATGATTTTACTTTCTGGCTGTGGAAGTTTGACTCCCATTTCTTTTTCAAACGCTTCTAATGAGTCGAGCTTCGCTTTTACACCCTTGGTTGCATATTGGATCGGGATGATGACACGTGGTTCAATGTGTGAAATGAGTTTGCTGATGAGCTTCTTGTCACCAGTCACAGGAATGAAGAGGATATCGACGCCTTCAAATAATTCAAGGTCAGCGGTGCTGAGCTCGACTGGCTCTGTGCCGAGATGAGCGAGGCGCATGCCTTCGGCTTCAATCGCGTACATGGTTTGGCCGTTTGCGGCCTGTGTTCCATAAAAGAAGACACCATGAATTTCATATTCACCCGCATTTTGTACAATAACAGGATCGCCTTGGAGACGGTCAATATTGTTGGTTTCTGGATTTTCAAGATCTGTGGTTGCGACAATGTCGACTTTGAGCTTTGGCATTGAAAGGCCAGTCTCATTTTGATAGGGGTTAATGATGACGTTAATGTCACCAACTTGGAGCTTCACGCAGGAGAGTCCGTGCCAGTAAATATGCATAAAATAGTGAGAAAAATGAGGGATTTATAGAGAAATTATAGCATATTTGCGCTGATTGAGCCAAGGGGTTAGGGCTGTTATCTTTAGTCTAATATTAGGTGTAAAATAGAGCTTTTTTTTCGACTGTTTTTAGCTATCTTCTTAAAATTATAACCTTGACTTTTTCTTATTCTTCTGGTATAGTCCGCTGTCAATCAATCCATGAACAATGAGGTTCATGTGATGTGGTTGGTGTTCATTCAAAAGTGGATATCAAAATGCCGCGTACCACGCAAGAGATCAATCCTGTCATTGGTCACATCCTTGAGATTTTTTCTTTGGGAACCCCCACGCAACTCGCTGAGCTGCTAGCTCAGCAGATGGGCCTCAAAAAGGCGTCCTTTCAAGTCTTGATGTCAAACATCAAGACCGGGAAAGACTCCCTCCCGCGGACGTGGGAGGAGCCTCTTGTGGTAATGCTCCAGGAAAGAGGGGGAGGTGAGAGTGCGGTGAAAAAACTGCGCGACCTCTTCCGAGCGCAAAAGGTGACTGTGTCGCCAAAAAGCTTGCGAGCGCTGGCGAGCGCGCTCGAACAAGCAGGTAGTGGCTTGAGCGCCCAAGACGCTGTGCGGATTTTGCAGGATCTTGAAAAAATAGAAGCCGCGGGAAAGGGGCGGACCCCTGAGGCGGCCCTTGCTGCGATGGCTGCTCACCTGATAAAACCACAACAATGAGTGTTGGTGGTTGAATTCGGTGAGTCTTTGTTTATTATATAGCGCTAAGTAACAAAAAACGACCAGGATTGCCCTGGCCGCTTCCGTGAACAGTCCCTTTAGGACTATTCTGCTGCTTTTTCTTCAGCCACTTCTTCTTTTGCTTCTTCAGCCTTTACCTCTTCCTTTTTTTCTTCCTTCTCTTCCAAGCCTTTTGGCTTTTCTGTGAGTTGTTTCAAAGACAGTCCAAGACGATGATTGTTTGGTTCAATACTGACGATTTTGAATTTCGCTCGTTCACCAATTTTCAAGACATCTTCTGGAGATGCGATTTTTTTCCAAGAAAGCTCAGAAATATGCGCAAGACCATGAATATCATTATCGAGTTCAATGAACGCGCCAAATGGATTCAGTTTTAATACTGTTCCTTCAACAACATCACCAACAGTATATTTTTTCGCAACTTCAGCCCATGGATCGTTTTGTAAACGACGGATTGAAAGTGAGATTTTACCATTTTCAATACTGATGATTTGCGCTTTTACTTTGTCGCCAACATTGATAATTTCTTTTGGATTATCAATACGTTGCCATGCAAGTTCTGAAATATGAACGAGACCTTCTAGACCATCGCCAAATTCCACAAACGCACCGAAATCAACCACACCTGTCACTAATCCATCAACGACATTTCCAACAGCGTAGTTTGAAAGCTGCACTGATTGTTCATCTGCTTTTGCAGCTTTTTCTGAGAAAATCAGCTTGTTATCAACTTCATTGACGTCAATAATGCGCAATTTGAAGTATTCGCCCATGTATGTTTTGAGGCGTTCCAAGATTTTTGACTTGTTCGCACCTTCAACACGTGGGTAATGCTCAACAGTAAGTTGAGATACTGGCAAGAAGCCAGTTACGCCACCAAGACGGATAATAACACCACCTTTATTGGCGTCGACAACCAAACCTTCAACGATTTCTTTGTCTTCGTATTTTTTCTGAAGTTCATCCCAGGCTTTTTTATGACCAGCTTCACGGAATGAGAGTTCGAACACGCCGAGCTCATTTTCTGGTTCAACAACAGTGACTGACACTGGATCTCCAGGAAGGAGGTCTTTAAACATGCCAGATTCGTCAACCAATTCTGGTCCACGAACGATACCACTAGCGATACCATTTAAATCAATGTGCACTTCATTATTTCGCGCACTAATAACAACGCCGTCGACGATATCGCCAACAACTGGGAGTGTAACATCAGCATTGGACTCTAAAAGTTCGTCCATTTGATGTGATTGTGTTTTTTGAGACATAAAAACAACGAAAATGTTAACCGAATTGCCTTTTATATCAGCAGATTGCGGCGGACTTGCAACAAAAACCAGAGAGTCCAATGAATTAAATATGTTGGAAGAGTGTACCAGACTCCAGTCGGTTTGGCAAGTCTAGTGACTGCGCCCTCAGGACTTGATTTTTTTGTATGAATATACTATAGTTCGCAGTCGCTCATTTCTGATTATTTCGAGCATGCGGCTTGGAATATCTAGAAATTGAGTGTACTCGGAGGTCACATGCCTGTTGTTACCATTGATTTGAGTCGTGATCAGGTCTCTGTTCAGGAAGGGGAGGAGGGCGCTCTCATTGTGAGCGACGGAAACGGTATTTCCGTCATCCTTCCAGCACACGCCTTCAAAAGAATGAACTTGGGCAGTCAAGCATATTATGTGCTTGAGGTGCCTGCATCCGCAGCAGCTGAAGAGCCTCAGACGGAAGAGGCTCAGACGCCTTTGGAGGCATTTTTAGATTCGAAAGCGTCACACTTGACCTTTTCGGAACGAGGCAGGGAACAGTCAAATGCAGTTGCTGCGCTGCAAAAAAGTCTGTTCCGTGACGATGTAGAAAAGGCATTGGGCGAGAGGTCGGATCATTACACTGAGGGTGCAACGTGGGATCGCAGGGCAATTGCGATCCGTAAGCCTCTTTGGGAAAGGCTCACAGTGAGAGAGCTGATAAGAAGGCTATCGCTTGACAACCTTCCCGAATACGCAAAGCCTCAAAGGAAGGCTCAAATGGCCGACTGGCTCGCCAGTGTCAACGCTCGGTTCAACTCCTCGCTCGAGTTCGGGCAAAAGCCCTAGGGCTTTCAACCCTGCTTCCCCTCGAGTTCGGCTCGCTGCGCTGCTCATGAATTTCATGGGTGGCGCGGCAATAGTTTTCATATTACATTCATTGCTTTTTTTGCCTGATTCGATTATAGTGACGCGCACGGATGAAAGTCCGTTTACTATATATAATGTAACTACCATGAACGAACACGACCATTCAGATGACCATGTGCACACTCATGATACTGAGCCAAAATCTGAGAATACACCACAAAAAGAACCAAGCATCATAAACAACGCCCCAAAGAAAAAACGAAAAACAATCACTGTCCAGTTTGGCGGTGGAAGAGGACCACGCGGACCAATGCGCAGTGCTTTGGTGTTCTTGTTGATTTTTATTGCTTTTGCATGGTTTTTGTCACTCTACAACAACCCTCTTGAAAAACCACAACAGGTAAGTGTCAGTCAGCTCGCAGAGTCAGTCAAAAAACAAGAAGTAAAGTCTATTACTGTTGTTGAAGGGTCAGAGCTCAAAATTGAATTGAAAGATGGGAAGAAGCAAGCGTCACAAAAAGAAGTTTCTGAATCGCTTCCAACCTTGCTCGGAAATTATGGCGTGTCTTCAGAACAACTTTCCAGCTCAGACATCACAGTCAAAAGTGCGAGTGGATGGAAATATTTTCTCGGCACATTGATTCCAATTTTGTTGCCAGCAGTGCTGATTATCGGTTTCTTCTGGTTCATGATGCGCCAAGCGAATGGAGCAAACAATAAAGCAATGTCATTTGGACAATCAACCGCGAAAATGTTTGACCCAAATGCGTCTGGTAAAAAAACATTTAAAGATGTTGCCGGAGCAGCAGAGGCGAAAGAAGAGCTTGCAGAAGTTGTTGATTTTTTGAAAAATCCAAAGAAATATAAAGCAATCGGTGCAAAAATCCCAAGCGGTGTGTTGCTGATGGGGTCTCCTGGAACTGGTAAAACATTGCTTGCTCGAGCCGTTGCTGGTGAAGCAAACGTTCCATTTTTTCACATGAGTGGTTCAGAGTTTATGGAAATGTTTGTTGGCGTTGGCGCAAGTCGTGTTCGCGATGTTTTCCGAAAAGCAAAAAAAGCAGCCCCAGCAATTTTATTCATTGATGAAATTGATGCCGTCGGACGCCAACGTGGCGCTGGTATGGGTGGTGGAAACGATGAGCGTGAACAAACATTGAATCAAATCCTGACAGAAATGGATGGCTTTGAAGAAGATGACGCTGTAATTGTGATTGCTGCAACCAATCGTCCTGATGTGTTAGATCCAGCGCTGTTGCGTCCAGGTCGATTTGATCGTCGTGTAGTGATTGACCTTCCAGATGTGAAAGACCGTGAAGAAATTTTGGTTGTTCATGCACGAAACAAAATGTTTACTGAAGAAGTGAATTTAAAAACCATCGCACAACGCACAACTGGTTTTTCTGGTGCTGATTTAATGAGTTTGTTGAACGAGGCTGCTATTTTCACAGCGCGTCAAAATCGCACAAAAATCACCATGAAAGATTGTTTAGAGGCGATTGATAAAGTGATGATGGGTCCACAGAAAAAAGATCCTCGCACATCAGAACTTGAAAAAGAAAAAACAGCGTATCATGAAGGTGGCCACGCGCTTGTTGCGTACATGCTGAAAGAGTCTGACCCAGTGCATAAAATTACGATTATTCCACGTGGTCGAGCTGGCGGATATACATTGAAATTGCCAGATGATGATCGCAAATTGCAAACTCGTAAAAATATGATGGCGGATATTGCAGTGTCTCTTGGTGGATATGCTGCTGAAGTGTTGCAATACGGTGACGTATCAACTGGCCCATCAAATGATTTAGAAAAAGCAACCTCAATGGCGCAACGCATGATGACTCGCTTTGGCATGAGCGAACAGCTCGGAACACGGACATTTGGTACAAACGATGACATGCCATTTTTGGGTCGTGAAATTCAACACCAACGTGATTATAGTGAAAAAACTGCTGAACAAATCGATTCAGAAGTCACTGGTTTGATTCGCACACAATATGAACTCGCGACGCGGTTATTACGTGAACACAAAGCAGCGCTTGATGCGATCGCTCTCAAGCTGCTTGCTGTTGAAACATTAGAGCGTGAAGATTTTGAAGCATTGATGAAAGAAACAATGCAGTCGCTTCCAAACAGTGGGCAAAATACAATTGCGTAATCTAGTCGAGCGAAGAGATACGTCTGGCGCGGCAGAACAAAAAAAGCTACAATACAATAAATTATATTATGTATTGGAGTTATGAAATTGTATAAAACTATTTTTCAAGAATCGTGGGAGATCACACGTCGTCATCCGTTATTATGGTTCTTCGGCGTCTGTGTATTTTTCTGGGGAGGCAAAGGGATTGAGCTTGAGCAATTTTTCACGAATGCCGATTTATTGCGCAGCCCGCTTTCACCATTTCGTCCAACCTTTTGGTCTGGTCGTCAGTGGATGGTTGTTGTTGATGTGTTTAATGGCGATATGTTGTGGGTTGCTGGGTTTGTGGCGATCCTTGTGCTGCTTGGACTTTTAGTATTTGCGCTCATTATGAGTGCGCATATTGCATTGATTGATGCGTATGGACAATTTGATGCGAACAAGAATGGTCGCTACAAAATGCACCATGCATGGCGCGCGATTTCAAAAGATTTTTGGAACGTGAGCTTTGTGCAGTTGCTGACAAAAGGATTGTCATATGGGTTACTTGCTGTTGCGGCTGCACCATTATTTTTGAATCAGTTCGGCGATTGGCAAGTGGTATATTCATTACTGTTGTTTTTACTCGTGACTCCAGTTGCGGTATACCTGTCTTCCATTGCAAAGTTTGCGATGAACGATATCGTGGTGAATAACACACCATGGATGACCGCACTTACTCGTGGCCGCGTATTGGTGCACGCGCAGCTTGGTGTAGTGTTAGAGTTTCTTGTATTCGTGTATTTGATGTATATGCTTGTGACTGCCGGCGCAGTCGTTGTGACAAATATTGTGACACTTCCAATGTTGCTTGCAGTGACGAGTAACGCAGGTTTAGATTATGCGATTAGTGGATACCCTATCTACGCGATTATCTATCGAAGTCTTGGCGCATTAACCCTAATGATCGGTGTTGCGTTGTTTTCTGCATGGCACATGGGTAGTTGGACATTATTGTATCGTGAATTATCAAAAGGCGGACAGAAATCTATCATGAAACAGTGGTGGAATCGTGGCGCGTAGTAGATTGGTACTCCCTCCTGGACTTGAACCAGGGACCGCAGAGATATAAGCTCTGTGCTCTAACCACCTGAGCTAAGGGAGCAAATTGTTATTGAGTTGTAGCGGATTTTTCGTAGTTTTGCAATCTCTCTAATTGACATCACACGCAAAAATTCATAGACTACGTGAGCTCACAGAATTCTGCGGGCGATTAGCTCAGTTGGCTAGAGCGCTTGCTCGACATGCAAGAGGTCACTGGTTCGAGCCCAGTATCGCCCACCATTTTATATGATGCAATCAAAATTCGCATATCGTCTATTTGGAAAAATGGCGCGTTTCTACACGCTTTTTTTGCGCATAAGCGGATATGCGCGTTCTGTTGAATATTTTGTTTCGCAATTTCCAGTATCGACGACAGCGCCAGTTCGTGTGCTTGATGTTGGTTGCGGAACAGGAATCTACACAATGGCAATTGCACGCCGCTTTCCCAACGCTGAAATTGTTGCATTCGACCTTAATACTGACATGGTCGAGCAGCTCAAAAGTGACATGCAAGCACAATTCCCAGAGACACGATTTCACGCGTTTACGCACGATATTCAAACCCCGCTCACAATCGATGATATTGGCGGCCCAGTTGATTTAGTTGTGACATCTGGGGTATTGGAATATGCGCATCTCACAACTGCTGTTCAATGGCTTGTTGGACTGCTCAAGTCAGAGGGTATTGTGGCCTACTCGCCATTGCGAGATTCATTGTACGGCAAAATTATCGGCAAGATTTACCAATGCCTTCCATACACCCGAGAAGAGAGCGCAACGGCATTTGCAGGGGCTGGCTACCACAGAACAGCATTGGTGACACTTCCGTGGTATCACCCGGCAGCATTTAAAGAGCTGCATATATATAAAAAATAGCGACCCTGAGCGAGGCGTGCTATAGTAGTCACAGATTATTCATATTTTATGACATCATTACCATCAAATCATCCATCTCATTCAAAGCTCGATTCTGCAAAATTACGCGGTGAAGTGATTGATCCAAAAGAATTTCAAAGCACAACAGCAACCTGGCGCATTTTTCGCATTATGTCTGAATTTGTTGAAGGTTACGACTTTTTATCAAAAATCAAAGCGGATATTACTGTTTTTGGATCAGCACGTCTTGCTCCAGATACAAAGGCGTACCAAGATGCAGAGCGTTTAGGTGCTCTTTTGGCAGAAGCTGGCTTTTCTGTTGTCACCGGTGGTGGCCCAGGAATTATGGAAGCGGCAAACAAAGGAGCGTTTGAGGCCGGCGGCGAGTCCGTTGGTTTAAATATCCAACTGCCATTTGAGCAGCGGATCAATCCATATGTACGACACGGCGCAGCATTTCACTTTTTCTTTACTCGCAAAGTAATGCTCACATCTCCTTCACAAGCATTTGTCGCATTTCCTGGCGGCTTCGGAACATTCGATGAGGTCATGGAAGTATTAACATTGTTGCAAACTGGAAAAATGCAACGTGTCCCAGTGATTTTATTTGATAGTCATTTTTGGGGAAAATTTGCGGAATTATTTCGTGAAATCATGCTTGATGAATATAAAACAATTTCTGAAAAAGATATGGAATTGTTTCATGTTGTTGATACACCAGAAGAGGCGATGGCAATTATCACTGCATTTGGAAAGCCTGATGCGCACCGAGCAACAGCGACACAGAACGAATCCTACATGCCAAATTTAGAAGAAACTCACCAAGAATAAATGACTACTACACACGAATGGACAGTTGAAGGCGAAGCAATCGGACAACGATTGGATCATTTTGTTCTTGCGCAATTAGGACCTGATGTTTCTCGTTCACGCATTCAGAAGATGATTGTTGGTGGCGTTATTTTAGTGAACAACGCGGCCGCGACAAAACATTATTTTTTACGAGTTGGTGATGTTGTTCGCATTGCAGATGCAACAGCATTTGAGGCGATTGTGAATCCAGCGCAACTTGATTGGGCGAGCGTGCCAGCAGTAGAAGTTCCAGTCTTATTTGAAGATGATGCAATTATTGTGATTCAAAAACCCGCAGGTCTTGTCGTACATCCAAACGCAACCTCTGACCCAGAGCCAAGTGTTGCCAGTTGGTTTGTAGCGCATTGTGGCGCGGCGGTATTAGAAGAACCATGGGAGCATGCGTTGCGTCCAGGGATTGTGCATCGACTCGATAAACCTGTAACTGGTGTAATGGTACTTGCAAAAACAGTTGAAGCATTTCAATCCTTGAAGCAGCAGTTTCAGTTACGTACTGTTGAAAAATCGTATCGTGCAATTGTCTATGGTGTGCCTTCTCAAGAAGCAGGCGACATTCGCTTTGTCTTACAGCGTTCAAGTATGAATCCAGGAAAAATGGCAGCTCGTCCAGAACATGAAGAAGGACGCGAAGCATGGACAGAATATACAGTCATTCGATCGATTCATGAACGCTATGCGGAACTGGCGGTTCAAATTCACACCGGTCGAACCCATCAAATTCGCGCTCATTTAGCAGCGATTGATCATCCAGTTGTTGGAGATCGCATGTATGCATCAAAAAAATATCCGATCTTTGCAAAATCTGAAGCCTTGTTTTTGCATAGCGCAGAGCTCGCATTCGTTCATCCAGTGAGTGGTGATCGAGTGTCATTTTCTGCCCCACTTCCTGAACATTTTTCGTTGTTCGATTAGTGGTGCTTTGCGGGTTATGCCTCTCAAAACCCGACGCTCACACGTTCGCTTACGGGAAGGTCTCACGACCTTCTTATTGTTTTGAGTAGGCACAATCCCGCCCGCACCCACAAGAAAATAATCAATTGACCAGAGGGGTAAAAGTCTTTATTCTAAAGTATAGTATATGTCATTAAGCGCTCGCATTGCCAAGAACACCGCGATCCAAGCCGTTGGGAAAATCCTCGGTCTTGTTTTGGCGATTCTCGCTGCAGGAATTACATTGCGATACCTCAAAGATGAAGGAAATGGGTTTTACACGACCGTGACGGCCTTCTTGCAAATGTTTGGAATCGCGATTGACATCGGGCTGTATATTATATTGATCAAAAAACTGGCTGACGTTTCAGATGCAAGTTCAGAGGCAGGGAAGCGGCCAGAGTCTCGCGTGGTGAATGTGATTTTTACGTTGCGCGTTTTAACCGCGGTTGTTGTACTTGGCGCAGCTCCATTTATTGCGCTGCTTATTGGACGGTTTAATGATAATTATTCAACCTCGGTTGTATTTGCTATCGCAGCAACAACGTTGTTCTATTTTTTCTTATCAATGAATCAGTTGCTCTCGGCAATTTTTCAAAAGTTTTTGCAAACACAATGGGTTGCAATTGGAGAGCTGACAGGAAAGCTTGTCCAATTTAGTTTAACGGTTTTGGTTGTTGCGCTTGGCGGCTCAGTGTTTTGGATGTTGATGATTTTAGTAGCGAGTGCGGGCGTGAATTTTTTCATCAATTTGTGGGCAAGTCGAAAGTTCATGCGTTTGCGCTTTGCGTGGGATGGTGACGTCGTGCGTTCTGTATTGAAGGAAGCGTGGCCAATTGCCTTATCAATTATCTGCACGTTGATTTATTTCAAAGGTGATACGTTTGTAATGACATTTTTTGAAACCAAGCAGGTTGTTGGGCAATATGGTGCGCCATATAAAATTCTTGAAGTACTTGTCACGTTTCCTGCCATGTTCGCAGGGCTCGTGCTCCCGATTTTAACGCAGGCGTGGAACGTTGGTGATCGTGATCGTTTTCAGCAGCTCTTTCAACGTTCGTTTGCGGCAATTTCAATCATCGCTATCCCTCTTTTGTTTGGCGTTCAAGTTCTTGCGCCGCAGATCATGACACTGATTGCAGGGTCTGATTTTGCCAGTGACGCTGCCGGAATGGAGCGCGTTGTGAATAGTTTGCGGATTTTGATTTTGGCAACAACAGCGATTTATTTTGGCACACTCTTTGGCTATCTTGTGGTTGCGCTCAACAAACAAAAAACAATGCTTTTTGGATATGCATTTGTTGCGCTGACAGCAATGACTGGGTATGTGATTCTTATTCCGCGATTTTCTGTATACGGCGCTGCGTGGGTGACAGTCTATTCTGAGAGCATGATTGTGTGCATTGCGCTGACTATTATTTTACTCACTACGCGCGTGCGATTGTCATTCTATGCACCACTTGCGGCCCTTGTCTCAGCAGCGATAATGTATGGAGTCTTATATCTTCTGTTGCCTTTTTCAAGCGCATGGCATAGTCTTCCTGATACACTCGCAGCTCTCGTAACCGTGGCTGTTTATGGTATTATTGGGGCAATTGTGTACGGTTGCGCATTGTTACTCACACGGGCAACAAGTGTGCAAGAACTCCGGTCTTTAGTTCAAAAGCGCGATTAATTGTATTTCATGTCTCATCAACCCCTTCGTATCGGTATTGATCTTGCAGCAACAGTCGGACAAAAATCCGGCCTTGGTTTTTATGTTGAAAATTTGTATACAGAATTACAGAAATTAGAAGCTGATGCAGATGTGCATTTTGTGCCAATTGATCGAGTGCAAAAAAATCTTCGCACACCCTATCGCATGGCATGGGACCAAGTCGGCCTTCCGCTCACTGCATTGTCACGTGGAGTTGATATGCTTTTTGTGCCTGCGTTTTCTGCTCCACGATTTTTTCCAAAGCCAGTGGTGATGACAGCGCATGATGTCTTTGGCTTGAGCTACCCAGAGCAATTTTCTGGTATTGCAAAAACCTACTGGACAAAAGTGCTGCCGGATTCCATGAAGCGAGCAAATCATCTTGTGGCTATTTCTGAGTTCACAAAGCAAGAAGTGATGACACACTTGCAAATACCAGAAGAGAAAATTACTGTCGTGCCAAATGCAGCCGCACCATATTATCGTTTACTCGATGATTCTGAGGCAGCCGCAACCCGTATTCGGAAACTCGGCGTGCGCGCGCCATTCATTGTGACAACCGGGACCATTGAACCGCGAAAAAATTATGAACGTTTAATTGACGCATTTGCATTTAGTAAGCGAGGAGACCATCAGTTAGTAATTGTTGGGAAGAAGGGTTGGAAATATGATGAGCTTTTTAAAAAGGTTCGAAAATATCATTTGGAAGATGCAGTGAAATTCGTTGACTACGTTGAAAACGAAGACATTGTTGCGCTCTATAATGCGTGCACATTTTTTATTGCGCCATCACTCTATGAAGGATTTGGGTTGCCGGCACTAGAAGCAATGCAATGCGGTGCGGCTGTGATGGTGAGTCAAAACACATCATTGCCAGAAGTGGTTGGTGATGCAGGAGTGCTATTTGATCCGTTTGATCCAGACGATATGCGAAAGCGAATGGATTTATTATTTGGTGATGTGAATTTGCGTCGAGCGATGCAGGTTCAATCAACTGCTCGTGCAACACAATTTTCTTGGAAAAAAACGGCTCAGCAAACACTTGAGGTATTGCGACATGTGTATGAACAAACAAAAAAATAATATGAATCGTACACGTGTTCAACAATTCGCATGGCACGGAATGATCTTCGTTGCTTCAGCGGTTGTTGCCATTGTTCTTGGATACATGCTTGTGCGGTTTCCATTGATCTATGTACTCGTAGGAATTTTTGGTTTTGGTGTTGTATTTGGGTTAATTCGTAGTCCGTGGTTTGGATTTTTAGCGCTTGCGTTTGCACTGCCATTTGAGCGCATTGGTTCGATTGATATTGGCGGAATGACATTGCGCCCGTCTCAAATTATTATCGCGTGTTTATTACTCGCAGTATTTTTAGCGGTTGCAAAACGTGATGAGCGAATGCAGTCGTTTCAGTATCCAATTGCAATTCCACTTGTGTTCTACGCAATTGTTGCTGGTTTTTCATTGTTGAATACACCGAACATGACACGAACAGTAACTGTGTTGTTTTTTGTGCTCTTTACTATGTCTGTCAGTGCTCTCGTGCCATTATTTATGAATACAGAGGAGAAGTTGCGTCAGGTTGTTCGTGTGCTTCTGGCATCAATGGCTGTTGTGACTGTGTTTGGTATATATCAGTGGGTTGGTGATTTTATTGGACTACCTCCAGAGCTTACTGGTTTGCGTGAGTTATATACCAAGGAAGTATTAGGGTTTCCGCGCGTACAATCAACGGCGCTTGAGCCACTCTATTTTGCAAATTATTTATTATTGCCGCTGTGTATTGTCACTGCTCTGTTTATTCGCGGGTCACGCATTGTGTCTCTTCCGATTCAGTTCGCGTTACTGGGCCTTGGTTTTTTAAACCTTGCATTAACGGTTGCTCGTGGAGGATATATCGCAATGGCAGGATCACTCGCTGTGTTGCTGACATGGTACTTTATTAACCAACAATTATTTTCACGCCGTGTATTTTTTTCAGCAGTCGGCGTTCTATTTGTTGGTGTGATTGCTGTAACACAACTACAGCAATTTGATGGCATGATGGAAAAGATTCAATCACATGTTATTAATATTTTTGCAGGTGCTTCATATAATGAGCGTGCTCAAACATTTGAGCAGGCGACAGCAGCCTTTCGGACACATCCATGGATTGGTATTGGCCCAGGGAGCTTTGGTCCATTTGTGAGCCACCATCCAATGATTGAGCCAGAGCATGGGTGGGCGATTGTGAATAATGTCTATTTGGAAACAATAGCTGAGACGGGTGTTTTTGGTGCAATCGCATTATTTTCTGTTTTTTTGGTCGTTATTATACGATCAGTTTACGCACTGACATATGGAAAAAACAATGACACACGTACGATTTTAATTGCTTCACTAGCGGCTTTTGTTGGTATTCTTGTTCAGTACAATACATTTTCTGTTTTGTATATTGTGCATATTTGGTTTGTGGTTGGGTTTTTAATCGCTGTGCAAAATGTTGCACTGGCGCAAGATGTAAAAAATTCGTAAGATAGAGGCATGAATCTTTTATTTGTTTGTATGGCGGTGTGCGGTGTGTTTTTTGCTATCCTCGCATGGATGCGACCACTGTTTGCTGCAGGGTTGATTATAGTGCTATTACCGGCATATCAGTATCGATTTACAGTTGGGCCAATTCCTGTGACTCTATTAGAACTGATGCTCGTGCTATTTGTTGGCGCTGTTTGTGTGCGTGAATGGAAGCAGGTATATACGCTGCTACAAAAACCACCGCTTATTCCAGCGCTGCTTGTGCTAGTTTTTTTAGGGATGGCAACACTTTCACTCTGGTGGACTCCGGAGCTGACAGCAGGTCTTGGGATTTGGAAGGCGTATATTCTGGAGCCGGTTGCATTTGCAATCGCGTTGTATTGCATGTTGAATCGTAAGAGTGATGTCGCATTGTTGCTCGCCTGTGCCTGGGTGTTAGTCATTGGTGTTTCTATTGTTGCGCTTGTGCAATTTGTGACAGGTCTGGGAATTCCAGAGCCGTGGAACCTTTGGCCAGACCGCAGAGCAGTTGGTGTGTTTACATACCCGAATGCCGTTGGATTACTTCTTGCGCCAATCACAATGACAGCGATTGCGTGGCTGATTCATTCAAGGCAGTGGTTGAGCTCGTGGAAGCTACAGCCAGCACAGCAGACTCAATTGCAGTGGCTTGCGCGTGCAGCGGCAGCATTGGGAGTATGTGCGGTTCTCAGTGCACGTGCTGATGGGGCAGTCGTAGCGATCGTTGCAACAACCGCTTTTTTGTTACTGTTCACCCGATTTCGTTATTATACAATTGCAGTGTGCGCGGTTGGGCTTGTTCTTTGCCTTAGTATTCCGCAAACCCGTGATATTCTATTGTTTCGAGATGTGTCAGGTGATGTGCGAATTGCCTTATGGACAGGAACGATCAATTTGATTCAACACCAGCCATGGACAGGAGCAGGAATTGCCGCATTTCCTCAAGTATATGACCAATATCGATTACCATCTCATGTGGAGTTGCTGCAATACCCACACAACATTTTGCTTGATTTCTGGGTTGAATTTGGCATTCTTGGACCAATCTGGCTCATTGCATTTTTTATTTTGACCTTCAAATGCTTGTTGAGTAAACTGCAACGCTCATACAAGGCAACGTTACTCACTGCTGCTCCACTTCTATCAACGCTTATTTATGGACTGGTTGATTCACCATATTTTAAAAATGATCTATCAGTGCTGTTCTGGTTTTGGATTGCACTGAGCTATTTTATCCTCTGGGATTCAATCAAAACCGCTCAAAAGAATGAGGTAAAATAAAAAAAGAGGCTGCAGGTGAGTTTTGGGAGGGCAATTAGCGTAGCGCAGCGTCTTACCAGACGCGAGCACACGCCCGCTCTCACAAAATCTTACCGAAGCCTCTTTTTTATTGGTCTATTATAATTTTCCGTCTCCGTTTGGATTAAATCCATTCTTGACTTCTTCACCATCTAAGAACCCATCGTCATCTGAATCATCATTTAATGGATCAGTTTTGTATTTTGTTTCTTCAGCGTTTGTTAAACCGTCATCATCAGCGTCATCTGTAGATACAGATGTATCTTCAGAAGCGGTGTCGTCAGTTGTGTCGACTGTTTCATCGGCAACTGCAGAATCAACATCATCGGTTGTATCTGCAGCATTTGCATCTTCAAGCAGTAAATCATTTGAGTTTGCTGCCTCTGTGCTTGTTGAGTCGGTTGTTGCGGCATCCTCTTCCTTGGTTGTAATGCTTGGCAGCGTTGCAGTTGCTTGTGCAGCCCGCTGAGCTTCTAATAACACAGTATCAAGTGGTTTTACAGGACTTGGGATTTCAATTTTTACATCTTTGTTATGGTCCCACATGGTAATACCAACGACCACCTGTTCAATTCCGCCCGCTCCGCCAACTGGAACGGCAAGCTGCACTTGATAGATTTGCTTATCTTTTTTACCAATCCAGATTGAGCCACTCATGTCACCTTTTTGTTCAAGTGTTTTCTGCCACGCTTGAATTTGGGTAGTTGTCATTCCTCGGGCTGTTAATACAGGTGTGATTGATTGGACAAATTGTTTTGCGCCCGCGGCAGTCACTGTGAGTGGATATTTGACCGTTTCTGTATTTTGGATTGTTTCTGTGCCACTTTTTTTACCAACAGTCACCATTCCAGAGCTACTGAGTGCATTTTTGATCTGTGTGAGCTCAGTTGCAGATACTTGTTTTAAAATACGGCCATCAATATTCGATGAACTTGCACTATTTACCGCTGAAATACTCTGAGTTGTCAGAGAAAACCATTGATTTTGCAAGACAGACGAGGTAATTGCCGGCGCTCCAGTGAGTTCACCAAACTTTGTGTAGAGGGTGCTATTCACACTTCGCACCTCTGCTTGGTAGGTGTCAGATCCACCATTCCCACTCATTTTTGCTATAACAGTTGCTGTTTCTGAAGGAGTTGCTGTTGTAAGTCCAGCTGCTTGGCCAGTGATTTGAATAGTCAGGTCAGATACAGTGCGATTGGTTAGAGGGTTTGAAAATGTACGATTTTGGGCTAATTGTGGAACAATTGTTACTCCAAAAGAAGTAGATTGCAGATTATTGAAGTTATTTAAAGCAGTTGCTGTATTTCGACTTCCAGAGCCAGCAAGGTTCATATATGCATATGCTCCGCCAGCAATGAGGCCAGAAATAAGAACAATAGCGCCAATAAGTCCAATGATTTTTGTGCGTCCAGACATCCCGTTGACCATTTTTGGTTTCACGCTATTTGGAAAAATAGATGCTTGAGACTTTGTTGGTTGCATCATGTTTGGAGAAAGTGCGGTTTTTTGTGGTTGAGCCAATGGCGACGTTGTTTTTGGCTGTAACCCAGGCATTGCAGCCGCCGAGACAGTACTGCCTGTTTCAGCAAACATATCAACTGGCCCAGATGTTGCTGGAGTTACTGTTTTTGCAGCAGGTTGGGTCATTGGTGCTTTTGGAGTTGCCGGAGATGTTGGATTCAATGCCCCCATCTCTGTTTTTACTGCATCCGCAGGCCAACCAGCCTTTAGTAATGCTTGTTCAATTGCATCTCGAGCGACGCCGCGTTCAATCTGTGACGTAATGTAATCCCGCAGTTGTTCGTTTGCCATAATGAAAGAATGTATATTGATTTATTTACACACAGTGTATCATTGTTTTTGTATTTTTGCGATAAAGACCTCTTGCCAAGAGAGAGAAAATGTGATACAATACATTTGTTCGATAAAAAAACAAAACAAAAAACAATTTACCATACACATATGACTGCTGTTTTTCAGGCAATTCGGTCATCAATGCTAACGATTATCGTTGGTTTTGTCCTCGCTGCGGTTGCATCCGTCGGTTTATACCAAACCGTGTTCGGTGTTGCTTCATCGTTTTCACAAACGATTAGTGATGGTTCACAGTCAGTTGATATCGTTGATGCTGGCGGAACAACTGTTGGTAGTCCAAGTGTGACATTCTCAAGCGCAACATTTTCAACCAGTTCACAAACAGTGACCGGCACTCTTGGTACATCATCACAGCGTATTCGTGTGTATAATCCGACATCTGACGCAACTTGGACTATTGCAATCGCGGCAACCGGTGGTTCAACAGCGACATGGAGTGATGGTTCACACACATACGATTTTAATGATAGTAACACAGACGGTACAGATGATGCTGATACAGATACAAAAGGTGGACGTTTAACCGTAAATCCTGCCGCCGGAACACGGGCAGGGTCTCCTGATAATGCTACCTGTCCAATTACAGACTTAACACTCGGCTCTTCATCGTCATTTCGTGAAATTTCTGCAGCAGTGAGTAGTATTACGCTGCTTACAGGCGGATCATCCGCAACAACGTATTGTACATGGGATTTAACTGGCGTTGGCTTGTCTCAAGTATTGCCACCATCACAACCAAGTGGTGCATACACCCTTTCATTCACCATTACATTGTCATAATCTATAATTGCGACCTAACACACCAATTTCCTTGGTGTGTTTTTTTGTAAAAAATGATATACTCAGCGTATTCATCAATACAAAATAAAATTATGCGTCTATCATTTCTGTATCATCGTTCGTTGTTGAGTCTTGCTGCGGTAGTGGCTTGTGTTTTGTTTAGTAGCCAGGTTGCTCAGGCTGTTGATGTTGGGAATTATGGAGGAAAACCAGCGCATCCAGGAGAAGGGAATGATCATACAAAACAGTGGTTTATTTATAAATCTTTACCAGTTGGAGAAAAGCGTGAAGATGTGTTGTTGTTATCGAATGATTCTGATGCGCCTCTTACATTAAAAGTATACCCTGCTGATTCAGCAAAAAGTTCAGACGGTGGTTTTGCGCTCGAGCAAGAAGTGGAAGAGCGTGATGAAGTTGGAAAATGGATTACATTATCCGCATCTGAAGTAACACTTGAGCCACATACGACACAAGAAGTGCCGTTTTCTATTGAAATCCCAGCAGACGCGACAGTCGACGCTGGTGAACACGCGGGCGGTATCTTAATTCAAGAAAAAAAGGAAGCCCCAACAACAACGACTGGCGGCATTCAACTGAGCACTCGTATTGGCGTGCGTGTCTATGTGACAGTTCCTGGAGACGTGGTTGAAGATGTGAAGATTAAGTCGTTTAATCTCAAAACAAGTGAAAATGGCTTATTTACAGATAAAGAAGCAGAAATTGAGGTGCAAAATACCGGAACAGTGCGTGAAGACCTAACGATTGTGACAAAAATTGAACCGGTCTATTCATGGCTATCAAAGATTTTTGACCGGACTGGTTTGTTACCGATTAGTAACGAGCGCGGTATGCAAGTATTGCGCGACGATACGCTGCGGAGCTCATTTCAGTTTGTCAGCCCAAAAATTGCAAAAGTGAAAGCGACAGCAACGGTTGTCTATACTGATACTCACGGCGAAAAACAAACAATTTCTGCAACTCCAATTGAACAATGGGTGTTGCCTCCACAAAAACAGTTGATTATTATCGGTGTTGTCACACTGGTTGCACTGATCGCTATTGTATTGATTGTTTGGGGTGTTGTGCGGACAATTACTCGGTTGCGTCGAGCATTGCAGCTATTGAAATCACAAGAAAGCGCGACACAGCAAGGCAGTGTTGAAGCGGTTGAAAGCGAGGACGACGAATCGGAGGTTGTTGCTCCTGTGCCAGTGAAAAAACCACGCAAAAAAGCAGCACCTAAAACACCAGCAAAAAAAGCGACCGCAACAAAAAAGCCAGCAGCGAAAACAACTCGTAAAAAAACAAAAACATCTTAATATTCAATGATTTCTCAGCGTGCATCTTTTCGATTCTCTTTGAAAAAGCAGCTTTTATTCTTGCTTCTATTGAGCGCGTTTCCATTTGGTGTCTATGCTGCTGATGGTTCAGGGACAAACGCGGTCAGCCCAACCTCTGTTGGTGTCAGCTCCACAGATCAAACATTTGCGTTTACCTACACCGCTGCTGAGGCATTAAATAGCGGGGGTCTGGCCATTACAATTCCTACGAGTTCGAGTTGGTCAACTCCGCAAGGGGTTGCTGGAACTGCTGGTCGCACAACTGCCAGCGTTTCTGGCTCGGCAATGATTGCTGATTCTATCAACGAAGCAGACAGTACAACTGGATGGACAGAGGATGATAGCGATGCATGTAATACTATAACGCAATGGGCAGATGGCTGGGGGCTTGATACAGGGGTTTTTTATGAAACGACTGGCTCTATTTCGTGCGATAATGATGCTGATGCGGGTCCAGATGCGACAGATAGTTTTAGTTATGATTATGCGACTCCGCAAAACTTTTCGTCATATACAAAGCTCGGTTTCTGGTTTCGCACAAATACAACGATGAATAATAGTTCTATTCGTGTTGGACTTGATGACTCAGCGGCTTGCGATTCAATTAATGATTTTTTAGGATTGCCAGCGATCAATGCCAATACATGGACGTATATCAATTGGACATTTGCTGGGGCAGGCTCAACCCGCTCTGCAGTGCAGGCCATTTGTTTTTATGCAGCTGGAAATGCTGGCCTTGATGCGAAACAAATTTATATTGATGACATATTAATGGGTCCTGGGAGTCCAACATTTGTTGCGAATGGAAGTAATACAGATATTCGACTGCGTTTTTTACAAATGGCGTTAAATGAAACCGCAACAGTGACATACGGCGCTGGAGGAGGGACATCAGGTGTCGATTTGCCGAGCACTCCAGGTGTGAATACCATTACAACAAAATCTCGGGTTGATTCCAGTGGAACGCTCACCTCTATTGCAAGTTCGCCAACAATTACACTGACAACACCGCTTGCCGTTTCCATTGTTGATAGTGGTGGGTCAACGGTTGGAAGTCCGTCTGTTGGGTTTAGTTCAACAACATTTCCGTTTGCTGCAACAACAACGACTGGAACACTTGGGACCTCAAGTCAAAAAATCCGTGTAAGTAATGGAACTGGTGTTGGAACCTGGTCTGTGACAATGGCGCCAACATCTGGGAGCACCGGTCTTTGGACATCTGGCGGAAATACCTATGATTTTAATGATAGTAATAGCAGTGGCTCAGATGATGCAGATACTGATACAAAAGGTGGGCGACTGACAGTCAACCCTGCTGGAATTACCGTGACGCCAGTATCTCCATGCGCATCGACGACTGGTGTGAGTGCGGGTAGTAGTAGTTCGTTTCGTGAAATTGCCACAGCAGTGAGTAGTATTACACTCGCCAGTGCGAGTTCAGGTGCGTCCGGGTTTTGTACATGGGATGTAACAGGGGTGGGTTTGAGCCAGGTGATTCCAGGACGTCAGCCAACAGGAACCTACACCCTGTCGTTTACGATTACAATTTCGTAGCGCTTTCAATAATGTGTTGCACGGTTTGTGCAAATGAGATCCCGATTGCGGCTGCGCCTTGCGGAACCAGGCTGGTTTGCGTCATGCCGGGAACGGTGTTGGTTTCTAAAATGACAATGTCGTTATTGCGCGTACTGTCGAGTAAAAAATCTGTGCGACTCACGCCGTTGCATTCAAATAATTGATGACACAGTAGTGCTTTTGCTTGAATTTCTTTTGTGAGCTCCGCAGAAATTGGAGCAGGAGTGATTTCTTCTGATGCGCCAGGGGTATATTTGGCTTTATAATCAAAAAATACACCATCCTTTGGCTTGATCAGTGTTGGGAGAAGCGGGGTTGGGGTACCATTCACATCAAGAACGCCACACGATAATTCATCGCCGCTGACAAGTTCTTGAATCAGAATGCGGTCATCGTCTGCGCCCGCAAGCTCCAGGGCCTTCGCGAGGTCTTCTATTGTTTCAACGGGTGAAGTCCCAACACTTGAGCCGCCACTGGCTGGTTTCACAAAACATGGAAAACCAAAGCCGCTTTCAATCCGATTGGTGATTGTTTCGATGGTTTCGTTTTCAGTAAGCGGCCATTGAACGGTCATTGATTGTGGCGTGCGAATGCCATGCGCAGTGAGTACATCTTGAAAGCGTGGCTTATCCATTGTAATCGCCGCAGCTTTTTGAGATGAACCGGTGTATGGAACGCCCACAAGATCAAAAAATCCTTGAAGCTGGCCATTTTCTCCTTCACCGCCGTGAATCAAAATGTAGGCGAGGTCAATAAGCTTCCATTTTTGTAATTCCAACAATCCTTCAAGCGCGGAATATTCAGTTACCGTGTCTTCAGCAAGCGGCCAAATAGAGAGGTCGCCATTCCAGTTTTCTTTCGGGATTTGCCAACGCCCGTCTCGCGTTACAATGACTGGTGTGACGACATAGCGTTCATGATCAATGACAGCGAGCACATTTTTTGCGCTATTGATTGAGACATTGTGTTCACCAGATGTGCCGCCACAAAAAAGAGTAATGGATTGTTTCATAGAAAAAAAGGGTTATTGATTTTTGAGAATGGTTTGAATTTTTTTCAGCTGCTCAGCTCGTTCATCATTTGGCAACTTGTCGATTTGCCCAACAAATGCGCGAGCTTCATCAGCGTCAACACCATTTTTGTGCAAATAATCTGCGAACATTGTTTGTGCGGTCGCTTGATATGCGCCTGGGTTTCCTTCCAGTGTATCAAGCTCGTGACTTGCTGAAAGGAGTTGGTCAAACAAGCCCACGAGACGTGATGGTATGTTCAGTGGAAAGGTGGCTGTTGCGGCATCACGTGTGACGATTGAAAGCAAGGTGTTGTATTTCTCACGTGCAATCACAGATTTTTCCGCCTTCGTTTGAGCTCCCTCAAAGGCTGCTTTCATTGCGGTGAGCTTTTCGCGTTCAAGAATCGCTCGAGTTGTCGGCAAGAGGTCTGGTAACATTTCTTCGAATAATCGCAAGCTTTCTAAACGAGCAGCAGGCGTAAGCGGAACATCTTTGTCGTATTGTTGGGAGTGCCAAATTGCTTCATCTGTTGGTGAAACAACGGTTAACGCCGTTTCAATATTCCCATCTCCAAATGTTGTGTCAACGCCGACGACAATCATTTCTTGGGGATTTTGTGAAAGATAAAATGCACCGCGTGTATGCTTTGCGTCAATAATGTTTGTTGCTGGAAGATATAAAAGACCATTGTCAGCGAGATGAAAGAGCTTGTCTGCGATAGCATAGCTTGTGATGTTTACTCGTTCATTATCTCGGCAGACGCCAATTCCATCTACAACAAGTTTCTCAATTGTTTTGTTGAAATGCGCGCTTGTGAGCTTTTTGTCATATTCCGGAAAAATAGAAGCGAGACGTTTGTCATATGCAAGTTGCACAGCAGGGGCTTGGAGAACGTACATCCAATCTGCTGCTGTGAGCTGCTCAAGATCGTGTTCAGTTTCAACATCTTTGCCAAGTGAGCGCGCTGCATCAATCCAGTCTTCAATAAATAATTCAGTCACATGTTTGATATTGCCAATGTCCATGTTGCCGTACACAGTCGTGAAATTTGGATAGTCACCTGCTTTCATGAACAATGGTTCATCTTCTGTTTTCAGTATAGGATTTGGCTTAAATGGCGCGTATTGCTTTTCAAAAATATGTCGATGCCAGGCAAATGTTTGATTGCCCATTTCTGGGGCGAGCTGCTGATCCCACTCTTCTCGACTATTCCAAGAAGTGATGCGGAGTGATTGATCGTAATTAAAAATAACACGAATATCGCCATTAGCTTCTTCGGTTGTTTCGATCCGCTCTAATGGTGTGAGGGTTGCTGATTGTTCTGTTCCTGTGTCTTTTCGAAAAAGCTCGCTTGAGCAGGCAGCGGCGATGACAGTCGCGAGCGTAAAGATGCTACCAGCCCGCGGGTTTTCTCGAAGCATGCCGGTGAGACGATCTACTGCACTTCTGTGCGCAGGTTCTGCGTCAGCAAACCATGGGTCGTTTAAGTCGATAGACTCTGTGTCTGGTGCTTCAACAGAAGGTTTTCGAAACGGGCGGGGGAATCGGTCAAATCGCATAGAATAAGAGCTCATCAAATTATACTTATGAGTATAGCAATTTTCAGGCGTATTGACAAAAAATCGTTAATTTGATATGTTATAAACATATATTAACGATTTTTATGGCGACAAAGCTGCAATATCAAAAACGAATTCAAGATTTGGAAGCACAATACAACGCCTTAAAAATAGGGAAAGGGTCATTGTTGCAGCTGATTGATGAAGCGGAGTTGCCAGAAGGTGTTTATAATTCGAATGCAATTGAGAATTCAACATTAACGCTGAAAGAAACAGAAAAGATTTTATTAGAAATGGAGCTATCTCGTAATGCGCCGTTGCGAGAAGTGTTTGAGGCCAAGAACTTAGCGCGTGTCAGTGATTTTGTTCGTTTGAAAGCGCAAGATGCGGAATTGTCTGCTGATTTGATAGTGTTATTACATCAGATGCTGTTGACGAATATTGACGATGATATTGCCGGGCGGTTTCGAGCAACGGGTGAGTATGTTCGTATCGGTACGCATATCGCTCCAGCTCCTGAGCAGATACATCAATTACTAGAGGCTGTATTTACGCAGTATCAATTGGATAAAGAATCATTTTTTCTTGATAAGATTGCACGGTTTCATCTTGAATTTGAACGGATTCACCCATTTAATGATGGGAATGGTCGCATTGGTCGAATGCTTATGAATTACCAATTGCAGCGAATGGGTTTGCCGACGATCATGATTCGAGATAAAGAAAAGCAATTATATTATCAAGGTTTTCATGAATACGAATCGACGATGAGCAATACAGCCAAGATGGAGCGGGTATTGTTTTTGGCTCTTTCTGAATCGTTGCATAAACGATTGGCATACTTGCGAGGCGATCGGATTGATAGTTTGTCTGCATTCGCAAAAGCTGAAGGGTTATCATTGCATACATTGATTAATGCTGCGCGGAGACAAACGCTGCCAGCATTTCGAGAGCGTGGTGTATGGAAGATTGGCTTCTCGTCATGATTGTGCTTTTTTCTGTAAAGGTAGCTTGACATCGTGCGGTACTTTTTTTATAGTATTTCGGTATGCCAAAGTTATTCCAAGAAGCATTGCAAACAACGGTTGGCGAAAAACGTCGCGCAGCAGATTTGTCACAACAACAGTTGGCAGAAATGGTGCATGTCTCACGACAAACGATTATCGCAATTGAAAAAGGCAACTACTCACCGACAGTTATCCTGGCTTTAAAAATTGCTCGTGTGCTTGGCGCGCGAGTAGAAGATCTCTTTTTTTATGAATAATTACATCCCTCGTTTTCTATTCGATAGTACAGTGTTTACTAGCTTCATTATCGCATTGATTTTTTTAGTGAATCCATTTGGGCTATGGATGCCAACAATGATGCATATGCTGGTGCTCGGTATTTTTATTGCAAGCCTCCTATTTTTTATCGCTCTTTTCTGGAAGGAACGAGTTGTTGATGAGCGTGAAGCAGCGCATAGTTTGTTCGCCGGGAGAGTTGCATTTATTTCAGGCATATTAACGGCAGCCGTGGCAATTGTCGTTCAAAGTATTCGTCATGAAATTGATGTGTGGCTGGCTATCGTGCTTTGCGTTATGGTTATTTCAAAGTATTGCGCGCGTTTATACGCAGAGTATAAAAAATAGTGTCAAGTTAACTTGACTTACTTTTTGCCGCACGGTATTCTTATGAAAGAATTATTATATCTTTTTCTATGAATACAAAAACAACTCTTTCAATCATCAGTATCGCTATCGCTATTGTTATTGCATTATTTGGAGCCGCAGCCTATGAGATGATGAAAGGCGCAGACGAGGTGATGGAGAATACAAATTCGGAATCAATGATGAATTCGAAGACTGACACAATGATGAAAAAAGAAGGTGCGTATGTTGCCTATGATTCTTCTGCGATTGCTGCGGCAGCAACAACTGGTCAGGCTGTCTTGTTTTTTCATGCACCGTGGTGTCCAACATGTTCTGCTCTAAACAAAGACATTGAAGGCAGTCTTTCAGATATTCCAGCAGGGCTGACAATTTTCAAGACAGATTATGATTCCAATACAGAGCTGAAAAAGAAATATGGTGTGACATACCAACACACTTTAGTGCAAGTCGACAAAAATGGCGCGATGATTAAAAAATGGTCAGGTGGAAATACACTGGAATCCGTTGTCTCACAAGTTCAATAATTTAGCCGTATATTTCTATGAGCCTTCTGCTATTATCGTTTCTTGGCGGCATTCTTACAATTCTCAGCCCATGTGTGTTGCCGTTGTTGCCAGTGATTGTTGGTGGTTCGCTCGCGCAGGCGAATCGTATGCGACCAGTGATTATCACGCTGTCGTTAACAACTTCGTTAGTCTTGTTCACGTTGTTGCTTAAATTCAGCACAGCCTTTATTGATATTCCGCCGCGTACATGGTCCATTATTTCTGGGTCACTGGTTATCGGACTTGGTATCATCACACTATTTCCGCAATTATGGGAGAAATTTTCTGTCGCACTGCGTTTATCGGATAGATCAAATGCAGTGCTGCTCCAGTCAGCAAAAAAACAAACCTGGCTTGGGCCGGTATTGATTGGATTTTCTCTTGGCCCAGTGTTTTCAAGTTGTAGTCCGACATATGCATTAATTTTAGCAACGGTTTTACCGCAAAGTTTTTTAGTTGGCTTGGTGAATTTAGCAGCATACGCAGCAGGACTCGCAACAGTGCTGTTATTGATTGCGATATTTGGTCAGCGGTTGGTGCAAAAATTGAAATGGGCAGCAGATCCAGAAGGGTGGTTTAAAAAAATACTTGCAGTACTGTTTATTGTTGTTGGGATTGCAATTGTATCGGGAGTTGATAAGGATATTGAAACGCGTTTGGTTGAAAAAGGCTTTGGCGTTACTGGTATTGAATCTCAATTTGTGCAAAATATTTCACTAGACATGGATGATGCGTCGGGGTATACAAATGCTTCTGAAGTAGTTCATAAAAAATCGTCGGTTACAATGAATGTGAAATCTCCAAAGCCAGCTCCAGAACTTGCTGGTTTGCAAGAGTGGATGAATAGTAATCCATTAACCCTAGAACAGCTGAAAGGGAAAGTTGTGCTCGTTGATTTTTGGACATACAGCTGTATCAATTGTATTCGTACATTGCCGGTGTTAAATCAATGGAATGAAACCTATGCAAAAGACGGGCTGGTGATCATCGGTGTGCATGCGCCAGAGTTTGCTTTTGAAAAAGAACCAGCGAATGTGAAAGCAGCCATTGAGAAGTATGCGATCAAATACCCAGTTGCGCTTGATAATAAGTTTGAGACTTGGCGAGCGTATAATAATCGCTATTGGCCCGCAAAATATTTTATAGATAAAACCGGTGAATTGCGCCACACCCATTTTGGAGAAGGGGATTACGAAGAGAGCGAAAAGATTATCCAAGCGTTGCTTGCGGAAGATGGCGGCAGTGTTTCAACTGCAGGGATTTCAACTACTGCAATGGAAAATGATCAAAAGCAAGTTGCAAGTCGCAGTCAAACACCGGAAACATATCTTGGTTCTGCGCGATTTGATGATTTTGCAAATACAGATCAATTTACAGATGGTGTTATTGTGCCGTATTCAACACAAAAAATTTCGCAAAATGAATGGACGCTGGGAGGCGATTGGCTAGTTGATGCAGAAAGTGCAACGGCAAAATCAGATGATGCAACACTGCAACTACGATTTGCTGCAAAGAAGGTTTATGTTGTTGCGCGTGCGGATACCGCTGAACCAAAAATAATGAAGGTGTTATTGAATGGTCAGCCGATTTCCGCAGCAGACGCTGGAGCTGATGTTGTTAATGGTGTTGTCACGGTGGATAGTGATCGATTATATGAGATTACTAATTTTAGTACGTTTCATTCAGGAGATGTGTTAGAGTTGCAGTCAGAGAGTGATATTTCACTTCATGCATTTACCTTCGGGAATGAATAGTTTTAAGTTATAGATATTGTTAAAAATGTTACATCACCGACCAAACGACATTATTAGTGGCTTATTGCATCTCATTGGTTTTGGGTTATCGGTCGCAGCGCTCGTTGTTCTTGTTGTGTATGCGCAAACCGGCGCGCAAGTGGCGACTGTGACGATTTTTGGGAGTGGGTTGCTCTTATTGTATTTCGCAAGTAGCGCCTATCATTTATTTCCACCGCATCGAGCACGCACAAAAGCCATCTTGCGCATTTTTGATCACTTGATGATTTATGTGTTAATCGCCGCGACCTACACGCCTATTTGCATTGTGGTGATTGGAGGCGGCTGGGGTTGGACGTTGTTTAGTATTGGCTGGGGACTGGCAGTGTTTGGTATTATTTTGACGGCGATTCCGAAGCTCCGTCCGCCGGTCTGGTTTAGTGTTATGCATTATCTTGCAATGGGCTGGTTGGTGGTTTTCGCACTGCCGGTTGTGATGCAAGTGATTCCCACGGCGTTATTTTTCTGGCTCGTGCTTGGCGGTGTGTGTTACACGGTTGGGGCAGTTTGTTTCGCGTTCAGCTTTTTTTGGAAACCACGCTGGTTTGGCTGGCATGAAGTATTTCATCTGCTCGTTATCGCCGGCAGTTTTTGCCATTTCTGGTTTTTGCTTTCGTATTTGCGTGTGGCGTGATCTATGTAAAATAGTTGAATAAAAAAAGATGCGGAGTGGTCAGGTCCGCGATGCTTTACGACATGTGCTGCTCAGTTGCTGCTGTAGTTTGGCCCTGCGCCGTAGAGCGTTTTGCCGTTCCGTGTAATCATTATGACCTTCTCTTCAGCGATTAACGCTTCCAAGATTTTATCAAAGGGAACTCTTTGTTCACACCGCCCTTTAAGGGCTTGGTAGCTCAGGAGTACGCTTCCTTGAAGGGACTGCAGAATACGTGCCCGAACTCGGGGATACGTTTTTACGTCAGGGGCATCGACTTCATCTTCCCATGCATGGGTGATGACAGCGCTCACGCTTATGTCTCTCGGGATCACTGTCTTGTATTGTAAGACAACCCCTCGGCCATTACCGGTGCGCTCGACGCCATCTCTGTCGAGCAAGGCATTCCAAAGCTTTTGTTGGAGGTGTTCGCTTTGAATACTTAGCAGGGACATAAGGTCTGCCTTCTTTATCCCTGTTGGAACGCTCTCAAGAAGTTGAACAGCCTGGGCGACAAGATCATTACTGATGATCATCATAATACTCCATGTGTTTTGAGTATTTTATAACACTACGGACTTTTTCAGCTATGGTCAACCCAGAGTATTTTTGTGCTTGCTAGTTAAACGTCACAGAAAAATTATACATGCCCATGGCACAGAGCGCATTGATTTTCGCGCCAGGTTCTTGCGGAGGAATTTCAATGGTCGTTTCACCAGATGGTGGCAGCGTGGCTTCATAATCTAAATCCGGAATCCGTAACGCTGATGAACAATCATAGGTTCCATTGGTTTCGACTTTCAGCAGCGTTGGAATTCCAGCTTTGGCTTCAGTTTTTAGTGGCGCATATCCACCCTTTGCGCTGATGTCGATGATTTGTTTGCCGTCGACTATCGCCACATTTGATTCTGCCGCAGTTGTATTTGAATTTGCGTTTTGGTTTTGAGATGTGTTGAATAACAACAGCATGCCGCCAACCGCGAAGATGATGACGAGAATTGCGGAAATAAAATATATTTTCATAGATCTATATTAGAATGTAAAGAGCGGTGGAATTAAGCCAATTCCAACAAAGCTGTTGAGAATAGTGAAGACTGCAAACAAAATAACGATAAGTCCGGCGCTCTTGAAAAAGATTCCAGCCTTGGAATTATTTTGAATACTCAGTGAACTGAAACTGACAAGCGCGAGCACTGGAAATGTACCAAGTGCAAACGCGAGCATCGTGAGGCCACCTTCGAGAAAATTTCCCGTTTGCAAAGTCGCAATTTGCATTGATTGGGTGAAGCCGCACGGCAAGAAAAAGGTTGCAATGCCGACGAGTGCTGGAGTGAACGTGTGATTGAGTTTTGAAACATTGAGCGCATGTTTTGAAAGCCATTTTGGCATGGCTGGCTGCAACCGTTTGGTGAATTCAAAAACATCCAATAAATTAATTCCAAGAATCAGCATAACAAGACTGACAATGATGCCAAGCACGAATGTTCCAGTTGAGCCAAATTGAAAGACAGCTCCAACTGTGCCAATCAGACCGCCGAGCAGAAAAAAGGATACAATCCGACCGATGTGAAATAACAGTTGCGGCCGAATTTTCCCGCCGTCTTTTGCAAACGTCGCGGACATCGATAGCAGCAAGCCACCAACCACTGCCATACAGGTTGAAACTGATGCAATCAGGCCAATCACAAAGGCTGTGTCATATGTCAGGCTTCCTGTATTCACCAGATTTACAATCCCGAGTTTCTGCAACAGAATAAACAGAAAGCCAAAACCAAATGCAATTGGCAAGGCAATAGCAAATTCCTTCCAGTCCACGGATTTTTTTTGTTTGTGAATCGCGAGGGAATAGCCGTGTTCTGAAATGAGTGGAGTTAATTCAGTGGCGATTTGTTCCAGCGTCATCTCACCAAAATCGCCAGTGATTTCGACGGTGTGATTCGCAAGATTTGATTTAGCTGCAGTGATTCGCGGATCTTCCGCAAGTTCGTTTTCTGTTAGCACAACACAAGCCGAGCAGGTCATGCCGTGAACGTGAAGGGTGAAGGTTTTTTGTGACATATGTGAATTAGAGTTTTTTGGATTTTAAACG
This sequence comes from uncultured Gammaproteobacteria bacterium, assembly GCA_964492735.1. Taxonomy (GTDB): domain Bacteria; phylum Patescibacteriota; class Patescibacteriia; order UBA9570; family XYC2-FULL-38-9; genus CALKUP01. Next base: position 49,108 of record CAZBLE010000002.1, read on the forward strand.
GAGCGAGTTGCTGACTACAGATACGCTCGACATTGCCATCGCAAACCCGGCGAATACTGGATTCAACAGCCAGCCAAAGAATGGAAAGAAGAGTCCACTGGCGAGGGGAATGCCGATGATGTTATAGACAAATGCCCAGAATAGATTTTGTCGAATACCACGCATCGTCATTTTTGATAAATGAATGGCTTTGACGAGCTTGCTGATATCACCCCCAAGGAGTGTGATGCCCGCTGATTCAATCGCAACGTCTGTGCCAGTACTCATCGCAATGCCGACGTCAGCGCCTGCGAGTGCTGGAGCGTCATTCACGCCATCGCCAGCCATTGCGACAATTGAACCATCTGCTTGTAACTCTTTAATTTTGTTCAGTTTGTCTTCTGGGAGAACATCAGCGATGACTTCATCAATTCCAGCGAGTTTCGCAATGTAATCAGCCGTGCCTTGGTTGTCTCCGGTCAGCATGACGACGCGAATGCCAAGGGCGTGCAAGTCTTTGACGGCCTGCAGAGCAACTGGCTTGAGCGCGTCAGCAACCAAGGCGACTCCAAGCAGCTGCTCGCGCGTTGCTAAAAGAACAATGGTTTTTCCTTCGTGGCTGGCACGTTCGATTTTTTCTTCATCCAATTTGACGCCAAGTTCGCGGATCATTTTTGGACTGCCAGCGAAATAGTCAACGCCGTTTATTGTTCCTTGTACTCCTTTGCCTTTGACTGCGATAAATTTTTCAAGAGCTGAAAGCTTTAGGTTTTTGTCTGCTGCTGCTTTCACAATCGCGCTGGCAATTGGGTGTTCAGATTTTGATTCTAAGCTCGCCAGTAATGTCAGTGCTGTGTCTTCTGAAATATCAGCTTGTGGATGGGTGTGAAAGTTAATGAGTTGTGGCTTGCCTTCTGTTAATGTTCCGGTTTTATCAACCACCACGATTTTTGCATTGTGCAGTTTTTCGAGTGTTGCCGCATCTTTAATCAGAATCCCATTGCTCGCGCCTTTCCCAACCCCAACAATAATGGCAGTTGGAGTCGCCAAACCAAGTGCGCACGGACACGCAATTACCAACACACCAACAAATGAGACGAGGCCGTATGATAAGGCTTGTGCAAATTCAAGATATTGCGAGCCGATGAGTAACCAAGTAGCCAGTGTCACAAAGGCGATGACGACCACAATTGGAACAAACACGCCTGAAACTCTATCTGCTAAACCTTGAATTGGTGCACGACTGGATTGCGCGTCTTGCACCATTTGAATGATATGGGCGAGCAAGGTTTCCGAGCCGACTTTGGTGGCTTTGAATGTAAACGCGCCGCTGGTGTTGATTGTGCCTGCAACAACCACATCACCGGTTTTTTTCGACACTGGATTTGGTTCGCCGCTGACCATTGATTCGTCAATGTAGGATTCGCCTTCAGTAATCACACCATCAACCGGAATTTTTCCAGCTGGTTTCACGATAATCAGGTCGCCATGCACGACGTCATTGATTGATACTTCGACTTCTTTGCCGTCACGAATCACTAGTGCAGTTTTGGCTTGTAATTCTAATAATTTTTCAATTGCGTCACCAGTTTTGAGTTTTGATTGGGCTTCGAGATATTTTCCGAGCGTGATAAACGCAATGACGACGATTGTTACGTCATAATATGTATGTTCAACATCGAGATAGGGCCGCAAGCTGTCTTCAAAGGCGGTTAATACAAAGCTATAAATGAAGGCTGATAAGGTTCCGATGCCAATTAACGAATCCATGTTGGCTTTGCCATAGCGTAGAAACCGGTAGGCCCCGAGTAAATACGGTTTGCCGACAACAAATAATGTGTAGGTCGCAAAAATCGGGAGGAGATGATGAAAAAATTCGCGCCAAATATGCGGCATGTCCGGCGCAAGGTTGAATTGCATCAGCGCGTCCCAGGTCATAACAAAAACACTGAACACGGCGAGTGGAATGAGCGAGAACAGTGTGTTTTTGAAAGCTTGTAGCTCGGCAATTTTTTCTTGTTTGGATTGTTTTGCTCCAGTGTGTGCTGCATGTTCGTTTGCTGACATACCCATATCAGCGGCAGACATGGCATGATCCATTACTGGAGCTGTTGGTAGCTCTAGAGAATAGCCAAGTGGTTTGAGTGATTCAGATAATTTTTCTGGTGTTGTTTTGGTAGCGTCAAAATCAACCTTTACCGTTTCCGTTCCATAATTCGCTTCTGCACTCGCAACGCCATCGATTTTCTTAAACGTTTTTTCAATATTGACCGCACAGGACGCGCAGTGCATGCCTTTGACAGCAAACGTTTGTGGTTTTGAGTCGGGCATGTTCATAGGTTTATTTACGTTTTAAACGATAGACTGTGAGAATCTCTTCAATGGCCTTTTTTTCTTTCCCGCTTTTCATCTGATTAACAACGCAGGTGCTGAGGTGGTTTTCCATTAAGATATCCTCCGCGCTCGACAAGCCTTGTTTCACTGCTGATGTTTGCGTGATAACATCAATGCAGTAGACATCTTTTTCAATCATGTCTTGGAGTCCGCGCACTTGTCCTTCAAGGATTTTTAAACGCCGCAGAATTTTGGCTTTGTGTGGGTTGTGGTGAGTCATAGGATTTGACTATACCCCCGGGGGGTATATACTGTCAACAGATTGATTTTGTGACGGTATTTTTTAAAAAAGAGCAGGAGCAGTTTCATGCCAGGGCGCAGATTGTTCGTGAGCTCGCACTAAAAAAATTATGACTAAAAATGTTATGGAATATTCCAAATGGAAGCGCGGCATTTTGTTATTGATTCTTGGAATCGTTATTGCGTTCACATATCACAGCATTCGGTATTATCCATTGCATTTTGCGATGCCACCGACGATGCATTCGTATGCACCTGGATACATGCCGGCTTCAATTCCGTTTCACAGTATGACGGGTTTCTTGTCGCACTATCGAGATTTTGAACGCGTTAAAGACATTGGCGCTGATCCAAATGCCGTGCCCCAGACTGTGACGGAGCCTGGCGCGGATGGTGTGGTTCATCTTGAGCTGACAACGAAAGAAGTGATCGCTGAAATCGCTGATGGTATTTCATATAATTATTGGACGTATAATGGCCAAGTGCCGGGTCCATTTTTACGCGTCAAGCAGGGTGATACAGTTGAAGTGAAACTCCATAATGACATAACCAGCCTCCATTCACATAATATTGATTTACATGCAGTGACTGGACCGGGTGGTGGAGCGGCTGCTACAACAGCAGCGCCAGGTGAAACCAAATCGTTTCAGTGGAAGGCTTTGAATCCAGGAATGTATGTCTATCATTGCGCAACACCGAATGTTAGTACACATAATTCGCACGGACAGTATGGCTTGATTTTAGTTGAACCACCAGAAGGTTTCGCTACGGTCGATAAAGAATTCTATGTGATGCAAGGTGAGCTGTATACGACTGGTCGAATTGGCAAAAAAGGTTTTCAGTTGTTTGATTCTAAGGGGTTGATTGCAGAAAGTCCGACCTACGTGCCATTCAACGGTCGCATTGAAACTACACCGCGGATGCACGCTGCGGTTGGCGATCGGATTCGGATGTATGTTGGGAATGGCGGTGTATCGTTGGTGTCATCATTTCATGTGATTGGGGAGATTTTTGATGTCGTGTATCCAGAGGGTGCGATTGGTTCTGCGTCGTTGCATAATGTGCAAACCACGGCTGTGTTGCCAGGTGGCGCGACGATTGTAGAGTTTACTGTCGATGTTCCGGGGAAATATATATTGGTTGATCATGCGCTTGCCCGAATGAATAAAGGTGCTTGGGCCGTGCTTGAAGTCAGTGGACCGGAGAATCCCGAAATATTTAATTCATCACCACAATAAAATTGTATGCATAATCGAACGCCGCATGTTGCAATCATTGGTGCTGGGAACGTTGGCGCAACCACAGCTTTTGCGCTGTTAATGGATGGTGTCGCACGTCATATTTCGTTGATTGATATTCACAAAGAAAAACTTGAAGGAGAAGCGATGGATCTGGAGCATGGGATGCAGTTTGTTTTGGGGGCGGATATCACCTACAGCACAACCTATGAGGGAATTGAAGACGCGGATATTGTTGTTATCACTGCCGGCGCGCCACAAAAAAATGGCCAGTCACGTCGTGAGTTAGTGGATGTGAATGCGGCGATTATCACCGAGATCGTTGAGCAAATTGTTGCACGAAATACGAAATGTATAGTACTTGTGGTGACAAATCCAGTTGATGTTCTGACAACAATCGCGCAGCAGGTATCTGGTTTTCCACCAGAACGCGTGATTGGTTCTGGAACAATTTTGGACACCGCACGGTTTCGCTATTATCTCGGTGAGTATTTTGGCGTGCATCCGAATACTGTCCATGCATACATGTTGGGAGAGCATGGTGATTCAGAATTTTCAGCCTGGTCATCTGCGACACTTGGTGGACTGAGCTTGCAAGATCATCCAAAATGGAATGATGCAGCAATGGAAGATATTGCAGACAAAACTCGTAATGCAGCATATGAAATTATTAGCCGTAAAGGCTCAACGTATTATGCTATTGCGTTATCGGTTGCTCGATTGTGTCGATCAATTTTGAATGACAGTGAAACTATTTTGCCGGTTTCGACGGTATTGAATGAGTATTACGGGGTGAGTGATGTGGCACTGAGTGTGCCGACTGTGATTCGACGCAGCGGAGCGTTTGTTGATTTTGTCACGTCACTATCTAAAAAAGAGCAGGAGCAATTTCATGCGAGCGCACGAATTATTCACGAGTTGCTACCAAGTGCGTAGTTAGGCTTTAATTTTTTTGGTTTTTTTGACGTCCAATTCCGCGGCCTTCATTTTAATGATTTTTGTAATGAGGGTGATTGGAAGTTTTTGATCATGAGCAAATTGAACAGATCCTTTGGCGTGTTTATATGGCGCGAGTTCGGTTGCAAACGCTGCAATGCCAGCCGGAGTTGGATAGAGGCCGATATGTTTTTTGAAACCACCAAAATAGACAAATGGTTTGCCGTTGAGTTTGTAGCCAATCATGCCGTAGCTGATCGATTCTTCTGCTTTTGGTGCGATTTTTTTGACTGCCGCGCGCAGAGCTTTTAAGCGTTTTGCAGACTCAGTTTCAAAGTCTGCGATATAGGATTGAACGGTTTGTTTTTTTGATGATTGTTTCATGCCGTAATAATAATATAAATAAAATAGGAATGCTAATTAGAGTTTTTTTGTTGCGACGGGTTTGATTATCGGTGCGTTGTAAATTCGATATAAGCAATTATTTTTCGTCGAGCGTTTTGTGGAGTTGTCGAAATGAATAGAGAAGAAAGAGTTGCAAGAGCGTGGCAAATAATAATCCGAAGCGGAGGACTTCCTCGCCGTATGAAGCGTAGAGAAAAAAACAAATCAGAAGGGTGATGATTCGACCACTATTGAGATAGACTTCTCTGTCTAAAATATACCGGTATCGTCGGTTGTCGCTCGCAACTTTTTGGTCAATAACTTCATAGACTACGGCCATAATTGAAGACCAGCGAAAAATGACAACCAGACCACTGAGTAAAAAGCTGATAATCAGCGCCCAGGGTGTATAAAAAACTGCAAAGAGTCCATACCCGAGCGAGGTGATTGCAACCCACGCAGCGACAATCCACAAATGATCAGATCGTTTAATGCGTTTTCCAAGAACGTACAGCATTACAGCCCCGAGAATAGAGGTCACTGCTTCAACTGTTCCAATCGCATTTTCTTCTCCGAGAAATAACAAAATAAGCATGAGCGGGATAAAGCCTGTAACACCCTCAATGGCCCCATTGAAAAATTCAACAACCCGTAAATGGTTCCAGTCGCGAGATGTTTTCCAGAAAAAGAAATCAGTGCGATGGAGTTTCGCTGTTGTGGGTTCTTCATCGATATTGCGAATCACAAAACCAGACCACGCAAGAATCAGCGCGCCAATGACTGCAAAGATTTGATAGATAACTGTACTGGAAGTGACGTCCCAGCGTATAAGTAGAACAATGGACCAGCCAATTAGCAGGGGCAGTAGAAAATCGAATAGTGTTCCAAGAGAAGATTCAAGACTCATGAATTGAAAGCGGTTGGGGCCGGCGGTAATGTGCGATGTGATGCTATTGCGGTTCGCCCAATAGAATCCACCGCCAACGCCATTGAGCATGCCGAAGAAAAAAATGTACGGCAAAAATTGCTCTGTCCCGCCAATAAAAATAAAGAAGAGAGGAAAGACTCCTTGAAGAATTGCCCCGGCTAAAAATAGTTTTTTGATAGAAAACCAACGCATCAAGACGCCATTGAGATAAAATGCCAGCATTATACCGACATAAAATCCAATGGTATTTTGAAGCATTAATTGCGGGTCACGAGATTGTCGCCAGATGAATGCATTAAGGTAAATAAAAATAAATGGCCCTGCGAGCGTGAATAGCAAAAAAGAGTAGAGGAGTGATCGTTGGTCGACAGTGAGTCGCGCGAGATAGGCTCGTTCACGTTCAATAAACTGACTGATACGGTGAAACATAATCCCACTCAAAGAATGATTATCGTGTGTTGTATGCGGAGAGACAGGGATTCGAACCCTGGGATCCCGTAAAGGATCGACAGTTTAGTAAACTGTTGCTTTCGACCACTCAGCCATCTCTCCAAGTGCGTAGTCCTCGTATGCTAGCAAACTCTTGCAAAAACGGCTAGTGAGCTGTTTATTTTGTTAGATATTGTTGGGATAGCGTTGTATAAAACCGTGAACGCATAACGAGTAGCGTGACACATAATCCAATGATTCCAGTTAGTGTGAAGATGAGCGCCATGCCACGATCTGGGCCGGTTCCAAACCACGAGCCAATCAGGTCGACGCCCGCGCCAGTTGTCATAAACGGCATAAAGATAAATTGAGCAATCGGGCCAATGAAAAATGCAGTCAGCGGAGAGGCTGATTGTTCCAGGCTTTGTGCAAATCCAAACACGCGACCTTGCCGCTCTTTCGGAACCACTTTTTGGATAATTGTTTGCTCGCAGGCTTCAAGAAATGGCACGAGTGACATATAGAAAAACATGCCGACGGTTAATAAAATAATCGACGCTTGAATTGCAAATAGCGCGCAGATAATCCACAGAACAATATTTGCGAGAAATAATGTGCGCAATGGATTTTTTCCAAGACCAAATTTTGCAATCACTCCACCGCCAACTAACAGCCCAAGACTGAGAAAGCCCCATAAAAATCCCCAGGTTTCCACAGAGACAAGCGATAGGCCATACGGGTCCATTAGCGACATGAAGACGCCACCAAGAAAATTATTAAAGGTTGCAAATAAGAGTAATGAAAATAATCCGGGAATTTGTCGAATCGCCTTCAGTGTTCCGCGGATGTCGATTTTCTTTCCATCTACAGCATCTTCTTCATGTGGGAGATGGGCGATTCCGTTCTCTGGAATTTCAATAAACAATAAATGGATAATGACAATACTTGTGAGTACAATCGGTATGATGAGTGCATAGAACATTCCTCCCCATGCAACGAGCACGCCGCTGATCACAGAGACAATTAAAAATGCAACTCCAGAGGCAGAGCCGATCAAGCCATTGGCTTTATCTCGCTTGTCAGGAGGAAAGAGAATGGTGACGGTTGTAGACAGCGCGATATTGCGTAGGTTTCCTGCAAGAACGCCGCTGAGGAGCAAGAGGGCGAAGGCCCATAGCACAGGATTTTCAATCTGTTGAAATGTGTCTGCTGGTACGATTTGGTAGAGAATAAAACCAACAATATAAATCACAAGAGAGGCCGCGCTTGATCCGATCATGGTTGTTTTCTTTTTGTGACGATCGACAATGCTGCCGAGCCAAAAGCCAGAAAATGCAGTGACAATGAGATAGAATCCAGCAAGAATGGATGTTGAAAGAACTGATTGTGTTTGTAGGTAGACAAAATAGGTGAGCGCAAACCAAACAGTGAAATTGGTGATGGTGGCAATAATCGTGTTTACCAGCAGGTTGTAAAATATAGTTTGAGATTTTTTCATTAAATGAATCCTATCAAGGAGTATGGATTTTTGCCAATAGAGTGTTCTTTGTTGTAACGAAAAATCCCCATGAAAGGGGATTTTTGAATGAGTGTGAGTTATGTTATTAAAAATGTAACCAATTTTTTTTGAACTACAAAAATTTATTGTTATCCCTTCGCAGAAATCGCAATAACCTCTAAGTTTAGATTTATATGAATTCTTAGCCTTCAGTAATTATTTCAAGTGGTAATTCAGCTACCTTCTTATAGGTATTATTATTGTCAGTTTTTATTTTAATGAGAAATTTATATAATCCAAACTCAGCAATTATCGGTAAGCCTTCTACTCTTGCGATAGTTCTGGTTCTATTTTTCTCGCTATCTACCTTGATGTCATTTGCCATTGTTGCAATGATTTTGCCCTTTGGGCTTACTATTTCAATTTTCATTTTTAAAGCAGTTGAGCTCCTCACTTTATTATGTAGCCAAGATGATACGATAGTAAATCGGATTGGAAGAATTACTGGCTTTTCGACCGAGCTCTGCTTGATAATTTTTTGTAGATTATCATTGTTCTTGGTCTCTATAGTCAGTAACTCAAGTGCGTTGTGTAATGAAATATTATTTGTTCTGGAGTCTACAACTGCATCATCGCAAACTACAGACCAGATATGTTGAATGTTTAATGTGTTAGGCATATTGATGGAATTTTACTTGCTCTTTATTTGTGTTTTCCGTTGAAATTTTTACTTTATTAACTACGGTCACGGGCTTGCGAAAAATAAAAATGTTATCAAGCTCTATGGTGTTTTCGTTAAGCTGTATTTTTGTTATTTTTTGAACTTCTAATTCATATCTAGATTCAATCTCGTCCATGAAAGCAAATTTTGGAGCGATAAGATACGTGTCTAATGCATTAGCTAATTTGACTAACGTGCTTATACTAGGGAGTGTGCTGCCGTTCTCTAGCCGTGCTATAGCTGGTTGTTTAGTGCCTAATATTCTCGCAATATCTTCTTGACTGAGGTTTTTTATGATTCTGGCCTCTATTAACATTTCAGCGATTCTTCCGCTAATATCACGAGATCTTTGTATTACAACCTTATTATAGTCCTTACGATTTTTTATCAATTGATTGAATGTAGGTAATTTCATAGGTTTAAACTAGTAATTCTTTCAAATGCCTTATTATACTCTCGCTTTAATGAGTTTTTTCCCTTCTCAACATAAGCATGAACTATTATTATTTTATTTGGCCCATATGGATTTTCGTTAGTTGTAAATAATAGTCGGTATTGCTTTTTTTGAGGCCCACTAACCTTTATCTCATAAAGAGGTGGTTTTTTTGAGTATCCCGCAACTTTTTCGAAATACTTGCTTTGCAAACAGTTTCCTAGAGGGTGTGTTGCCAGCTGACGCAGGCAAGTATCGGTGAGCTTTACACTAACCTTAGTGTCCCATTTACAGATATCATTTACAACTGCATCTATTATTTCTATTTCCGCGTACATTTTTTGTTTGCTTCATATATATAACAATATTGTTATAATAATGCAAGTGGGTAGATATTGTCAAATATTAATCCCAATAAACATTTCTTTGTTTCGATTCTAGTTTTTGATATGCATTTCGAACAAAAACCTATCAAACAAAAATAATTTAAAGGCTCACCATATTTTTATAAAGAGTTTTTGGTTATTGTATTTGTGATAGGTGTTGTCAGTTTTGAGTGTAGAAAAAATAATATTTTTAGAATTAGAGTTTTGAAACGTGAGTAGGTCCTGACTCTCAAAAAGATAGAATAAATTATTATTCCGTGAGTTGTAAGCGTTAGTTAACATTTTGGCTAAATTTTCTAGTTGATATACACTTATTTTTATGAATAGAGAAAGACTAGGGCAAAGGCCCGTGGCAGAAACATCTCCAGATCAGCAACCCGTTCTTCTGTTTGGTGATCAGCGGGTTGCGTACACAATAGCTGCTGATGGAGATCCTGTCCCAGAAGGGCAGTACGCAATAACCGTTGCGGTTGATGATCTTCAAGACCGAGAAGCAATTCAAGCATCTGTTCGCGCTGAATTAGAAAAGCAGTTCTGGTTTTTATCGACTGAATTTACAGGCGAGACTTTGCATGAATTATTTTCAATACAATTAGCAGATGGCGTTGCGATTCAGTTGTACAACTTTCGAGAAGGTGCTTTGTTGCCTGGTGAGGTGGAAAAAATTGCAGGGGCTTTGAAAAAATATTATGACGCGCTTCGTGATAAAACCCAGTGGCGAGTCGAGAGCGTGCAAGTGTGCTCAAAAGATGTGCCAAATCTGTTGAATGGTGAGCCGTATTATGGAATGAGTAATGAAGAGCAGCATCGATTTGAGTTGTATCCCGCGAGCTTCGGCAAAGGGCGATATGACGATGACTTTGATGTATCTTCTCTTGAAGCGGTTGTATTACATGAGCCAAGTCATGTGAATTTTCAACATGTATGGCAGGCAAATGCAGCGATGTTGGGGTGGGAGATTGTTGAAGATGTTCTGTTGGAGTTGCCTGGAGGTGAACGGACAATTTGGTATAACGCGACTCCGAAAGACTGTCCGACAGACTATGCTGCGTTGTATCCGTATGAAGATATCCCTGAAAGTGTTGCGATGTGGTTTTTAGCGCCAGAGCAATTAAGTGCAACACGCCGAGAGATTGTTGAGCGGTTGTTTACGCGTGATGGCTTAAGTGAAAACGCCGCACCTCAAGTCACGCACGTGATGCCGCAGCTTCCAACCGCGCCGCATGTGTCTATACGCGTTACACAAAAACAGAATCGCAGGTCTTTGTTCGGAGTAGTTCAGGCAGTTGCCGCGCCAGAAAAACCAGTAGTGTCTTTGGAGGAATATCGAAAGTTACGTGCGTCTCAAAAATAAAAAATATGCCGTGGTGTTTTTTAAGAAGACTGCTTCCATTGTCCAGAACGTACATAATCAACCCCGCGTTTTATATCTTCTTGTCCGACACGATCTCCAAGTATCACTTTTTCTAAACGCTCTAAAAACCCCGCGTCAAATTTACGCGCAATAGCATCTGTCATTTCCTCAAACATTGTGCGCCCAGCAGGCAAGCGGGCTTTGTCATGGTCGGATTCAAGTAAAGCGCTGACTGCGAGTTTTGCATCAATCCGTTGATTCGCATCACCTTGTTGATCGGCGCTATTTCCATAAAATACATGCATTGCAAGCACGCGTTCGAACACATAGGCATATGGCTCTGCCGTAAATAAACCAGCAATCTCTCCTGGTGACATGTCTTTCATTGAAGGAGAACGTGTTTCTTTCTTCGCAAGAGCAGCAAAATGCTGTCGCGTGAGACGCTCAACCGTTGCTTCGTTGAGCCAACCAAGAAGTGATGGCGTTTCATTCGTATAAGGCGTGCCCATGTCGTTGTACTGTCTTTTTTTTGATCGTAACATCAATCCTATGCGCTGAGCTCTTGTGTCCTCATCTCCGGCCGCTGCGTCTTCTGTTTTTTCAGATAACGCATGATATAATTCGTGAGTCAGCACAACTTTTAATTTTGTAAAATCTTTTTGTACGTACGCCGCTTTTATTTTTATGAGATGGGAGCTGTCTAAGTATTCGCCTAATCCATTCATATCACCTCCGACTTTGTTTGCATCAATTAATTGAACGACAATTCCATTGAGTCGTTCATCTATTTCTTGGTCGGACAATGTAATACCTAAATCTTCACGAACCATTTTTACTTCAGTTGTAAAATCAGTAATCAGTCCTTGAAAATATTCCTTTGCTTCCGCTTCATTGAGCTGAATGTTCTCTAACTGTTTTCGAAAAACGTCTGCTAGTAGTTGATAAGGACGTGGATCTTCAATCGGACTTTGCTCTGTTGTAGGTTTCAGAGTTTTAAAAAGAGCTTCAAATTCACGAGAGCCATCATCGAGTTGCTGAAATATTTCTGTTATTTTTTGGAGGAGTCCCTGATCTTCAGGTGCGAGCCCGTCTCCGCGGAGCAGTGACTCTTTTGTGTTTTTGTAGTTTGCGGGGTCTACGAGTTTTACTGCGAGCATTACAGATTGTAGATCTTCCTGTGTCAGACGATCAACATTCGTAACTAAGCCTTGTATTCTGTTTTCATATTCAAAGTCAACGTTATTATATCCATCTATTTTTTCCCCATAGATGCCAAATGCACGCGGTTTGTCCGGGTCTGTTTGCGGTGTTCTTTTCGTATGCTGTTCCATGCCCATAATACGAGTGTACTGAAAAGCAGCAAGCCGCGCAATCTGCTGAGAAAAAAATCCCCATGAAAGGGGATTTTAAAATGAGTGTGGACCCTGGCTTCCAAAGTGGAACGAATTCTTCTTTGAGCCGCAGCGACTGGCGGCCATTTTACGTAGTCAATACTTTGTAGTAAGCTCATGCGTATTATATGAAAAAACAATTCATACTTTTTGATTTTGATGGTGTCATTGCAGATACGCTTGATCTTGCATATGAAATTGAATTAAATCTCTGTCCTCAATTAAAACAAGAGGAATTCAGTCTGCGTTTTAATGGAAATATTAACGACTGGGAAGACCCCATCAATTACCATTCAGATGATTGTGATCATAATGCAATTGATTTTTGGAGTGAGTTGATTCCACGAATGCTCACTGAAACACAAATTTTTCCTGGCATGCAGAATGTCATTGCTCAACTTGAGCAACACTATACACTTATTATTATTTCATCCTCAATCACGAGTCCAATACAGCAGTTTTTAGAAAAACATACATTTGGAAGTCATTTCGATTGGGTGATGGGAAACGATCTCCATAAAAGCAAAGTTGAGAAGATAAAAATGGTATTTGATAAATACGACATTACCGCCGAACAGTGCATCTTTATTACGGATACGGTAGGTGATATGAAAGAAGCTAATAAGATGGACGTACCTGCAATTGCTGTAACTTGGGGATTTCAAAGCCGTGAAATGCTTGAGAAAGGGCCTTACACCCGAATTGTTGATCAACCTTCGGATATTTTGAAGGCCGTTGCGGAACGTTTTGCTTAAACAAAAATCCCCATGAAAGGGGACTTTAAAATGGTTGTGGACCTTACAGGACTCGAACCTGCCACCTCCTGCGTGCAAAGCAGGCGCTCTACCAGATGAGCTAAAGGCCCAGAATTTATAGCAAAAGCAGTATACTATTGGATGAAGATCCAGTCAAGAATATCAACAATCTGTCCGCTCATAATCATAAAAGCGAAGAGAATAAGCAAAACGCCGAGGATTTTATGGAATGTCCAGGTGCCGCCACTGCCAATTTTGTCTTCTGCCCATTGAATATAGCCAAAATTTTGAATCAGCCATTCAGTTTTGAGAATCTCAAACACTCCGATCGCAATTAACGTAAAACCAAAAAGATATTTCATAGGTTGATGATACGTAATTTATTCAATTCCTGCAATAAAAAATACCCTGACTTCAGGGTATTTATGTGTTCGTACTAGGGGATGGAGTAGTAGGTGCGGTCAGGAATGTGTCTGCGGGAAACTGTTGCGCAGGGTCGCAACTTTCCCGAGACACTTCCTGTAAAGCACCGTCATGCTCTATTTCTTCGTCTTAAATGTTTTCCACGCTGAGTATTTTCCACAACCAATTGTGTTACACGCTTGTACACGGAATTGATACTGTGTTCCGGCTTTTAATTTTTTCACTGTCTTGTTCAACCCAGTGATTTTTTTATACTTTGTCACTTTTGATTTTCCTTTTTCACGAACTGAAAGAGTATAGGTTTTCACACTTGATCCAAGTGGCGCGTCCCATGCAAGCTGCACCTGATTGGTTTTAAGCTTGCGACCAACTAGTGCTTTTGATTTTGCTGGTTTCGCTTTGTCACGCACACTCGTCATTGCAAAGCGGGTCAAATGGTCTGTCTGCAATGTCATTTCTGTTTTACTGGCGTAAGATGCAAGCCCTTCGGCCATGAATTGACCAGTTTCTGGTTGGTAGAAACTTGGTGTCAGTTCTGCAGTGCTCACACCCGCATCAATCAACTCTTTGTCAATTGGTAAGGTAATGTCAGCTGGTCGTGCTAATTGAGATACTTCAATACCGTCAGAATTCCAAACACTCATTTCATACGCAATGCCAACCTGTGCTAAACCGTTGCTATATACAATTTCTGGAATCGGTGCAATTTGGGCAGTGATGGTGCCTGCGGTATCAGCTGCGTAGGGTGCGAGTTGGATTTTTGCGCCTTCAGAGTTACTTAATGCACACACGCTTGCAGCATCGCAGGTTGTTTGAGCGGCTGCTGGAAATTCAATGCCTGTTGAACTGACATCTGGAAAATTGACTGAACTCTTTTTTGTAATCTTTACATCGCGCTGTACCATTGCAAGTTCACCATTTTGGTCAACACCACTTACAATTGCGGTCCAATTTCCATCTGAAATATCAACCGTATATTTACTACCATTTACAGCAGCTTCAACCGCTTTGCCAGTTTCAGAATAGAATACAACATTGGCTTGTGTTAGGTCTTTGTCGAGCGTACCTTTCACCGCATTGTCTGCATCAGTGAATTGCGCGTCAGGCAAGGTTTTTGCAGCGCCGGCTATTGTGAACGTTTGAGACCCTGGAACAACTTGATCTGTTAATTCTGGTTGGTCAGAAAAATAGGCAGTGTACTTTCCGTCCGGTAGTGCTTGTGAAAATGAACCATTTGCGGCTGTTTTTGTTGTCACAGTCACAACATCTTCCATATTGATGTTTGTTTTTGCTGCATCAGCTGCATCTTCTAAGGCAGGAAGGTTTGTAATTGTGACACGTGCTTCTGGAACAACAACACCAGCTTTATCTTTTACAACACCAGTGACTGAGCCTCCAGTAACAACGTGTGCTGATAGTTGAACGCCAGTTGTTGCAGTACCAGCAGTGACAGTTGCGGTGTCTGAAGAGACGCCGGTAACAAAGGCGGTTGCAGTAAGATCATTGATTTTTGGAACGACTTGCCATTTGCCTGGTCCGACGGACAATGTATAACTTCCATCTGCTGTCACACTTGTTTCTTCAACTGAACCGGTTGTTTTATTAATTGCTGTCACTGTTGCGCCATCTCCAAGTATTGCATCAGAGAGTGCTGCACCAGAGGCGTCATTAATAATAGACCCGGTAATTGTTCCTTCATTACTCAGGGCAGTAATGTCTTGCGTGATTGTACTTGCTGAAGTCAGTGGTACAGTTGTATCTGTTGCATAATAGCCTGCGCCTTTTTGTGTAATGAGTTGCATTGTGAGACTGGAGTCTCCATTTTTGTACGCCTTGATTGTATATGTTCCATCAGCGGCAACGGGACTGCTAAATTCATCCTTACCAGATTGCACCAATACACTTGCTGCAAGATTTTGGATCGCTGCACCAGAACTATCTCTTACTGTTCCGGTAATTGAGTAGTCTTTGCGCGTTGCAGTAATTTCTAAATTGTCAATTGTTTTGTTGTAATCAACAGTTGCTGCAGCGCTGTGTAATACAAGATGCGTTCCACTTGTAGTGTCTAAATCAATTGAGTATTCACCGCCCGCAACATTTGCAATAGTAAACGCACCGCCGGTTGTTGTGTTTCCAGTGTATGTGCGTCCATTATGGATGTTTGTTGCTTTGACAGGAAGATTTGTCAGGGTGTCAGATGATTTCTCCTCAACATCTTTCGATGTGACATTGACCATTTTGACCTTTCCTTTCAAAGTTGCTGTGTTGGCTTTTGCTGTTAGTGTGCCCCAATCTGTTGTTCCTGCGCCTTCTTCAACAACAAAGGTATTTTCTTTTGGGTCAAAACTTTGCCCTGTAAGTTGAGGGTGGTAGGCTTCAACCGTATAAATTCCTGGAAGCAAGTAGAGTGATGCTACGCCGGTTGTTCCATTGATTTTTGCTTGTGTACTCACCGGACCGTATTTGGTTAAACCAACAAAAGACACATCTCCATTAAAACTATTCAGGTTGAGAATTGCACCGTTTTTATCAACAGGTTTTACAGTGACGAGAGAGTTGCTATTCACAACATGAAATGTGACCGTTGCAGATTCTGCTGTTGTGTTTTCTGCAAAGCTCACTTCTTGTGCTGGGTCAATATTCACCCATGGATAGCGAGTTGGATTTTGTTCACTGAGATTTCGGTCAGCTTTGACGACCCATTTTCCACCAGAGACATTCAAGGTGCCAGTGCCGTTTGTAATAGTTCCACTGGAAGAGAGTGTGCCATTTGAATTGACCGGCAGGGCTTGAATATCTGCATTGGCAACAGGTGCGCCGTTTTCATCAACCACATTGACGTTGATTGTTTTACTGGCACCGATTAACTCAAAATTTGCTGTTTGAGTTGCAAGACCATCGGTATAGGTAAAGGAAGATCCTGTTGTTGGGCGGATGTAACCAGTTGGGAGAATGGCAGATGGGCCAATTTCAACACTAAGTTGTTGACCGATTGCTGTGGCATTGTCTCCAGAAATGGAATACACACCGCTGGCATTTGTTGTTGCATTGAATGAGACTGAACCATTGCCATTGTGGAGTTCAACCAGGACGCCAGAGGCCCCAGCACCACCTGGAAGGGTGACTGTTCCACTGACAAATGTGACGGTTGCGGCCGATGCTGGGGATACAAAAAATGCTGCAAACAGAGCAGCACTCAAGAATCCAAACAGCATGCGACGTAGTTGATTGCTCAATACGTATTGCATATATTTCTCCTCTAACTAATTATTTTATTTCACTTATTGAAAATAGTACCATATTTAGGCTTTTTGCCACAAATCCCTTGACGGATTTGTGAATTTCTCGTATGATCTGTGAGCTATTATTTTATTGAAGATGTATTTCTATGTCTGAAGAAGAGAAAAAAGAAATGACCCCAGAAGCAGCTCCTGAGACTGCTGATGTTGCTGTTGAGGCTCCAGAGGAGTCTGAAGAAGAGCGGGTTGCAAAAGAAGCAGAAGCCGCTAAACAGCAGGCTGAAGAAGAGGCTCTTGCCGCTGAAGAAGTGAAGGATGAGCAAGAACTCCGACCAGGAATGACTGTTCGTGTCCACTTTAAAATCAAAGAAGGTGAAAAAGAACGTATTCAGGTGTTTCAAGGTATGATTTTGGCACTTCGTGGCAAAACAGCGCCAACAAAAACCATGACCGTTCGTAAAGTAAGCTTTGGTATCGGTGTTGAACGTATTTTCCCACTTGCATCTCCATTGATTGAAAAGATTGAAATCGTGAAGATTGCGAAAGTGCGTCGTTCAAAATTGTTCTTCATCCGTGATTACGGAAAACGTTTGAAGGAAACCCTCGTCAACAAACAATAGATCTTTTTATTCTATTGAACAAAAAGCTGGACTGAGTGCCAGTTTTTTGTTTTTATGTGTTATATGAAATGGACGGCTGAATTGGCATTTTAATCAGTAAATTATATGCTGATTCAACCAGTTATTACTTGACAAGAAAGCAAAAAAAGATACATAATGCACTGCAACTTGAAAGAAAAATGCATTCTGTATAGATACGCGCGGGTGGCGGAATTGGTAGACGCGCAGGCTTGAGGGGTCTGTGGGAATTTTACTCTCGTGGAGGTTCAAGTCCTCTTCCGCGCACTAGCTGAGGCATTTTCTTTTTCATGAGTCTTGCGCAAGAATAGCTTCTTGCAAAGAAGTTTGAAATACGATATTCTGTATCAGCTACAGAATGATCCGGGCGCTTAGCTCAGTTGGCTAGAGCACCTCGTTTACACCGAGGGGGTCGGGGGTTCGAGCCCCTCAGCGCCCACCAAAATAAAAAAGGCCCTACTATGGGTCTTTTTTTATTCGACAGTGTGTAAAAAGTATTGCATACTTTTTCAAAGGCGCTTGCATAATACCAATTATACATTTGATATGATAGAAGAAAGTGTACTAAAAAAACCAGAGGTGTATCCAAAAGGATGGGGTAGAGAATTGTGGATCGCTAATTCTCCTCTGTACTGCGGTAAAATAATGGAATTAAAAAAAGATAAACGTTGCAGTATCCACTTTCATGAAGTGAAGGATGAAACATTTTACGTACTATCCGGTGTTGTTCAAATGAATATATATCCCAATGGCTATCCAGGAGAGCCAAAGGAAATTGTTATGAATCCTGGAGACACTCTCCACATCCCGCAGCAATTAGCGCATCAATTTATCGGCCTTGAGGATAGTACAATTCTTGAGGTGTCTACTCAACACATTGAAAAAGATAGTTATCGTCTTGTAAAAGGGGATTAGAGAAACTATAGAGACCGGTGTCACCCGCCATAATAAAAAGGCCTACTACGGGTCTTTTTATTATGTTTATCCACCCCTTACATAAACATATTTATTGACAGGTTTTTTTCACAAGAGTAGTATGGTCCGTGGCTTCTTGAAAATATATACACTAATCGTTTTACGACAACTTGAGAATAAGGTTCCTCAAGTTGAATGATTTTTTGTTGATTGTAGCAATAAAAATCTTACGACATTTCTGGTTCAGGTATTTTAATCTTGAACAAGAGGCGTCGTAATTGAACGATGGTATACTATTTTTCATAAAAAGTCCCTCACTTAATTTTAACGTGCCTTTTTATGTTGAAACAACGGTTTCACTATCTATATTCAGCGCTCATTCCAGCGCTTCAAATTCAAATTGTTTTATTTTGTGGCTTTCTTTTAAGTCTCGGTGTGAGTATTTTTTATCAAGTAGTGAATGACCCTCGTTATCCAGTAGAGCGCCCCGCGTTATTATTTTATGGGATTATTATTAGTGGTGCCTGTGTATTATTGGGTCATTTACTTAGTAAATACACTATGTATGACCATGAGCTTGATTTAGGGCATGGTGCGTGGGTCGTCTTTTTTACATGGATGATTGCGTGTGCGACTTCTGGCTTTGTGTTTATGCAGGCAGGATTTCCAGTGCCATCACGCGTTGAAGACTTTGCACTGGCGCGTCGATTTTTTGATGGCTTTTATGAATCAATGTCTGGGTTTACAACGACTGGTACAAGTATTTTACCAAGCGTGGAAGCCTTTCCGCGGAGTATTTTATTTTGGCGTTCACTGACGCATTGGATTGGTGGGATGGGGATTGCGTTTATGGCACTGACCCTTTGGAAGGCAATTACTACTCGACGCTCAGAAGTTATTAATTCAGAAGCAGAGTCACCACATATTATTGCGTTTAAGAATGACCAAGAATCACGGCAGTCCGGATTTGATTTTTTGAAAACATACAGCTTTTTAAGCGCACTTTGCTTTATTGCGTTGTATCTGTCAGGTCATTTTTTTCGAGACGTGCCATATGCACAGTGGTACGATAACCTTTTTGATTCCTTAACGATTACTTTTGGCACAATGGGAACTGGTGGCTTTGGTGTGTATGATTCAAGTATTGGGTTGCCGATTATAGAAAATGGACAGCTGATTACTGGTGGATTAAGGAATGCTGTTTCAGAATGGATCATTGCGTTTTTCATGGCTTTTGCTGGAATGAATTTTGCATTATGGTATTCATTGATTTTTAAGGGCCGATTATTAAACATGCTGAAAAATCGTGAGTTCCAAGTATTTTGGTTATTCATTATTCTCAGCACAGCTTCAATTACCTATTTATTGGTTCAATCTGGCATTCATGATTCTACACTTGAGTCATTACGTTTCGCGTTCTTTAATGTCACAAATATTGTTTCAACCACTGGTTTTGGTAATGACGATTTCAACCTTTGGCCAGTTGGTGCTCAAGCGATCTTATTCTTGTCATACCTCACAGGCGCAATGGTTGGTTCCACCGGCGGTGGGTTAAAGTTTATTCGGTTTATCGTCTTGTTTAAATATCTCGGCATGCAAATTAAAAATTTGATCACCGGCTCTCAGAAATCTGGATTTGTTATCGATGGTGTACGATACAATGATCGCAGTAGTGCATTGATTATTACGACCGTCACTATTTATTTCATGTTGTTTTTAGGAGGTGCGGTAGTCATTTTGTTGACAGGCAGTCAGGCGACATTTACAGATGGAACGATCCGCGGTATGGACTTTTTCACAGGATTTAATGCGGCGATTGCCAACCTTGGTAACATCGGGCCATCGATTGTCAATGGTATTGCAGGAGCGGGCCCAACTGGGAACTACTCGTCATTTAGTACAGTTGCAAAAGTTGTTATGGCGATTCTGATGTTTATTGGCCGCATTGGCGTGTTAACTTGCTTAATGTTGTTTGTGACAAAGCGTGGATTGGAAAATATGAACACTGAAAGAGCAGCAGTTGAATTTGATTCAGATACACCATTATTACTCGGACGTTAATCTCATTTTATGAATATTCTTTTTATCGGTTTAGTAGGTTCCGGAAAATCTACACTCGGTAGCATGGTCGCAAAAGAGCTTGGGTATGCATTTATTGAAACAGACGTTTTGACATTAGATCGGACAGGGTACGCATCTATCAATGATGTCTATAAAGAAAGTGTTTCTTTTTGGGAAGAGACTGAGATTGAAGTCATGAAAGCGTTAAGTGGACATACAAAACAAGTGCTCGCTTGTGGTGGTGGTGTTGCGGAAAACGATATTAATTTTCAGTTTTTTCGAGAAAATTCTGAGACAACAC
This sequence comes from uncultured Gammaproteobacteria bacterium, assembly GCA_964492735.1. Lineage (GTDB taxonomy): Bacteria > Patescibacteriota > Patescibacteriia > UBA9570 > XYC2-FULL-38-9 > CALKUP01. The sequence continues at coordinate 69,751 of CAZBLE010000002.1, forward strand.
ACATCATCTATCTGTATTCTGAAGCAGGTGTATTGGCAGAGCGGGTACTGACTGCGCATTCTGAAATGACACTCAAAGAAGTCGATGCAGTAACTGCAAAAATGAAAGAGCTGTTTAAAAAGCGTGATTCATTGTATCGATTGCAAGCAACGCATGTGATTGACACAACCAACAAAACGGCCACAGACAATGTCCGAGAAATTTTAGATATTGTGGGTTAATGTTATCCACTGTTTCCACTATTCAAAACCTTGACCATTTATCACAGAGGCATATAATCATCTACGGTTCATTCAATTGACTTTGTAGAGAATTTGCTTGCGGCAACTTGAGAAGCCTTATGCTTCCAAGTTGATTGCTTGAGAAGGAAAAATTCTCACATGTATTTCGATGAGTGGTGTGAAGATTTCACGTTGTTCATCGCAAGACATCCATGGTTAATTGTTTTCGTGAGCTGACGCTTTTTTGTTGCGTGTTCATTCATGTGAATATTTTTTACTATGTCTAATGTTGTTCGAACATTTTTTGACAAGCTATCATTTTTTACAGCAGCTGAAGCTACCGTTATCACGTTTGTTATTGCTTCATTAATTGGAGCTGGCGTGCTCTATGGTACTGAACATAATCGCTTGGTGCATGCAAAAAAGCCAATCTTACAAGAGGTGAGTGTTGAGCGTATTCATGCAACAGATGTTGACGTGCATGTTTCTGGTGAATCAAGCATACAAACACATACCTTCATCCAAGATGTTCAATATGAAGGCGAAACCTTTATTGACATGTGGTTCACTGCCGTGTCAGCATTGTGTGTCACTGGCCTTACGTCTACTGATTTTTCTGAATTTACACTCGCAGGCCAAATTGTTACGTTGGTGTTGATTCAAATGGGTGGTTTGGGAATTATTGTGTTTACATCTTTATTCGCTTTGGCGATTGTTCGTGGACTGTCTGAGGGTGTCTCATTTCGACATTTATTATCTGGTGTTCTGGACACGGAAGACTATCATGTGTCAACGATGTTAAAGCATGTGTTCATGTACACATTTTTCTTTGAAGGCATTGCAGCAATGATTATGGGCATTCGATTGCAATGGTTTAGCGACCCCGTACTATTACAAGGCTTAAATCCATGGTGGTGGTCGCTATTCCATTCTGTGTCTGCGTTTAATAATGCAGGCTTTGGGTTATTGAATAATAATTTAGTAAACTATGTCACTGATCCTGTGATTAATTTGACTATAGCGACATTGATTATTATCGGCGGGATCGGATATCCAGTCATGATTGCGATTCATGCATGGCTTCGTTTAAAGGTTCGTTCTCGTAAAGATGCGACTCAAGCAACGCTTGATGCATCTGTGAGAGAAGTTATGGCATCTCCATTACAACTACGCATCGCATTGATTGGTACCCTTCTGCTGTTGATGGTAGGTACAATTATTCCATTATTGGTTGAATGGAATAATCCTGTTATGGAAAGTCATTCTATTCCAGAAAAAGTCTTGATTGCCTTTTTTCAAAGTACCTCAACGAGAACCGCTGGGTTTAACACAGTGGACATTGGCGTGCTTGGTGGCGCAACGTTATTGCTCTATATGATCCTAATGTTTATTGGTGCCAACCCGGCTGGTACGGGTGGTGGTATTAAAATCCCAACAATCGCAGTGCTGTATGGTTTTATGGTTGATTGGTTTAAAAAACCAGGCAGTCCAGTGACATTGTATCGATTGGTGGTGAGTAAATTTGCTGTTTCACATGCGATTCGATTACTGTTTTTCAGTTTTGTTTTTATGGGTAGTGTTTCATTTTTGATCATGGTTGCAGAATATCAATTTTTGATCACACCTGATCCAACTTTTAATTTTCTGAAGGTGATGTTTGAAATTGTTTCGGCGTTCGGCACGGTTGGTTTATCAATGGGGTTTACTGGCAGCGTGACAAGTTTTGCTGCTGTTTTGACACCTTTTTCAAAAGTGATGTTAATTTTGACAATGCTGTTTGGTCGGATTGGCCCACTAACCATTTTGGCGGCGTTGCCGTGGAAGCGAAAATACTTAAATCATCCACCAACGGGTGATCATGCAGATGCTCAGAAGATCCAGATTGGATAATTAAGAAATTGTGGTATCCCAGTAAGTTTTGTGTTGCCCGATTTGCGATGAACAGGAATGAGAGGAGGGGTCTTATTTATTGCCAATCGGACAACGTGCACATTCTTAATCGAATGAATCGTTGTTTGTTGCAAAAATACAGCACCACTATTCTCGTTGGAGAATCACATGATTCAAAAGATGGATAAGGCGAGGTCTTGGTTTGCGGAGTGCTTTAAGCAGGTTAATTGGATGGATTGGAACATCCTCAACGTGCTAACCTTCGTCGTCGGCACACTCTTCTTCGGGACGTTGCTGACGGTCATTGAAGGCCTGTCCATCACGGATGGAGTCTTCATGGTCACTTCGGCTCTGTGCGTCACGGGGCTCTCGAGCGTCGACTTCTCGCAGTTCACTCCGGCCGGTCAGATTCTCATTGCCCTCTGCATCCAGATGGGTGGGTTGGGAATCGTCACGTTTACTTTGCTGGCGGGCAGCTACATCGTGACTGGTTTGTCAAAGCGTGAGTCTGTTGCAGCGCTGCTGACCAGCGCTTTTGAAACGGACGACCACAAGTCTGCGCGGTACATGCTCTTCAGCGTGATCCTGCGGTATACGCTGCTTTTTGAAGGCGGCGGAACCCTGATCATGGGAGCATGGCTCCAGTGGGTCAACACCACAACCTTGTCCCCGGGCCAAAATCCGTGGACCTGGGCGTTTTTCCATTCCATTTCCGCGTTCAACAACGCAGGGTTTGGCATGGAAAGCGACAACCTGATGAAGTTCGCAGGAGACCCGGTTATCAACGGTGTCATTGGCGGGCTGATTATCGCTGGAGGAATCGGCTACACTGTCATCCTCGCAGCTCACGTCTGGGTCCTGCGCCGTCTCGGAAACGGTGATAACTATCAGCAGCTGTTCGAGAAGCTGGTAGCTTCGCCAGTGCAGATCATCATCGCCCGGCGTGGCACGGTCCTGCTCCTTGCCGTTGGAACTTTTGTGCCTCTCGTCATCGAGTGGAACAATCCGATGTTCAAGGACTTCAACACGTTCAGCATGCTGCTAGCAACCTGGTTCAACACCGGCGTGAGCCCGCGAACGGCAGGCTTCAACACCATTGATTTCAGCCAGTTGCATCCAACGACGCTTTGGCTAACCATTGCGTTGATGTTCATCGGCGCAAACCCTGGCGGCACTGCGGGCGGGATCAAGATCCCGACCATGTACGTGCTGTGGGGCTACCTGCGCAACTGGCACCGTGAGCCTGGTGCGCACGTCATCGTTGCACATCACATGGTGAGCGGGCGCACGGCCAAAAACGCCATCAACCTTTTCTTCTTCAGCGTCATTTGGGTTGGTATCGCAACCTTCCTGGTGACGGGCGCAGAAGAGTGGCGGATGGCTGAGGATCCGCGGATCAATCCGCTGGCGCTGCAATTTGAGGTCGTCAGCGCCTTCGGAACAGTTGGACTCAGCTTGGGACACCCGAGCGTCCCGTACTCGCTCTCTGGTGTGCTGTCCACCTTCAGCAAGTGGGTCATTATTCTCACCATGCTGATCGGTCGCCTCGGTCCGTTGACGTGGCTCGGGCTCTGGCCGTGGCCGCACAATGAGACAGCAGAGGGTGAAGATGCAGATCTCGATCCCGAAGCTCCTCGTGAGCCGGAGAAGCTGCAGATCGGCTGATGCATGATTCCGGGCAGGCAGTGGGCGGTCCCGCCCCTGCCTGGAACTTCGAGGCCATCAAAAAACTCGCGCGATCGTAGTGATACAATCTCGCGAGTTCTTTTTATATGTAGACAGAATATTTATTTCTCTGAATCTGAATCAGAGAAAAAATCGGTACGCATTTGTTCACGTTCTTTGTAGCGTTCAGTGTAGAGCTGTTTAATTTCGGTTGGTTTCATGGTGCCCATTTCTGTGACGACAAAATCAAATAATTCAGCCGGCACGCGATCATGTGAAAATTTGATTCGTTCATAGGTCAAAATTTTCTTGGAATCAGCGTGGACTTTTTTTTGTGATGTTTTGTATGTACTGTGAGCCTTGTTTGATTGCCACAGTGAAAACTTCTTGGTTGCCATAAACATGTATGTCGGAATATGGTCGGCATGAAATTCTGCGAGCACAGAATAGCTTCCAGCATCGCATACAAAGTTTTGATCGTAGTTTAAGGTTGTCGCACCAAAAAATACTTTTGTAACATCTTGTGCAATATGCGACAGCATATATTCAGGAACCACAACAAACGGAATGTTATTTTCTGTAAAATTTGCAACCATATCAATGGTTTTATCGGTTTCTTGCTCCGCCAGAATCACCGTAAACTTCTTTTTTTGGTTTACAGCAGTAGCAAGAATACGTCGCACAGTCCCAGAGTGAGAGTGAACTAACACAGTATCACCATCTTCTACGAGCTCTGCTCCACTGCGAACAATTACTTCAAATTCATCAGCATTGTCTACTTGCACTTTTTGAGTAGCTCTCACTACAACCGCTTTAAAATCATCGACTGTGTGAATATTCTCACGTTCTAATTCAAGCGCTTGCCAGACATCATAAAAGTAAAAAATCACTAATGAAATTCGAGGTTGTGTATTTTTTACTTCACAAAACAGTTTGTAAAATTGTTTGAATAAATCATCAACTGTTTTTGCTTGAAAGCTATCTAACGTTTGCTGCAGTGTGTCCATGACAAATTCTCCAAGCCGTGTAGATCCTTGCTCAGATTCAATGGTGCGGAATAAGTTTGAAAGTTGGTCTGTTGTTTGTGTCATATGCGTTCAGAATTAAAAGAGATACAAGCGACCCATTAAATAGAGTGAGCTGACAGTCAGGGTGATGATTGTAATCGGCATGCCCATTTTCGCAAATTCACCGAACGAAATATTGACACCGTGTTTTTTTGCAAGCTCAACAGCGATGTATCCAGCAGAAGAGCCAATGATTGTTCCATTACCACCGAGACATGCTCCAAGGGCTAATGCCCACCACATTAAGTCCAAATCTGGTTGGCCAGTCATTTTTTCTTGGAGTTCAAAAATAACCGGAATCATTAAGGCGACAAATGGAATGTTATTAATGACAGTTGACGCAAGGCCAATTACCCAGACAATCATTAATAGCATTAAAGCGTAATTGTCAGAAAAACGAGCAATTTGCTCTGTAATAACAGAGAGGAAGCCAACTTTTTCTAGCGCGCCAACTTGCACGAATAAACCAACGAAGAACAATAATGAGTCCCATTCAACTTCTTGCATGGCTGCTTTAAACGGTACGCGGCCAATGGTCAAAAGCGCCAAGACAATACCCGAACTCAAGCCAACGACACCAACAGATACGCCAATAAACGGCTGAACCACAAATCCAATCATTGTTGCAATTAATACGATAAGTGAAACAACGACAACATAGGGTTGCATGCCTTTTTGCTTAAAAGCTAAGGCAATACGCCGAACAGCGAGCGTGCCCATAAATAGCTGAGTCAAATTCCCTTTAATGGATTGAAATGAATGACGGTAGATCAGCATCATGTATCCCATTGAAAAAACAGACATGATAAGTACGGGAATCCATAAATTTTGAATAAATGATATGAAAGAAAGCCCAGCTCGGACACCAATTAATGTATTTGGTGGATCACCAATCAATGTTAATGTGCCTCCAATGTTACTAAAAATGGCAATTGCAACAACGAGCAATTTGGCATTCATGTTAAGATTTTTTGCTAAGGCAATCGCCAGTGGGATAATTAAAATAACCACTGTGACGTTGTTTAAAAATGTACTTGTAATTGCTGTTACCCCAGTAAACAGTAAAAAAACGGCAATTGGACTGCCGCCTGAGAGCGTTGCGATTTTTGTATTGAGCCAGGAAAAAATCCCTGATTTTTCAGCAATTGCAACTGTAAACATGAGACCAAGCAATAAAGCGAGGGTTTCAAAGTCAATCGCATGAATTGCTTCCTCCCAGGTAAGAATACCTGTCACTATGAGTAAGACAGCGCCTGCGAGCGCAATCATGGTGTTATCGATGCGTTCTATGAATAAAAGAAAAACGCACAGAACGAACACTCCAACGGCAAATGCCATTTCCATATAATAATGTTAGTAATTAAAAAAACTTAATGAAAAGCCAAAAAGCAGCATACGCCTCTTTTAGTTCAGGTGCAATAGATTCGTTGCGTGAACTGTGGACAGAAATGTTGATATTGTACGTATTGACATACAAGGTATTTTAAGATAGAGTGGACCCTGTAAAAAGATTTCTTTTTCGCACATTTTATATTGATTTTTGCAACAACCAGATCCTATTGAGTATATACGGAGACGAGTGAATAATTCTATTGTTCGTTGGTCCCCATAGATAACTCGAATCAGACTGTGGGAGGATCGAGTTGTAAAAAAGCATTTCAACCTTAATTTTAAGGTATTTTCGGTTGACTATGTGCAATAAATCATATAAAATATGATAGAATTTTATTCATCTACGATCATTAATATTGAATTCACCATGCAAAAAATTGTTGAACTCATTGGGCTAGAAGAGCGGCACGCAAAGGCTACTGCTGCTTTGGAAGAGGAAATGGCTCAAAAGAATGCAGCGGCAGACGCTGAGCATACACAAGCAATGAACGCTGCTGAGGCGCGTTTACAAACAAAAGATCAAACAATTGATACAATTGTAGCGGCAAAAAAGGAAGAAATTGCTGTAGATCTAAAAAATGAAACCGCAACAGATAAAACAACAGTTACAGTTACAGATATTGAAAAAGTTATTTTAGAACATATTAATTAATCTTTCTGTATGGCAGTATTGGCATGTAAAAATATTACCATCAACTTTCCGAAAGAATCGACAAAGCAGGTGCTGCAAGCGATTCAACGGTTGCAAGTTGTTGAATTGCGTGAACAGCAAACAACAGTTGCATTACCGGAAAATATGGTAAATAAAGAGGCGGAAATTATGCACCAAATTGAGGTTGCAAATAAAGCCTACGATGCAATTGCAACGCTTGCTCCAAAAAAGGGCGCGCTTTCATTTTTAGCAGATGAACGTATTGCAATTTCATCTGAAGAATTTGCAGACGCAGTTGAGAAAAAGAGTACATTATTAAGCTGGGCTGAAGACATTACTGTACAACATGATGAGCAAATTCGTTTACGCGATGAACAAGAGGCTTTGGAACAAACTATCCACACAGTTCAACCATTGCGCGATGTTGACGTAAAAATCTTTGGTGATTTTCAATACGTTGCGTTCGTTCCATTTTTTGTGCATGAAACTCGAAATGACTCAGTCTTAAGTGATATTCAAAAGCGATTTCCTGAGGCTGTTGTGGAAGCCATTGATAAGATGAATGATGAATACGTCAATGTTGCGGCAGTAGCAAAAGAAGACCGTGAGGCGCTCGTTGCATATTTAATGGATAATGCAACAATGATTTCTGTTGACACAACAGTAAATGGTTCATTCCATGATGTATTTACACAATCTTCGAATCGATTAGAAGAAGTAAAAAACCGCATTGCTGAGATTGATGCATTTATGGCAGAAAAAGCGAACCATATTGAATCAATGGCCGTGCTCAAAGATGTCTTGCATTCTGAGATTAAAACATTATTTGCATGGCATTCACTTAAAGAAACTGGTGATACGTATATTGTTGAAGGATATTTAGAGCCAGGAGCTGAAGAATTGGTGACTCGCACATTTGATGAAATGTCAGGTGTGAGTGTTTCTGTTACTGAAGGATCTGATCAAACAAAAGTTGTCATGAAAAACAATTGGTTTGTGAAACCATTTGAAATCGTGACACAAATGATGGGAACCCCACTCGGTAATGGTATTGACCCAACACCATTACTCGCAATGTTCTTTGTTTTCATGTACGGGCTCGCATTATCTGAAGCTGGCTATGGCTTAGTCTGTGCCATTCTTACTGGAGTCTTGTTGCTCGTTGTGAAAAACATGAAACAAGGACCAAAGTCATTATTCACAATTATCTTTTACGCTTCAATTTCAACTGTGGTTGTTGGTGCTATCTTTGGTAGTTGGTTTGGTGTTACTCCATCAGATATTAATATCGATAACCCAGATCAATATTTACCACATACCCGCTTTTTAATTAGCGTTGGTGTCTGGCCACTTGCTCAAAAACTACAGCTACTCAACCCATTGCAGCAAATTTTAACATTAATGATTGCAATGGGAGTGCTTGGTATTTTTCATTTGATGGTCGGATTAGCGCTATCAGTGCGTCAATATCTCAAACGCGGTGAACCAATGGAAGCATTTTTTGCAGCTGGTTCATGGATGGTATTTCTTACGTTGATCATTCTCAATGTTCTCAATATGCAAGGCATGTTGGGAGAAGCGATGAAAAACTCGAGTGTACTCACAATCATTTTTGGTGTGTATTTCGTCATCATGATTCCAATTGTTGGCCGTGAGTCTGCAAGTTGGTTTGGGAAATTTGCCAAAGGTGCTTTTGATCTCTTCTTTGGAGCGATTGGATACATCTCAGACATTCTGTCTTATACCCGTCTCGTTGCTCTCGGGCTTGCGACCGGTATTATTGCCGCCGTTGTTAATACATTAGCAGCTCTAGCTGGTGGTGGTTTGGCAAATTCTGATAACCTCGGAAAGGTTGTGATTGGTTACGTGATTATGCTCGTCATCTTCCTTGGTGGCCATCTGTTCAATATCGCATTAAATGTGTTGGGCTCGTATATCACTGTTGGCCGTTTGCATTTTGTGGAATTCTTTGGAAAATTCTTTGAAAGTGGTGGTCAAGAACTGCAGCCACTGTCACCTTCTGAAGAATATATTCGTATCGTTAAATAACTATTTAAAATCTATTAATTTTTTACAACTATGATCGGAATTGTATACGCAATTATCGGAGCAGCGATCGCTTCAGGCTTCGCTGGTATTGGATCTTCAATTGGTGTGGCTCGCGTGGGTCGAACTGGTGCAGGATTAGTAGCACAAGACGGCAGTCAATTTGGAAGTATCTTATTGTTTTCTGCACTCCCTGGCTCACAGGCTGTCTACGGAATGCTTGCTGCAATTTTAATTTTGCAAAACACAGGCGTGTTATCTGGTACTCCAAAAGCGGTGACTCCAGAACAAGGATTAATGTTATTGTTTGCTGGTTTGCCAGTTGCATTAACATGTTTAGCTTCTGGAACATTCCAGGGCTATACTATTAGTTCAGGTATCCAAATTATTGCAAAAGATAAAACACGCACTGGTCAAGTAATTATTTTAGCTGCGATGGTTGAAACATTTGCGATTTTTGGCCTTTTGGTCACTATCTTGATGATTAATGGCGTGAAGATTTAATTCATAGTTTGATTAGCACATGACTCTTCATACAACAATTGAGCAGAGAATGAAGGATGATGAGCAGGTCTTGCGTGGCCAGCTTATTGCATCACTTGAATCTCAACAGTTAACACATCGTCAAGAATTGGCTGAAAAGGAAAAGCTCGCCAAAGCAATGATCGATGATGTTGCTGCAGAACGTGTCTTTTTATCAACGTATCAAATGAAGCAAGATGTCTATTTTGCTGGCATTGAAGTTGATCGAAAGACGATTGATCAAGCATATCAAAACGTTTTGCCACAATTGCTCAACACAAAAACATTTATCGCACATATCGAAAAATTTTTAGCAGGCGTGGACACAGCTACAACATTGATTGCTGTTGGCACGCACGCTCAAGTACTTGCTGATGCAGTACGCGCTGCTGGACATACAGCAGTTGAAGTCAAAGAGGGTTCAGGAAATGGCGCAGTGTCATATGAACAAGGCAGTATCCGTGCAGAATTTTCTATCGATGAATTTCTTGCAGATGTAAAAAAGATGACAATTTCATTTGTCTCAGAATTTATTCGCAACAATGGCTAACGATATCTCTACTATTGCAGCAAGTTTCTTGAAGGATCTCTACGCAATCCCGCCTTTTGCTGCTATGCGCGCTGCAGTTGAAGGGGGTTCGTTGCTTGCGAATCCTGAAGGATTCTTAGGCTCTGCATTCACCACAGAAACAGGCGCTGTTGTTGGCGAAGGCCAGCTTGATGCCTATTATCGATCAGTTCTTGATCGAATTATCGCGGAATTACCAGAAAACAGTCTAGAGCGTCAATATATTGTCTTAACGGATGAATTTCGATTCATTAAAGAGAAGTATTTAGTGTTCCGTTCCACAGAGGTGTCACGCTTTTTTGAAACACTGACCCAAGAATTTGCTGACTCACTCACGTTGATCGATCTGTACCGTGCTGACCTTGAAGAATTAGAAGAACGAATTCATCAGATTGATGATACGTTTGAGTTTGTGAGTGTGATTGATCGCAGCTATCTCAGTGTACTCGCTCGATTAGCCGGCAGTGCTGATGCATACATGCGTGAAATGATTCGAGTAAAAATTGAGCATTACAACATCATGACTGCGTTGCGTATGACGCAACTTGGAAAAAACCGCGAGCTCATTGAATCATTATTTATCACCGGTGATCTTGTTGATACCTATGCATTAGAACACCTCGAATATCGCGATGTTGTTTCAGAAATTGGAATGATGCTTGGCCTCAAGCCAGACCAAACATCCGTTACTTCTATTGAAACACATCTTTTAAATCATGAGATTGCTGTGATTAACACAGCGACTTTTGAGGGAGTGACTGGCGCGCGAATTATTCAATATGTTGAACAACTCCGCTTTTTCATTGCCAATATGAAAGTTGTATTTGCGAGTAAAGCAATGGGATTAAAAGAAGAGGAAGTAATTCAACGCTTCGTTGCTTACGACGCTATCTAATATTGATTGTATGAAATCACAAACAGCCATTGCCATCGGAAAAACAGGAACAACAACCGGCCTTCGAATGTTTGGTTTTGTCTGCCATGAAGTAGACAATATGGAAGACATGACAGGCATTATCGAGATGCTCGAAGCGCAGCGTGCAGGTATTGGCATGGTGCTTTTGACATCAGATATTCAATTGTCAGATCGACAGTTGAAAAAGTTTCAAGCTCTTGGTCTCCCGTCTATTACCATTCCAATTCACGGAGATCAAAAAGCAGTTGCGACAGCGCAAATGGAACAACTGATCGAAAAAGCGGTTGGTATGAAACTCAATTTCTTAACGAGCGAAAAATAATTCACGAATATGACAGAACAATTACAAGGAACAATTATTAAAGTCTCAGGACCATTGGTGATTGCCAAAGGTGTGCCTGATATCAAAATGTACGACATGGTACGCGTCGGTCATGAAAAGCTCATGGGCGAAGTGATTGAAATGAATGGTGATGAAGCCTCAATTCAAGTCTACGAAGAAACAACCGGCATGAAAGTTGGCGAACCAGTGGAAACAACTGGTATGCCTCTGTCTCTTGATCTTGGGCCCGGATTGCTCACAGCGATTTATGACGGTGTGCAACGTCCACTCGATGTTGTGGCTGATAAAGTTGCAGAGCTAAACGGTGATGCAAGTTATATCCCACGTGGTATTCAAGTGCCATCAATTTCACGAACAAAGAAATGGAATTTTGTTCCAGTTGTGAAAAAAGGTGACACCGTTGAAGCAGGAGATGTGCTTGGAACAGTGCAAGAAACATCATTGATTGAACATAAAATCATGGTTCCAGTTGGTGTGTCTGGTGTTGTTGAAGACATCAAGGCTGGTGAATTTACTGTTGAAGAAACAGTTGCAACGGTTGCTGGAACTCCTGTGCAAATGATGCATCGTTGGCCAGTGCGTATGCCTCGCCCAACAAAGCGAAAACTGTTGCCACAAGAACCACTCATCACCGGACAACGTGTCGTTGATGTGTTTTTCCCAATTCCAAAAGGTGGAGCAGCTGCTGTTCCTGGACCATTCGGTGCTGGTAAAACAGTGATTCAACATCAGCTCGCGAAATACTCTGACGCTCAAGTTGTGGTATACGTGGGTTGTGGTGAACGTGGAAACGAAATGACTGATGTATTGCGTGAATTCCCACATTTGAAAGATCCAAACACTGGCAAGCCATTGATGGAACGAACGATTTTGATCGCGAACACATCAAACATGCCGATCGCAGCGCGTGAAGCATCTGTATACACTGGAATTACATTGGCGGAATACTTCCGTGACATGGGATACAATGTTGCGATGATGGCTGACTCAACATCACGTTGGGCAGAAGCGATGCGTGAAATGTCTGGTCGTTTGGAAGAAATGCCAGGTGAAGAAGGCTACCCTGCGTACCTTGGTTCACGTATTTCAGCGTTTTATGAACGTGCTGGTATCGTTGATTGTCTCGGTAGTGAAAATCGTCGTGGATCTCTTTCAGTTATTGCCGCTGTATCTCCAGCCGGTGGTGACTTGTCTGAGCCTGTAACTCAAGCAACCTTGAAAGTGGTGAAAGCGTTCTGGGGTCTTGATGCGTCACTCGCATCAAAACGTCATTTCCCCTCCATTAACTGGTTGTCTAGTTATTCATTGTACGAAAAAGACGTTGAAAGTTATTACGCAAAACATGCTGGTTCTGATTGGGGCGCGCTCCGTGATGAAGCGATGCTCATTTTGCAAAAAGAAAACCAATTAGAAGATATTATCAAATTGGTCGGTATGGATGCTCTCTCAAAATCTGAAAAGATTTTATTGAACACCGCAAAAGGATTGCGTGAAGATTTCTTGCAACAAAATGCGTTTGACGATATCGATGCAGCAACGTCAACAGAGAAGATGTACTTGATGCTTAAAGCAATGATGACATTCCATCATGAAGCGGTGAAGGCGGTTGAAGCAAACGCTGACCTTGAAGCAGAAGATGTATTGTCTGTTCCAGTTCGTGATAAAATCGCGCGTTTGAAAGAATTGCCAGAAGATCAAAAAGGCGAAATCAAAACGCTGATTGAAAGTTTACCAACAATCATCAAAGACCATACATCTGCAAGTGCAGACAAGATGGGTGTTTCTGAAATGGTTGGTGGATTTGATGATAATACGATTAACTAGACAGGAATACACATATGAAAGTTTGGTATAACACAATTAAAGAAATTACCGGACCACTCGTGATCGTGGAAAAAGTGAACGGTGTGTCCTACGAAGAAATGGTTGAAGTGCGTGATGGTTCAGGTCGCATCCGTCGTGGTCGCGTTCTCGAAGTATCAGGCGATACAGCTGTTGTGCAGTTGTTTACAACCACTGAAGGTCTTGATACAGATAAAGCAGAAGTTGCGTTTTTAGGTGAAACATTGCAAATGGGTGTGTCTGAGCAAATGCTCGGTCGCGTCCTTGATGGTTTCGGAAATCCAAAAGATGGTGGCCCTGCAATCGTTCCAGAAGCCTATTTAGACATTAACGGTTCAGCGATTAACCCAGCACGTCGTGAATTTCCAGATGATTTCATTCAAACTGGTATTTCAACAATCGATGGCTTGAACTCATTGACTCGTGGTCAAAAACTGCCTATTTTCTCAGGTTCTGGTTTGCCACATAACGAAATTGCTGCGCAAATCGCGCGTCAAGCTCGTGTGGTAAAAGTGGAAAATGGTGAAAAGGTCATCGAAGATGATTCAAAATTCGCCGTTGTCTTTGCGGCAATGGGTGTGACGTTTGAAGAAGCGGAATTCTTTAAAAACGAATTCTCACGGACTGGTGCGATGGAACGCGCAACATTGCTTATCAACGTTGCGAACGACCCAGTAGTTGAACGTATTACACTGCCTCGCATGGCTTTGACTCTTGGTGAATACTTAGCGTTTGAAAAAGACATGCATGTGCTCGTGATCTTAACTGACATGACCAACTATGCTGATGCGCTTCGTGAAGTCTCTGCGTCTCGTAAAGAAGTTCCTGGACGCCGTGGCTATCCTGGATATCTCTACACTGATCTCGCGATGTTATATGAACGAGCCGGTCGCGTTATTGGGTCTGAAGGGTCTTTGACTCAAATCCCAATTATCACAATGCCTGATGATGATAAAACTCATCCAATTCCTGATTTGACCGGATACATTACTGAAGGTCAGATCATGATTGATCGTCCATTACATAAGAGTGGTATTTATCCATCAGTGAATATTTTACCTTCATTGTCTCGTATTCCAGTTGATAAAGAAAAGATCCGTGAAGACTATTCTGGTGTGAAAGATCAGCTCTTTAGTTCATATGCGAAGGGTAAAGAAATTAAAGAACTTGCATTGATTCTCGGTGAAAGTGCATTGTCTGCAACTGACCGTGCGTACATGAAATTCTCTGATGAATTTGAAAAACGCTATGTCACACAAGGCAAGAACGAAAACCGTAGTATTCTCGACACATTAAACATTGCTTGGGAATTGCTTGCGATTTTGCCAAAAGCTGAACTCAAAAAAGTGAAGGTAGAGCATATTGAAAAATACGGTAAAGGTATCCAATAATCTCTATGGCAAGCGCACAAATCAAACCAACCCGACAAGAGCTGTTAAAGCTCAAGAATAAGCTGAAAATCGCTGAAAAAGGGCACAAGCTCTTGAAAGACAAGCGAGATGGTTTGATTCGCGCTTTTTTGAAGATCGTAAAAGAATCTTTGGAATTGCGTAAACTCGTCGATGAACGCATTATCGAAGCACAGCAATTGTTCTCACTTGCAGAGGCTCGCACATCTGCGGCTCTGCTTTCCGCAATTGCGAAAAATTCGAAAGCCACTGTTTCTTTGCAAACCGAAAAGTCCAATATCATGGGCGTTCGTATTTCAAAGATGACAGCAAGTGTTCAAGGCGATCCATTTTGCTACGGTGTCTTAGACACAAATCGCGATTTGGATGAATCACTCGTTGCGTTAAATGAGCTAATGCCAGACCTCGTTCGACTCGTTGAATTAGAAGATGCAGCTCGTCGTCTTGCAGAAGAAATTGAAAAAACCCGTCGTCGTGTAAACGGTTTGGAATATGTCATTATTCCAGGCATGAAACGTGATGTACGATATATTCAAGCGAAACTGGAAGAGTCGGCTCGTCAAGAAAAAGTGACATTGATGAAGATTAAAGAACAGGTTGCATAATACAAAAAGCGCCCCGATATTTTTCGGCGACTGGCGCTCAGCTGGACGGCAAGTCTGCCGTCGCCACTGAGCAAACGTCGCCTTAAAATTCGCAGCGCTTTTTTGTTTGCTCAATAATTGTTATTACAAAATGAGCATGGCGTCGCCAAAGGAGTAGAAGCGATATTTCTCTGTAACCGCTGTGTCATACGCACGCTGGGCTGTTTCAACGCCAGCAAACGCTGCAACAAGGAGTAGGAGAGTTGATTCAGGAATATGAAAATTAGTGATCAAGCCATCAATGATCTGGAATTGATAGCCGGGTCGAATGAAGATCTGCGTGTCCATGCTGCCGGCTTGCACTCGGCCGTTGTTAGCGAGGCTTTCAAGCACGCGTACAGATGTTGTGCCGACCGCAATGACGCGCCGACCTTCTGCTTTTGCGCGGTTGATTTGCTCTGCGGCTGTTTCTGAAATTTCAATGCGCTCACTATGCATCGTGTGCTCATCAAGATTGTCCGTGGTGATTGGTGAAAATGTGCCGAGTCCAACATGGAGTGTGACTTCAGTGCGTTCAATTCCAAGAGCATCAAGCTGAGCAAGAAGTTCTGGGGTGAAATGAAGACCTGCTGTCGGCGCGGCAGCAGAGCCTGGCAGGGAAGCGTAGACAGTTTGATATCGATCACGTAGTTCTTGTTCGGACATCTTTGAATGTGCGATATACGGCGGTATTGGCATGTGCCCGCACTGTTCAATCAGCTCACGGATGCTGTGAGAGTCGCTACTGAGTTCAACTGCCCAGGTTTTTTCAGACACTTTTTCTAGCAGCGTTGCGCTCACTCCTTCAACCGGAGTATTTCTTTCATCCAAAATTGAACAAGACACCCCTGCTTGCGCGCCTCGAAAACGAATCATTGCTTCCCAGGTTTCTCGGGTGTCAGATTGCGTTGCTCCCGCCAGTGGGCGAAGTAGAAAAATTTCCACATGCCCGCCAGTTGGTTTTTGTCCAAAGAGTCGTGCTGGAATCACTTTTGAATTATTGAGAACCAGTAGATCCCCGGCTTTCAAATAGTTAGTAATATCAAAAAACTGTTTGTGCTCAAGCTTCGTGGTATTGCGCTCAACAACAAGTAAGCGAGACTGATCTCGTTTTCCAGTAACCGGTGTTTGTGCAATCAGCTCTTCCGGTAGGTCAAATGCAATGGGGAATGTCGACATGGCTATTCGTCTTGCGCACTATCACGCAAAAATGTTTTCAGTGTGTCACGATGCATCGTAGCAGATTGGTGCTCTGCTTGATTAATTGGCGGAATGCCTTGTTGTGCCTCACGATCTTCTTGGGCTTCAAATTTCTTTTCATATGTTAATTGGTCGCGTGCCTGCTCAATGTCGCGCATTTTTACCGCTCGATCATGGACCTGTAAGACAACCTTTGCAACTTCAGCAGAGTGAGCAACTTCTTCAAAAATAAACCGAGCCGTTTGACCAGCCGTTTGGATGTACACTTGTCCAAAGTCCAGAAATGTTTGCAATCCACCATTCACTTCAGATGTCACATCTTGAATTTGCAAGATGTTTACTTCAGAAATAACACGTCGAAATAAACCATTTTGTTCAATACTCACAATACGTTGGTCTGTCACTACCCAAATATCTAAATGATAATCAACAAAGTTTTCAAAATAAAATAAAAACGTAAACAGGAAATAAATACTTAATAGCTCAATAATAAGAATAAACCCGAGTGTTCCAGGAATAAACGAGAAGTCAGAAAAAAGGATCAGTACAGTTAAGATTACTGGAGGCAGACATAGTGCTGCTATAAGCTGAACTAAATCTTGCGCAATCACAGTCCAGTGACGTCGTAGCAGTAGCACAACCTTTTCATTCGGGCGTTGTGTCGGAAAGTGCAACGCTTCGTGTTCTGCCATGCGGTTAAATTGTTGTTCATGGGTTTGCATAGGCTATTGAATTGCGTTGGATGCTCCATTGTCAGGAAGGGGGATGATTGCTCCTGGAATATCTAAGAGATTAAACGTGTCTGTCCAAGTGGTTCCAGAAAGCATGAGGAATGTAAAGATCATCGTAATGAGCGAGAGTGATCCAAAGAGAAACAGAGTCATTTTCCCAGTAAAATCAAAAAATCCAAATCGAACAAGATGATAGATATTTAAGCTGAGCCATAACGCAAAAATAACAAGAAAAATGATATATGGCACAAGTAGGGTCCAGAGGGGTAATTCCATATCAGCACTATAGCATTTCCTAGGTGGTTTATAAAAGGGTATTTGGCGGAGTGAGGCCAAGATGCTTCCAGGCGAGAGGAGTGACCATACGGCCACGTGGAGTGCGAGTAATCATCCCAATTTGCATTAAAAAGGGCTCATGGACATCTTCGATTGTTTCTTGTTCTTCAGCAGTAGCTGAAGCGAGTGTTCCAAGACCGACTGGCCCACCATTGTAGTTCTGTATGATGGTTTCGAGGATTTTTCGATCAACATCATCAAGTCCCAATGCATCAATATGAAGAAGCTCAAGTGCGGAAATGGCCTGTTCGGGAGTGAGGGTTCCGTTATTATGCACTTGGCAGTAGTCACGAACGCGTTTCATGAGGCGGTTTGCAATGCGGGGAGTGCGGCGTGATCGATCAGCAATGACTTGCGCAGTTTCAGAGTCAATTTCAATCCCAAGAATACGACTTGTTCGTTCAATAATTGTTCGCATTTCATTTGGAGTGTAAAAATCCAGTTTATAATGCACACCAAACCGATCGCGGAGAGGAGCGGAAATCAGTGACATACGGGTTGTTGCTCCAATAATAGTGAATTTAGGTAGATCAATGCGTAGGGTTCGCGCTGCAAGGCCTTTGCCAGTCACAACATCAAGGGCATAGTCTTCCATTGCTGGATAGAGAATTTCTTCCGCTACCTTATTGAGCCGATGAATTTCATCAATAAACAAAATATCGTTTGGTTGCAGTGAGCTTAAAATCGCCGCAACATCACCAGCTCGTTCAATTGCAGGTCCAGAGGTAACACGAATACCAACGCCCATCTCATGTGCAATGATATGCGCAAGAGTTGTTTTACCAAGCCCAGGGCTGCCATGAAGCAAGATATGGTCGAGCGGCTCTTTACGAGATTGCGCTGCCTGCATCATGATTTCGAGGTTTTGTTTAACGGTTTCTTGGCCAATATATGATGATAAATCTTGCGGACGCAAAGTATCTTCAACAGGTGTGTCTTCTGGTTGTTCGGATGGCAGGGTGATGAGGTCGATACTCATAAAAGAGGATTAAAGTTGAATATAGTATAGCATGGGGATAAGAAAAAGTCTATTTTTTGACTAAAATTAGGTAAAAAATGCCTTTTACAGACTATTTGTCCGCAGCGTACGCTTGACATTTTCAGATATATCCGGTATTGTCTCCTGTTGCGGCTCACACAGAGCAGCAGCAACCCGTGGTCCCTATGATTCAGTAGGCACGACAAGCATGGGAAACTCAAATTTGGAGAACTCAGGCTACGGCTCGAATCGTCCAAACTGATATTCTCTTGCCTACTGTATCATGTAGACCACACAAAAGCTCCCGTTCGCGGGAGTTTTTTGTATCCTCTGAGAGAGGGTGTATACTATCGACATAAATAGTCATTCTATATATGTATGAAATATTACAAACGAGGTATAGTGAGTCTTATTGCTGTGTTTGCGGCGGCATTACCAGCTGCTGCAGCACATGCGACTACGATCACACCACCTCATAAAACCGTTGCGATTTCAGAAAAAACATATAACGCTCTTAAAAAGGCAGAGTGTTATTCAACAAATGCACCCGCAACTGCTGTAGAGGCGAGTAACGGGAATATGTGTGATCCTATTATCGTAAAATACGAAAATAAAACAGTGATGCGCACACAAGCCGATGGCCAGCTCTATGTTGTGAGTGCTGCGGTAATTGTTCCTGGCAAAGGTGTTTCTGGTCGCTTGCTTAAAACATATACTCAAGGAATCTATTCAGTGAATGGAAAGTACTACTACGTCAAGGATGGGTATTACACAAAACTATCAACAACACGGCCAGATACAAGTGTCTTTAATCTCGTTCGTGGTCACAATGTCGCAAAAACATCTGGCGTTCAGTTGATTACACGAGCACAGTTTGCGATGTTGTTTGGTAAAGGAGGCACTGCAACAGAAGCTGCGGCCGCAAAAAAAGTACAGCAAGCCTATAAAGGATATTTTGTCATTATCAGTGATGATCATGGGAAGCTCTACTATGTTCCAAATAATGTAGAAGACGGAGCAAATCCAGTGCGCGTGAATGGTCTTTTTCATAAGACAATCAAAGAAGCAGCTAATGAGATGAGCACAAAAGCATTAGCACAAATGATTCAAGAGTAAGCACGTACATTAAAAAAACTCCGCTAGATCAGCGGAGTTTTTTGTTTAGTTCTTTTTTGTGTTCGAGTTTGTCTTCTTGTCAGATTTTTTTGTATCCGTTTTTTTCGTTTCTGTTTTTGTAGGCGCTGGAGTGGGAGCAGCTTTCTTTTTACCTACAAGGCAGACAGCTTGCCATGGTTTATAGACTGAGGTGAAGGTTTCTTCATGCGTTGTTCTATCCGCGTTTTTGACAGTGTATTTGAAAGAGGCGGTTGTTCCTGGATGCGCTGTTTCAGTGCATTTGCGCTGTCCTTCTGCGAGAGTGTCTGTTTCTACTTCTTTGACTGGCGGTGGTTGAATCCACCCGCTGATTGTTGGGGCAGAGAACTCAGCCTTGCGACCATCTGATGTGCCGAAGAAATCAAAATAGAGATGCGTTCCTTCAATACGTGTTTGGATGATGATTGGTCCTGGTGTGTCATTGATGAATTTAAAATCAGGCGCTGGATCATAAATCGTTGCATCTGTACCTGGAAGGCCATTGCGATCATCTGAATAATAGGAAACAGCATAACTATGATTTTGTCGTCGCGTAATATCAAGTCCAGACGTGAGGGCTGCTCGGAAGGTTGTTGTGCCCACTTGGCATAATCCGCCGCCGATTTCTGGGAGAGTTTCGTTGCCTTTGATAACGAGTTCAGCGTGGTAGCCATTTTCCGTTGTAAATGGCTTGAGATGGCTCAGTAATGAGAATTCTTCCCCTTGAGCAATAACGATACCATTGAGTAGTTCAACTCCACGTTTAATATTGAGCTGTCGATTAAACGGACTTCCTGTCATATTTGAATGCCCAGTTCCAAGCAGTTCTTTGACTGGCAAATCTTTCGCATCTGCGTCACCAAATTTTGGTTGCTCTTCAATTAAAGAGAGTTCCAACGCTACACGGGAGTTGTCTTTAACGGCTGCCAAGGCAGGTACAATTTCTGTTGCCAATTTTTCTACATCAATTTTTTTGCCAACTACTGCATCTGAAAGAGGAGTGATGCTTGTGACTTTATTGTCTTTTGATTCGACTTTCCATTTACCTTCTTTGGGTTCAACCTCAATACCCATTTTTTTGCTATCAATGGATTGTTGTAATGTTTCTGTATTGATTGAGAGGCCGTTTTCTGTGTAGAGCAACCAACTGCCAATATCAGTTGCATCAAATTCCCATGAGTGACCATCATATGTCATGGACAGTGGTGCATGTTCCACAAGGTTCAAAATTTCTTCCTCATGATTTTGAATATCAGCTTTAGTGAGTGGGGGAGGAGTTTCTTTGAGCTCTAACGAAATTGAATCATTGTTCAATTGTTCAATGCGATTGCGTAGCGCAAGAATTACAGCGTCACGATCAATTGTCTGGCCATTTTTTTCCGGTGTGATTTCAAGTGTTTTACCGTCTTTCACCGCTACCGTTGCGTTCACTGGAGCGGTTTCATATGTTTTTAGTGCGCTATCTAAAAATGCTCGCACTTGCTCTTCATCAAGCGTGACACTTGCGATCTGGGAGTGAGGATATACAAATTCTAATACAGTATCAGCAATTTTTTGATACACCGCGCCACTGTGGCCAAGTGCAAAGAGTCGACGCGTTGTCTCCGCTGCATCGATTGTGAACAATACTAAGTCTGTCCCACCAGAGTCTTCGGCAGTAATTGTTCCTGGAACAATGATAGTATCACCATTGATTTCTAACGAGACTCCTTGAGACTCAAGTGTATCTGCAATTTCTGCGATAGTCGTTTCGGTTGCCGCTGTTGTTTTTCCTCCAAATGCGTGCGATCCAATTGTGACACGTGGAATAATTTTAGATTCGTAGGTCAATAAAATTGTCCCGGCAACTGCAGCACCACTACAGATAGCCAGTCCAATAATCACCGCAAGAGAAATCAGTGTCCATTTTAGACCGCGATGCATTTTTCTTTTTGTTGTTTCTGCTGAATGAGTCACATGCGTGTGTTGTGCATGTTCGTGATTCGTGCCCTCGTGGTGCTTATGCTCGTGGTGTGTCATGTGTTTGAAGTAAGTCAGTCAGAATGTTTTGAGAAGAAGTGAGCGTGAGAACAAGTTCATCACCTTCTTTTACAGGTAATAATTCACCAGCTGCATTTTTGCGTGGCCATTGGATTTCTGCTCCATCAGCAGTTTTGAGTGTAACGATAGTGTCACTCACTTGAGTGATTGTGACCTGTTGTGATGTGCCCATAAAATTATAATTCTTCAACAGCAATTTTGCCGTTTTTGCTATAGGTTGCCTTTGGAAGAAAGACTGTTAAAATGCCATTTTCCAGAGTTGCGCGGACCTTATCATATTGAATATCAACGGGCAAGATAATGGTTCGGGAGAAGCCTCCCCAGTAGCATTCTTGAACAAAAAAGTCATCGTCTGCAATATGCGCAAATTGTGGTTTTCGGACGCCCTTGATCGTGATCATGTCGCCGTTCATGTCGATATCGAGGTCTTCTTTTTTGACACCAGCAACGGTTGAGGTAATAACAACTTCCTGATCAGTTTGAAACACATCAACAGCAAGTTCACCATCGTAGGAAATAGGGTCTTCTTTAAGCCAGGTTTCATCAACATCTTTCCCAGAATAGCGAGGGGCGATGTTGGTTTTTGGGAGATGAGCTGATGTTTCGCGAATTAAGTCTTCAGCATCACGTTCAGCATTTGGATGAAAAGGGGTATCAAGCCCGCCAAATTCACGTCGAAAAAAGTCTTCAGTATATTGAACTTCTTTGGCGTCGAGCTCTTCCATGTTACGAGCTAGGTCATCGAGGGCAGGCATATCTTTTATTTGAGTTTGTGGGTCAGTTTCGGATTCAATTATACTGATTTTTTTAAAATGATGCAACGAAAAAGCCGTCTAGAAAGACGACTTTTTGTTCTTGGTACTCGCAAGGGGAATCGAACCCCTATTGCTAGGATGAAAACCTAGTGTCCTAACCATTAGACGATGCGAGCAGATGCAGAATGTAGCCCGCGTAGTATAAAACCGACTTGCACTTCTGTCAATCCTGCTGTAGGCTAGCGGCGCACAAGGAGGTGCATCATGAGATTGTGTAACGCCGCACGTTTTGCGGCTATCCTCGCGATTTTGGGGGCGATTCGGATCGCCTCCCGGCTTGACGAGACATTTAGAGGCTAACCATGGCCCCTTGTGTCTCGTCGCTCGTTTTTCCTTATAAAATCCACCTCTTGAAAAGAGCCTTCGATTGTGCTATACTCTTGGTCTAAATCTAATACTATTCATTTTATTTATGGTTAAAGACTACCCACATCCAATTGTGTACATCTCAGATTGCCGAGATGATAATACACGTGGTCGGCTACAAGCGCGTGTTGCAACATTATTTCATGATAGTCACATCACATTTGTTGGTGTGCATGATGATATCGAAGCTGCAATCAACCTTGTTGATATGATCGATGCATACGACGGTAAGCCAGGCGTTATCCTTGCAAACGTTGCTCGTCGCGAAGGTCATGCGAAAAAATGGCCAAATGGTACTCCATTCGGACATTTCCGTATTGGTGAATTAGATATTTTTACAACTATCGACGGGTACATTTTAAGTCTCGTTCAAAAATTATTAGATCATGACATCAGTGTTGATGTATATGATATCCCATCTGTCGTGCCACACATGCAAGGTCTTGATCCAGAAACGCAAGAACGCATTATTCATACGCAATTCCGCAGTTTTGACTACTTACCACGCCTTGCAGCACACATTATGGCTGGTGAAAAACTGCCAAAAACAGATACATTTACTCAAGTTCCACTGATTCCAAACGCTGTCTGTTGGGTAGATTCATTCGGTAACCTCAAAACAAACATTCTTCCAGAAGAAGTTGGCTTTGAAGTTGGTAAGAGTGTTGTGGTTCGCGTTAGTTCAAACAAACAACTCCGTCTCCCATGCTATAACCGTTTGAAAGACATCCCAGATAACACAGTGGCATTCACTGTTGGGTCATCTGGTATGAACCAAAAACGCTTTCTCGAAATCATGCAACAAGGAAAGAGTGCAGCGTATACTCTTGGAATGGGCTCAGGCACATTAATTGAGTACGTTGAGACAGTTGATTAAGCACCAATGGAATCAGTATTGATTCTCGGAATTGAAAGCTCGTTCGACGACACCGGTGTGTCAGTTGTGCGAGCTTTTTCTGATGGGCAATTTGAGATTCTTTCAAATGAGCTGGCACTGCAAGACCATGTGAAAACTGGTGGTGCTGTGCCAGAGCTCGCAGCGCGGCGTCATGGAGAGAATATTGTGCCGACGATCCAACGTGCCTTGTCGGAAGCTGCTGCAGCGCCCGCGGATATTGATGTGATTGCAGTGACAACGACTCCTGGAATGATTGCCTGTTTGCAAGTCGGTATTGAAACGGCTAGAACACTGGCGGTGAGTTGGAGCAAGCCATTGATTGGCGTGCATCACATGAAGGCGCATATTGCGAGTACATTCGCGGAACACCCGCACGTCGCATTTCCAGCAGTGGTGTTGCTTGCGAGTGGTGCGCATACGATGTTGGTCAGAATGGATTCAGCAGAGCAGTATGTGCTGCTTGGGCAAACACGCGATGATGCGGCAGGAGAAGCGTTTGATAAAATTGCACGAATGCTCGGACTGCCATATCCAGGTGGCCCAGAAATTGCGCGTATTGCAGAGGGTGGCGATGCTACGGCCTTTGCTTTTCCACGGCCAATGCTTCGTGAGTCAGGATTTGAGTTTTCATTTGCGGGCTTAAAAACCGCTATTTTATATACTATTCGTGATCTCGGTGGTATTGATGCATTAACAGAACAGCAGCGCGCTGATCTCGCAGCAAGCGCACAGCAGGCGATTATTGACGTGCTTGTGCAAAAAACCATACGAGCAGTCAAACAAGAGCATGCACAGACAGTGATTCTCGGGGGAGGAGTGTCAGCAAATGTTGCGCTGCGTGGCCAATTAGAAACAGCTGTTGCTGGAGTAGGTCAGGATTGTGTATTGATTGTACCGTCTCCTGGATTATTTACAGATAACGGCGCGATGATTGCAATTGCGGCAGCTTCACGCGCATTGCGAAAAGAATATGATGATCCATTTTCATTGACCCCAGCAGCACGTACGCCGATTGATCAGGGGTGATCGCCACGGCAATATTAATCAAACAAAAAACCCGCTACTGTGAGCGGGTTTTTTTAGACTTTAGATTCTTATTTTAGCAAGTTATCAAGTGTTGATTTCACTTGTGCAACTGGAAGTGCTCCTGGGATACTACCAACGATTGTTCCTTTCTTGTCAACAATGACAGAGAATGGAGTGCCGGTTGCGCCAAGACTTTGTGCCAATGCTGCGTCTGCATCAACAGTACTTTCTGTTTTTTTGTTGTTTACGCAATCTGCAAATTTATCTTTATTCAAACCAAGTTTTTCTGCTGCTGCGATATGTTGATCCGCAGTGAGGTTTGTTGCTTGATTTGTGAAATGGTCATCAATAAATTCCCAGAATTTTCCTTGTTCAGCTGCACATTCAGATGCGATTGCCGCTCCTTGTGCTCCTGGATGAATACTGAGAGGGAAGTGCATGAATGCAACGCCAACTTTTCCGTCGTAGTCTTTAATGACTTGTTCAACAGTTGGGTGGAATTGTTTACAGAATGGGCAATCAAGGTCAGAGAACTCAATCAATGTTAAGT
Source organism: uncultured Gammaproteobacteria bacterium (assembly GCA_964492735.1). Classification (GTDB taxonomy): domain Bacteria; phylum Patescibacteriota; class Patescibacteriia; order UBA9570; family XYC2-FULL-38-9; genus CALKUP01. Next base: position 94,982 of record CAZBLE010000002.1, read on the forward strand.
CACCTTTTCCAGTAATGTTGCGTACTTTTTTCATATCAACACTACCAGTCACAGTTGTGCCTGCCGCTGCGTTTGTGTTTGCATTCGCATTGGCTTTCACAGTTGTGCCTGTTCCTGCTGCTGTTCCGCCGCCGATTTCAGCGCCGCTAAGCAATAAGTAGAGCATGAGTGCAAACCCAATGATTGCGATAACTGCTGTTGCTGAAACGATACCAGCCCAAAACGCAAATTTTGGAGGCATAGCGTCAAAGAGGCCTTGTTTTTTTGTTGAGGACACTTCTGGTGTACTCATTAATGGTTTTTGTTCTTCCATAATGAAGTGACAAGCTTAATAAATTATGATCACCTATAGAGGATAGTTGATTTTACGAAAAGGGTCAAACGACATTAACTACACTGTCCAGATTGTTTGGTGGTATGACTTTGTTTTGGGAGGTCACGAGATTGAATATCGCGAGACTGAATCCGAAATTGTTGGTCGCAGCTTTCTATTGAGTCAACAAAGAAAAATGATTGCACACGTGCCATGACAGGTGTTTGAATGAATAATGATAGGGCAGCTGCAGCGCCAATAAAAAAAGCAAATTGATGTTGCTTAATGTAATCGCGAGCAGACTTGAGTGTTTTTGCATCAATGTTTTCAAGTAGGTTGGCAAAATGGCCAATCGCGAGTGGGCCGTATTGTTTTTTGAGGTCAGTGAACATTTGTTTTGTTGCAGTTTCCACAAAGGCATTTTTTGTCACAGCGATTCTGTAAACACATGTTTTGCCAATCTTTCTTCGGAGAAGGAGTTCTTTTTCGAAGAGATGGGTTATCACGGTGAGAATGGTGTTGTAGGCATAGGGTGTGTCACATTCGTGGGTGAGGGTTTCTGCAACCTGACGAACAGTAAATGGTTCGTCTGTGTAGTGTTTCCAGATGTGGTCCATGACCAATTGTTCGAGTTTTCCGAGTGACATATGGCACTAGTATACACCTCTGAAAACTATGCGCAATAGGTGATTGTAGGTGTAGATGCAAAAAGACCCCGAACCCCTGCGCGCAAATTGCTGACAGGTGTTCGAGGCTTTTCCTTCGGCGGCGTGGCCGTCTCGTCCCTTCAGGGAACGTAGACGACCTCGACCAGGGCGTCATCCCGCAGCATCTGCTGCGGCTCTTGTGTCAGGGTCGCAACCCAAGCGCCTTGTCCGCTTTCTTCCATGGTGCAAGGGCTTCCTGCCCCGTTTATGAACTTATAGACTCCAGGCTTTCCGCTCCGGAAGCGGAAGACCTCCCCGTCCTTCAGGTCTCCGATGTTCGGGCAAACTCTATGCAGGGCCTTCATCTTTCCTCCAGCGGTGATGAGCCTAAAAAAACCCTACAGATTCGCAATAAAAAATGCAAGGACGAGCGCCTCATTTTATTGACCAAGGGTGCTTCCTCAGGTACAGTACAAGGGTCATTTTAGATAAAAATATGCAGTATTCTGACCGAATTTACGGAATAATTGAGATCGATGAACCAGTCATTACTGAGCTGGTTGAAAGTGCGCCATTACAGCGTTTGAAAGAAATTAACCAATATGGGGCGGCCTTTTTCCGGTTCCCACATTTAACAACCACTCGCTTTGAGCACAGTGTTGGGGTGTACTACATATTAAAAAAACTCAACGCGCCGATTATTGAACAGATCGCAGGGCTCTTGCACGACGCGCCACACACCGCATTTTCGCATGTGTCGGATGTCGTGTTTGAAGATGCGTCCCAGGCCTTTCACGATAAGTTCCACGAAAAGATTTTATTTAGTTCAAATATCCCACGGATTTTAAAACGGCATGGATTTTCTGTGTGGAAGCTGCTCAATAAATCGTCCTTTCATTTAGCAGAAAGTGATTTGCCGGATTTGTGTGCGGACCGGATTGATTATTTTTTCCGTGACTGTGTCACTGACAAGCAGCTTGATTTAGTTGACGCGCGCAAGATGCTTGATGACATGACAACACACAATGGTGAGATCGTGTTTAAGACAGAAGAAATCGCCAAGCAGTTTGCAACGGTCTATCGCGGTGCAAATGAAAAATTGTGGGCGCATCCACTGCAAGCAGCGCTGTATTATTTATTATCATCAGCCATGAAGGTGGCACTCGAAGAAGGCGTGCTGACATTTGATGATTTATTCACGACTGACCAAGAAGTAGCCGCTAAGATGCGCGCTGCTGGAAACCCAGAGATCGACAAATTTTTACATGACATGGAAAATATTGCGGTCGAGGAAAATGCGACGTCATATGATTACCACATCCGTCCGAAAATTCGGTTAGTAGATCCGTATGTACTCGTTGATGGTGGTGAGCGTCATGAGCGATTATCTGAGCTTGATGCTGGATTTCGAGATGCGAATGCTCGGTTTATTGAAGAAAAGTCAAAAGGTTATTATATTAAAGTTCTGAATACCTAATTGTGTTTATGGCAATGGAAAAAAACTACAACCCACAAGATTACGAAAACGCAATATACACTGCTTGGAAAGACAGTGGTTTTTTTCATCCAGAGAATGTACCTGGCGCTGAAGGGCGAGAGCCGTTTGCTGTGATGATGCCGCCGCCAAATGTGACCGGTGTGTTGCATTTAGGACATGCGCTTGAAAATACGTTACTCGACGCTAAGATTCGGTTTGAACGCATGCGAGGGAAGCGCGCGTTGCTGCTCCCTGGAACAGATCACGCCGCAGTTGCGACGCAGGCGAAAGTCGAAGGCTTATTGAAAACGGGTGAATTTGAATGGCCAATTGGAAGTGGACAGTTTGAACAAAGTGATAATCCACGAAAAGAGTTTGGACGCGACGGTTTGCTTGAACGGATTCGTGGGTTTGCCGAACAATCCAAGTCAACGATTTTGAACCAGATCGAGAAAATGGGAACAAGTGCTGATTGGGATCGGCTCGCGTATACGTTTGATGAACCTCGCAACCGCGCGGTGAATGAACTGTTTGTGCGGATGTATGAAGATGGGTTGATTTATCGTGGGTATCGCGTGGTGAATTGGTCAGTTGTTGGTCAGTCGACGTGTTCAGATGATGAGTTGGTGTATGTGACTCGACCGTCAAAGCTGTATACATTTCGGTATAGCGCTGACTTTCCGATTCCAATTGCGACGACTCGCCCAGAAACAAAGCTCGGCGACACTGCAGTGGCGGTGCATCCAGAAGGGAAGTGGAAGGAATATATCGGGCAGACGTTTACAGTTCCTGGATTTGGTGGAGATGGTGGTGCTGATTTAACTATTCGAGTGATTGGAGATGATGGGATTGATCCAGATTTTGGAACAGGCGCGCTTGGTGTGACAACCGCACATGCGCAGATTGATTATGAAATGTATTTGAAGAATCCAGAAATTGGTGTGCAACCAGTCATCGGAAAAGACGGTAAGATGTTGTCGGTTTCCGGAAGTGCCTATGAAGGCTTAACAGTTGAAGAGTGTCGTGAAGCGATTCTGAAATGGTTGCGTGAGGCAGGGCTCATGATTGCTGAAGAGGAGATTGAGCAAAATGTTGCAACATCGGATCGGTTTAAAGATATTGTTGAAGCGATTCCAATGGAGCAGTGGTTTATTAACGTGAACAAGGAAATTCCAGGGCGTGGCAAAACGCTCAAGCAGTTGATGCGTGAAGCGGTGACTGTCGGTCATGGTGGTGATCCTGCAAAAAAAGTTGAAATTGTTCCGGAGCGCTTTCAAAAAGTGTACGACCATTGGATTGAAGGGCTGCGTGATTGGAATATTTCTCGGCAAATTTGGTGGGGACATCGGATTCCAGCGTGGCACAAAGATGGTGAGGTGAAAGTCCAAGTTGAGTCTCCGGGGGATGGTTGGCTGCAAGACGAGGACACGCTCGATACCTGGTTTAGTTCTGGTTCATGGACGTTTAGCACGCTCGGCTGGCCAGAGCAGACAGCTGACATGAAAACGTATCACCAAGGTGGAACAAGTTGGATGCAGATGGGCCACGAGATTTTGTTTTTCTGGATGGCGCGCATGATTTTGATGACAACGTATGCGCTCGATGATATTCCATTTAAGCGTGTCTATATTCATGGCATTTTGTGTGACAAAGAAGGGAAGAAGTTTAGTAAGTCGTCAGGCAACGGAATTGATCCGCTCGATGTGATTGCGGAATATGGAACAGATGCGTTGCGGATGTCGCTGATTGAAAATATTACTCCCGGCAATGATGCGCGGTTTTATGAAGACAAGGTCGTGAAGTCACGCAATTTTGTGACGAAGTTGTGGAATGTTGCGCGGTTTGTAAATGAGCGTGCGCCACAGGATCCTGCAACGATTAATTTTAATGGAGCGTCGTTTACTGATCAGTTAATTCTCGCGTCACTCAATGAAGTGATTACTGAAGTGACAGCGGATTTAGAAAACGATCGGTTTGGGTTGGTTCCGGCAAAGTTGTATGATTTTGTGTGGAATGATTTCGCGGCCTGGTATTTAGAAGAAGCCAAGCGTGATGATGTTGAATGTGTCATGCAGCGATATGTGCTTGCAGAAGTATTGAAATTATTGCACCCAGTCGCACCGTTTGTGACTGAGGTCATTGCAAAAGAATTGCAGTTGTTTGGAGAAGACATGTTGCTGATTCAAACGTGGCCACAAGGAAATGCTTCATTTACGTTTACAGATGAAATCACAAATGCACACGAGCATATTGCGCAGCTCTTAAAAGAACGTGAGTTAAAAAAACTCGAAGAAAAGAAAGATCCAAAAGTGGAAGCAGAAATTGCTGCTCGAAAAAAAGAAGAGCTCGCTCAGGCAATTAGTGTTCTTGAGGGTCGTCTCGCAAATCCGTCATATTCTGAAAAAGCGCCAGCGCATTTAGTGCAGCAAACGCGTGATGAACTAGAAGAGAAGAAACGATTATTAGAAGAGCTGGGATAATTGTATGGGACGAAACGAAGGAGGTGGCAGAAGAGGACGAGATCGCGAGAAAGCCCCGCGAGTTGATGTGCCTGGAGTGCCTCGACTTACAATAAAGTCTTCGGTGGAACGACAATATGGACGACAGGTTGTTGAAGCATTAAAGCGTTGGGATAATGCACTATATGAATATGATGCTTTAATTGTTTCTGAAGAGCTTCCATTTGATGATGTTGCTCTCTACGTACAAGAAATTGGCCTCTTTGATGAGTTAAAGGCTGACATTCCTCAAGCAGCGGCTTTAATAAATACAGTCTCAGAAAGCCGGGTGAGTAAAATTTTAGAAACCAGTGGCTCGGCAGAAAAAGCAGATCGTGAAGGTTTTCGTTTTGTGAAAAATGTTATGGACGATACTGTTGTAACGCCACATACACGACCATTATTTCATGCGCTCTTTCATGAATTACTTTTCGCATCGCGATTTGCTGAGCATCAAAAAAATATTACAAAAGGTGTGAGTCGTGACCCTGGTGCGCCAGAAGCACAAGTGCTTCAAGATTTAGTTGCTACAAGAAATATTCCCCTCACGAAAGATGGTGCTCTATTTTTAGGAGGCGATATTGGTGATGTACTAAGAGAATTTATTTTTTTAGCAGGGTGTCGTGATTTATCTGATGCATTAAAAGGCGGTAAAATCCCAGATGAGTACACAGTGAATGCAGATGCCTATCGTGCAGAAGGAGATGTTATTGCAGCATCATTACGCGGGCTGCCTACTGCTCCAACTAAATACACAACACAGAGAGGTCTTGAGATATTTAAAAATCTCTCCTTTACAACTCCGATAAAGTGTCCGCCTGCTATTATGGGCATAGTTGAGCTTGGTACTGATAAAAAAATATTTTTATTAAACGGCGGTTTTTTCGAGATAGTAATGCAGTTGCCGTTATCTCGTGTAACTGGAGATTTAGCATTGCCGCATGTAGCACTCACTTCACCTGAAATGATTTTTCGTAAATATGGAATTGAAAAATTATTCCCATTTATTCGTTTGCAAGTGTTGCGGTCTATTGAAGAGGCTATCTTGCTCGATAAAATTCCTGTAGAACAAGATGCCTTTCAGACAGCTTTTGCATTACGCGCTGTAGAGAAAGGTGTTCCCGCGAAAACGACAGAGGCAGATATTACTGAATTGCCAGAAGCTCCTGTGGTTTTAGAGTCAGTTGTTGCGCCTGTTGAAGTCGAAGAAGTGCCACAGCCTCTAGAGGAAGCGAATCGTGAAGAAGAGTTTGTAGTGCGTGAACGTCGAGCAAAAGCTGAGCGACTCCGCACGGTCCATTATCGTAAAGCAGTCAGTGCGCTTGGTCGCTTGGGTGTTGTGCTGGAACCAGGCGGTCGTCACATGAAAGCACGGTATGGTGAAAAAACTGCTGCATTTCCAAATTCACATTCTGGAAAGAATGCGGACATTACCTATATTTTACGATCTGTGTTAGAGATTCTCGGAATTACTGAAGAGGATTTTATTAAAGCGTTATAGTTGCAATAGAAACGCTGGCTTGTATTTAATCCTTCGCAACACGGAATACTTCGTCGAGTGTCGTCACACCGTCAATCGCTTTCAAAATTCCATCTTGTCCCATTGTGATCATTCCGGCATCACGCAATAATTCTTTCATTTTATATTCACTAATTTGGGAGCTGAGAATTTGCTGTTCAATTTCGGCAGACATGGTGAAAATTTCATAAATACCAATGCGGCCTTTGTAACCACTGTTGCCACATTTTGCGCAACCTTTGCCGTGCTTCCATTGAACCGCGCTCATGTCTGGTTTTTGCTCGCCAGATTTTTCTGGAATTAATGCTGCCCATTCCGTTGCACGCTGCAATTCTTCTGCAGTTGGAGTGTATACTTCCGCACAATCCTGACAGACTTTTCGAACCAAGCGTTGGCCAATCACGGCGTTCAGCGCCGGCGCTAAGAAAATTCCTTGTACACCCATTCCAAGAAAGCGGGGAACAGCCCCTGCAGCATCATTCGTATGAATTGTTGAAAGCATGATATGACCAGTGAGTGCCGCTTCAACCGCGGTGGTCGCAGTTTCAAGATCACGGATTTCACCAACCATCACAACATCTGGATCTTGACGGAGAATCGCTCGGAGCCCCAACGCAAATGTATATTTCTTACTTGGATCAATCTGACTTTGAACAATTCCTTTTAATTTGTATTCAACTGGATTTTCTAATGTAATAATTTTTGAATCTGGCGTGTTGAGTTTATTCAAAATCGCATACAAGGTCGTCGTTTTACCAGACCCAGTTGGACCAGTCGCGATAATCATGCCGTTTGGTTTTTCAATTTCCGCTTTCAACCGTGCAAATTGCAATGGTCGCATGCCTAAGTCTTCAAACGATAACCCAACAGAAGATGACTTCAATAAACGCATAACGATACTTTCACCAAATGCGCTCGGCAGGGTAGAAACACGAATATCTAAGGCTTCACCATCTTCAAATTCAATGGAGATACTGCCATCTTGTGGGACATCGGTAATGTTGAGTTTGAGTTCTGCAATCGCTTTCACGCGAGCAACGAGTCGCGGAAGTTCTGTGAGTGGCAAATGGGCAATACTCGTTAAAACCCCATCAATTCGAAAGCGCACAATAGCTGATTCTTTTTCTGCTTCGATATGAATATCTGACGAACCTTCATTGAGTGCCATTGAGACCAGCATCGCAAATGCTTCAGTCATGTTCGCGACTTTGAGACGTTGCTCTAAAATGTCATATGAGGTGATTTCAGTTTGAAATTGTTTGACTTGCTCTGCAGAAATATGCACACCAACTTCAACTTCTCTTACTTTTGTAACATTTTTGTAGAGCTCAAGCGCCACTTGCAAACTATGCGGTGAAATCATGTAGACAATCACATTTGTCCCAGGATGATCTTTGATTAATTGCCGAACAACGGCATTGGTTTTTTCGCTAAGCGGATCAAGCGCGCCAACACGCATTTGGTTTTCTAAACGGAAAAAGACAACGAGATTATTTTCTCGAGCAATCTCTTCTGGTAATACACTAATAATTTCCGGACCAATGGGAAATCCATCAAGCTGAATATAAGGGAGTCCAAAAGAGACAGCATGGGCTTTCACTTCACCTTCGCTACTCTCTAAATCAAACGTCTGTATTTTTTTCTCTAATAGTGGATCAAGATGCGGTGTTGTGTCGACTGGAGCTTCAGCTGTTTCTTGAGACAGAGATTGGACAGCAGCAGCTTGTGGAGATAATCCCTGTTGCACAGAGGGTGTTGTAGCTGCTGGATTTGTGTAGCGTGGTGCGCGCGTTGGTCGCGCTGCATTCAAATCACCACCAGTTGATTGACTGGATGGGCTTCCGCCGAGTAAATCTTCAATTGATGAAAAACCATTGTTCATATGAACAACAGTATACCAAAGTTTTGTCGTAGAGCACAGATCTCGTGCGTAAACGCTACTGCGCTTTTTTTAATGCATCGCGTAATCGGTTGATAATAACGCGTTCAAATTCTTGTAATGGGAGTGTTCCACGAATAGTCACAAAGTGATCTGAGCCTTCTGGCGCAAAGTCAGCAAACATATTTTTTGCGTGGATAAATGGCGCCGTACTAATAATGGCAATGATCGTACTCTTTTCTGGGTGGTCTTTTTGCGGGCCATCTTCGTAGAGAATGACAACATTTTTCGCATCTGGCGTATTGATAATCAGTTCGTCAATAACATCTGCAATTGTATCCGCATTGCCATTGGTTTCTGTGAGGTCTGCATGAGTGATGTGTGACCAGACGAGATCATAGTCCGTATCTGCTTGCAATCCACTGAGTACCTTGCCCCACAATTTTAAAGTGTTGACGCTTTTACTTTGATATAAATGTTTCACAATTTCATCACGTCGCGCACCTTGGTCAATGAGATGGGAGGCAATCGCAAGTGAGCGGGGAGTCACTGAGCCGGCCTGAAAACTTTTTGTCTTACTGATCATTCCAGTGAGTAAGTTTGTTGCAATATATTCATCGAGTAATTCATGTGGCCATTTTTCGAGCATTTCAAAAATCACTTCTGATGTTGAGGTAGCTCGAACACTCACTAAATTTACTTGCCCAAAGTGATCGTTTGCTGTCGTGTGGTCAATATTGACAATTGGTGTGCTATAAAAAAACTCTGCATTTTTTTCATAGAGCTGTCCGAGTGATTCAAGGTCTTTCGCGTCCAGTGTAATGACTAAATCAAATGCGTAATCACTGTCAGATGTAGTGACATCTGTCGCGGTAAAATTTCCTTCTTTTGGTGTAATGAAAATATTCAAATGCTTGTCTTGAATTTCATAGGATAATTCTTCTACAGATGCTTTCGACAGATCAAGGGAAATGATGAATTTTCGGAGACTCGAAATGTCATCAAAAATCTCGTCACTCTTTGGGAGGAAGCCGTGGTGTGCGGGGAGTTGAAAATTATAGGAAACAATTTTGGCTCGTTTTTTGAGTTTTTCGCACACTGCTAATAGTGCCAATCCAGAAGCAATTGCATCCGTAGTTGGTTGAAATGGTAACGCAATCAAGACAGCAGATGCCTGATTAAACAGCGATAAAATTTGATCTTCTTTGTGTTCTTTTGCCATATGTATGCTAATCCGCCTCGTAATTTCAGACGACCAGCAATCCTACGTTTTTTGCGCTATTGTGTCAAGAAGGCCCTGTTTTAGGCTATCCAACCCACAAATTGCTCGCATGGTAAAAAAACAGCAGTAATTGTGCAATTGTGCTGATTATTACGAGAAGTAGCAATAAGATGAATGAAATCTGTTGTTCCTGCGCAGTTTTTTTCTTTTCTAGTAAGACATTCACAATGGCTGGAAAGATCATGACCATCGATAGTGCATAGCGTGCATATGATGCGAGCGTTCCAGGAAGTGCAGACATTGCGATGAGAACTGCAGTCACAGGAACAAAAGCGCGAAATGATTTTGAGCGCCACATGAGTACTAGCCCAATGAGTGTGAAGAAAAAAATCAGACGACTGAGACTGCTGTGGTTAATACTCATGAACGTGCCTTCAACGAGCAACGCATCATGGATCCATTGCAATGGGTGAGTGAGATAATAAAAATCAAAGCCACTCCCGAATTTTTTTTGAATAGCAAAGCCAGACAATGGATCGCCGGTCGCGCGGTACATATTTCCAAGGTAGAGCGCAGTGCCTGAGAGCGCACCTGCAAGTGGAGCAAGAAAAGGAGCTGCCCACCTTATATTATGATGACGATTAAATGCATGCCGTTGTGTCCATGCAAAAGCTGCAAGAACTCCAAGTACAGCAACAAGGCCATGCGGACGTGACAGTACAAGAAGAAGGCTAGCGCTGCCAGATAGCCATGCAACGCGCTGCCATGTTCCAATAACAACGAGAGAAAATAAGAGAATAAAGATACCTTCTGTATAAATCAGGTGAAGAAAAAATGCAGTAGGGAATGTGATGAGTACTATTGTTGACCAGAAGGCAATGCGTCGATCAGACAGTAGTCGTACCATGCTGTAAAATGCTACGACTGTTGCAAATGAAATAAGGGTTGCAAGCGCTTGCGCCACAAAGAATGATGCACTGGTAAAAAACCATGCAACGCGCACGATGCCGGGAAGGAGCGGGAAAAATGCAATGCTTTTTTCTCCAGGGATATACCAATCAGCGGCAAGTTTTAAATAATTTTGTGCGTCCCATGTTTGAAGAGTTGAGAGGGGGGAGCGAATGAGGTTTCCATTCCATAATACATTTGTGTCATGGCAGATGTCGCAAAAATATCCGACTTGGTCTGCAGTGATAGCGACAATGACGAGGACTGCTTTCAGCAATACAAAAATCAACACAAGTAACAAGGCGTCATCGAGCCAACTTTTTCCAAAAATAGTCCTTGAATTTTTCATCGTTTTGTAGTATACTATACATTGAACTATGATTGAATTTATTTGGTACGATCTGTTGTATCAGCCACTGTATAATCTGTTGCTGTTTTTTTATTCGATCTCACCAGGCAAGGACATGGGCTTGGCGGTTATTATGTTTACTATTGCCATTCGTATTGTGTTATTACCACTCTCTATTCGTGGTGCACGAGCCGAAATTCGCATTGAACAGCTTCATCCAGTTATTGAAGAGATTAAAGTTCGCTATAAACATAATTTAGAAAAGCAGCGTGAAGCCATTCGTCGATTATTGAAGAAAAATCACATTGGCGTGTTATCGAGTACCGTCGCGCTCCTGTTTCAGGTATTTTTCTTTATCGTGTTATATGAAATTTTTGCATCTGGATTGCAGCCAGGACTCGGGCACAACTTTCTGTATGCATTTAACATTGATCCGGGGATTGTCGACCCATATTTCTTTGGCCGATTAAATTTAATCATTACGAGTAATTACGCTTCATTATTTGCAGCCGGCGTCATGTTGGTCAGTCAGATTGTGCATTACATGAATCGGAGAGGGGAAAAGACTCGAACAGAGCTGCTGATGATATTTGTGTTTCCAATCGGTATTTACTTGGCATGTATCGTTTTGCCCTCTGCAAAGGCGATTTTCCTTTCAACAACAATGATTTTTACATTGCTGATTTTAGCCGTAAAGATTGTGGCCTTGCGATATATTGTAAAAGATGAGAAACTTAAACAAAAGATTGATGATTTATGGATAAGTTAATTATTTCCCTCGCAGTTGAAGACATCTTGTTTGGCATGTTTGTTTCTGTGCCGCCAGGATACGTTGCATGTATTTATTCTCACGGTAAAGGCGTGTTATTGAAAGTTTTGCGTCCAGGACTGCATTTGAAGCTTCCATTTTGGCATAAAGCAAAATTATTCAATACTCAAGTGCAGGAATATCAAATTCGCCGTGGTTTTGATATTGCAGTCAGTGATCTTGGTGACCAGTCAATTATCGTTGCAAGTCATGATGCACAAAATGTTGAGCTCGAAATGACTATTTTGTTTCATGTTGATCCTGATAATGCGACACAGTTATGGCAATTTATTGGCGATAACTACATTGAAAAAATTATTCGTCCAACTATCCGCTCTCGTATTCGTACTGTTGGAGCGCAATGGAACGCCCATGATTTTTTTAGCAGCAATCGATCACAAATCGAACAGCAAATTCATCATGAGTTAGTCCAGTCACTATCAGGCAAAGGCCTTATTGTTGTGGATGTGTTGCTTGGAAATGCAACCTTAATTGAATAAGCTATGACTAAAAAGAGTGCTCGCACAATTCGACACTCTTTTTTTGTCCTGAGTTTTTGTGTTTCTGTTTTTTTTGCGACACCAGTGCATGCGGCAACGCCAGTTGCAAAGACCTTTGTGTATCCACTGCGGAATGTAGAAATTGTGACACACCAAGGTGATGATTTTGGAAATGGGTTGTATCACATGGGCATTGATTTAGGTGGGGAGTTGGGTGAAGGAGCTCCTGTCTATGCGATTGCTGACGGCGTGGTGAAAGAAGTGCGTGAACGAACGTCGTTTGGATTAGTGGTGTTAATTGAGCATACATTGCCAGATGGTAGTCATGTGGTTTCACTCTATGGACATTTAAAACCGTCTGACCAACCCGTTGCAGTAGGGGAAGTGGTTAAAATGGGCGCGCGGATTGGAAGTCTTGGGAGTCGTGCAGAAAATGGTGGTTGGGGTGTGCATTTGCATTTTGGTATTCACAAAGATGCCTATAGTCCGGTGTGGATTTATTATGGTCATGTGCGTGATAAGGCGACAGAAATGTATTGGCACGACCCAGAGCACTTTATTAGTGATCGATTAACGAAAGATATATGGAAGCCAGATGTGAACGTGCAGCTGTCATCAAGTTCAATCAGCGGTGGTCGATTGCAATTTGCTATTGATGCTCAAGATCTTGGAAGTCTGATTAAAAATACAACAGTTGAATTGTCAGAAAATGACCAAGCAACGTGGCGAGAGGTTGATGCATTTGATAGTGAAGATAGTTATCCATTTCGTGTGAATATTCCGGCACCAAATATTGCGAGTGGAAATTCATATATTAAAGTTACCGCAACAGATCATGTCGGGAATCAGACGCAAAAAATTATCCGTTTAACGAATAATATGCGCATGAACACAGCGCTGGGTGGTGTTGTGATGAAGCGGCGAGGCCAAGGGACAATCACGCACATGATCTACCAGTCAGGTGGTATTGATCGAACAATTTCACCGCAATCTGTGAAGTCTTCAGAGACAGGAGATGTTGCAACAGGTGATTTGGATGGAGATGGAGATGCGGAAATAGCGACGATTCGAGGTGGGGCAAATCCAGTTGTTGCAGTATTTGATCATGATGGCGCGCGGTTGTATCAGTTTAAAGCCTATCCATATAAATCACAGCAATCTGCTCGTATTGCAGTTGGTGATGTCACCGGTGACGGAATTGATGACATTGTGGTTGGGTATGGACCGGGAAATCAAAAAATGATTCGAGTCTTTTCTCAAGAGGGCGTGCTGTTGGGTGAAGTGGCGCCATTTACTATCGTGAAAAAAGAAGGGATTGACGTTGCAACGGGAGATACAAATGGCGATGGGGTTGATGAAATTATTGCAACAACGCGAGCAAGTAAAAATACGACAGTGGCTGTTGTGACCACATTCTCTGGTGAGCGATTAGCGAAGTTTAATGTGAGCGCGGCAAATTATAAAAGTGGTGCGAATGTAGCTGCTGGTGATGTAAATGGTGATGGTAAAGATGAGGTGATTGTGGGTCTTATGGCAGCGCAGAAGCGGCCAGCAAAAGTGATTGTGATCCGCGCAGAAACGCCAAGTAAAAACCGCACTACCATTGTGCCATTTGGTAAAACATTCACTGGTGATATTGACGTTGCAGCATATGACACCAATGCTGATGGCAAGGTAGAGATCATGACAAGTCAGGCGTCTGGAGGAAAATCATTTGTGAAGCTGTATCGATTAAAGCCAGAACTCAAGCAAATAATGAGTGAAGAGTATTTTACAAAAACAGACCCATCAGGGGCCCGTATTGCAGCGTGGAAGTAACACGGGACTATCGCCGTAGAAATTTTAGAAGTATGTAATGTATTGAAATACATTATCAAGACCTGCGTCGAATATTTTTCTTAACTCTAACGCCGGGTTTGTTTTTTTTCGCAATTGTTCTATAAGGGGAGTGAGGTATTGTTCCTCATGAAGATTGCGTTTTTTTAAACCTTGTAACACTAGATTTACAATTGGCTCAACTATATCTTGTATAACTTGATTGCCGTAACGCCCTTTTAGTCCTAAACGAGCTGCTTCTAATCGGCTTGCTGCTAGCTCATCTAATGAGAGGTGCTCAATATATTTTTCAATATCTAATTTTGACTCTAACGCTCCTACTAAGAAAGCGGTTGCTGATAGTGTATTTCCTTGTCGTTGGAATGACAGAGGTCTAAACTCAATGTACTGATTCGTACAAGCTGATTGGAACCATGTATGAAATATGTGAGGATCTTTTGATAGTAACGCTTTGCGACCAGCTTCATAGTCTGCTTGAGGGTTCAAGGCAAATCGTAGCCTTGCATCATGACGAATTAAAGATTGTTGTAATAGCGTGTCTTCTAGTGAGAGTGGCCTGAGTTGAGTTTTTTTAGGAGAGCCATAAATTTCTGTAAACAATACATCTTCTTGTGACTCTAACAACTCGAGTAATGTTTTTTTACTGTTTATTGTCCATAAGCCTTGATTTGTCGATAGTAAAATCGCAGGTTTGTTTAAAGCATATAAAAAGTAGTCTTTCCAAGATGTGTAATGATGTTTAGGAATTCCAATTGTGTCTTTATAGCCAGTCGGCAAACTCACTGCCATTCGTTCGTAATTCAAAATTCTGATATCTAACGCATCTTGCCAAGAGCCTTTATACAAAGGAGCATTTGCATATAAAGCAATAGCAATGGGACTGAGTCTCTGTAAAAATAGCTGCTCATCAAATATATCTTCTGGGTTACCGCCAATGTTTATTTGCAGAGCAGCTGATAGCGCAAATGGCTGCATCGCCTCTACATTAGATAGTAAAATCGGGTAGTGTGACTTTGGTGTAAATTCAGCGCTCGAGTAAGGAGCGCTCGGATGTGTGCCAATTCCGATTATTGACAGTGTGTCTCCAAGTATCTGTTTGAGTATCGAAAAAATTTCAAATTCTTGCTGTGCTGCTGTTTCTATATTTTCGCATGGCGGGAAAGCGATTTCCAGCAAGCAGTTGCCAAGATCATTGTCTATGACAATTTCACCATATGAAAACTTTTTTTTCACCCCAAGAATTTCCGTATTATATGGGTCTCGTTTTAATTCCCATCCAGCCCTCGCAAATTTTTCCCAGAGAGACAACATATCATCCCTGTTCGCAGGTAGGGTGTCTGATTTTACAATAATAGACTCATATTCAAGTCCGATTGTTCTCATACGTTCATCTTCATTTTGTGATGTGCACTGCGCGTATAAACTGCGTCATGAATTTGGTGTCAGAGGAGAGATTCGAACTCTCGACCCCGGGCTTATGAGTCCCGTGCTCTAACCAACTGAGCTACCCTGACAAAGGGAAAATAACCGTAGATGCATCTTCAAGTGACGCAAAGTCGATTATAAACGCGATTTTGGATTTTGTCTAGCCCTGACTGTGTTGTGTCTCTGAGCTTTTTGCATAGCTGCGACTCGCAAGATATGTGGTAATTGGAACCGCGAGAATCAGTGCTGTGCTACCAACGATTGTGCGAGCAATCTCTTCTGCTAAAAATTGACTGTTAATAGAAACCCAAAATGGTTGTGTTTGGACCTGGAACAACAAAATAAGTGGTAGTGAAGATCCAGCATATGCCAATACAAGAGTATTAATGAGTGATGCAATATGCTCTCGGCCAACGCGCATGCCTTTCGTAAACAAGTCTTTAAATTGCAGCCGTGGATTGGCATCATGAATTTCTTCAATGGTTGCAGTCAGGGCAGTGGTGACATCATCAAGCACACCAAGTACACCAATGATCATGCCGACAAGCAATAAGCCCTTCATATTAATTGTGCCGTTATAGGCAGATTGTGCAAAAAATGCATCTTCAGTTCCTTTGCCAAATAGCTTTGTAACCCAAATTGCAAAACTGGAAAAAGCGAAAGCGAGCGCAATGGTGATAATTGTTCCTTGAACTGCAAGGACTGTTTTTTTTGTGATTCCGTGCGCCATGAAGATGGCAATAACTCCAATGCACACTGCACCAATTCCACCAACAACAACCGGGTTCATGCCTTTTGCAATTTGTGGAACAATAAGATACATCAGCAAGCTAAAAGAAAATCCAAGTCCCGCAAAAGCAGCAATTGATTTGCGCCCGCCAACAATGACTGCGATGGCAATAAAAATCAGCGTTAAAATAATGACGCCAGTCAAACGATAGTGATCTGTGATGTAAAACAAATCTTGTGATTCATTTTGTACTTTCAACAAGACTACTTGGTCATTTTTTTTAAAATCTCGTTCTGGTCCGTCGTCAGGATTTTTAACTTGTTGAATATCACGTGTTTGTGTATTGCCATTTGCGTCGCAGCAGTATTGCACGGTAAATGTTTGTTCTGGCCCATCAGTTGGGGAGAGGCTATTGCGTACATTTATAACAGTGCCACGAAAGTACTGTAATTCAGAATCTGCTGCAGGAGGAGCAACTGTCGTAGTTTGTGCGTTCGCGGACACAGGCAAGCCGCCGAGGTAGAGGATAATGCTGAGAAAAAAGAAGAGTCGATACATGCTCACTAGTATAGTGAGATTTTACGCATTGTCTAGTTTGTGCAGTTCATGGCCGCAGAAAGATTTTGTAGATTTTCTCGCATAATATCAGCATAGGTTGTTCCAGTGTCTTTTTGTTCAGGAGTGAGGCCTTCAATTGGATTCAAGACTGTTGATTGAGCGCCAACTTCTTGCGCAATGGCTTGAGAAAGTTTTGGGCTTGTGAGGGTTTCAAAGAAAATTGTGCGGATATTTTTTTCTTTTGCGAGCGTCGCAAGATCTGCTAAGTGACTTGCAGATGGTTCTGATTCAGATGAAATGCCGGCAATAGAATGAACGGTAATGCCATATCGTGCGCCAAGATATGAAAAGGCATCGTGAGCGACAATGATTTCTGGAGTTGTGCATTGTGTGAGTGTCGTGCGGTACTCAGCGTCGAGTTCTTCAAGTGTTTTGATGTAGGTATCTGCGTTTGATCGGTATTCTGCTGCATGTGCAGGATCTGCAGCAATGAACGCGTCACGCACAATAGCGGCTTCTTGTTGGAGTAATACAGGGTCAAGCCATGTGTGTGGATCTTTTGGACCCTCTTCACGTTCTTCTTCTGAGCCTTCTTCGTTGCCAATATGCAGAGCTTCAGAAGTGTCACGGAGCGTCATTGTTTTTGTCACCTCAACCGTTTGAACGTTTTGTTCAGCGAGTTGTGGGGCAAGTTTTTCCGCCCATGCATCAAGGCCAGCGCCATGATACAGGAAGAGAGAAGTGTCATAGAGCGCTGCAGTATCACGAGCAGTGGGTTCAAAATCATGAATCTCAATCCCGGGTTTTACAATTGATGTGACAGTGACATGCTCTTTACCAATCTGCTGTGCGAGTTCTTCTAAGATATAGTATGAAACTCCAACGTAGAGTGTTTGTGTGTCTGATTCAGGTGTTGTTGAGCGAGTCTGATAGGCAATGGCTATTCCGGCTCCAATAACAAGGAGTGTGATGAGTGTAATAAAAAGATATTTTTTCATATCTTCAGACTAACGCAACTCAGTTGCATTTGCAAGGGGAATGTGTGGAAAACAGAAAATCCTCTTTAGTTTATTGGCAATTTTTACACACCCCGACAAATTCGAGAGAGTGATCTAAGACACGAAACCCAGTTTGTTTTTTAATATGTTTGCTTGCTGCAATGAGTTCTTGTGGCATATCAACATCTGCAACGGCGCCGCATTCAATGCATTGGATGTGATGATGATGACTACCAAGGGCGAGTTCATACCGCTTCATTTGCTCGCTCCCAAACTGGATTTCTTCAATGAGTTTTTCAGAAAGTAAAAATTCCAGTTCGCGATAGACTGTTGTTTTGTTGACAGTGAGTTTTTTGCGTTCCAAACCTTTGAGGATTTCTTGAACAGTCAGTGGAATGTGTGATGAGAAAAAAATACCAAGGACAGCTCGACGAGTCTGGGTAATTCGATGGCCTTTGTCGCGTAATGTTTCAATAACCGCTTCTGGCGTTGTCGATTCAGCATGTTTCATACGGTTGTTGTATGCAATTTTGCCGTGAAAGTCAATCCTTGGTCAATCAGAAATTGAGATAGAATAACATCAACAGTTTCTGGCGTGTAAAACTCACATTGAATCATGTTTCTGTGCACTTTCGCTTCTAGATCTCGTAAGAGTTGCTTTGGCGGCGATGTTTTTTTGTACAGGCAAAGTGTTGGTTTTTGGGTGAGCAACATATGGGTGATAATAAATCGAATTTCCTGTGATGGTTCTGTGACTTCTAAAACGACCGCGTCAATACTTTTAAAAAAATCTACTGCTATTTTTTCTCGAGCATACACGTGAATATTATTTTGGTTACAAAAAGTTTCTATTCCGCGGTTATTCAGCTTTTCAGCTAGATATATTTGCATAGTCATGCACTAAACTCTAAAGTAAAAAATCGTCAGGTGTAATCATTTTTCGCTGCTGTTACAAAAAAATATCCTAAAACATTGACGAAATTGGCTATATGATATACGACTATGTCAAATTATATTTTACAGTATGTCCATCGACACAAAGAATATTTTACGGCAAATCGGTTTTACAGATTCTGAAATTTTGATATATCTTGCTGCTATTCAGTATGGGCCAATGACTGTTATTGAGTTGGCAAAGCATTCTGGGCTCACTCGCCAAATGGTCTATACACTCCTGCCGCGTCTTGAAAAAGAAAGTTTAATGAAAGAAGTGCGGTCTGATAGTAAGCGTTTATTTGCAGCCACTGATCCAAAATTATTAGAAGATCGCGTAAACATGATTGCGCGTGATGTACGGTATGTGATTCCGCAATTACAAATGATGCATTCAGAGAATGCAATGTTACCGATTATGACTGTTTATGATAATCCTTTGAGCATTCGGGAGTTGTATCGTCGTTTTATGAAAGAAGCTGTGCCAGAAGAAGATGTTCGTTTGTGGGTAACGAATAAAGTGTGGGTGAGTATGGATGCCGATTATTTACGGACGTTTGTGCATTTTAAAAATAAGCATAGAATACGTGATTTAATTATTGCACCTGACACCAAAGAGTCGCGGTCATATGCAAAAGAAATGTTTCAACCGTATTCTGAGTACCGTTTTTTGAAAGATCATTGGAATACAAATGCAGAGAAATGGATCTGGAGAGATATTATTGTATACTTAACAATTAGCGATGAAGCAACAAATTTAATAGTCGTTGAATCACCCGCACTCGCAGCAATTGAACGGGCTGGGTTTGACGCTGTTTGGAGGTCATTACCAAAAGGGAGGAAGTCTATGTAGATATTGATATGAGGCGTGAAGGTACAAAAATTTTGAGGAGGATATTTGTATCAGGTATATTGTTTATCAAATAAGAAAGGGAACCAGCACGCCGACCCAACTCTGCTCAGTGAGGGAGGGTGGTCCTTGTGCTGGTTGGCGCGTTTATCTGTCAGGTCGCCGCGCGGTAGGTCGTTGCGCTGGGGCGGATGCAGAGCCAGTCATCGGGGTAGATCAGGTCGTCGTCAGTAAGGTTCGTCACAACGAACCCGGAGTTGATGACGACCACATCATCGCCGTAGCGCTGCTTGAGCTCTTTCACCGTCCAACCAGCTTCTTCGCTGGCGATGGTGATCTGTGCGGCTCGGGGGTAGCGGAAGGTGATCCGCAGTCCAGCAGGGAGGGGGGTATCTCGGTTGAGGTCTTCGATGAGCTCGAGACCTTCGCCATCCGCGATTGCCAAGCCACGAATGTCTGCGAGGTCTTCTGCTTCCACGAGCTCCTCGAGAAGTTGACCGAGAGTCTGTCCCTCAAAGGTCTCTCCCGTTGCGATGCGGCCCCCGGCGCTCACCATCCGTCCCGTTCCCAGGACGATGTAGTTGCAGCCGCCGAGCTGCGTCATCGTGGCTGCCGCGAACATCGCACCAAGCCTAGTTAACAATCCTCTGCGTGTCAGGCTCATAGGAGCGCCTCCTGGTTTGTTTGCTCCGAAGATTTGTCGATGCGGCGCCATCAACAAATTTTGGCAACAAAAAAACCGGGCACAGCCGGAATATCAAAAATATTCACATACGCTGTTTCCACTCCACGAGAAACGTCAGAAAAATCTTTGAACTGGACCTGGCTTATTCGCTCTTCCAGAGAAGGCGACATGACAGTTGCGGGTCAGCGCTGGGAATCACACCCAGACTTCCGTTGCAAAGAAGGTGACAAACTTCGAACAAAGAACGATAGTACAAGCACTATAACATAGTTTTTCAATTACTACATCTAGTGTTATCCACAGAGAATAGGCACTATAGAGCGGATTTATTAATGAACGCCATTTTTTAGCAAAAAAATATGAAGAAGGGAATATGGTCATTGCTCCACTGTCAGTGAATGTGACCTTCTTCCTCTTCTTCATACACACGACCACTGTGGTCCGTGTGGTCGTGGTGCGCACCCGGCTTTACAATGTGATGGTCAAAGCCGGCACGGAACTGGACCCCGAGGCTGCCGCACTTGCTCTGGCACCAGTCAGTGCCAGTAAAGCCTGCATGTGAACTCATGAGCATGAGCTCGTAGATTCCGCGGCTCATGTGTCCGGTTTCAAGGCGTAGCACGAGACCGATGTTTAGCTCAGCATAACTGACGCCGAAGAAGCTACTTGAGTGAGCCTCTGGTACAAATGCCGGTGCCCATTCAATCCGCGCACCAATGCCAAAGCTGCGGCGAGTCTCAATATGAGGCACAACTGTCAGCGCGATTTGCGCATCTTCAGCGTCCGCGTGGACCTCTAAGTCACCGTAGAGTCGGAAGTTGCCGCCTGGCAAGCCCCAGCGCGTGTCAATGACACCGCCGCCAGAGATTGCGACCCCATTTTGTTCAAGATGCAGACCGAGAGCTGGCCCGATGTCAACTTCAAACCACTGGCCATTTTCTGTGTGGCCGTGGATGTCGAGGCCAGCGTGGCAATCTCCATGCCCAAGCAAAGTCCCATCAGAACTGGTGATACCAGATCCAACAAGGCCGCCGTGGCAGCCAATCGAAAAGGCAATGGGGATTTTCCCTTCTGCCTCATGTGCATGCTCATCTTCTTCCGCGACTGCTTTCGCAAGCGGAAAAAAGAGCACGAAGAAAGAGCAGATAAACAACCGGACAATTGAACGCATGGGAAGCCTCTATGGAAAGGGTGTTTTTTGCAAAGAACAAATGATTGATACAGCGACACAACAAGCGGCCGTATCTTAATGCAACTTAGTTGCGTTTGCAAGGGGCGGATATTAAAAAAATGTGGACAACTGTCCAAAATGAGTGATGAGTGGATTAGAGTGTGGAAGAATGAACGCCGCCGCTTTGTGCCCAATAGTCACGATAGAGCTGTGATAGCTCAAGAACTCTTGGCGTAATTGTTTCAAATACAAAATCATCAATTGATTTTATTGGCAACACTTTTGTGCTCGTGCTGGTGAGAAACGCGCCGTCGTATGAGCTGATTTCAGAAAGGTGAATTGGTCGCTGTTCAACAGACCAACCGTTTTGAATCGCAATGTCTTGCAGAACAATCTTTGTTACACCTTCAAGAATCTCTGCTTGCGGTGGGTGATAGAGGATTTTTTTATCTGTATTCACTGTAAAAAAATTAGTGCGCGTGCCTTCAGTGATTTCTTGGTTGCGATTGAGCAAGAGTGCGTCATACGCGCCATGTTTTTTCGCTTCACGGTACGCCAAGTAACTGCCAAGCATTGCAAGAGTTTTCGCCTCTGGAAATGGCCGTTCATATGAATGCGTAATCGTATGGCAACCGGTTTTATAGAGTTTCCGATCAACAAACAATGGAGCTGAAGCAAAGAGATAGAGTTGTACATCAGCGGGATTTGCTGCGCCCAGAAATAAGATTTTGATATTACATGTCTGAGCGATCGCAAGAGCGTGAGTAATAAATGTATTCAGCTGCTCAGTAATCTGCTGCGTTGTAAAGGCATGTTCAAGGTCAATGTGATGCGCGGAATGCAGTAGTCGATCAACATGTTGCTGCGTAAAATACGCAATACCATTTTCAATCCGAATGGTTTCATAGACCCCAAAGCCATATTCGAGTTCTGTGTTTGCGACTGGCAGGACAGCGTCAGCGGCTGGTAGGAGCTCGCCATTACGCATACAGAGTTGTTCAAGTGAGTGATTCATAGTCAGTTCCATTCCATTCCGCGAGGAATTGTTGTTTATATTCTTCAAGGAGGCGATGTCGTTCATTGCCAATCCGTTGTCCGCTATCGGTGTTGAGTAAATCGCGTAACCGTAAGAGTTTTTCGTCAAAGTGAACGACTGTCGATTCTGTATCAGTCACGTTGTACATCGCGCGACCAGTAGCACCGCCATAGGCAAACGCTCGACCAATACCAATCGCGCCCATCGCATCCAATCGGTCAGCGTCTTGAACACACTTGCCTTCAAGTGATTCCATGTTTTTCTTGCCGCCTGAACCGCTGAATGACACCTTTTCAACAATCTCAGAAACAATAACTGCAGTTGCTTCATCACCACCAGCTGCCAGAATCATTTCTTTGGCCATTCGTGGGCCAATTTCACGATCACCATTATGAAATTTATGGTCGGCAATATCGTGGAGCAGAGCAGCGAGTGTGACAATATACAGGTCGGCATTTTCACGAGCAGCGATCCATTGAGCGAGTTTCACCACACGCTCTACATGTGACCAATCATGCCCACTTGAATCTCCGGCCATTGCAGCATGTGCTTGAGCTGTAATGGTTTCGATGATGTTGTTATTGTTTTCCATTACGGTGTGGGTAGGCAATAATAGTGATTGCAGTGAGTAAGCAGTTTAAGCCAAGGAGAATTGTGAGTTGCATCAGTGCAACGTTGCCGAATTTCCAAATCAGCGGCAGATAGAGGATTGCTGCGCAGAGACACCCTATCCAATAATCAAGCGGTAATTTGAAGAGCCATGTGCGATGCCACCAAACAGCTTTTGGACCGAAGTCACGTAGCGCATAATGCGGATTCAATACAAACCAGAGGAAATCCCAAATGACGGCAAACACAAAAAAGAATGCGAGGACTTGGATTTCTTGTTCCAGGCTCCATGTCCAATTCCAGACAAACGGCAGATGAAAGAAGAATAAGAGGAGGGTGAAGAGGGAGAGGTGATAGCCGGTCATGTCTTTGCGGGTGAGCGCATAGGTGATTTTGGCAGTGCGGCTGTTTTTGTCTGGTTTCCAGGCAGGCAAATTTGCAGCCCAGCCGTCGCGACCTTCAATTTGAATTTCCAGAATCGCGAGAATGACACCAACGATAAAGATATAGAACACCAATAGTGTGAATTGAGAGAGGGTGAGCAACATAGGAAAAAATGAATGATTGTTTTATACTGCTTAGTATGACGAATATCACAGAGACTGACAAACGCCGCCAGCGAGTGTTGCAGGAAGGTGTAACTGATTTCGACAGTGCACCGCAGGCCGTGGTCTATTGGATGACACGAGAAATGCGGGTGCACGATAATTGGAGTTTGCTGACTGCGATTGAGATTGCCAATCAGCAGCAAGTGCCAGTAGTTGTCATCTACAACCTGAAAGCGGATTATCTTGGTGGCGGCGCTCGGCAGTATCATTTGAAGTTGCAGGGTTTGCAGAGTGTTGAAACAGGATTGCGCAAACACCATATTCAACTGCTTGTCACAACAGGCGACGATGCAGAATCTGAGATGCACGCACTTTTGAATAAATGGAATGTGCAAACAGTTGTTGTTGATTTCAACCCACTGCGGATTCAGCAAGAGTGGAATGCGGCATTGATGAAGCAGTTGCCGAACGTATCGCTCATTGAAGTGGATGCGCATAATATTGTCCCGGTGTGGGAGACATCTGAAAAACAAGAATGGGCAGCGCGCACCATTAGGCCAAAAATTCACAAACGCTTGCCAGAGTTTTTAACAGAATTTCCAGCAACCCACGCACCAAAGCAACAGCGGCTCCTTGCAGATGTGTATCCGCAACCAAAAGCGCCGCATTGGGAGGCGCTTGAAAAAGCCGGGCCAAAACCGCAAGAGATTGACGCGGAAATTGCAGTGATGGGAGGGGAAGTTCCTGCTCACAAAAAGCTTGAGGTATTTATCAAGAGGTTGAAAGGATACGGCATCGACCGCAATGACCCGACGATCGATGGCCAGTCTGATTTGTCACCCTATTTGCATTACGGCATGATTGCGCCGCAACGTGTTGCGCTCTCGGTAATTGCAGAGGCAGGTGTGTCGGTTGAGCGGTTATTTGATGCGCGGCAAAATGCGGCTTCTCGAGAAAAGCAATCCAAACAAATGTCGCTCGCAGATTCCGCTGCAGCGTTTTTGGAAGAGCTGATTGTGCGCCGCGAGCTGTCGGACAACTATTGTTTGTATCAACCGCACTACGATTCCTTTGCAGGTTTTCCGGATTGGGCACAGCAGACCTTAAACGCGCATCGTCGGGACACGCGAGAATATCTCTATACATTAAAAGAGTTTGAACAAGGTAAGACACATGACACAGCGTGGAATGCGGCGCAGCTGCAAATGGTGCGAACCGGGAAAATGCACGGGTATATGCGCATGTATTGGGCAAAAAAAATACTGGAATGGACGAAAGATCCTGAGCAAGCGCAAAAATGGGCGATTGTGCTGAATGATCGGTATTCACTGGATGGACGAGATCCGAATGGATATGTCGGCATTGCGTGGTCGATCGGCGGTGTGCATGACAGGCCGTGGTTTGATCGAGAGGTTTTTGGGACTGTTCGGTTTATGGCAGAGTCGGGTCTCAAAAAAAAGTTTGACCTTGAAGCGTATGTTGCCAAGTGGGCGCCGAGTAGTACAAATGGGACGTTATTTTAATGCCGTTCAATCAGTTTTTTTGTTTCAGGCTTGTAATACAATGCAATAA
Organism: uncultured Gammaproteobacteria bacterium; assembly: GCA_964492735.1. GTDB lineage: Bacteria > Patescibacteriota > Patescibacteriia > UBA9570 > XYC2-FULL-38-9 > CALKUP01. Next base: position 120,093 of record CAZBLE010000002.1, read on the forward strand.
TATTACGTTCAAGAAATTCTTGGAGCACTTGTTTCCCGAGTTCTGTGAGTGCATATTCTTTACGCGCTGGCCCTTTGTTTCCCGGAACAGTGACATATTCAACAATCCCCGTTTGGTGATATCGTCGCAATGATCTGTAGAGACTTTGTTCTTCAATGGTGAGAATTCCAGTGCTTTGTTGTGTGACAAAATCTAAAATAGCTGCCATGTGCTTATTCCCATCTTTTAAGGCAAGAAGAACCCAGAGCGTGAGTTGTCCTTTTTTAAAGACATCTTCCCAAGCTGCTAATAGATCTTTTTTATAGGCTGTTGTATTCACGTGTTATTGGAATAATGTATTTTTATGTACGCCATTCATCCGATTCCGACGTTTCAATATCGCCTCAATAAAAAGGATGATTAAAATAAATAGTGGACTGAATGTAGCACTCTCTGTTGGAGTGGTGTATAGCAGGTTGATGGCAATATCCTTTAATACATAGGCGCCCATTAAGAATATGATTCCAGATATATACGAGTTGATTTTTTTGAAAAAGTGCTGATTCGCTGACCATAGCCCTAAGATGCATGCCATGAATGCAAAATCCACACATGCAATCGAGATTGAGAGGCTGATGCCAACAACAATGATTTGAAGGTTCGCTGCGTCAGAAAGCGGAGGGAGAGGGTATTGCGCTAGGAGTGCGGATGTAGTGATAAGAAAGGTAATGTACGCAAGATTGATTAGTACAAAATGCCAGAGAGACTGAAGTTGCAATCTTTCCATTGCCCAGTCATAGAGCTTGCGTAATCCTGCTATGTACACGCCGATCCCAGTATATAATCCGACGAAAATCAATGTGCCCATTGATATAAGGAATAAGAGACTACTGATAATGAGCAGGCCAAAAAAGAGTTCTACTTCTGGAAATACAAGTGATAAAAAACCGAGAATGCACGAAGCAGCAAGATTTACGACAATGCTGTTCACAGTTGTCCGGGTCCACGATTGTATTTGATTTTGTAGATACACCCACACGCCAGCGCATGCAAGGAGTACTACGAATGAACACAGAAACCACTGATCATCTGTTAAAAAAGAAACAGGAGTTTGCTGGCTGCCAACGTAGATGCTGAAGGCCATAACAATAATGGCAACAGCTTGATATTGACGGAGCAGTCTTTTGGGCTTTCTTGGGAGTTCCATAAAAACAAAATATTAAATACTATTCATCATGTATAGTACCTAATGATTACTATGTCAAGTCTTATACTTCGTTTGGCTCTTCAATCTGCTCTTCAAGGATTTGTTCAATTTTTGAAATATTGACCGGCTCTAACATTTGTTGGAGTTCAGTGTCTTGTGATAGGTCGATATTATTTTTTTCGGCAAGTCGGACAAGAATTGAAAGGATTTTTGTGATTTCTCGTTCTGTGATCACGTTGATTTGCAGGTCAATTTCTTCACGAATATCATCGATATTTGCCGATCGATTTTGAGACACTAATACAATAATTGCAAGGATAATTGCTTCCAAGGAAACGACCATTGTGAGAAAGCTAAATGGGTATTCGTCAAATGGTTTCAGGAAGGGGACAAGGTCAGCATTGATGGCAATCCATACACCAAACCATGAAATATTTAATAATAAAAACACCATACTCCCAAATTTGGTTGTGAGTGTGTCGGCAATTTTTTCCGCGAGGTTTCGCTTTGCGTTTGTTTTTGCTTTAAAACTTTTAATGACGAGCGCATCATTTTTGTGTGTTTTGTGGGCGAGGGGGTGTGTCGATTCTTTGATCATAAGAGGAATAATAATATGCGTAGTATAGCAAGACAGGATTTTTTTGTATGTAGAGGTACAAAAAACCCCTCGCGAGTGGAGGGGTTTGTATGTGCTGTAGAATGATCTGTTATGCTTGTTTTTTGTAGACGAAGAATGTTGCAACAGAACTAATGAAGCTCACGACCCAAGCGAGCCATGCAACGTAATATCCCATTTCCATTTTTGTGATTCCAAGAGTTTCAGCTGATGCACTGCCTGAAACATTTGCAGATGCCATTGGAACTAATACAACAACTAAGAGGAGGATGCTTAAAATTGCCATCATCTTTTTTGCTTTCCATGCAGCGAATGCAGAAACAAGTAGAAGAATCACACCGATTGCGATCACAAATGTTTGCTTTGGTTTCACTGCGTCTTCAATTGTTGCTTTTGCAAAACTTGCAAGACTGCCTTCTGGAACAACGATCCAAGTCATGAGACCGGCAACAATAAATAAAATACTTCCGATGTAGTTTGCGATTGCAACGGGGTGCAATAGGTATGATTTATTTTCCATAAGAAAATGATATATTGATTAATACCTCAAAGAATAGCAGATATGGGATTTTTCTGAAAGTGAAATGGTGTGTAGAAACAACAAAACCTCGGTCTGCATACAGCGAGCTGTAGCGTTCCGAGGATTTTCTCCTCTTGAGAGCACCGGTCGGATCAGGACCGGCTCAATCGCCTCACGGCGATGATGCGCACGGCGTTCCGTGCGGCTCGGAGGGCGGCGACGGTCTGATTGACCTCGCCGTCACCCCAGGGAAGGAGGCTAATGCCAATGGCACCGGCCTCACAGGTGCAAAGCGTGGCCAGAAGGCCGGCCACGCCACCGTTGTCGGGACAGGACGCCCAGAGCGCGAGGGCGCTCAGGACGGCCATCGTACAGAGGTTCCGGAGCCGCAGGAGCGGGTCCGGAGGACACAACCACTTCATCATGGCGTCCTCCTCTTGCACTGCCAGGCGGCAGCGCCAGTGCCGAGGGATTCGGCAACTGCAGACTGCTGAGGACTCCATCCATCAGACTGCAATTTCCGATCCAGCATGCCATTAAGGGGCGTGTATATTGCACACCTTATACGCGAATATTCAGTATTTGTCTAGTACCCCTTGTGGAGAGCTCTGCCGATTTATTCAGTTCGTTGTATCAGTGTTATTGTTCCATTATCACTAATGAAATTATCAAGCACAGGAATATCGGCGGCAGATCGAATTGTCCAGTTTAAGAAGGTGATAAGAAGAGCGGCGATAATTGATGCGCCGACTGCATATCCAGCACCTTTTCCAATTGAAATAACAACATTCCATTTAAACGAAATTTGCTTTTCAATTTTTTTGTCGAGTTCATGAATTCGCTGAGAGAGCTGCTGTAGTTCATGTTCGAGTTCTTGTTCTTTTTTTATTTGTACCATACGGAAAGTATAGAACAATTTGTATCAAATAGACAAAGTGCGGAGTGGTCAGTTCCGCCTGCGATTCGACTTCGGGGTGTTGTGTGAAGTGAGTCGCTTTTTTGACCGGTGGTGGTTGGCACGGTGACGGCAGACTCCAGTACCCTAGGTTCAGCCGTTGAGACCGTGCACCGTGCGGAACGCCGGAAGAGTGCACAGGTGCTCGTACACTCCCCAGATCTTCGGCCACTTCTCCGAGACGGGGAGGCTGAAGCGGCTGATCGCCGCCCAGACCTCGGTGCCGAGGGTGATGTCGGCGAGCGTCAAGCGCTCGCCAACGCAGAAGTCTGGGTCGCTCTGGTGGAGCTTGAGCATCCTCTCGAGGGCGTCGAAGGCACGCCCTACCCAGAAGATCGACCAGCCGTTGGTCTCGGCCCTGCTGGTGTAGTGAGCTTCCTGCATCAGCCGCAGGAGCGGCTGGCGGTTGCCGAGCGGCCTCAGGTCCGAGTCCAGGAGCCGCATGATCTCCCGAACCCGGAAGCGCTCGAGTGTGCCTTCGCCCAGCAGCTGTGCCTTAGGACACAGCTCGGCGAAGTACTCCATGATTGCCCCACTTTGAGTGAGGACATCCTCCACCTTGCCGTGACCCGTCAGGTCGAGGGCAGGGACACGCTGGTTCGGGTTAATCGCCGTGAAGGCGCTCCCGAACTGCTCTTCTGCGGCCAGGTTGACTTCGATCAGTGTGTAGTTGATTCTGAGGAGGGCAAGGACGACGCGCACGGGCTTTGGGCCCCGTGCCGCTTCGCATGAATAGAGTTTCATCATGCACAACCTCCATGGTTGAGTGCAGAATTACCCTAAGCCGTCTCAGATATTTGGTCAACTGATGTATACGGAGTTTTTTAGCAAGCCGAGCGCACTATATGTGCTATACTATTTTTTATGAAACGATTTTTTTTATTCTCCACTCTCATCATCGGCAGCATGCTCTGCATCGCTCAGCCAGCGCAGGCTGCATCGGGAATTACGTATGGGCCATATATTCAGCGAGTCACAATGAAAGCAGCAACAATTTTAATTGAAACAGATGCCAGTGAAGCAGTTACACTTCACTATCGTGAGCTAGGCACACAGTGGCGAACCATGTCTGATGCACAACCAAAAAATAGACATCGGTATCGATTAACTGGCCTCAAACCAAATACAACATATGAGTATGTTTTATTGCGAGGTAATACACCAATCACACAAGAATATGCCTTTACAACACTGCATACTATTACGAATGACGACCCATTAAAAATCGCGGTCGTTGGTGATTCAGGTGAAATCAATAAAGATACATTGCGTGTCGTTTCTCAAATGCAACAATGGAAACCAGAGATGATTTTACATACAGGAGATATTGCATACACAGAAGGCACGCTTCCTGAATTTATTTCTGGATTTTTTAAACCATACCAACCATTGATTGCGACAACGCCACTCTATGCTGCAATGGGAAATCATGAATTTAGAACAGGACAAGGGAGTGTGTACAAAGAAGTCCTTGAAATGCCAACATCAAAAAGTGGTGGGGAAGACTATTATTCCTTCAATGTTGATTCGGTGCACATCGTGTCGCTCAATACGAACTTGGATTATTCGGTTGGGAGTAAACAGAATGCATGGCTTCAGCAGGACCTCGCGAAGTCAAAAGAGAAATGGAAAATTGTGATATTTCACCACCCGCCCTTTAGTTCTGGAGAACATGGCGGAGACACGTTGATTGCAGCAGCGCTCGCTCCGATTTTTGAAACCAATGGGGTTGATCTTGTTTTGAATGGGCATGATCACGATTATGAACGTAACCAAGAAATCAGTGGAGTGGACTATATTGTTACTGGCGGTGGAGGAAGAGCGACATATGCAAAAGAGTCTAACAACCCATATTCAAAAGTGTTTGTTTCTGAAAATCATTTTGTTGGCCTGAAGGTCTATCCACATAAAATTTCACTTCGCGCCATTGATAAGCGTGGATATGAAATTGATGCGTACACGATTAAAGAATAGCCGGCCCTGTTACCTCACTCATAATCTGAAGTTGTTTTACAATAATACGCATGAGCTGTTTTGCTCGACGTTCGTCTTCTGGATTTGACCACGTAAGGCCTGGACTCGCATTGCCTTCTACAAGATAGAGGTTGCCATTTTCACTCCGCATAAAATCTAAGGTGTACATACCATTTTTTAGGTGTGCCGTTTTTTGAATTTGGGCAATCATTTTGACGACTTGTTCTGGGATGTCATCTGTCGCGATGTAATCAATCGCACCGCCTTGTTTTGCGTTGGCTCGAAAGTCACCTTTTTTTGCAGTTCGAATAAAACTTTGCAAAATTTGTTTGTCGCCGATAATCACCCGTAAATCTGCTTTGCCATTTTTCCGCCCAGTATCAAAATTACTCGCGTGAATAAACGGTTGTAATAAAAATTGGACATCATCAACGCCGGTTGGAATTTTTTTAAATGCAGCGTCTGTGTGAATTTTGTAAATATGATCACCGCCACCGCCAAAGACATCTTTTAAAATAAGCTCTTTTGTAAAGTCTTCAATGTGCGCATGAGTGTCGATTTGTTTTTTGAGTGCGCGCTTAGCAGTGTTCATGGTTTTGAGTGAACCAAGATTGATTGCAACAGTTGGAAGCATGTATTGAGAAAGCGCGGCGTAGGTTGTGAGTTTGTTATCAAATAACATCCGCGTATCATGATTGTGATACAGCGCAATGGACTGAGAGTCACCAAGTAATTGTTTCATTGCAGCGTCATTGGTGTGAGCGATGTTGGAGAACTTGTCGAACACAACAGCAGTCGTCGCAGAGTGTGTTACGCGGTTCCACTGAGTGGTATATGTCCAATAGGAAGACACTGTTCCGGTCCCACTAATGTCAGCGACAGTCGCAAAGCCAGCGGAAAGTCCGAGTCGTTTTGCATACTTTAAGAGATAAGCGTAACTGCGATTGCAGCTCGCTGCCGCGCCTCTGCCAGCAAATGGTGAAATGCCAGTATAGCTATTATTTGCGGCACTTTGTGCATCTTTATTGCTGTAAATAACAAGAAAATCGCGTTGTGTTGGACTCGTTTCAATAAGTGTATTCATTCATAGAGACCCTACCATGCTGACCCTAAAGTAGATAGGGCAGCACGAATATGCTAGGATGGACCTCTATTATTATTGAGTATGTATGGTTACAACAAATACAGGATTACAATATGAAGATGTCACAGTAGGTGACGGAGCAGAAGCGACAAAAGGCGCAATGGTATCAGTGCATTACACTGGAACATTGGAAGACGGAACGCAATTTGACAGTTCACGTTCACGTGGACCATTTGAGTTCGCGCTTGGCGGCGGCATGGTAATCGCTGGGTGGGATGAAGGTGTCCAAGGAATGAAAGTTGGCGGAACACGAACATTGGTGATCCCATCAGACTTAGCATATGGTCCAATGGGAATTCCAGGTGCGATTCCAGGTGGCGCAACATTGCATTTTGATGTTGAATTGCTCGCAGTGAAATAACGGCAAGAGGATTATAAAAAAGGTGGCGTGTGAGCCGCCTTTTTTTTGTAGTCATATACTACTGACATATGATAGACTAAATACAATCTTTCAAATTCAAATATATCTTTATGCTGAAAATATTTTATGCTAGTGCGCTGTCGTTGCTGTTATTCCTGGTAGTAGGGTTTACTCCGGCAATTGCGCATGCAGAGAGTTATACGGTAACAACACTTGATGACGAACTAGATGGTTCACCAGTGTGTACAACAGGCAGTTCAACCGATTGTTCCTTGCGCGAAGCAGTCACTGCTGCGAATAGTGGGGGAGAAGATACGATTGTCATACCAGCGAATACCTATCAAATTACTCGCACTGGGGCTGGAGAAGATAGCGGTAGTACTGGTGATTTTGATCTTACAGATACGGATAGGACAACGATTACAGGCGCTGACATGTCGACAACAATTATTGATCAGGATGATGTGAGTCCTGTTGATCGCGCGTTTCATATTACAACAGGTGCAGTAGTGACGATGTCAGGCCTCACAGTGAACGATAGTAAGGTAACAAGTGAAAATGGAGGCGGTATATTAAATGAAGGATCGCTTACAATGTCATATGTGACTGTCCAAAATAGTGCTCTTAATAATCCAAGTGGAATTATTGCCCAGTACGGAGCGGGTATTTATTGCGGAGCAGGTGATATGACATTGACAAATGTTGTGGTGAGTGGAAACGCATCGGCTGATCCAGCAACCCAAGCAGTATTTGGTGGTGGGATTGGAGTTTCAGGAGATTGTAATTCTGATATCAGTCGTACGACAATTTCTGGTAATTCAGCCGGGACTGGTGGTGGTGTATTTATTGATACAAATACCACAACAACAAACACACTGACTGACGTTGAATTTACAAACAATACAGCCGCTTCAGACGCGGGTGGTGGTCTTGCTGGTTCTGGACCGGAAGGGAATAATCCAATTGTGATGAATCGGGTGACGTTTATTGAAAATACCGCGATTTCTGGTGGTGGTATTTTTACCAGCACTCCGATGCAGATTACAAATGGTACGTTTTACAACAATACAGCGTCTGACACAGGCGGCGCGATGAATGCAAACGCAGGAGATACTCCAGCAATCACTATTGCATTTTCAACTTTTACGAATAATAATGCGAGCATTGCGGCAGGTATCTACAGCGGCGGCGCAAGTAACGTAGTGTTGAAAAATAACATTATTGCATCCAATTTTGTTGCGCCAATGCCAGCGCCTTTTTACGAAGATTGCCAAGGAAATTTTACGTCACAAGGCTATAATTACATAGCTGAATTATCAACTGCTTGTTCGATTACATCGACAACTGGAGATTCATTTAATCATCCAACGCCGCCAAGTTATATAGCAACAGCAGTGCCAGCAGATAATGGAGGTTTTGTGCAAACTCTTGCAATTGGTGGTGTCGGTGAAACTGTGAACATGATTCCAGTAGCGTCATGTAAAGATGCAGGCGGCACAACGCTCACAACTGATGCGCGGCAGACCTCTCGTCCACAAAACACACATTGTGATATGGGGGCCTTTGAAGTTGGATACGCCGCTCCGCCAACGAGTGTGACAGCAACACCGTCGGGAAATCATGTGACTCTTGGATGGACAAATTCAGTGGACACACATTTTTCATCAGTGACTATTCGTCGTGGTACATCAGGATATCCGACGAGTACAACAGATGGATCAGCGGTTGCAAGCGGGGTGACTGGAACAACGAGGACAGATAGTGATTTGTCAGATGGTGTGTATTATTACAGTCTCTTTTCGATTGATGATGAGGGCGATATTTCTATTGCAGCAACTGCAACAGTTACAGTTGATACTGTCACGCAATCACCAACATTTCTATCTCCAGGATCTGGTTCCATGAACACAGTACGTTTGCGATATACACTACCAGAAACGCCAGCTGCAGGCAGTGTAACAGTCACGTTTACGAACGTTGTGACTAGTGGAGCAACAGTGTTTCAAATGCAAAATAATCAATCAGTGAACTTTGTCTTTAATCCAAAGGACAGTGGCAATGCAGTGAATGCTGCTAATATAGGAGATATTAATACAATTAGTCCGAGTCCGATGCCAGTACTTGCCGATGGAACGTATAGTGTTGCATTGAGTTATCGCGATAGTCGTAGTAATCCAGCGGTTACTGTGATAACAACAGGAGTGATTATTGATACAGTAACAGAAGCGCCAACGCTGACATCACCAACGAGTAATAGTTTTGGACGGTCAATGCGATTGGAATACACACTGCCAGAAGTGCCGCAATCAAATACAGTATCAGTTATATTTCAAAATGCGAGTGGTGCAACAACACTCAGCATGGATACGACTCAATCTATGAACACAACGCTTCAGCTTTCAAATTTGTTCGTTACGAGTCATGTGAATACAGCGTCAGCCTCGAGCCTTGCTGATGGTGTCTATACGGTGACATTGCAATACCAAGATGGACTTGGCAATACAGCTCGTTCAGTAATAGCGACAAATGTTGTGTTAGACCGAGCAGTGCCAACAATTACGGTGCTTGGTAGTTCTACTACAACACTCACCCAAGGAGATAGTTATACTGATGCTGGAGCGACCGCAACAGATGCGGTTGAAGGAGCGTTAACGAGTCGTATTGTCCGCACAGGCAGTGTAGACACGAACACTGTTGGAACATATACAGTGCGTTATAATGTGCAAGACAGTGCAGGGAATACGGCGGTAGAAGCAACGCGTACAGTAATGGTAGCAGCTCCAGTTGTTGTGCCGACAGTAGATCCAACAACAGAGACTACTCCTACAGACAGTGCAGCGACTGATCATGGAAAAATCACTACTGTTACAAAAAGTAATGGGGAGCTCAGAGTTGTCTACGATAATGCCGCGACTCGGACGCTGACACCATTTGGTGGCTCAACGAATTTTCGTGTAGCAGTCAGTACTGATAAAAAGCGGATCATTGCAACGAATGGCAAAGAAATTCGCGTGTTTCAAAATGGATCGCGGGTTGCGCGCAAGACACTGAATGGAACGAAATTTAAATCTGGGAAGTATACTGTTGGCGTGAAATCCCTCTACAGCGGATATGACACGATTGTGGTGATGACCGTGAAAGGTAAGTCTGGATATGTGTATGCTGGGCGACTCACAGCAAGTAATACAGTTACCACTGTGAAGAATAAAAAAACAACGATCCAAAACGGCTCAGCACTTGCGGTTGTATTCAATAAATCAAAAAAGCAATTGACAACAACTTTTGGTAAGGGTGTCAAAAAAACGACAGCAATCTGGTCATTGAAGAGTAATGGTACCCTTGCGCTTGTGAAGTAGTTGGTGTGATCCAGTCGCAGCGTAATATGTAGTCGGCCTAATATATGACATTGCATAATTCTCAGAATCTGCACATAATGTACTGCATATGACACGATATGATCGAATGGATACTCAGCCAAAAAAAGAGGCTGAAGTGAGTCCAGAATTACCATTGCAATTTTCACGTGCGGAATTACAAACAGCGCAACAAAAATCGAGCGCAAATCCAGAAAATCCAGCCTTAGTGCAAGCTCGTGATTTAATGGTTCAAAGACATGAGGCAATGTTACTTGCTTCTGAGCAAGCAGGACCTGGTGAGTCGCGGAGTGATTTTTTTGTACGACATCAAGACAGTTTGTATCAACGAGCTGGCAGGATAGATAATCCTACCGGAAAAGCACTGTTAAACAAGCGTGCGGCAGAACTCGGAGAGACAGACAATTATTACAGTGGAGTGGATAGAAAGGCCGCGGCAGCAGTCCAAGAAAAAGGCAGTGCTGGTCCGGGCGTGGAGGAAGCAAAAAATGATTTTGATGAGAGTTTGTATCTTGGTGCTCAGAAGTGGCTGACAGAACGAGCAGTCGGAGAGGCAGAATCAGAGCAGCCAGAGCGCCCAAAAGAACAAGCTGAAGATATTGCGTATATATTATATGCACGACGGGCAGAAGGTTTGCGGGCGATTGCTGCTGCAACCCCAGAAGATGTTTCTGATCTTGATCGTAGAGAAGTGCTGGATGCGCGGGCTGGGAATATGATGGTCGAAGTGGCTGCGTTAATTACTCGGTATGAATCACGGCTCGCAACAGGTGATGCTGCAATGAATCCGGATGAAGTTAAGGATACTGAAAAAAAATTAGAAGTCTTGAAGGAAATCCGTGACCGAGCTGCAGAGCGTTTGTATCCGCCAGTTGTTCCGGATCTGAGTCTGCGCACTGCGCGGACAAAAGCGGCAAGGGAATTGAGAGTGGTGAATAGTAAGCGTTTTAGTCAGGTGCAGGGCATTGGTGAGATTGATATGCTTGTAGCGTATTTGAACGATCCATCAAAAGATCAAGCGGCAGTGTCTCCTCGGACAATTATTGAAGATGTTACACGAATTGCACGCACGGCCCTGTATAGAGATTCAGTGTTACTGGTTGAGAGTCCCGATGAGGATGTGAGTGAAAGAATGAAACAGCAAGCAGCTTTTTCTGGTGAAGTGATGCGGATATTACATCCATTGATCATTGCTTTGGAACGTGAGGGTGCTGCAACTGAAAAACCGCAGGCGACTGTAGAAGTAGCGCGACTAGCACAGTCTGTGCAGGATAGAGCAGTGCCGAGACCAACTCCTGTTGCCGAGCCTGCTCCGCAAGTGAATGCTGAAAAGCAAGAATTATCTGATGCTTTGTCAGCAAAAATCGAAGACTTCACTAATCCCGATGAATTTTATCGGGTAGTTGTAGGAGATGAAGCCTTTTTAGATATTGTGAACAGTGGTCAAGTAAGGACTTCTGGGAAAAAAATCCAGAAGGAACAATGGCTGAATTACTTCAACAGCGTGGGACTGCTTTTCCTTCATTTAGTCGAGGAAAAGTTTCGATACAGTACGCTCAAAAAAATCCCAATCATTACATTATTACTTCGCAGGATGAATCCATTAAACCATCTACTCGTGGTCGTCATGGTAAAGGAACAACAATGTTTCCTACGGACGCGAATGGCAATCACCTTGCTTCCTTGGACGGAACTAAGGTGAAGGTATACAAGCATACAGAAGGTGATAATTATGAGCTTGTGGCAAGTACCCCGTTTTTTAGACAGTCTTTCTCCTTTTGGAATTTGTAAATTAG
>CAZBLE010000003.1:0-100578 GCA_964492735.1 uncultured Gammaproteobacteria bacterium
GTCCGTTGCGTACCGTGTTCGAGCCGGGTGATCGTCTCCTCAATCCGCCGCACGCTCAAGAACGGACCGCAGCACTTTGCCATCCGCTCTTCCGGGACGTGGACGGGTTCCGAACGCATGATGATCGACGGAGTGGAGTACCTCATCCAACCATGTGTGTCCGACCTTCAGATGCGGGAGGCGCTGATGCGGGCAGAGAAGGAGTGCGTACGCATCACGGCAATCAATTTTCGTAATCGAAGATCGACACGCGATATCGCTTGGTATCGGCGAGGACTCTGGACAGGCCGTCATAAGCGAGCGCAGCTTCAACCGCCAACCATTGCGCACCCTCCGGCAGCCGCCCCTGGCGGGCCAAAAAATCGAACTCGCTGCACGCTATCGTGACATGGAAGCACCTCTAACGGCTGCCGGTATTCACACAGAAACACTCTCTGCAAATTTATTTCAAGGTCGCTCAATTGATGCACTCAGTGAAGACGGAGGTGGTGAAAAATTACTTGGCGTTGAATTTCGGCTCGGCAACCTTGAAGCGAATCCACTTCTACCAATTCTGCGCATTGCCGACAATCTTGATATTGCGAAAAATAGACTGGGTCCAATTAAAAATACTGAGCTGTATCAAATAGTATTAGAACGCATCGGCGAAGGTGGCGATCTTCATGAAACGGCAAAAGAAAAACAGGCAGAGGGAGTCACGGCATACAAGCAGTGGAAACGTGAACTTATTACTGACATTGTAAGAAATAGTGACGCTGCACAAGCACTCCCATCTCGGAATGACATTCCACCAACTGACACAACGACTATTACAAAAGAACGTGTGGCTGAAGTTGCGAGTCTTATAAAAACATGGGACATGCGTCATGCTGGCTCATGCACAGTCATTGATACCGTGTCCATGTACTGGGAAGCAAATGCGGTCATTATTAAAATTACAGTAAACGATCGTTACACAAAAACAAAAGACATTACCTTTACTGAACAATGGCATAATCGCACAGGTCAACAAATGATGGCACCGACATCTATTGCAGATCATCAAATTTTTCGCCTTCGACAAGCACTGGAAGTAAATCGCCTCTCAGATACAGATATTCGTATTTTTGTGGTGAATGCTGCAGGCGAACCCGTGGAAGAATAAGTAACTCGTCACTTCAACTAATTACTACCAATCGCTTGGCTGATGTGTGAAAACCCGTCAGCCTCTAAGCGATGAACAATGCCACGATTGATCTGCTTTATTACAGCTGGTCCGTGATAATACAACGCAGTGTATACTTGCACTAACGATGCTCCAGCACACACCATGGCATAGGCATCAGCCGCAGACTGCACTCCCCCAACACCAATAACAAATGCATTCGGATTTAAATTGCGAATCATTCGAATGAGTTTTATCGTACGTTCAAATAACGGAGCTCCAGAAAGTCCACCGATCCCAATTTCGTGGAGTTTTACTTGTGGTGTTAGCAATCCTTCACGCACTGTTGAAGTGCCTGTAACAACATACCCAACGACACCTAACCGATCACACACTTGAACAAGTCGCACAATCTCTGTATCTGTGCGGTCTGGTGAAATTTTTACAAACAGTGGTGGGACATGTTGGTGATCTTCTTTTAATGTCTTTGCGGCTGATTGAATCGCAAGAAGAAGTTGTTCAAGCGCGACAGCATCTTCAAATGTTGCCCCATCTGCATTACTTGGTGAGCTCAAATTCAATGTAATGTAGTCTGCCAATGGTGCGAGCTGCATATAACATTTTACCTGATCTGCAACTGCCGCTGCGCCTACGATGTTCGGATCATTCGTCTTTGCAATATTAATCCCAAGAGGAGTCCGCCGCTTCCCTGCAACTCGGTTGAGCATATTTTTTGTTGCCTCTGCTCCGTCATTATTCAACCCCATCCGATTAATCAATGCACTGTCTTGTGGAAGCCGAAAAAGACGTGGAGTTGGATTCCCAAGACGCGGCTGTGCTGTAATAGAGCCAAGTTCCATAAAACCAAGTCCCACATCTGCCGCAACGGGAATAAATGCACCGTACTTATCAAAGCCTGCCGCCAAGCCCACAGGATTGCGAAATGCCACTCCAAAATGCTCCTGTGTTAAACGAGGATCTTGGTAATGATACAACGCCTTTGTAACAGTCTGTATGCCTGGAAATGAAGCAATGCGTGCAATGTCACGAACACCTAAATGAAAGGCCTCTGGGTCAATTTGATTTATAATGGGTAGAAATAAACGATACATACAATACTATAGTACCACATGAGCGCTACCCTTGAATCTCCTTCACCATGTATTCATCTTCCAATCTGTAGCCGAGTTTGTTTTTGAAATATTCACGAACGCCGATGCCAGCAATAATCGCAATTCTGTGAAACCCGTGCTCGCGCGCAATCCGTTCAGCCTCTTCAATGAGGCGTGTTCCCATGCCGATATGCTGCACCGCTTCACCTTGCTCGCCTGCCTTTGTAATCGGTTGCAACTTACCATACGTATGCACTTCACGAATCAGCGCCGTATCTTGCAGCGCTTCATACCAATGATTTTCGATCTGTTGCAAACGCAAACGTGTAAATGCATACAGCGTTTTCCGGTCTTTCGATTCATATGAAATAAAATATTCTGTGCCGCCAGAGGCTTCATATTCACGCACCACCAAATCGACATCATCCAGCGTGACTGGCTCAGCATTATGCGGCTCACGCGCTCGAATGTCACGACTAATCGGCCCATCTTTCTCAATAATCTGCCGCAAATTGGTTTTTTTATTCCCCGCAAAAATCGACTCAGACGGAATATCGCGAATCAAGCGCTCAACGCGCACCCACTCTGGAAACAGTTTGTTGATTTCCAATAATAAATAGACCAGCTCTTCTTCGGTGTACGGCGTGTACTTTCCTTCTTTCCACCATTGATATAAGAGCGCCGTCTTCACCACCACCGTCGGATAAATTTTCACATGGTCCGGTTGATAATCCGGGGTCAAAAATACATCTTTAATGGTTTGAATGTCAGATTCGACTGTCGCTCCGGGAAGCGCTTGCATGTAATGATGCGAAATTTTAAGACCCGCTTCTTTTAAGAGCCGCGTTGCCCGAATCACCTGCTCATTTGTTTGGTCGCGCTTGGTGAGATCGAGGACTTTTTGGTCAGTCGTCTGCACACCAATTTGCACGCGCGTGCAACCAAGCCAGCGCAACCGCTTCACTTCATCTTTTGTGACATGGTCCGGACGCGTTTCAAGCGTTAACCCAATCACTCGATGTGAGGCTGTTTCATTTTTGGTTTTAGCGGCATCCAAATCTTTAGTCGGAACATCCGCCTCTTCTTTTGGATCTTCATTGAACGCATCAAAACACCGTTTAATAAACCACTCCTGATAATCTTTTGGATAGACTGTCCAGGTGCCACCAAGCACAATTAATTCACATTTATCGGTTGAATGTCCGTTTACAGCAAGAGACTTTAAACGCGCTGACACTTGGTCGTACGGATCAAATTCATGTCGGAGCGCCCGAGCAGCCCCAGGTTCATTCGCAAGATAGGACTTCGGCATCCGTGCTTCTGTCGGACAATAGACACAGCGCCCAGGGCAAAAATACGGCTTCGTCAAAACGGTGATGACCGCAACTCCTGATAGGTTTCGAATTTTGCGCTTACTAAACAGCGTCCACATGATTTGATCAAATTGCGCTTCGCCAGAATCGATCAATTCTTTATAGGCACGAATCAACTCAGAATTGCGCACAACAGTAATACCAAACTCCTTGGCAACAGCACCTTTGATTTTTTTGAGTTGGGCGTCAGTCGTAACTTTTTGGTCAATCGCACGCAAGACGATTTGATGAATTGGGTTTTGCATTGTAGTGTAAGACTATGTCAAAAGATGTATTTGCACAATCAGTTGTCGCAGAAGTTCGAGACGCCTATAACGCGATCGCGGATCATTTTGCTGATACGCGTTCTCGCCAATGGGAAGAAGTTCGGTTTTTGATTGAGCACACTGTCCGGCCGGGTGAGAAACTGTTGGATATCGGCTGCGGAGGTGGAAGAGTAGCCGAAATTTGCGATGATTGCAAGGTGGGATATGTTGGCGTGGATTTGAGCGAGCAAATGATTGAACGGTCCAAAAAAGAGTTCCCGGGCAAGGAATTTCATGTCGCGGATATGCAGTCACTCCCCTTTTCTGAAGGTGCGTTTGATCACATTATTGCAGTTGCGAGTTTTCATCATTTACCGGACGAAGCGACTCGTTTGCGAGCACTGTCTGACATGGCGCGAGTAGTCAAACCCGGCGGAACAATCATGCTACTCAATTGGAATTTATTGCAACCACGGTTTTGGCGCCTGCGTTGGAATTCGGTCAAAGCGCGACTTTCTGGAAAAAAGCAGTATGGCTGGCGGGATGTTTTAGTCCCATGGAAAAATGCGCAGCGTGAGGTGCTGGCAGAGCGGTATTATCATGCATTCACAAAACGAGAACTCAAGCAATTAGTGAAGAAAACTCCGGAATTGACGCTTGTGCAACACTATTACGAACTCCACGGTTTACACGTCCCTCGCCGCCGTGGGCAGAATTTAGTGACGATTATTCGAAAAATCTAATCAACAAAAAAAACCGACCAATACCATTTCTCACATGGGGTGAAAAAAGCTCGGTCGGGGCAGTGTAGCGGGGGTTTCCCCGCAACTCAATTCATGTTTTCTCCGAAATTTCACTGACAACGCCAAAGCGTTGTTATAGCCGTGTTTCCCCTCGGAACACGGCTACCCAGGCCTAGTGAATATAGCCGGTGGGTTACTTGAATACCGTTCTTTGTGCTCACTACCACTACGCTTCGTGAAAGCGAGTAGTTTGAGCGATCAATGTGCGGCTCCAAGCGATGCGGACTATATCATAAATATCTAAATTTGTCAACTATTCTCCTGCCGAACAAACACCCCTCTACTGTGTCTTTTGCTTAAAAAATGCTACACTTTTTCTAGTATCTACTAATTTTCTATCCTTAGAATGCTATGAAAGAAATTTTCAAAGCCTACGATATTCGTGGCGAATATGGAACGCAGCTGACAGATGATCTTGCGTATCGCACTGCTCGGGCAACTGTCCGATTTCTCAAAAAAGACGCAAACCTTGAAACTATCACCATCGCGCTCGGCCGCGACATGCGCCTCTCCTCCCCTGCACTCCATGCTCGCGTGTTGCAAGGCTTGCGCGAAGAAGGTGCCAGTGTTGTTGACTTCGGGCTTGTGAGCACACCGGCATTTTACTTTGGCGTTGCCAGCGAAGGCGTTGATGCTGGGGTCATGGTCACTGCATCTCACAACCCAGGAAAAGACAACGGCATTAAAATTGTCCGTCGTGGTGCAATGCCGGTAGGGAGTGATTCTGGATTATTTGAAATTCGAGATATGGCTCTTGAAACCGAATTCTCCCCTGTCGCAGAAGATGCGCTTGGTTCAGTAACTGAAAAAACAGACATCGTAGAACGTGATGTTGATTTTGCATTTGATTTTTGTGGCGGACACGACGCAGTAACACAACGCGTGAAACCATTGAAAGTAGTCATCGACGCTGCCAATGCTATGGGCGCGACCTACCTGAAAGCGACCTTTGCAAAACTGCCGTGCGAAGTGATTGAGCTCAACACGCAGCTTGACGGAAACTTTCCAGCGCATGAAGCGGATCCATTCCATGAAGCCAATAACGCGCAATTAGAAGCAGCGATTCGGGAACATGGCGCGGATTTTGGCGTTGCCACTGATGGCGATGGCGACCGCATTTTCTTTTTCGACAACACTGGCGCAATGATCGCTCCAGCGATTGTTCGCGGAC
This sequence comes from uncultured Gammaproteobacteria bacterium, assembly GCA_964492735.1. Classification (GTDB taxonomy): domain Bacteria; phylum Patescibacteriota; class Patescibacteriia; order UBA9570; family XYC2-FULL-38-9; genus CALKUP01. Next base: position 5,849 of record CAZBLE010000003.1, read on the forward strand.
TGATGGCAGAAATCATGCTCGCCGAGCACCCAGGCGCAACTATTTGCTATGACATTCGTCCAGGTAAAATCACTCGTGACATGATCGTCGCAGCTGGCGGCCGTCCAGTTGTTACACGCGTTGGTCACTCATTTATTAAAGCCACCGCAATTGCAGAAGACGCTGTCTTTGCTGGTGAAAGCTCTGGGCATTTGTTTGTGCGGACAGAATTGGGCACGTTTGAAACGCCGGTGATTGTCTTATTGAAATTGTTAGAGCGATTCAGTGCTGGCGAAGGCACAATCGATGCGCAAGTTGCGCCATATCGTAAATACATTCACTCTGGTGAAATCAACTCCATCGTCGAAGACAAAGACGCTGCCATGGCTCGCGTGAAAGAAGTCTATGGCGCAGCTGCGGAAAGCGTTGATGAAATGGACGGTATTACAATCACCTACCCAGACTTTTGGTTTAACGTCCGCGGCAGTAACACTGAACCAAAATTACGTTTGAACCTTGAAGCAACGTCAGCTGCCGTATGCAAAGAAAAAACTGACGAAGTACTCGCACTGATTCGACAATAGACTATGCAAACACGCACGCCGCTCGTTCTTGCGATTCTCGATGGTTGGGGACTTGCACCTCACTCACCGCACAACGCCATTGCCAATGCACACACACCGACCATTGATCGGCTGATGGCGCAATATCCATGGACAGCTATTGATGCATCAGGTGAAGCGATTGGTCTGACGCCTGGTCATCAAGGCTCAACGGAAATGGGACATTTAATTATCAGCGCCGGGCGAAATGTCGTGTTGCCGCAAATGCGTGTTACCGCAGCGATTGAAAGTGATGCGATTGCCACTATCCCAGCGTTTGCTCAAGCGATCGCACACGCCAAAAATACCGGTGCGAGACTCCATGTAATGGGCCTGCTTTCAAACGCCGGGGTTCATTCATATGATGCGCTGTGCCACGCGCTGATTCGAGCAGCTGCCGCGGCGGGACTCACCTCTGACCAAGTGATTATTCATATCTTTGCAGATGGGCGCGACACACCAAGCACTTCCCTTCCAGAACATGTTGCGCGTCTGCAAGAAGTCATGAACGAAACCGGCATCGGACGTATCGCAACTGTTCAAGGTCGGTACTGGGCAATGGACCGCGACCACAACTGGGATCGTGTGGAGCGCGCCTACAACCTGCTTGTGCATGGCCGTGGCCGCACCGCCACTTCAATTGAAGATGCAATCGCACACGCTCGAGCGCTGAATGAAACAGATGAATTTATTGAACCGACGATTATTGACGCAGATGGAGTGATCCGTGATGGCGACGCTGTGATCAATTTTAATTACCGCGTTGATCGAGAGATTGAAATTACGCAAGCGCTGATCGAGCATGATTTCACTGCCTTTGATCGTGGCGCGGCGCCCGCTATCCACTACGTCGCAACTTTTCCGTATTATGAAACGATGGCGGCGCCAGCTGCTTTTGACCGAACAGAAACAGCTTTAGAAAATATCTTACCCGATGTGCTTTCAAAAGCTGGACTCACCCAATACCGTATTACAGAGACAGAAAAATGGGCCTATGTCACAAAAATTTTTAACGGCATGCGCGAAGACGCGGTCAGCGGAGAAACTCGCGAACTCATTCCTTCCGACGCTGTTGCAACCTTTGATCTCGCGCCAGAGATGAAGGCTCGTGAAATTGCGAGCGACATTGCGGAGCAAGTCAGTTCAAATGCACATGACATCATTATCATCAATATCTGCAACGCTGACATGGTCGGCCACACTGGAAACTATGACGCAACAATTCGCGGCATTGAAACGGTTGATGCTGCAATCAAAACCATCAGCGACGCTGTCCTCAAAGCTTCCGGCACACTGATTATTACCGCTGACCATGGCAATGCAGAAACAATGAAACATGGTGACGCGACGCCACACACCCAACACACAACAAATCAAATCCCGTTTGTTATTGTGAACGATGAACTCAAAAACCGAACACTGAATGCCGGCGGCAGTCTCCGTGATGTTGCGCCAACAATTCTTGAAATTCTCCAAATCGAAAAACCAGTCGAAATGACTGGCAAATCGCTGCTGATGTAATAAGAAAAAGGGCCGCGCAGAGTTTCACCGAAGTGATTCTACACAGCCAGTCGCGAGCGGGCGCCAAGTGACCAAGAGCCGCAAGGCTCAAGAGAGCTACTTTTTAGGCACTACCGCTACGAAACGGCAGAAGAAGGCCCATTCACGCTCCAAGGTGTATGGGTTGTCTTCATCTCGAAAGCCGTCATGTTCGTACACAATCTCTTCTTCGCCCACAATTGCGACGACAGGATTCCTATCGCCAGCCCTTTTATGGGCATCAAGGGCGGCACGAGCAACGAGCTTGTCCGGCTGATTGAGACCATATTCAACCATCTCGTCGAGCACATCGTACCCAGAAGCATCGCGGCGCAAGTCGAGGAGAACGTAATGGACGATCTGAGGTCCGAGGCCTTCATAGTCAACCTCGACCTCAAAAACCTCCAAATCTTCGAGCTTCGGTTTTGTAGCCTCAGCTATCAGGATTGCCGCCAATCTGGCAGCAACACCCTTCTTTGCGGTCAGCCGCAGAGCCTCCTTATCTCCGCCTGCACGCAGAACAGCCGCCGCAAGTGCCGCTCCAGCCTCAAACTCAATGCCATGCTGATCAGCCATAACTACCTCCAATCCTACTCAGGAATTATTCCTGAGAGTGTGCGATTCATCATTCGCAGCCAAAAAAGCAGAATAGATTTCTATTACTGACTTTTTCGCTACGAATGAAGATGAAAAGAGCGATCTATCTCGCAAAAATAGACCCAAATATATACCATTTTTTATTTATTTTGTCAAACTCCCAACTCTTCAACCGCTGCTCGAAACTGATCTCCCCGATCTTCGTAATTTTTGAATATCGAATAACTTGGCGCAGCACATGACAGAAGCGCAACACCATCGGATGGTGTGTTCGCATAGGCAAACTCAACAGCCTCACGCATTGATTCTGTTTCAAAAAATTGCGTCCCGTATGCCACTTCCCCCCACTGCTCTCGAATGGTTTTTCCAGAATCTGGAAATAGAATAATATTTTTAATCTCTCGACGTTTGAGCTCGGCAATCAGCTCTGTAAAGTCATACCCCCGATCTAAGCCTCCCAAAAAAATCGTCTGGACCGCATCAATTGATCGCAATGCCGCAAGTGTCGCCTCTGGAGTTGTCGCGAGTGAATCATTCACAAACGTCACGCCTTTATATGTCCCAATAAGTTCTAAACGATGTGGTAATGGCTTAAAGGTTTTGAGTGCTTGTGCAATGGCTTCATTTTCTACCCGTAATTGTTTTGCGGCTGTGATAGCGAGTAATATATTTTTTGTATTATGCTCTCCAAGTAATTTACAATCTGAACGTGGAGCAATTTCTTCTGCATCAAAAAACAATAACCCATCACGAGAAGAAGCACCTTCGTGCACATTCGCCGCTGGCACAGGCAATGGTCGTGCGGCGGACTGATCTACTCGAGCACACAATTCTGTGCTCGCGGCATTATAAATCACTAACTGCAATGCTGACTGCATTGTCGTAACACGTAATTTATCGCGGTAATACTCTTCAATGCTTCCATGGTAATCAATGTGTTCAGGAAATAACTCAGTAAGCACCGCAATCCCTGGTCCGCGATCCAATAACCGCGCTTGATAGCTACTAGTTTCTACGACATACACATCTTCAACTGTATTATGCTGCGCTAGCATTTCCACGCTAGAAATACCAATGTTCCCTACAAAATGCGCTTGCTTGCCTCCAGCGATCAACATGTCATAAATCAATGATGAAGTTGTCGACTTCCCTTTTGATCCAGTAACCATAATCACCGTCCCAAGGCATTCTCGTAAAAAAATCGCCGTTGCATTTGTCATCAGACGTGCCGTTGCGAGCAATGGTGTTGTTGGTGGAATTCCAGGAGACACAACAACCAAATCCCATTCTTCTAAAGTTTCTGGGTATTTTTTACCATAGAGCTCTGTCACTCCAGGCAGTGCAAATCGCACCTTCTGCTCATCTGCAATGGTCACTTCAATATCTGGGTATGCTGTTCGAAAATACATTGCCGCACCTTGCCCTTCTCGGCCCGCACCCAAAATTAATACACGCTTGCCGGCATGATGCTCAAAAAAGCTGTCGAGTTTTTCTGAATACAATTGTTCACTCATAAAATTGATTGTTTCATAATTTCAATAGCTGGGGCAAATTGCTGAGGAATGTGACTTACATCTCCAAACGCACGTACATCTTGTAATGCTGTTTCAGCATCAAGCTCTGCATGAATGCGGTTATATGCCTGAATCAATATATCATTTACATAATCTGATTGAACACTTAATTGCTCCAATGCAATAATCATTTCGTTTGGTGTGCCGACACACTCAAATGGCTTAAACGCAGAAATCCCAAGAAGTTCTAAAAACACTTCTTCGTTTATGGCGTTTTCTAATGGGTTACTACCCATAATTGCAATAAGCTCTTGTTTTGACATGTGTGGCGCTAAGAGCGTTCCAACAAAGACACACTTTGGACAGACTCCGCACCAATAGGCCGTGCTTGTAGTAGGTACTGATGAAGTTTGTGTAAAATTCCGATTACAACTACTAAAGAGTCCTGACCATTTTTCACAATCTTGAATAAATAATTTGGTAATTTGAAATTCGTATAATGGTCGCAATAGACTGCAATAAGCAACAGGAATTGCATGAAGCGAAAGATGCTCTTGCAACATAGTTTCAAATTCAAGACTCTTACTCCATTGGTGATTAATTTCTTCGCCAAGATATTGCACGTTTCCATAATTTGCACTGCGCTCATTACTCAAGACAACAGATGAATGACCATTCAACACCGCAACCGCGATACTGCTCAAAGCATAGATAACAGAAATAGGAATGTGCCCATTATATGCACCTGTACGATTCAGCTCAAATAATTGCGGATCGATTGTTCTCAACACACGATGATGTGGCGTCCCAATTTTTTTCACCTGCTCTTCAATAATTGGATACACACCAAGACTCACTGTTTCAAATGCTATTCCTGCGCGCTGTAAAATACCAATGGTTGTCAGCGAATCCTTTCCTCCGCCAAGTGGAACCAGGACAGCTGCTGTGTGCGCAAGAGAATCTACTGACTCGGGCTTCGGCGCAATAACCTCATCTGTTGATGATGGAAATTGCACAAGTCCGTGAAAATCAATTCTATTTTGATAAAAAAATTCTCCCAGTCCTTTTGTATACACTGTGTTCCAAAATTCCGCATCTGCTTTTGAGAGTCTGCCTGACTGCACTTGCAATTGTTGAGAACACGCTGCTTTCCAATAACTCATGCCCAATGCAAGATGCAGATCAAATAACACACGTTGAAATGCCGCTGTGTTCCCCTGCGTCCCAGGTGCGTCAAATTGAACCGTTTCTGTAAAATGGACTGACTCTTTCCCTTGTTCTTCTATCCGATAGAAAAAATGCGCAATCTTTTTGCCTGCGTCAAAATCAAATGACTCAAAAATAAACGTGGAATTGCTGGTAAACATACGCAAAACCTATCATTTTTTGGGCCAAAAATCAACCTATACCGCAAAAACTCCTACCGACCAACTCCAATAATGTCACTCACTTGCTGTAACTTTACAGCCGCAATCTCTGTAGCACGACGCGCACCATCGTCAAGAATCGCATCAAGCGCGGCCTCGTCAGCGAGTAACGCATGCATACGTTTTTGAATTGACTCCATCCAAAGAACGATATCTTCAGCCATTTGTTTTTTAAACGCGCCATATTGCTGCCCTGCAAACTGCTCGGTCAAATCAACGATTGAGCGACCTGTTAATGCGGAGTAAATGGTCAACAAATTTGTCAGCTCTGGCTTGTCACTCCCCGCTCGTACTTCAAACTTCTCATCTGAATCTGTGACTGCTTTCATGATTTTTTTCCGAATGACATCTGGCTCATCTGTAAAAGAAATATAGTTCCATTCTGAAGAGGCGGACTTACTCATTTTTTTTGTCGGATCATCAAGGCCCATAATCCGCGCACCATCCGGTTTAATCATCGGCTCCGGAACAACAAACACGTCTGTGTTGTAATAACTATTCACACGCTCTGCCAAATCACGCGTTAATTCAACGTGTTGTTTTTGGTCATCACCAACTGGCACGACAGCGGTGTCATAGAGCAAAATATCGGCCGCCATGAGCACTGGATATGAAAATAATCCAACATTATTATTTGAATCTTGTTTCCCTTTTTTATCTTTAAACTGCGTCATCCGCTCCATTTCACCCATATAGGCAAAGGTATTCAAAATCCACCCAAGCTGGGTGTGAGCCGGCACATCTGATTGCACAAACAAAATAGATTTTTCTGGATCAATCCCGCATGCAATATACAGCGCTGCGAGTTCACGAGTCGCACGACGAAGCGCACCTGGATCTTGCCGAACAGTGATCGCATGTAAATCAACAATAGAGAAAACACTATCATGTGTTTCTTGAAGAGTGAGCCACTGCGAGATTGCGCCAATATAATTTCCGATATGGAGGTTGCCGGTTGGTTGAATTCCTGAGAAAAGTCGTTGTTTCATATGTGTCAGTATAGCTGAAAATGCCAATGGACTGCAATTCCACTGAAATTATTATATGTATATTTGAGACGAGGATGGGTGCCATCGAAAACGATCCGCGAAGGAGCGCAGCTCCGCCGTGGGTTTTCGAAGCAACCTCAACGTCGTAATCCTTACACCTCAATAATAACAGGCAAGATCATTGGTTTACGCTGTGTGCGCTCAAACAAGAACATGCCTAAGTCATCGCGTAATTTATTTTTGATATAGGCAGCATTTGGTGTTTCATTTTGAAGATGTGGTGACACAATATCAACAACTTTCTTCCGCGCATCATCCATTAATTGAGTACTTGATTTCGCGTATACAAATCCACGTGAAATGATGTCTGGTGTTCCAATGACTTTTCCAGATTTCGCATCAAGCGTCATGATCACAACCAACATTCCATCTTCAGACAATAATTGACGATCACGCAGTACAACTTCAGAAATATCACCAACACCAAGGCCGTCGACAAACACGTAATCAGATACAATCTTTTCGTCTGTTAAACGTCCTTCGCCATTCATGAATTCCATCACCTGCCCGTTACTGGTAATAAAGACTTTGTCTTCAGTCCATCCGAGCTCGCGAGCCACTAACCCATTGTCATGCAACAAATGAAGATTTCCTTCAACTGGTACATAATATTTTGGATTCACCATCCGCAATAACAATTTAATGTCTTCTTTTTGCGCATGACCACCGGCATGGACATCCATCATTTGATAATGAATCACTGTCGCACCTTGGCGAATCAATAAGTCTTTCAAAGATTGGACAGAACGTTCATTGCCAGGGACAACTGATGAACTGAAAATCACCATATCACCAGCATGTACTTTGAAGAAACGATGCTCCCCTTGCGCAATACGCATCATTGAAGCATTTTCCTCGCCTTGCGCACCTGTTCCGACGATCAACAATTTTTCTGGAGACAGACGCTCTGCATCTTCAGCCTTAATAATTGTGTCATTTTTCACCGTTAAATACCCGAGTTGTTTTGCGATCTCAACGTTTGTTTTCATTGAAAAACCTTCAAGCACAACTTTACGTCCGAGCTTCTCCGCACTCCACAGCAGCTGCTGCACGCGATTTAAACTCGATGCGAATGTCCCAACAATAATGCGGCCCTTCGCCTTCGACATAATGTCTTCAATGTTTTGGCCGATGGTACTTTCAGAAATTTGTTGACCTGGTTTACTTGCATTTGTTGAATCACCAAGCAGTGCCAAAATACCTTCTTGTCCGAGACGTGTCAGTTTTGCAAAATCAGTCACCTGATCACCAATTGGTTGTAAATCAAATTTAAAGTCACCGGTATGTAAAATTGTTCCTTCTGGAGTTCGCACAACGATCGCCAATGAATCTGGGATACTGTGATTAATCCGCACAAATTCGACAATCAAGTTTCCAAGATGGAGCTGACCATCAATATCCACCTGACGCAAATCTAATTTTGGTGTATGTGCAAAATCATCTTGGCGTTTCGCAATTAACCCCAAAGAAAGTGGTGCTGAGAAAATTGGTGGGTTATGCAATAACGGCGCTAAATGTGGAATTGCTCCAATATGATCATAATGACCATGGGTAATAATAATACCGCGAATATTTTTTTCTTTTCCTTTCAAGTACGACACATTTGGAATAACGTAATCGATTCCTGGCATTTCTTCTTCTGGAAACTGAAGACCACAATCAATCAAAATGATATCTTCACCATATTCGATTAATGTCATGTTCCGACCGACTTCTTCCGCGCCACCAACGACGATTACGCGCAATTTTGTCTTACCGTCAGACTCCATTGGTTTTAAAATTTTTGCAGTACCTGCTGGACTTGGCATTCCTGTGCCACCGTGTTCCCCTGGTTTTTTCCAATTACGTGCAATGTCTTTATCAACACCTTTTGGTCGACGACCACCGCCCGCACGACCACCTTGGCCACCTCCGCCACGACGATTTCCACCGCCTCCGTTGCCATTACCGCCTGGGCGACGATTTTGTCCACCTTGACCACCTGTAGGACGACCACCTGCTGGGGCTGGTTTTTTTGCGGGTGCTAAAATTGTATCAATTGCACCTGGTTGAATTGGACGTGTGCGTCCAGCTGGAGCGCGCATGACTTGTGTATTTTGTCGCGCTGTTTGCGCGGCATCTCCTGTGGCACCAGTCGTTTTGCGACGAATGTCTGTTAAAAAGCGAGACTTTCCCGCGGGTTGTGTTTGTTGTGTAGAATTTGTATTCATATCTATTATATCTATTTAGTAGAATTGTGTGTCGTTGATTCACCCTCAGGCAGCAAAACAAATGTTGCAACGCGCGAGTTAATCAACCGCACCAATTCTCTGTATTATTAATTATTGTGATTTAAATTGTCGATTAGATTTGATGTACCATTGTGCAACTGTAGAAAAACGGTCAGATGGAACAGAGATATACTGCGTTGGATTCACGCCCCGAATTTTTTTATGCATTGCATACGGATACGTAGAATTGTACAAGAAAATTGCTGGAACACCTTCTGCGATACGAGTTTGAAATTGCATATATTTATCTCGTCGCTCATCATCAGATGTGGTTTTACGAGCTTGATCAAGCAGTGTATCTGCTTCTCGGTCTCGGAAAATTGCCAAACTAAGCCCCGGAGCTTCTTGTTGAGATGAGTGCCAGAATGGATATGGATCTGGGTCTGTGCCAACAATTTGCGCGAATAACAGTGCGTCATAATCACGATTCTTGATCGTTGTTGTTTGGATATCTTGCGCGCTCGCAGTTGTAATATTCACTTTCACGCCCACTGCTTTCCACTCACGTTCTAATTCCTGAGCGGTCTGTTCATATTCTGGAATACTCGCAGTTACAAGTGAGAATTCTAATTTCTTTCCGTCTTTTTGGCGCGGTTCAAATGGCTCTGAATTTGCATCTTTGCCTTCTGGATACTTCCAATTTGCCTCTTCTAAGAGCTTTGTACTTTCTTGAATATTTTGCGCATATTCACCAACACTTGGATTATACCCTAAATATCCAGGCAAAATTGGTGTATGAATCACCTCTGCTTGGCCTGCAAATACATCTTGTACAATCTGTTGTTTATTTAGCGCATATGCCAATGCTTTACGCACTGCCCCTTCTTGCAACACCGCAGACTTTTGCTGATTAAAAAATACTGCTGTGTATTGTGGAATGCGTAAATGCTGCAATGTGAGATCATTATTTTTCTTTTGGATTGTCGCCCAATCAGACCCTGAAAAAAATGCTAGCCCTTCAACTTTATGGGACTGCAATGCATCAATAACCGTTGCTTCGTCTGGAAAAAACGCAAACTGCATTTTTTCAATATGTGGCTTTGTGCCGTAATACTCATTATTGCGCTTTAAATCCACTGACTTAATCGTCCCTTCACGATCTTTTTTTACAGTATCAATCATGTACATACCACTGCCGACCGGAGTAAGGTTATGCTCATTTAAACCAATTGTTTGAGGTGTCACATCAAACCAAATATGTTTCGGTAAAATACCAAACGTCAATGTTGTTAAAAACGGAGCAAACGGCTCTTTTAATGCGAGAGAGAATGAATGGTCATCAATTTTTGTTGCTGTCACTCCTTTTAAAGACGCGAGCAAAGGGCTTTGGTACAGCGGATCTTGAATGAGTCCAATTGTAAATAAGACATCATCTGCTGTTAACTCTTGCCCATCATTCCATTTTACATCATGGCGCAAGAAGAATGTATAGGTTTTTTTGTCCTCAGAAAGCGTGTAGTTCGTAATGACATCAGGTTGCAATGTTTGGTTACCATCGTATTGAAAAATACTTGAAAACAGCAATTTTGTGAGGTCAGAGTCGACATCAGACAACGGTGATAATACTGGGTTAATGTATTGCGGCGCACCAACAACACCTTCTGTGTACATTCCCCCATCCTGCGGCATCACAACTGTTGCGTTAAAATAGCCACGAATAGAAAGAACAGGGACTGCTATAAGAACAATCGCAATCGAAAGCCAAGTAATAAACCGCTCACGACCAGTTAATAAGCGAAAAAAATAGGTTATTTGACGCCATGAGGGAATTTTCCGATTCGGAGTTGTCATATAGACCAGTTGCTCAGTAGAAGCGTCCGGACGAAAACGACGAAGTCGGGCAGCGATCGAATCAGAGACAGATTGTGTAACAGATTGTTTCATAATAAAAGACAAATGAAGCTGACTGCAGTAATCGGTTGTCGACTAAATAAACAGTCGTCCGAGAGAAACACCAATAAACAGAATTGCAGTAATGATTGTAAAAATAAAAATACCCTTTTCTGGACCTCGACGTGTAGACACTACACCACCACTACCACCAAATGCACTACCAAGACCGTCACCTTTTGCTTGTAAGAGAATGCTCACCACGAGTAGTGTTGCGAGAATAATTTGCGATACATCAAAAATTGTTTGAACCATAGAGCTAGACCAGGATATCAGATGGGTGGTTTTCTGTCAAAGTAAAATCAATTATATTGGCTAATATTACTGTAATAATGAATTTACATCTGCCACAACTGGGCTACGTTCATCTACATTTGCAAACTGCTTTGTTGAACGAAAAACCGGAATATCTGTTGTTTTTCCATTCACTACAAAACGAAAATACAATGTATGGTCTAAATTTGCCGACACACTGACCGGAATAAATTCAAACTGCGCGGAGGCAGTTTTGTAAGACATTATCAGTTGGAAATCATTGAAGTCGTTATCAGTACCGTCTTCGAATTTTAATAACGTCTGACCACGTGCAAGTGAGACAGATTGGGCCTTTGGACTGTACTGAGCACTGCTTCGTTCATTACCAAAACGGATAAAGCTTTGAAAGCGTGCATCTTGAAGAGAAAATTGTACTTTTAATTTTTTGTTTTTTGTTGTGCGGTTACGAGCCGTTACATTATAGACATCTTTTCCTCCTGTCGCTTTACTTGCTACGGTTAATGTCCGAGCAGATTTTTTTGCCGGGATATCTTTTACGACATACGAAACCGTAATCGTTCGCGTTGCACCTACTGCAAGTGGTTTATTTTTTAATACATTATTCCAGACAAGTGTTCCTTTCTTTTTTGTTGAATTTGGCTTCACTGTACCTTTTTTAAACTTCAAGGTTGCCTTTGGATATGTTTGAGTAAGTTTTAATTTCGTTAAACTTGCTTCACCCGTATTTTTAATCTTCACTGTATATTTCACTGTCTTGCCTTTTGCAACAGTCGGATATTTTCCTTTTTTCGCTTTTGGTGAGATGAGCTTTTGCTGAATAGTATATGACGATGTCACTGATGCACGAGTAAATGTCACACTTGTTGCAGAACTTACGTTCCCTGCCGCATCCATTGCGACAATGCTAATTGCCTGAGACCCTACAGCAAGCGCACTTGTCGCTGTACAATTCCATGTACCATCGCTGCCAACGGTCGTTGTGCACAGTGTATTACTATTATTGTCACGAACAATGACAGTCGCAAGAGCCTCGGCCGTTCCTTGGAAGGTTGGTGTTTTAGTTTGAACAACGCCTGTGCTTGTTACAATAGACGCATTACCACCGTTACTCGCAACAATCACCGGTGCATTTGGTGCAGTTGTGTCAGATGATGGAGTCGGACTTGGTGTAGTAGCAACAATCACATAGCCAGCTTGTGTTGCTGGTGTCGCGACATTTCCAAGCGCATCTTGTGCAGCAATTTTCAAATTTCCTGAACTGGTAATTGCAATTGTACAATCTACTTGTGTACCAGATGTTTGTGTACAAGAAATTGCATCATGGCCAGCAGTTGTTGCAGCATCAACAGTCACTGCGCTACTACTAATCGCTCGAGCGTCTGTGACACGAATTGTTGTATTTGTAATTGTTGTTGTCGCAGATAGTGTTGGAGCTGTAATTGCAATCACTGGTGCGGTTGCATCAATCGTAAATGAAGCAACGTTTAATACATTCGATGCGTTACCTGCAGCGTCAGTGACTGTAATCGTACAATTTGTGTGTGCGCCATCAGCAAGCTCTGCAAATGTGATTGTGTTTGAGCCAACCGAAGCTGACACCGCACTTGATGCGCAATCCCCACCATATGAAAGACTTCCTGCTTCATTGGTTGTGAATGTATAGTTCGGTGTGTTATCTGTGGTTGGAGTTGAAACAGGCGTCACGACTAAGATTGTTGGCGCTACTGCATCAATCGTAAATGACGCAACGTTTAATGTATTTGAAACATTTCCAATTGTATCAGTTACAGTGATTGTACAATTTGTATGCGCGCCGTCAGCGAGTGTATTAAAAGTAATGGTATTTGAACCTGAACTTGCAGATGTTGTTGCGGATGAACAATCACCACCATAGGAAATCGTTCCCGCTTCATTGGTTGTGAATGTATAACTTGGTGTGTTATCTGTGGTGGGAGTTGAAACAGGTGTTACTTCTGAGATTGTTGGTGCAGTTGCATCAACCGTAAATGAAGCGACATTTAACGTATTTGATGCATTGCCTGCAGCGTCGGTTACAGTGATTGTACAGTTTGTATGTGCACCATCAGAAAGTGTATTAAAAGTAATGGTATTTGAACCTGAATTTGCAGATGTTGTTGCGGATGAACAATCACCACCATAGGAAATCGTTCCTGCTTCGTTGGTTGTGAATGTATAACTTGGTGTGTTATCTGTGGTTGGAGTTGAAACAGGCGTTACTTCTGAGATTGTCGGCGCTCCTGAATCAATGACAATATTTTTATTCGCCGCAAGCGTTGTTCCAGGAGTAAAATCAGTCAATGTATTTAACGCATGATCTTTAATCGTTCCGGAAATAGTTGCATCTAAGTCAGCAGTTGTGTCCCCTTCTTGTACAATATAATTACATGTTCCTGTTCGAGAATCGGTAATCGTAAATGTACATGTTTGATCAGTCGTTCCTGTTTCGAGCGTCACGGTCACACTCCCAGTTGAAGTCACTGGCTCAGAAAATGTCACATCAATATCAATCGAATCCCCAGGGCTATATGAACCATTTGCCGCATCTGAAGAAATAGAATCGATAACAGGGGTCGCACCAGTCTCAACAACTAGTGTAACTGCGAGACCACTCATCGCATTTCTCAATTGTGTTATCCCTACAATTGAAGGGGGTGTTGTTGTTGAATTGCCTAATGTATCAATGATTGAATATGAAAGAATGCTCGCAATTTGTAAATCTGAATCATCTTCTCCAGAAGCTGAATCTCCCACTACATAGTTTGCTGCAATAATATTTCCACCATATGCCGGGTTGTAAGCAAGATCCACTTCAACACCATTCGTTAAACGGACAGTCATGATTGAGGCTGAATTCAACGTTCTTGCAAATTGCGCCCCAATGAGAATTGTTTGACCAGTTGTGTAGGTTCCGCTTGTAGTAAGTGTCGCAAACTGTGTCAAAGCTGGCGCACTGGTTGCAATAGTAAAAGATGTAATAGACAGTGCTGCGCTGGTGTTCCCTGAACCAAAATCAACCAGATCAGTCACTGTTAAACGACAGTTTGTGTAACTCCCATCTGATAGTGCGCCGCCGGATCCATTTGAATCGAGGGTAATTGTGTTGCTTCCACTGCTCGCACTCGTTGTCGTGCTTCGGCAACTTCCTAGTGTAAACGCAATTGTACCAGCTTCGTTGGTTGTAAAAATATAATTTGGCGTTGTGTCATTTGTCGGCGTTGTCACCGCGGTGATTTCTGAAACAGTTGGCCCAGTTGTATCAACAACAATATCTTTCGCCCCTCCAATATTATTCAAACCTGACGGAACTAATGAATTAGTTCGTGTATTTGGTGATGTAGCAAGATCAGTAACACTTTCAGAATTAATCATTGACACTGTTAAATCCCCAGTTCCTCCACCCGCTCCTGTTGATGGGACTGTGTATGTTCCAGTTAATGTCGCTGTTGCTACTACACCACTTAAACTAACAGAGCCACTATTATTAAGGGTAACTTGCATCGTTGAGGATGCATTGATTGTTTCATCATATGTCGCCGTGATCGTAATAACTGCCCCTGGGCCATATCGACCACTTGTTGAATCTGTTGTAAACGATTGTAATACAGGCGCGGTCGTATCTGGTGGCGCGCTGGTGGTGAATGTTCCAGTTTGCACTCCTGTGCGTGTAATATCATCACTCGAATCAACAGTATCAATTCGATAATAATATATAGTACTCGCACTTAAGCCAGTAATTGTTTTTGAATGACTCGTACCAAGTGTTCCTGTGTTTGCTGTAGCACCTGACAAGCCACCTTCACTAGTCGCAATATAAATTTTTGGTTTTAACGTTTCTGTTGAAGAAAATAAAAATGATACCTGACTACTTGTTGGCGTAACTGTTGGTGTTGAAATCGTACCATCAAAAACAGTTGTGGAAACAGAGTTCGTTGGAATTGGGTTATTGTTAAAAGTCAAAATGACAATTGATTGACCCGATGTTAAGCTCCCTGTTAAATCACCGCCTGCAACAGTTGCGGAAAAAGAAGAGCTTGAAATTGCCTTTGTTCCTTTATAGACACCACCTTGGTAGATCATGGCTGAGCCAGTTGATGCGCCAGATAATGCCTCAACGCTGGTTGTTTTTGCAACAATACTTGATGCTGCAGAAAATGGCTCTGAACCACTATCATATGCAATATATTGCGTTGCAGCACTATCAAATGTGTTAAATCCAGCAACAACATTACTTGGTGTTGAGTCTTGTAAGTCAATAGCAAGTTGGTTTCCAGAAAATGTATTTCCATCTGCCGCAAGGCCTGCTCCATTACTCGCACCAATACGGATATCTGAAGGTGAGTCACTGATACAAAATCCACGTTGAGTAGACTCAATCGTAATTGTATTAGAACGATAGATATGACTACTTCCTCCTATCATGCGGACAGCACAATTATTATTGGAGATAATCGTGTCATCAATAGTCACGTTCGTTGCGCTACTGAATTCAAAACCATGAGACGTTGAATTCAATGATTGTGTATTTGTTACTGTCACTCCAGAAGCAGAGCTTGCAGCAATATTTGGCTGCGATGAAGAATCAACAATCACATTATCAATTACTGTATTCGTTGCGGTACTTGCTACTAAAATACCGTAATTCACAGTTCCATCAACAGTACCGCCGATATTGCGACCGATAATTGTGTGTTGAATTGTTGTATTTGCAGAACTAGTGGTAATACCTCGACGTCCGCCATAGATAAATACTTTTTGACCTGTCAGTGAGCCAGAACCAATTGTGACAAAATCAGAGGTAATATCGAGAGCGCCAGAGCCGATTCCGACAGTGTCCATACAATCTTTCATCGCAATACCCTCAAGTACACTGTTGTCTGAGCCAGGGCCGAAAGAAAGACAATATGGCCGAACAGACGCATCGCCAGTTGATCCGTCAAGAATCAGATCAATTGTTGATGTATCAGTATTTTGAAAAACGGCCTTTCGCTGAATAATAGGCAATCCCGTTGATAGTGTGACTGTTTGTGTTCCACCTGCATTTTCAAGTGAAATAATACAATCATCACTCGCGCTAATAGCGTTGCAATCAATAATCGCTTTACGAATAGAGCCCGCGCCAGAATCATTGGCGTTACTGACCGTGAATGTTGAAGTAGCCGCCTGCGCACTAGTTACTGAAAACAAGCAAAAAAAGAGGCTAAATGCAGCTCCTGCAATGAATCGAACAGACTGTCTATTTTTGATATTTTTTTTACGCATTTCGTCTATTATTATACCGTATCTTGTATTATACCGTATCTTGGCACTTTTTGCAAGTGTGGCTAATGCTAGGGAAATGATGAGTGTGTAACAGGAGTTGGTGAGTGTCGTTGTCTTTTAAATAGAGAAAACCTGGCGCATGAGATCAGAGATGTGATCATGCATGCGTCAGGGAGAGGCCAGCTGCTGTGTCGTTGTGATCTGTGTGTAGATCAGCGAACGATGTGAGCTGCCTCTCAACCGGTGTTGCTCAGCTGTTTTACGGCTGAGCGAACAGCGGGTGCGGGCCGTCGGCGATGGCCCAGTTGTGTGTGGTCTGGCTACCGTCGGGCCAAACGACCTCAACTTGCGCCGAAGCCTGGTTGCTGCCCAGGTCGAGGCAGAAGTCGGAGTCGAGGCCGTTCCGGTAGCCGGTCGGCTGCTCCCGGAGGACCTCAACGCCGCCCACGGTGACAGTCACGCGCGACAACGAGCCGTTTCGCGGGACAGTCACGCCGTTGCCGGCCAAGCTTCCGCAAAAGCGGTTTCCGGTTGCGATGCTGTCGTTGCGGAGGTACTTGGGATTCCCCTCATACACTCCGCTGACAACGCAGTCAGCGTCGCCGTCGTTGTCGAAGTCCGCGCAGACCATCTGGCGATGGTTGCCGCGCGTGGCGTCGGCGCCCATCGTGTCGTTGATGCCGATGCGAGACGGCGGGTAGGGGTACGTCATCCCCATCTGGCCGCCCGTGCCGCGAACCGCCATATGCGCCGTGATCGGCTGGCCGTTGGTCGGGCACTCCGCAGCGCCAGGGCAGGTGCCGTTGTACCCCCGGCCGTCGTGCCCCCACGGGGTGAGGAACGACGTCGCGACTTGCCCGTCCGGCAAGTAGCGCGTCGTCTCGCCGCCCATTTCCCAAGGGATGGGGCGCACGGGCGGACCCGGCTCGAAAACGCACGCTGCGCCGAGGCCCTGGCCGCCAGCCAGGGACCAGTCGGCCAACTGCGGGACGTTCCCGGTGTTGTCGAACCAGAGGTCCGACCCTGGATCGCGGCCGTAAGCCGAGAAACAGAGGTCGTTGCTGCTGGTCGACACCAACAGGTCGGGCCAGTTGTCGCCGTCGAGACTGGTAAAGAGGCCGCCCATCGGGCGGCTCCAAGCCAATTGACTCCAACCAGAAGTCCCGTCCTGCTCCACGAAGCGTGGCCAGCCGTCGGTGGTCGTGCCGTCCCGGACGAAAACGCCGGTCGGCGATCCGCCCATGGGCGATCCCATCGCCCAGATGGTCAGCGACCCGTCGGGGCCGGGCAAGGCCAGCCAGGTGTAGAGATCGCTTCTCGCGCCAGGGAGGCGCTCGAAGTTTTGACTCGCAACCCAGCCTCCGCCCGGCTGCTGGAAGAACGTCCACGGCAGACTGTCTCGCGACATCAAGAGAATGTCGAGCAGCCCATTTCCGTCGATGTCCCAGACGCCCGGGATCGGGCGGATCGTGAACCCGGCACCGCGCCAGGCGGCGTCAAAGGAAGGGTCAGGCGCCCAGCGACCGTCCGGCTGACGCTCAAAAACGAGCCCAAGCGGCGAAGCCGCCAGGATCTCGACCTGCCCGTCGCCGTCGAGGTCGACGAGGTCAAGGTAGTTGACCTCGGTCGCCGTTGAGATCCGCGGGTCGAACCCACGCTCGAGGAGACCTGCAGCGACGAAGTCGCCAATCCCGTCCCGAGGGACGGTCCAGGTTCCCGTCGCCGGGTCGAGCGTGCGGATCGCTCCGCGATAGCTCGACCCGACCCACCGCATGTCAAAGAGACACACCAAGGAGTCGTCCGCCGGACCAGCCCAACCGCCCTTGGTGCAGGCGGCGGGATGCCGCTGCACCGGGCGCGGCCCAATGTCGTCCTCCAACCACCCCGCCATGGGCTGGCAGTTGGTGGGGACGTCGGGCGGACAGATGTCGCCCGCGAGCTCGGTGTAGGTCAGCTGCGGGTAGTCCCCGAGCTGCGTTCCGAGCGCGGTGGGAACGACGGGTGGGACGACGTCGGTGTCAGCCGTGTCGACGGTGTCGGTGTCATCCGTGACCTCCCACGCGGGAGTCGTGTCGGTGCCTGCCGACTCATCCGAGTCGTCCGTGCCACCTCCCGCCTCAGGCGGGATGGTGTCGTCGGAGGACGGGGGAATCGTGTCCGTCGTGTCGACGGTGTCGATGTCGGGGTGGGGCTGGCGGAAGCCAGCTCCCACGTCCTCGATGACCTGACAACCGGAGGTGAAAGCGAAGAAGCCAAAAACCAGAGCGCGAAGGGTCGTCATGGGAACTCCAGAGCTCGCACGCAGCGAGTTCATGGGTGGAACGAGACTGCAAACGGCACTATGCCATCGCAATCATTCTCTCTATCATCCAAATACCCCACGACAAAAATGCAATTACTGCATCGCTGTCCTGAGGCCTCTGGATGATAGAGACGAAACTAGATGAAAAATTCAATTTTCAAAGAATGCAAAAAATTCCAAGTTGGAACTTGCACTACTTACTATATCCCATATTTTGACAAAAAAGTCAAGCATTTTTTGGCTAACCTCTGTTGATATTTTCTTAATACGAAAAAGGCCAGAAATACGCAGATGCACGGGGAGCTGGTCGCTCGCAGTTGTACAAAAGCCTATTCCTGGCGTGCCGAGAGACTCTCGGTAACTTACCTCAATCAGCCTGACTGACATTTCCGCCGTTATCAGCCGGGCCGATTTTTTTCTCACATGAGCAAGGGGTCGGTCAAAGCCTGCCCACCCCACTCGCAACGCCAAGGGCGTGCAAACGGGTCGAAGAAGATCCTCTGCCGATACTCCCAGGCCCGGAGCTCGAGCTCCTGGATGCTCTCCGGGTCTCGAAGTCCCTTGCAGGCCTCCGTGAACTCCTCCGCGAGCTCAGCAAGCTCCGCCTCCTGAGCTTCACTGGGCGCGACAGCCCAGTAGAGAGTCGAGTACGCTGCAATGAAGATCCCACTCAACAAAAGAAACTCCCGCACGAGACCTCCAGCTCATGAGCGTAAGTGCTCATTTGTTGACTGATTATACAATTTTTCGCCCAAAAGTCAAGAAAATAAGCTTGTTATTCGGTCATTTTTCGGCTTTTAAAAAACTGTGCTATACTCCACAAACTATGCAAAAAAAATCTCCAAAAAAATCATCACCCTCCCCTACTCAAACTGCTGGAACAATTGGCACGCAC
Source organism: uncultured Gammaproteobacteria bacterium (assembly GCA_964492735.1). Taxonomy (GTDB): domain Bacteria; phylum Patescibacteriota; class Patescibacteriia; order UBA9570; family XYC2-FULL-38-9; genus CALKUP01. The sequence continues at coordinate 25,469 of CAZBLE010000003.1, forward strand.
ACGGCAGCCACTGAAATCCTCAAAACCCTCAACGACCAACAATCTCTCGCCGTCCAAACCACCACTGGACCCGTCCTCATTCTCGCTGGTGCAGGTAGTGGAAAAACAAAAACCCTTGTCCATCGAATCGCCTACCTCATTGCACACGAAAACGTGAAGCCGTGGAGCATTCTCGCTGTCACCTTTACCAACAAGGCCGCGCGCAACATGAAAGAGCGCATGGAAACACTTATTGGCCAAATGGAGCATCCGCCAGTGATGGGCACATTTCACTCAGTCTGCTCCCGCATTCTCCGTCGTGAAATTGAAGCCATTGGGTTTGAAAAAAACTTCACGATTTACGATTCAGACGACCAACTCACGCTGGTAAAAAAAATCATGAAGGACTTGGGGTATGACACAAAACAAGTCGCGCCATCGCTTGTTCATTGGCAGATCAGTAAAGCCAAAAATGAATTAAAAACACCAGCGCAAGTCGAAGCAGAAACTGGAGATGCCCTCTCAGAAGTGGTTGCGCGAGTGTATCCAAAATATCAATCAGAGTTGCAAGCACACAACGCTCTCGATTTTGATGACATGATCATGAAAACAGTTGAGCTACTCAAGCAATATCCGGAAGTGCTGAAAAAATATCAAACATTGTGGGAATATATTTTAGTCGATGAGTACCAAGATACCAATCAAGCACAATATCAGCTCGTAACAATGCTGGCAGCTGCACACAAAAATATTTGCGTGGTTGGAGATGATGCGCAATCGATTTATTCATGGCGACAAGCGGATATTCGCAACATTCTGGAATTTGAAAAAGACTACCCAGATGCGACGGAAATTTTCTTAGAACAAAACTATCGTTCAACGCAAACGATTCTTGATGCGAGTAATGCCATTATTGCGAATAACCCAAAACAGAAAAAGAAAAAATTGTGGACGGAAAATCCAGGCGGTGATTCGATTATTGTTCGTGAACTTGAAGATGGTGATGCAGAAGGAAAGTATATTGTTGAAGTGATTGCTGGAAAAATTAAAGAACACGCAGGTAATGGAACAGACGGTTCAGACGATGAAGTGACGTATGACGATGAATACGCTCAACCTGATCCAGATGAAATTGATCAATCCCCGATCAACGCCGGAGAAAGTATTTTGGATCGGATCATGGGTAGTAAAATGTTTAACCAACATAAAGAAACGGAAGAGCTGTCTGCGTATATTAAAGCCAACAAAGCGTCGATCGATTTTGCGAAATACGTTGTACTGTATCGGACAAATGCGCAGTCTCGCCCTTTGGAAGAAGCGTTTTTGAAATATGGGATTCCCTACCAACTCGTTGGCGGCTTGCGGTTTTATGATCGACGAGAAATTCGAGATCTGCTGGCCTATATGAAAGTCTTGTTCAACCCGAGCGATTGGGTGGCAATGGAGCGGATTGTAAATGTACCGGCTCGCGGGATTGGCGACCGGACCTGGTTTAAAATTGAACAATTTGCCCGACAGCGAAATTTCACGGTGATTGACGCGGCGAAAAATGACATTCCAGATGTGCAAGCAGCTCGCATTGGAAAGTTTTATCAGTTTGCTGGTGAACTTGAGCATATTCGCAACCAAATGGAAGCGCTGAATCCAACAGAAATCTTGGAGCTACTCACAAAAGAAATTTCGTTTAAGGAGCATTTAGAAAAAACGTCTGAGACAAAAGAGGAAGCAGAGATGCGCTGGGAAAATGTGCAAGAATTAAAAAATGTCACGCAGAAATTTATGTCGCTCCGTGGCACTGAAGGCTTACTCGCCTTTTTAGAAGATGTTGCACTTGTGTCAGACCAAGATTCGATTGATGAAAATGAAAAAGCCGTGAAGCTGATGACTGTTCATGCGGCAAAGGGCTTGGAATTCCCAGTTGTGTTTGTCACCGGAATGGAAGAGGGATTGTTTCCACATTCTCGTTCACTCGTTGACCCACAAGAGATGGAAGAAGAGCGTCGCTTGTGTTATGTCGCACTCACGCGCGCTGAACATCAAGCCTATTTCTTGTTCGCTTCAAAACGCATGAAATATGGTGAGATGCATGTGAATCCTCCATCGCGTTTTCTTGATGAAATTCCAAAAGAATTGGTTGTCTGGAAGTCGCCGTGGAATTAAGCGCTTGCGGGGCAGTGTCTCGCAAAAACCCGACGCTCGCACGCTTACTTACGGGAAGGTCTTACGACCTTCTTATTGTTTTTGCGTAGACACTATCCCTTCCGCGACTTCACCTCTACGCTATTGTCGCTCTGATAAAAATTCTGTATACTGAGCATAATTATTTGGAGGAAAAATTATGGCGACAACACAAAAAAGAAAAGCAGTGAGCAAGACACGAAAACGCACCGTCACAATTGAAGACGAAGTGTTGTCATTAGCGAGTTCTCCAATGACAAAAACTGTGCAGCCAAAGAAAAAGGCAGCTGCGAAAACAAAAGCGAAAAAAACAACCGCGACAACAGCTCGCGCGAAAGCAGTAGCTGTGAAAAAAACAACGGTAAAAAAAGCAGCTACAAAATCAAAAGTAACGGCCAAAAAAGTTACGAGTAAAAAACCAACAGCAACAAAAACTGTTGCTAAAAAAACACCTGCGCGAAAAACAGTGGCAAAAAAATCAACCACTCGCACAGTCCGAACACGCAAACCTGCAACCATCCGCGAAACAATCGCTGCTGAAATGCGCGCTGTTGAGACAGAAACAAAACAGATTGCCAAAAATCCAACACTCCACAAAATGGTTCGCTTCTCAGAGCTCTATGTGTTGTCTGTGCTTGTGACTGTTATTATTCTTGCAACAGTGACTTGGACACAAACTGTACTCAACCTCCTGTAATAAAAAACTATTCCGGGGTAACAAAAATCGGGCACCTGAGTCCCGATTTTTTTATAGGCCAATTTACTCTTGAGTGCCTTTTGCGAGGCGGAGCATTTGACGATATTCAGCTGGCGTAATCTGTGTTGCCCTCTGCATTTGCGCATTCGCTGTTCCATCCGTTGATAGAGCAGCTTGTAAATCAATACCCATCGCTTCAATTAATCGCGGTGTTAAACGATGTGACAAAAATCCGGCCCCACGATGACGCACTTGAACATCACCATACTCGTCATCTGCTGCTGCGGGTTTTAATGAAAATGATAATGGACCAATTTCAATTTCAGCATGCAATCCTTTTGAAACCATGTCATCTAGCGCATCTTCAATTGCTGAAAGTTGTCGCGCGGGGTTGAGTGTCTCAACTTTCGCACGAGGCTGCTCGATTGCTACTCGCTCATCAATAACCTCATCTTCATCTTCCGTTTTTTTTGCAACGAGCTGCTCACTATTTTGCTCCTCCGGATTTTTTGGAGAGCGCTCTGTTGTTGCTGCTGGTGCTGGTGGAACATCGGGAACGAGAGCTTGAGTAGTACGCACATCCGGCGCTACTTGTGCGCTTGGCTCAGCTGTCTGTGACGCTCCTTCAACAGCGGGCGCTTCTGGTGTTGTTGATTTTTTTGGTGCTTCCATTGCTTGGTGCACAGCAACTCCTTCTGAAGAGGTAAAATGCATTACACTCGCCAGCTCAGTTGGCGACAATACATGACTTGCATCTCCTGTATAAAACTGGACATTTTCAATAGTTCCGTCTGCAGCTTCGGTTACAATCATTCCAAGCTCTCCTCCTTTTGCGTCAACAAAGACATTAGCAAGCGTTCTTGTTTCTGCACCGATTGTCACTGGTAATTGCAATGCTGCCTTAATAGCAGCTATTTCATATCCTGCTCCAATTATTGCTTGAGACACACCTTCACCTTTCTGAATCCATACCTTACTGACATCTGGCGTCGCTTCTTGCTCTTGCTGAACTGCTTCAACGCTTTCATCCGCAATAGTAGTTTCTGGAATAACTGGAGCACTCTCTGCAGGCATGACCTCTGACAGAGTTATTTCTGACTGAACTATTTGTGTGCTGGCTGTATTCTCAACTGCTTGTTGTTGTACTGCGGCTTCAACGCGCCCTTGATCTTGATCACCTTGAAATGCTGCCGCTAACCCAAGTGCCATACCAAAACGACGCAATGCTTTTCCAAACCAACTTGTTTGTTTTTTTGACTGCTCTGGCATTCGCAGTGGTGGTTTTTTATCAGAAGGTGCGGGCGCATTTTTTGCTGCTTCACGTGCAGCAACCTGAGCCGCAACATCGGCTTGTGCAATTTTTAAATTTTCTCGTGGAGTGCGACCATCTCGTGGACCGGAAGTTTCTGTTACTTGTTCAAGTGGTTGAGTTGGCTCATCTTCAAGATTATAAGGATCATTACTTGATATGCGCGTTGGCTCATCATCGTCAGCCAAAGACGATGCATCTAGCGCATCATCTTTCGGCAAATCAGGAGCTACTGGCAACTCATCAAAATAATCTGAGACATTACTAAAACCTGTATCAACGGGAGCTTTTTCAGGAGTGCGTGACTCTTTCATTGGCTCATCATCAGCATCTAAATCTGCAAGCCACTCCGTCCATTGCTGTTCAGCTTGTTTGGCTTTTTGGCCAACATCAACAAAACCTTCTGTGGTTTGATCGAATCCAGCGTCATTCAGGTGATCTTCTGGGTCAAAACCCTTTTGAGCCTCTCTCTTTTTTCGATCTTTTTCAGTACTTACTGCTATATCTCTTGCCTTTTGATCTAACTCAGGATCTTGCCGAAGCTCTTCTAACATACTGCGCCAGTCAGCAACACTAAAGACATCCACCTTTGGCGCTTTATCAGAAAATGATGGTGATTCCTCTGCTTTTACTGCAGCACGTAAATCATCAATAGAGTGCATTGCTGTTTCGTCATATTGCGCCTGCACAACTGGTACGCCTGCTTCTTGTGCAACATCTAAACGCTCCTGCTCAGCTTCAAAATCACGCCGTTTTTGACGAAGCGCATCTGTATCTATGAGGCCTCTTTTTTTTGACCTTGGAGGGTTATCGTATGACATGTGATTGAAGTTTATTACTTCAATTCATACCACAAAAATCCCAAAAAGTCAATGCTCTTTAGCGCGTATAATGTGGTTGTCGGCTCAAATCTTTTCCAAGTGTTGATACGTCTTCAGGAGTCAGTGAGCGAAAATCTTTTTCTCCTGGAAATCGTGCCACAATATCACCACTCGCGGATTGGCGTAATTCTAAACGCTTCGTTGGACTTAAGCGGATAAATACTTTTGATGAATCAAGACTCTCAAATAAACTTTTGACATAATCAATTTGTTTTTCAGGAGAAAGCGTACTCTTACTCATTTCAGCATTAAGTTGTTTGGCTACATCAGCTGGTGCGACTGGCGCTTCTGCAACGGGTGTCACTGTTTTTGGTGCTTCCACATCAACGCTTGCGGGAGCAACGGGAACTGGAGGCATTGCCGGCTCTATCTGCATAGGTCGCACATCTTCTTCAGTAGCAACTACTGTCTGTTGCGCGGGTTGCTTTGAATCATTTCTGTAACGAACTGCAACTGGTAAATTATCTGGCGGCGGCGCAACAACGCGCTGAGATGGCACGCGTTCAGATGAACGGGGCTGTTGGACAGGGGTGGTAGGCACAGTAGGTGTAGCAACCTCCACTCGTGGAACAACAATAGTTGGCCGATCAGGCGCTGGTGCAGCTTGCGGTTTCTCAACCACATAAGTACTTGTTGCTTCTTGTGGGGTTTGGTTGGTTGGCACAGCCAGCGCTGCAACAAGACCAAGTCTGCGGCCCCAGCGCGTTAATGTATCAAGTGCGGCTTGTGCCTTTTTTCCAAACCAACTCGTAGCCGGCGGCTCTGGAACAACAGTAATTGTTTCTGTTCTTGGAGCAGCAGTGCGAGGGGTGCGTGTAAGATTTCTAATATCGCTAATACTTCCTGGTACAATTGGCTCGAGGGATGCGGGTGCTGCATCGGCCTGTTGTTTTCGTGAAGACGTACGCTCAACAATTGGTGCTTGAGGGGGATGAGATACTTCATCTGAACCTGCTACATCTTCAGCAAAATTACCCATTGCAGAAGCATCCCAAAAAGGTTTATCTGTAGGCAAATTCCGTTCTAATGAGAATGGTGTATCTGCTGTCGCGGGATCATCTGTATAAAAAGAAGGTCGAAACAACTCTTCATCCTCAGACTCGCCTTCTAATGAGACCGGACCTGTATCTACATCATCTGGAATAGGCTGAATTGGATCTGGAAGATCATTTATTAGATCCACTCGATCTCCAACTTGAGCTGCTCGCCCTGCAGCCTCTTGTCCAGCATACACTCGCGCAGCTACTTGCTCTGCCCGACGCGGATCTTGAACAGCACCTCGAGCACGATCCAACATTGCTGTGTCATCATGCGTATCACTTGGTGTTGTCGGTACTTGTGCTTTACCGTCAACGACTGTTGGCTGGTTCCACACTTCATCTAAACGACCCCAATCTGCATGCGTTAAATCAGCTGTATCTGGTACCTTTTCTTGCGCAGGCTTTACCGCTTGCGCTCGCGGTCGTTCTGGATTACTCATACACCTATTTTGATTTTATTTTTGAACCTTTTATCTATTCTACCACAAAACAAGGCTTTTTTCAAGCCCCTCTTTGTGCGTACATTACACCAATCCTGCAAGATGGCGTTTACGATAAAACCCAATGGCAAATCGATGCGCTTCGTCACGCATGCGTTGCATTAAATACAGCCCTTGCGAATCACGCGGCAATAAAATCGGAGTAGAATTTTCTGGCAAGAATATTTCTTCAATGCGCTTGGCAAGTGAAATAATCGGAATATCCAAATGCGCGACATCGAGCATGGCTTTCGCGGATGACAACTGCCCTTTTCCTCCATCAATCACAATCAAACTTGGCGTTGGCCATGGATCAGCGATCTCTTTTTGTTTCCGCTTAATGTGTTTTACACGCCGGTTGATAACTTCGCGCATTGATGCGAAATCGTCCGACTTCCCTGTTCCACGCGCGCTGCGAATTTTGAATTTGCGATATTCACTCGGCGCTGGCCGGCCGTCAATAAACACAATCATTGAAGCGACCGTGTACGCTCCTTGATTATGCGAAATGTCATAGACTTCAATCCGGTGTAATTTTTCTGGCGTCGTCTCCAAAGCAGCGGCAAGCTCGGCAAGGGCTTTTTTTGCACGGGTGTCTTCTTTTTCAAATCGCGCCAAATGCTGCTCTAAGGCTTGCAACGCGTTCGCCTCTCCCATTTCTAGCAACTGTTTATTTTTCCCACGCCGCTCTTGCCGATTGGTCATGATGTCTTTTGGTTTTTCCAAGGCGGCTTGATAATACTGATCTTGAAACGCTTCTAACACATCGTCATCTGATTGATCTTTCACGTGTCGCAACAAAAAAACATTTTGCGCAATCAACCGACCATGGCGAACGATAAATACATTGACCGCAGCAGTGTCATCAACGCGCGCAAGCGACAACACATCAACAGACTGCTCGCGAACATCAACCACTTTTTGATCAAAAAATAATCGATCAAGCGCTTGCAGTTGATCGCGTATAGTTGCTGCTTTTTCAAACCGCTTTGCTTCACTTGCCTGTCGCATTTGTTGTTGCAAATCGGCAATCACTGCGTCTGTCTCACCAGACAGCATCCGCGCCATATCACGAAATAACGCTTGATACTCCTCTTGCGAAATAGCCTGCGCGCACGGCCCGATGCACCGTCCCAGTTGATATTGCAAACACGGGCGCTTTGGATAGACCACAACTCCACGCTTCACTTCTGGCGGTGTTGTGCAATATCGAAATACTGTTTGCATTGTCCGCAACGTTTTTTTCACCGCAAACCCTGAAACATACGGCCCAAAATATTTCCCACGACGTGTTCCGAGGCGTGGCAACTGCCGCACTGTTTCAATGCGCGGAAATGGGTCGTCAGTGATATGAATATATTGAAAATTTTTGTCATCTTTCATGACAATGTTATAGGGCGGTTTGTGTTTTTTAATGAGCGTTGTTTCGAGTAGCAATGCTTCGGCCTCCGTGTCGACCGTGATTGTTTTGATATCCGCAATTTTGCCAACCATGAACTGCTTGGCTGGTGAATGATTTGTGCTCGAGCGAAAATACGACTGCACGCGTGATCGCAACTTCACCGCTTTGCCGACATACAACAGCTTTCCAGCTGCATCAAAAAACTGATACACCCCTGGCTTCATTGGCAAGTCTTGCACCTGTTTTGCGATTGTATCCACTGATTGCTCTGTGTCCATAGTGTATATATATGGTAGTGCGGCATATTTTGCAATAAAAAAATAGAGGGTGATAGAAATAAGACATTCCACTCACCCTCGTATTTTTGTTGTTTATTGCGCTTCCATGGCACGACCCGTTTCTTTGGCTGCTTCAAAGATAGACGTCGTAAGAGCTTTCCAATGTTCCTGGCTGAAGAAATTTGGATCTGGATGCTCAATCTGCTCAGCGATTAACACTTCCATCGTATCCGTCACTTCATCATTCACTGACTGGATTGTTTTGACCACTTGATTTTTGGTCGTATCCACAACAACGGTTGTACGAACAGCATCTGGCTGATCTGTATATCGATAGACAACGGTCATAAGCGCTCCATCCGTCACTTGAGATTCCACAACTCCATAATTACGAAATTGATCAATATACCGCTCTGGACTGAGTGCCCATTTCTGCATATTGGTCTCCCAATTTTTATCAGCACCTTGAAGCGCATCAGCTTGATAGTCCAGAATTAACTGATCATTAAACGCTTGCACCTCTTCAGCGGTGAGTGCTGTGACTGTATTTGTTTCAAGATCATAATGATAGACATCGGATCGCATAACAGTTTCAAACGTTGCTTCAGAAAAATTTCCTTGTCCAAGCTCGACAATTTTTTCATAAGACAACTGAACTAAAAATTGGGTTTCACGAGCAATATTTTCTGGTTCATTCGGCAGCGTTTCCATATTGCGGGTGCTTCCAAAATTTCCAATAACCGCAAACTGATTTTCATACCCTTCTGTCGTTTTCTTATTTGCAACAACATCTTCTGGATGCAATTGCGGATTAAAGAGAAATGGCTTCCAATGCGTTTTGTCGCGCGTTGTTGGCTTGTCTGTTAGTGTATTATAGGTATTTGTCCATACTCGAAGACGTGGCATGATTGTTCCAACTGGCTCGACCTCTCCGTGTGATAGAGCTTCTGGCATTTCTGGCAACGGTGCCGATGTTGTGACTGACAATGTTTTCACTGGGCCATCATATCCTTCATGTTCAATAACCATTGGCTTCATCACTGTAATTTTTTCACCTATCAGAGCTGGCGTACGTGCTGCAACATTCACATCAACGCGATTACATGCAACTGCCATATCTGTCACGTGCGCATCATCAAAGAAACAATTTTCAGAAGTTTGCGCATTCATGACATGATTCAGGGTTGATACAATTCCTGCATATGGCTCTCCATTGAGCGGCTGCGTACGAATACTCATCATACCCACGAGTGGTTGACTCCACGTTTCAACAACTTGATTTCCATCCCATTGCTTTGAGATTGTTGTATAGTTAATTTTCATATGACGAATCGCTTGAGCGGATGTTCCAAATGTATTGGTAATAGAATCCGCAACAACTGACTCGGCTGATTGGTTTGTGATATTTGCAATTGGTGAATTGGTTCGTGCAAATTTTTGACCTGCCTGCTGAATAGCGAGTGGTCCACCTGCGAGAACAAATACTAACGCTCCAACAGCAAGTGCGCTGGCTGGAATCAGTAATCGCAACCACCGACGGCGATATGTTGATGTGTGCATAGAATATATCTGATAAGTTCGATACGCTTGAATTGTTGCATAACGCAATTCTTCAGTGTGGTCTGTGCGCTCTGGAATCGGAACAGCCCGCAATAGCTGCTCGAGTGATTCTTCAAATTGTGATGGTGAGTGTTTCATAAAAAGTTACACAATTGATTGAACAGACTGAACACTGTTTTTTAAACGCTTGATCGCCTGACTCAACATGCTACTGACTGTTTTTTGATCAATGTCGAGCATCTCCGCAATTTCCACATTTGAAAAATCGGATTGGTATCGCAGCAAAAGAACCTCGCGCTGACGGTCAGTCAGGCTCCCAAGATGCTGTTGCAGCATTTCCAGATTCATCGCCGTGTCGAGCGCAATGTCTGGCATCTCTGCTGTATCAGCGACATCATAATCCGCGATATCGTCTGTTTGCTTTTGTGTGCGGTAGTGGTCGATGACTGTATTGCGCGCAATGGTGTACATCCATTTACGAAATGCCAGCTCGTCATTTTTTGGCGCAAGAGCGTCATAATGGCGAACGACTTTTTCAAAAATCGCAGATACCAAATCTTCGGTTGTTTCCATGTGACTCACACGCAAATACACAAAACGATAAATCGGTTTATGATACGTGTCGAATAGCGCGGCGATTTGTTCAAGCGTCATGCTGATAGATTAATTATGTGAAGCATACTCTGCAGAGTACAACGTGTCACGATAAACATGACTACACAGACTACGACGACCGAGCAGCGAAAGTACGTATGACTATCAAAAAAGCCCCTATTTCAGGGCTTTTTTATGTGGTATTCGTATCTTTAGTCCTTGATAATCTCCTTGGCACGCTCTTTCCATGCCTTCTCAGAAAAAAACGTGTCTGGATTATCTGTTGTTGTTTTGAGCGCGTCGAATGTTGTGGTGTAGATTGTTGCTTGCTGTGTATTTGGATAATCATACCGCTCAATAATTGCCGTCAATAACTGAGTCTGACTATCAACACGCACTTCTGTTGTTCCAATCATGTGCATCGATGGATTATCCGCATTCCACTCTTGGGTCACGCTATACACATATTCAGTTCCTTCAATGCGTGGCGTGACAGTATGGAGTTGCGCAAACACAGCAGATCCGCCAGCAATGTAATTGAAGAACGTCTCTCCTGAATTACTGGTAAAAATCTCTTTTCGTACTGCTAAGCGTCGTGCATTAAACTGCTCGATATCTTCAGGTGTTTGAGTAAGCGGATGCACACTCTCAAATCGCCATTCATCAGAAAATTTCATTTGAAACACTTGAGATGCAGCAGAAAATAATTTTGAATCATACTGCTTTTCTTGAACTGTTGTTGCTCCAAGAAGCGCTGTGTTGAGCTGCACAATTTGTAGTTGTACTTCAGAAAAAATACGTACCGGATTTTGTGTCGCCTCTGTTAACGTATCATGCGCATAACGCCCATCCAACATGAATGCAAATGATTGTTTATACCGACCATTCACTGGAACGTTCCACTCAGGATCTGCAATTCCTCCAGAGACATTTCCAAGTGGAGATAATGCAATTGGAGCAAAGGCAATATTATTTTGCGCATCAATAAACTCAGAAAGATATTTCACATAAGACGGTTCAGCGATCAGAATGCCGAGATTGCTTGGGTCAATCGGCACTGCAGTTGTAAATGACATCTGCTCACTATCAAGGTCTGTATTATATGAAAAGTCTTGAATATCAAGTGGTGGTTGTTTTTCTGCGAAACCAACATAATCTGCAATACCACCTGAGTCACAGACATGCTCATTCGTAGCTAAATCTTCATTTGCACTTTTTATTGATTGTGCATTGTGCATATCAACGCCGATGACACAATTTTCAATTGATTGCGCGTCAGCGTTCAAGTTTGTCATACGATACCTCTTTTCTTCTTGGACACTTGGTCCTGTTTTGCGCAGGTATCCAGTGAATGCGTGTTGTGCAATATAATATTCCTGATCCGTCCGCGCCGTAACTTCTTTTACTTCTGACTGATTACCATTTGTATTCATGTCTTCACGAACCGTATGAAACACAACATGACGAATACCATCGGTAGTAGAAAAAGTGTGTTGAATTGATTCTGCAATAAGTTCTTGCGGAACAATGGATTCAATAATTGAATTCGTATTGTTCGTACGTGCTGCAAACTCACTGCGGAGCGCTGGGCTACCAACTGTAATCACACCAATCGCAACAGCAGCCAAAGCAAATCCTGGCACTGCGAACCGAGAAACAAACCGACGTAGTCTCTGGCGCTGCGTAGTCGCCTCTTCTGTTGCAGACTCGAACATTCGAGCTTGGATAGCCGCTCTGTGAGCGTCGTGCTCTGGTACTGCTACACGCGCAAACATATCTTTTAATTGTTCTTCTGGTAAACGTTTCATATGGTTGTTGAAAAATGATTGCGAAGTTTATGAATAGCTTTTGAGATAGTTGATGCAACGGCCTTTTGGTCAATTCCCATTACAGAGGCAATTTCAGTATTTGTCAGATCTGCTTCAAGGCGTAATAACACACATTCTTTTTGACGATCTGGAAGCAGCGCGATGGCTTCGTGGACCTGTTCGAGTGAAAGCGTGTGGTCAACAATTGCGTCTGGAAGTGGCTCTGTATCGATGATGGCAAGATCTTCAATTGGTGTATCGCTGTGCGGTCGATTGGCTTGCTTGCGATAATGATCAATGAGCGTGTTCCGCGCGATCGCGAAAATCCACGATTTTTCTGTCGCTCCAGGTTGCTGTTTGAAGCGCGGAAAATGTTTGATGACTTTTTCAAAAATATGTGAAACCAAGTCTTCAGCTGTCTGTTTGTGGCCCACGCGAAAATAGACGAAGCGGTAGACCGGCTCGTAATATGTTTGGAACAAGATCATTAATTCATGTTGAGACATAGGATATGTGTGCAGCGCACATGACTGATAACGACAAGTTGCGCAGAATACGTCAAAGGGAGTTTATGAGAGGCGTTATCCGTTACAAAATACATTTTTTTTGAGTGATTGTAATAACCAAAATGTGCCGCGTGATGCATTCCTTGGGAGAATATGCAAAACGCGACACCGAAGGCGGCCTCAAACAGCTGAACGATGTGATGTCGTTGTGACATCGCTCAGGTGTGAGGCAAAGGCCTTCTTAGAGCGGGGTCAATGCCGCGGGCACGGACCAGGGCCCGTTGCGGGTCGCCTGGGTGCTACCCCACAGGGTGGGGAGACCGGAGGCCGGGTCCACGTGGAACCCAATGGCCCACGGGGTGGTCGTGTAGTCGTACTCGAGGACGTCACCGGAACCCCCGGGCTCCCAGCAGTATGGCGTGTAGTGCCGGGTATGCTGGAAGTCTCCCAGATCGTAGACATCGACCCAGCAGATCTGGGCGCCTGCCGCCCCGGACTGGAGTGAAATGTCAGGAACTCCCCACGGGCGGCGGATCTCAAGACCCGTGCTGCGGTCGTAGGTGTAGCTGTGGGGGTACGGCGCCGTCACCATGACCGTGACGGAAAAGTCAGTCATCACAACACGCGCCGCCGGGCTTGATGCGCCGGTGACGGGGTTGAACGTGACCGGACCAGGGCCCGTTCCGGGCTCATGGCAGTCGATCGTGATGTTTCCCGGCGCACCAGGCTGCTTAGCTGCGATGCAGAGCTCGTCGCCCATCGCGTCTGCCGCGTAGGTGACGCCAGGGGCGTTGGCTTCGATCGCCCAGCCGGAGCCCGGGCCGGTTCCAGGGATCCAGGTCCGCACGACGCCGCGCCCGGTCTCGAGCGCGGTAATGAAGCCGCCCCCGAGCGCAAAGGACTCAAGCGTGACGCCAACCGGCGCCGAGATCGTAGACCAGGTTCCATTGCTGGCGCGGCAGCGGATGGCGAGGCCATCCGTCTGCAGGCCGCAGAGGAAGTTACCCTCCACAGAGACCTCGTTCAGGGTAGGCGCCCCTGCGGGCACCGTCCAAGCCGGGGTCGCCGAGGTGGACAACAGGGGCTGCACCGCAGGCCCAGTCTGCAGCACCCAGGTGCCGGACAGGGGCTCGAAGATCGCCGGAGACTCCGCCCTCGCGGGTGAACCTCCGAACAGCAGAGCCGCGGCGAAAAACGCCGCAGCCACCAAAACCGAGATGTGCTTCATCTTGACCTCAATGTCTTTTATTTAGGCTGGCAGACTCACCAGTAAGACTTTTTTCAAAACGTATCAATGAACAAAAAAGCACCACAATGGTGCATAAAACGGACAAAAATGTAGCTCAAAATAGGTAAAATGTCAAGCAATGGCGCATTATCCTTATAATAGAAAAAATGGACGAATCCTGCATAGGCATTGTCAGTCACCGTTAGTCGCAGATTAGGCTGTACTTGCCCTTTACGACCCGAAGCTGCGGGGTAGCTTCTCCACGTCTTTGCGATAAAGCACGTGGCGTCCCGACACTGACACGCTATCATCAGAATTCGCCCGAGGCATACTGTCTACTGTATTTTATAAAAAAATGCAAGCCCCTGCGCTCCTGCCCATGGTTGACCAACCCCAAAAAAGCGAGTATTCTACAACACTACTTTCACTTATTACACATCTCATTTACACCCATGGCAAAACCTACCCAGAACGCACTTATCATCCGCGGCGCACGTGTCCACAATCTGAAAAATATCGACGTTGAAATTCCTCGTGACACCTTAACTGTCCTCACTGGCCTGTCTGGTTCTGGAAAATCATCCCTCGCTTTTGACACGATCTATGCAGAAGGACAACGCCGCTACGTTGAATCACTCTCTGCCTATGCGCGTCAATTCCTCGGCCTCATGGACAAACCAGATGTTGACCAAATTGATGGACTCTCCCCTGCGATTTCTATTGACCAAAAAACCGCGTCACACAATCCTCGTTCAACTGTCGGAACTGTCACAGAAATTTATGATTACCTGCGCCTGCTCTATGCACGCATTGGTGTGCCTCATTGCCCAAACTGCGGAAAAGTTGTCAGCAAACAAACTGTGCAACAAATGCTGAAACAAGTCCTCACTATTCCCCATGGCACAAAAATCTACATTCTCGGACCAATCGTTCGCGACAAAAAAGGTGAACATAAAGCCGTGTTCGAACAAGCGCGCAAATCTGGCTACGCTCGCCTGCGGATTGATGGCATTCTCTACACTGTCGATGAAGCACTTGACCTCAATCTCGACAAACAAAAAAAACACAACATCGATATTGTGATTGATCGTTTAGTTATTGAAGCCGGCATTGATAAACAGCGCGTGTTAGAATCGATGGAAACAGCACTCAACCTCGGTGATGGCTTGATGATGATTCACAATGTGACAACAGAAGAAGATATTATTTTTTCTGAACAATTTGCCTGTCATGATTGTGGTATTTCCCTTCAAGAAATTGAACCACGCAATTTTTCGTTTAACTCACCGCATGGTGCCTGTGAACGTTGCACGGGCCTTGGCACAAAACTCGAAGTCGATGTTGATCTGATTATTCCCAACAAACGCCTGAGCATTGCAGAAGGAGCCATTCGTCCATGGAATCGAACCACCGGCTCACAAACCTGGATGATGCGTATTCTTGAAGCAGTTGCACGCAAGCACGGTTTTTCAACTCTCACGCCTGTGAAAGACCTCACAAAAAAACAACTGGAGATTGTACTGTATGGTAGCGGGGCTGAAAGCTACGACGTCAATGCAGGTGAAGGCTCTGGGAAAGTGCGGGAATTTTTAACGACCTATGAAGGTGTCATTCCAAATCTTGAACGTCGCTACAAAGAAACTGAATCCGACTACATGCGTTCAGACATTGAACGCTACATGCGTATTTTTAACTGTCCAGCCTGTGATGGTCGCCGGTTAAAACCAGAAGCGCTGAGTGTAACAGTTACAGGACTCAATATTGCAGAAGCAACAGCTCTGACTATTGAAGAAGGTGTTACATTTTTTAGCAATCTCGATCTCAATAAAAAAGAAGCTGAAATTGCCAAGCAGATTTTAAAAGAAGTCTGTGAGCGATTATCATTTTTGAATAATGTTGGCTTGTCGTATTTAACGCTCAATCGCGGTGCGTCGACACTCTCTGGTGGTGAAGCGCAGCGCATTCGCCTCGCAACCCAAATCGGTAGCTCATTGGTTGGCGTGCTCTATATTTTAGATGAACCGTCAATTGGACTTCATCAACGCGATAATGATCGCTTGATCACAACACTCAAAAAATTGCGAGACCTTGGCAATACAGTGATTGTCGTTGAGCATGATGAAGACACGATTCGCGCTGCTGATTATGTTGTCGACATTGGACCAGGAGCCGGAAAGCACGGTGGCACAGTTGTCGCTGCTGGAACACCTGAACAAGTAGCAAAAAATCCAAAGTCAATTACCGGCAAATACCTCTCAGGAAAAGAATCTATTGCTGTTCCAAAAAAACGTCGTAAAGGCAATGGGAAAAAACTTTCAGTCATTGGCGCGACAGAAAATAACCTGCGAGAAGTTGATATGCACATTCCGCTTGGCACACTTACCTGCGTGACTGGTGTGTCTGGCTCTGGAAAATCAACGCTCGTGACTGATATTCTCGCAAACAGCTTGAACCAACATTATTACAATGCAAAGGAACTTCCGGGAAAACACAAAGAAATTCAAGGACTCGACCATCTCAATAAAGTGATTAATATCGACCAGTCCCCAATTGGCCGCACACCGCGCTCAAATCCTGCAACCTACACAGGTGTGTTCACATTAATCCGCGATTTATTTGCAGAGCTCCCAGAAAGTAAAATGCGTGGCTATAAGGCCGGACGTTTTTCATTTAACGTCAAAGGTGGTCGCTGCGAAGCCTGTCAGGGCGATGGTGTGATCCGGATTGAAATGCATTTCTTGCCAGATGTGTATGTTGAATGTGATGAATGTCATGGAAAGCGTTACAACAAACAAGCGCTCGAAATTTTCTACAAGCAAAAAACGATTGCTGATGTGTTGCAGATGACCATTGAAGAAGCAGCGAATTTTTTTGCAAACATTCCTGCAATTCACAAAAAACTGGTGACACTGAATGAAGTCGGTTTGTCATACATTCAACTTGGGCAAAATGCCACAACATTATCTGGTGGTGAAGCCCAGCGTGTAAAACTTGCAACAGAACTGTCACGCCGTGCAACAGGAAAAACACTCTATATTCTTGATGAGCCAACAACTGGCTTGCACTTTGCGGATGTAAAACGGTTGCTTGCTGTCTTGCAAGAACTCGTTGATCGCGGCAATAGCGTCCTTGTTATTGAGCATAGTCTTGATGTGATTAAATGTGCTGACTGGATTATTGACCTTGGCCCTGAAGGTGGAAACAAAGGTGGTCAAATTATTGCAACCGGAACACCCGAAGATGTTGTAAAAGTGAAGAGTAGTTACACTGGTCAATATCTTGCACCGTTGCTGAAAAAATAATCACACCGTCATGCCTTCTGCGCAACTGCCGATTCACACTTGGAACGACTCGCTCTATGCGACAGTTGTGTATTTGGATCTGTTTGATTTTGCCCCGACTCTACTCGATCTTCAAAAATGGCTTTTGCGACCACAACAATTTTCTGCCATGCCAAGCCTTTCTGAAATGGAAGCAATGCTCGCGACAGATTCACGGATTATCTGCACTGAAGGCGTGTATGTACTACGTGGTCGTGAATCGCTGATTGAAGTGCGAAAACAAAAATACAACTACACTGACGCAAAGTGGCAACATGCGAAACCGTTTATTCGCTTGTTGTCCTTCATGCCATTTGTACGCGGAGTGTGGCTCTGTAATTCTATGGGCTGGAACAATGCACGGCGACTCAGTGATATTGACCTTGTGATTATCGCGGAGGATGGGCATGTCTGGACCGCACGATTTTTTACTGCCGCGTTGATGAAACTGCTGCGCCAACGCCCAAGAGAGCAACATCCTGCAAAAGCCCTCTGTTTATCAATGTATATTTCAAACGCACATCTCAATATTGAAGACTCGCGACTCTCCCAGACAAGCATTGGAGGTGATATCTATTTTGATTTTTGGTGCGCACAGCTTTATCCGGTCATTGATCGCGATGATCTATATCGCCGTTTTTGTACTGAAAACCAATGGCTATCAAACACATTTGCGGACGTCGCTTGGACTGAACCAGTCCCACACCGACAACTACACTTGCAATCATGGCAAAAATCTCTACAGTATGTATTTGAGCTCATTGCATCGCCATTTGAAAAAGCCTTAAAAAGCTGGCAATTTCGTATTATGCCGCTGGAATTACGAGAACTCGCGAATCAAGATACCCGTGTTCGGCTGAATGACTCTGTGCTAAAATTTCACACACATGATACACGTCAAGAAATACATCAACGCTTTGTGGAACGGCTCGGCTGAGCTGTTGTTATTGCTCACGGTTTTCCTCCTCCCATTCCAGACCAGATGGATGTTTCATGGTGAACAGCGCAATGGGTATGGTTGGGAATTTGCCACTCGAAGTTTCTATATTGTAGATGGCCTGATTCTATTAGCGCTCTGTATTACCCTCCTCCAATGGTCGCCAGAAAAATCTACGCAGTTAAAAAAATATAGCGTATTGTTTTTCTCAGCCGGAACAGTCTTGCTTACCGGCTATCTCTCTTTTTTATTCGCAGACAATAAGCCAATGAGCGCGTGGTGGTTATGGAACCTCCTACTGTCCATGAGCTTTGCTGCCACGCTCATTCTTGCTCGTGTTTCTTGGAAACGCGTTGCCTGGAGTTTTGTTGCAGCAATGACACTGCAAGCAATTCTTGCTCTTGTGCAATGGAAGCTTCAAGCAGTTCTCGGAAATACGTGGCTTGGCATTGCGGAACAATTCCCAGAAAATCGCGGCGTACAAGTTGTCAGCACACTACCTTATGGTCGCGTCTTACGCCCCTATGGAGCATTGCCACATCCAAATATTCTCGCTGGCTATCTTGCTATTGGAATCTTCTTTGCCACCAATCTAATGAAGCGTGTCAGCACGAGCTCATTGAACAAACGCGAAACAACACTTGCACTCACTCTCCTTCTTGGGATAAGCCTCGTTCTTCAATCCAGTGCCTTGTGGATGACCATGTCACGCGCGGCGATGCTCGCACTTGGCGCAGTCCTACTCTGCATTATCTTGTGGCACGCGATTGAACGCAAGCGCCTCTCACAAACGTTTGTTATTGCACTTTGCAGCATTGGACTCCCTTTCCTGATTTTGACTTACGCATTTCCATGGTATGCACTTCCACGTGCCGAAGGACTTGTTGCAAGAGAAACAGCACCTGCGCTTGAGCAACTATCCATTGAACAACGCCTTTCAAGTATGGACGCTATGTTTCATGCCATAAAACAAACACCGCTGTCAGGTGTTGGCATTGGCAACGCGACAGTCACACAAGCTGAGCCGGTTCATAATGTATTTCTCTTGATCTTTCATGAAACTGGTATTTTTGGATTACTGAGCGCAGCTCTTTTTGGCGTCAGCCTTCTGAGTGTTCTGTGGGCTCAATGGCACCAATCTACAGCAAATAGAATCATGGTATATACTGCAGGATTTACTCTTAGTTGCCTATGGATTATTGGGCTGTTTGACCACTATCTCTGGTCACTCCACGCTGGCTCACTCCTGCTTTGGTTGTGTATTTCTAGTGGATTTTTAGGTGTTGACGATAACGCCTAAATTGGATATTCTACATTAGCACTCGACGCAATAGAGTGCTAATTCACTAATAAATAATAAACGAATTTTTTATTCTATGAGTATCCAACCTCTTGGAGACCGACTTCTCGTTGAAGTCAAACAAACCGAAACCACAACAGCCAGCGGCATTGTTCTCCCAGATTCAGCAAAAGAAAAAAAAGCTGAAGGGATAATTGTTGCGATTGGCAATGGTGAAAAAATCACCGCATTACAACTCTCTGTCGGTGATGTTGTGCTATTTGGCAAATACGCTGGCGACGAAATCGAAACTGAAGAAAAAGACAAAGAGCTGAAAATGCTCTCTGATAAAGAAGTACTCGCAGTAGTTAAATAACTAATTAACACAAAGAATTGTATGGCAAAAGAAGTTGTATTAGGAGCAGACGCTCGCAAAAAAATGATCGCGGGATTAAACATTCTCGCCAATGCAGTGAAAGTAACGCTTGGACCAAAGGGTCGAAACGTGGTGTTAGACAAAGGCTACGGCTCCCCTGTTATCACAAAAGATGGTGTGTCTGTTGCGAAAGAAATTGAACTTGAAGACAAATTTGAAAACATGGGCGCTGCGCTCGTAAAAGAAGTTGCAAGTAAAACCAATGATGTTGCAGGTGACGGAACAACAACCGCAACTGTTCTTGCCCAAGCCATCGTACTCGCTGGCCTTGAGTCAGTCGACAAAGGTGCGAATCCAATTTTCATCAAACATGGTTTAGACAAAGGTGTGAAAGCACTCGTTGAAGAGCTTGGAACCATGGCGAAGCAAATCGACACGACTGAAGAAATTGCGCAAGTCGCAAGCATCTCAGCGAACGATAAAGAAATCGGCCAAGTGATTGCAGAAGCGATGGATTCTGTTGGACGTGATGGTGTAATTACTGTTGAAGAATCACAAAGTTTTGGAATCACGAAAGATGTTGTCGAAGGAATGCAGTTTGATAAAGGATATGTGTCTCATTACATGATGACAAATCCAGACCGCATGGAAGCAGTCTATAACGACGCAGCAATCTTAATTACTGATAAAAAAATCAGTGCGGTTGCAGACATTGTTCCACTCCTCGAAAAACTGGCACAAACCGGTCGCAAAGATCTTGTGATTCTCGCTGAAGATGTTGATGGTGAAGCACTGGCAACATTGGTGGTAAACAAACTCCGTGGAACATTTAACACTCTGGCAATTAAAGCTCCGGGCTTTGGCGATCGTCGCAAAGAAATCCTTGAAGATATTGCGATCATGACTGGTGGAACAGTGATTTCAGAAGAAGTTGGTTTAACGCTCGAAAATGCAACCCCAGAACACCTTGGTCACGCTGGGAAAGTCATCGCAACCAAAGACAATACAACAATTGTTGATGGTAAAGGTGATGCAGCGGCAATTGAAGCCCGTGTTGTAGCAATCTTGAACCAACTCGATCAATCTGATTCTGAGTTTGATCGCGAAAAACTCGCAGAACGAAAAGCGAAACTCACTGGTGGTGTTGCAGTTATTAAAGTTGGTGCAGCAACAGAAACTGAAATGAAAGAAGTAAAAGATCGCATTGAAGACGCACTCAATGCAACTCGCGCAGCCGTTGAAGAAGGTGTAGTAATTGGCGGTGGAACAGCATTAATCCGCGCAATGAAAGCACTTGATACTGTTGATGCAGTGAATGCCGATGAAAAAGTCGCAATCGAAATTCTCCGTCGTGCCTTAGAAGAGCCAACACGTCGCATTGTTGAAAATGCTGGTCAAAATGCGGACGAAAAAGTAGCTGCTGTAAAAGCTGCTGAAAGAAATGTTGGTTACAATGCCGCACTCGATCAGATGGAAGACTTAATGGCAGCAGGTATTGTAGATCCGAAAAAAGTCACTCGCTCTGCGCTGGAAAATGCAGCATCTATTGCTTCATTAGTCTTAACGACGGAAGCAGTTGTTGCGGAAATTCCAAGTAAAGATGATGCAGCCGGCGGCATGCCAGCTGGAATGGGTGGTATGGGAATGCCAGGAATGATGTAATCCATTCACCTAGATAAAAAGACGGGGTTCAAGATCCCGTCTTTTTTTGTACCGTTTTAATAGACAAAGGGTCAGAACCATCCGAAGAAGGCCCCAACCACGCACAGCGCCGTAGCGCTGAGGAGGGCGGCCATGATGGTCGCCCAAAAAATCGTCGCAACCCCGAGTGGGTTGATGTTTCCACTCATACTCACCTCCTGCATCGACCCTAACACAGGCAATTCTATGATACAATAGCGCTATTACAAACGACCTACAGAACATATGACCCCAACCGAACGCACAGAATATTACCTAGAAAAACTATTCTGGCCACTTATTGGCGCAATTGTGTTAGTCTGCGCATCTTATTATAATATCTACCAAGTCTTTATTATTGCCGGTGTCTATTGCGTTCTTGCTGGCAGTATCGCTCGATACACAATTCTCATTCAAGAACACTGGAAAGTTGGCGCTGTTGTGGGCCTTCTGTCAGGCAGTCTCCTTGGAATCATTCAATCAATCTTTGTGCTTGTGATTCATTTTTCTGTTCCAGCGATTTTTTCCTTACTACCACGCACTCTTATCACTACCACAAGTGTTGCGGTTACCGCTGCACTATTTATTGAATGCTACTACATTGGCCTTCGTGTATGGGCACGCTACGCAACGAAACCATCAAAAAATATTGCACACACACCAAAAGAGTCCACGTCAAATAAAAAACAATCAACAACAAAAAGATCCTCATAGCGAGGATCTTTTTTCTGCTCTATATTACCTAGTAGCACTATGCCGCCGTTGGTGCATCTGCAAGATCAGCTTTTTTTGCAGCAGCTGCATTACCCATAATGCTTTTGCGAATATCCTTCATGAGTTTTTTGTTCTCATTTAAATATTGCTTCGCTGCCTCTCGACCAACGCCGAGCTTTTCTTCACCAAACGCATAGGTATTACCATTTTTTGCAATCGCACCGAGCGCAACACCTGTATCGAGCAAGTCCCCTGCAAGGCTAATACCTTCATTGTACATAATGTCGAATTCAGTTGTACGGAATGGAGCAGCAACTTTATTTTTCACAATCTTCACTTTCACGCGGTTTCCAACTGTTAATTCACCCTTTTTAATTTGTGCTGCACGACGCACTTCAATACGCACTGATGAATAAAATTTCAAAGCCATGCCGCCAGTTGTTGTTTCTGGGTTTCCAAACACAACACCAATTTTCATACGAGTTTGGTTGATGAAAATAACGACACAGTTTGTCTTTGAAATAATACTGGTCAGTTTTCGGAGCGCTTGACTCATTAAACGTGCTTGCAAGCCCATGTGTGAATCTCCCATTTCACCTTCAATTTCAGCACGTGGGGTGAGAGCTGCAACAGAATCGACAACAATCACATCAACCGCATTTGATCGAACTAATGTTTCTAAAATTTCTAACGCTTGTTCACCATTGTCTGGCTGAGAAATCAACATGTCATTTGTGTTGATACCAATCTTCTTCGCATATTCTGGATCGAGTGCATGCTCGGCATCAATAAATGCTGCTGTGCCGCCCATTTTTTGCACTTCTGCGATAACGTGCTGCGCAAGTGTTGTTTTACCAGATGATTCTGGACCATAAATTTCAACAACTCGACCACGTGGCATACCGCCGACTCCAAGTGCTAAATCTAATGACAGGCAACCCGTCGGCACTGCCTCAACATGCATTTCTTTTGAGTCCCCAAGCTTCATGATTGAACCTTCACCAAATCGATCGCGGATTTGCGCAATCGCCATTGATGCTGCCTCTGCCTTACCGTCAGCCTTTGTGTCTTTGACTGTCTTTGGTTCTTTATCGTCTTTTTTTGCCATACGTATTTCTTTCTGCTTATTTATTATTTTGGGTGGTAAGAACAGTATAACCGAATAAAAACCGAAGGTCAACGGGGGCACAAAAAACTGTGGATATCCTCAGCCCAGCTACACCTTATTCAACTACTGGAGTTGGAACAACATCTGGCGCATCAAATAACACATGCCGTATGACCTCTCGCTTGCGACTCCGTTTAAATTGCGCAGTGACGCGAATGGTATTTACTCCATCCTTCACAAATAATTCTGCACGAAATGCACCATCAGAATTTACATCTTGACGCTGCCCATTAATTTCAACACTTGCTTCAGGTGATGTCGTGCCGGCGATAGTAATTTTTTCTGTGGTTGTTTGATAATCTGATGCTGGCTCAGCAACAACAAGCTCGGGTGGATTATATAATCGCACGAGCTGGATAGTTACATATAATGCAAATACCAAAACTAGTAAACCAAATAGACCGAACTTCACAAGTTGAGGAATAATAATTGCATGACGCTGTTCATATGAACGTAATACAGCGATTTTACGAGCCGTTGCGTCTTTTGGCTCTGCCTTTGTTTTTAATAAAGATTGTTGATTTTTTTCGTGTTGCGCTTTTGGAGAATCACGATAAATCATAATCTCCTTTTCATATTGTTCAGCAATAAACTCCCACGGAACACCAAGAAATTTTGCGTAGACCTGCAAGTAATTTCGAATATACACCGGGGATGGCAAATCACTGTACTTCCCTTTTTCTAACGCGAGGAGAAATGCACTCATTACTTTTGTTGCACGAGCCGCTTCATCAAGTGACACATCTTTTTCTGCACGAGCAGCTGCAAGAATCTCTCCAACTGTTTGATGCGCGAGCGCAGCGCGTTTACGAAATGGATTTTGCATTTCTATACACGCTCAGGTTCATCTGAATCTTCTAGATCATCGATCTCTTCTTCGTCATCTTCAACATCGTCGTCTTCTGATTCATCAGCATCATCTTCAGCCTCTGAAAATTCATCGCCTTCCATTTCCTCATCATCAGCCGGGCCAAGATCCACCTCCGTTGCGAGAATTTCTCGTGGCTTACTGCCTTCCGCGGGCCCAATAAATCCTTCTTCTTCTAAGATGTCTAAAATACGAGCCGCGCGCGCATATCCAACCCGCAACCGGCGCTGCAGCAATGACGCAGAGGCTTTACCGGCCTGTAATAACACTTTCTTCGCTTCCTCTAATAACTCATCTTCGTCACTTCCCATGCCATCACTCACCATTCCAGGAATTCCTTTTGCGGAAATTTTTTCTGTAATATCACTATTGTAGTCTGGCTCACCAGCTTCTTCTTTCAAAAATTCAACAACTTTTTCAATTTCATTTTCATCAATATACGCACCTTGATACCGACGTGGTTTACTGGTACTTGGATCGATGTAGAGCATGTCCCCACGACCAAGTAATTTTTCTGCGCCTGAAAAATCTAAAATCGTACGGGAATCAACGAGCGACGTCACAGCAAATGCGATACGGGTTGGCATGTTGGCCTTAATCAAACCGGTGATTACATTAACCGATGGACGCTGCGTTGCAAGCACGAGGTGGATACCGACCGCACGAGACATTTGTGACAAACGCACAATTGCCGCTTCAACTGATGAAGAAGCAACGGACATAATATCCGCCAATTCATCAATAATGAAGACGATGTATGGCATGCGATCTTCGTTATTTGCCGCTGTATTGTAGCCCTCAATATTCCGCTTCCCTGCACGAGAGAGCACTTCGTAGCGACGATCCATTTCTGTGACTGCCCATTTCAATGAGTTGACTGTTTTTTCAACGTCGGTAATAACTGGTGTTAATAGATGCGGAATACCGTTGTAGACAGACAGCTCCACCCGCTTTGGATCGACCATGATGAATTTCAAATCATCTGGTGAGTTTTGATAGAGTAACGAAACAATCAAACTATTAATTCCGACGGATTTTCCAGAACCGGTTGCACCAGCAATCAAGACATGTGGCATTTTATTGACCGATACCATCGCGGTTTTTCCAGAGACATCGCGGCCAATACAAAACATCAAATTATCTTCGCGTTTTTTGAATTCTTTGGATTCTAATAAATCACGCAAACGCACAGTTGCGGTTGTTTTGTTTGGCACTTCAATGCCCACTTGTGACTTCCCTGGAATTGGCGCTTCAATACGAATGGGATGCGCGGCAAGTGCAAGCGCGAGGTCATTACTAAGTGATGTAATCTGCGTCAGTTTCACACCTTGCGCTGGCTTCAGTGCATATTGCGTCACCATTGGACCAACACTCACCTCTTCCATCTCAACGTCGATACGGAAATTTTCAAATGTTGATCGAATCTTTTCTTTATTGCCTTCAATATCACCACTCATTGGTTTATCTGTACTGCGCACTAATAAATCCAGCGGCATATCGACTTTTGTGCGGCGACGTTTTGGTTTTTGTGGGACAAATTCTAATTGTTCAGCAGAGCTTGGGTCAATCGCTGCTTCACTCGTGCGTTCCGCCAGTTCAGCTGATGTAAACGCTGGTACTTCTTCTTCAAGAAGTTCTTCTTCGACATCTTCATCAAGCAATTCTTCATCCTCTTCCCATTCTTCCTCATCATCTTCTGTGCCATCATCTAATACATATCCATATCGGCGCGCTGTAATACGCTGGCGAATCCATTGCACGGGTTTTGCCAAAAGTTTCACAGAACCCAAAACATCTAACAATGCGTTTAATGATGTTTGGAAGGTCATTAATACTGAAGCAATCAGCAATGCGAACAATACAACCACTGAAGCCCAAATACCTGCGTATTTCAACAATGGATACGCGAGTAATACACCGAACAATCCACCGCCGCGTCCATCTTGCAGCACAGTAAGAGAGTCAGGCAATGGAATCCATAGATGAATAAGTGCCAGTAATGCCAAGATACACAACACTGAACCAACCCAATTCACTGCACGCACTTGATATCGACTTGGGTGAAGCAAGACATATCCTAAGGCCGCAAATACAACAGTCATCATATATCGCCCCCAACCAAACAACCAACCAAGACCGGTATCAATCCAGACACCAAGATCCCCAGCCGCATCAATAAATGCTAAAAA
Organism: uncultured Gammaproteobacteria bacterium; assembly: GCA_964492735.1. Classification (GTDB taxonomy): domain Bacteria; phylum Patescibacteriota; class Patescibacteriia; order UBA9570; family XYC2-FULL-38-9; genus CALKUP01. The sequence goes on from CAZBLE010000003.1 coordinate 51,939, forward strand.
CGATAAAATCGCGACACTAAAAAAGAAAATAACTGTGAGGCCACGTTGTGTTCCGTGTTCGTCAGAAAATTGAAACAACTCTGTTTCGTCGTCATCTTCGTCAAAATCTTCGATATCCTCAATATCTTCAGTCTTTTTCTTTCGACCGCGTTTTTTTGGTTCAAGCTCTTCGTCCTGATTTTTCTTCTTTTTTGCTGGCATAGGATTTTACTATACCACAAAAAAAGCCCCGTTCAAAGGGGCTTTTTGAGCTGAGTCGATATTATCGTAACTCAGGACGAATAGTTTCGTCGATTGCCTTTTTTTGATACTCAGACGGCTTTGCGCCTGTTGCTTTCGCAACTTTTGCAAGTTCTTGAGCAACTTGCCCATCAAGCGCATCTTTATGATCATGCAAAAATGCAGCGCGATCAGAAGGGGTTACACGAGCTTTCATAAACTCAACAGATTTGTACAAATCCTCAACTGCTTTCGCAATAGCGCCGCCTGTTGCAGTGTCTACCGCAAGAATCTCTGCTTGCAAATCAGCAAGCTGTGTATATTCATCATATCCACCGCGCACCAAATTCGCTTGAGGAATGTAATCACTAAATGTTGCAAGAGACTCCATGAACTGACGGAATTCTGCATATGAAATTTCGCCTGTTTGTGGATATTGATCGACAAGATTTTGTAGATACTCTACATAGATGCGAGTTTGCTCCACGCCTGCAGCGACAACATGCTCATGTTTAACCTTTGGTGTACGCGTATCATGAATCAAGCGATTTTTCTGCTCTTCATGAACAAGATGAAGTAACGGACCAGTATAGCCAAACGCTTCAGTGAGAGAAACGACAAATGCACGCTTCTCTTCTTTTGATAATTTTTCATTCAGTAGTGGATTCACCGCATCTTGCCCATGGTTGACTCGATCATCCATTTCAGCCAACAGGCCAGTTGTGTCAGTGACGTAAAATGGAAGATCTTTGTCTGGAGCCATACGTGCTAATGCCTGATCTGACATTGTGCGAGAAACAACACCTCCAGCCTGCATACGATCCAACTCTCCTTGAGTCCATAAGACACCTTCACCAAGATTTTCACGACTGGCAAAGCCTTGCGGGTTAAACATCCAACGATTGATATCGTCCTTTTTTATTTCTAGCCCCATGCGTCCTTCTGAAACATTTGTTCCAGACTCAGCAGCACTCAATACAATATCAGGGTCTTGTACATACGCAACAAAACGCTTCGCTTCAGTCTTAATATCTGAAACGACATACTGTCGTACTTGTTCTGGCAACTGCGCAATACGCGGATCAGTTGCATCGACCTGCTCTGTTGGTGGCTGCACGTCCATTGCTCGTGCTGGACGATTCATCTCACCGCTTGCTGCCGCTAAACCCGCTGCTGCGGCAAATGCACGCATTTTTCCTTCAAAACCCATATTTTTACTTTTATTAATAGTAAAACACTACTATGAGTTTATAGTACCATTTTTTACCGAAAAAGTCAATGCTCTGTACTACACTACTCAACAATGCGCAATGAATACGACCAATCGTGGAACTCAGCACCATCTTCTACAATAGATCCATCACGTGACATAGAGTCTTGTCCAAGTTTTAGAAAAAGATATTTTCCTGGAACAGCGCTATTCATAACAAAATACTGAATACCGTTTGTTGCAGTGTAATCAGCTGGGCATTTATCGCCAATATCCCACCAAGGACCTTCTTTTGGAGCAAGATCTTCTGAAAAAGAAATTTCAGCAGCAGTGTATCCACTCGGAGCAACTTCTGTGGGACTATACGCTGCAACGAAACAATCCGTTTTTTTATAGTCTTTCAAAAAACGATTCTGTATTGCCTCTTCTAAGGTCAGCTTGTCATCTTTTGTGAAGACTTGAATCGATTTTCCAGTTTCTGGTTCATACTTCGCATCATGTACATATATCGTATCTCCTTTTTCAGTCACTACGGTCTCAACAGATGAATCATATTGTGACTGCGGGAGATACGTAAAGCCAACGCCAAGTTTTTCTGAATAGAATAATTTTGTTTCAGGTGCTTTACTGCGGATATCAAATAGTGCGTCCAGCTTCTGTTGTTTTGTGAGTGGAACTGCTTGTTCGTTTGTTGTATTGCTCACGACAATATTTGCATTCCCATTCGTGTTCACAGCAGTTGAATCAGCCATGATATTACGGACAATCACATAGCCTGCAATAGATAGCACGACGACACACGCAAGCGCGACGATACCATAAATCATCCTGAGAGTATTTTTTGAATTCATAATCGAATAGTTATGAGATAATACAGACATGCTACGCCACTCAGTTGATAAAATCAACAAAGCTGGCAGCATGTGCGCGGCAGAAAACTATGCCGCAGCCAATAACAAAAAATAATTCTAAGAATTACCGTGGTCGGCGCGATCGTGCTCTACTATGCTCTCCTTCAGATCCTGTATCAGTCGTGCCTTGATCTGCTGCTGTATCTTCAACGCCATCTGATGAGGAATCATTTTCACCTTGCTCTTTGAGCGCTTCCAATTCCAATGCCTGTATTTCTCGGCGAATATTATCTTGCAGCTTTTCGTATATTGCACCTCGTTGTGCATAAAACACCTCTGCGACTTCTTGTGGCATAACACCAAATGGCATGAAAATCTCCTGAGATCCCGGCAATAAAACCCTCTTGGTAAGAGCATCTTCTTCCTCAATTGTCGACACTCCTGTCTGTAAACTCATCATTTGATTATATACATCATTTGCCCAAACATCTTGAGGTATTTGCTGTATTGCTTGTAGTTGTGAGATCCGTATTTTTACATCGACTGATTGCAAATCATTAAAATGATTTGGGTGGGTCAAAATACCATATATCTTTGCGAATTCGGTTACACAATAATCAACAATATAGACGGGATCATGAGCTTGAATAGATTTATCTCTGATGTATTCATCAAAAACAATCTGATCATCAGGGATGTAAAATGTATGCGCACCAAGTGCATAATGCAGTATCTCATGTCGAGCAACCCGGACGGGATCTGAATACATCGTAGGATCATCCTGAGCAATATACCCCCGAAACCGAATACTATCGTCTGACAATGACTTTGTAGCGTAGCCACCTGCTTCTCCGAGAATGTCCAAATCCTCGCCGGGCTTGGGGGAAATGATTTCTATCATTCCATCACGCAAATGTTGTCGAAGGACATCAGGTGCATGTATAATCGCATCCTTAACTCTATTTGGGTTGGTTCTGAGAATATCTGGATCAATACTTGCTGATAATGCTGCTGAAAACTCAACGTCTCTAGCCATAATATCTGCAATTTCCCACAAATGAGCCTCTTCTGCATCTGTTGGTAATCGAGAAACCGCATCATAATGACTACAAGCTGACATAGCCGCTCCAAGAGCGATAATCATTTTTGTGTTTGACATAGTAGCAATAGAATAATTATTCCCACTCAATTGTAGCGGGTGGTTTATTGGTGATATCAAACAATACCGCGCCAATTCCGTCGATGGTCAGTAATTCTTTTGCCATTTCTTGTAAGACATGTTGATTCATGGGGTAGAAATTCACCGTCATCGCCTCTTGCGATTCAATTGGTCGAAGCACAATTGTTTCACTATCCTCTTCCGTGAATGACAGTGGCGCGAGAATCACCGGGAATTGCCAAATGTCGTTGTACAGCCCACTCGCTGCAACATGCTGTGTCATTACTTGTTCCGCTTTGCGCAATATATCAAGTCGATCTTGAGTCAGTGTTCCTTGTAGGAGTCGGGGCGCAGCTGCGGGATTTCCTCCGGCAATGTGCAAGACAACACGGTTCACACCCTTTACCACATTCGTTGTTTCAACAGATAGTTCTTGCAGTTTCTCCCACGCAATTTTTTCGGCGTTGTAAAATAGCGCTGGATGTTGATACGATCGCTGATCTCCTTGAACACCAACACTGCGCACCGGGAGCACGCGTCCAGAAATGCCAGCCTCTTGAATGATGCCTGCAATCTGCGCATCAATTTCTGCTTCATTTTCAACCACAACGTCCGTTTCGGTGTTGCAGAGCGTGCGAATGGAAAGGCCCGGCCCTGGAAACGGCCAACGGTTTAAGAGTGGTGCTGGAATCCCGAGTTGTGCGCCAAGTTCACGCACTTCGTCTTTGTAAAGCTCAGCAAGCGGCTCAATCACACCACCTTGTTCAATCATTTCCATGATTTCCGGAATTCGGTTGTGATGGGTTTTAATTGTGTCAGAGGCTTTGGTTCCGCCAGATTCAATGGTGTCTGGATAAATTGTTCCTTGTCCGAGCATCCACTCAGCTGGATCAAATTTCAACTCCTTGATCATCTTTTTCTGGACGTCAATAAAGGTTCGGCCAATGATATTGCGCTTTTCTTCCGGTTCTGCAACGCCTGCGACTGCTGTGAGGAAATCTTCTTGGGCTTCAACAACGTGGAGATTTTCAAACCCAGCAGCGGCAAGTGATTGTTTCACCAAAGTGGATTCATTCAGGCGCATAAATCCGTTGTCGACATGGAGTCCATAGACCCGCTCTTTGCCAAGAATTTTTTCAAGCAACGCAAAGGCGACTGTTGAGTCAACACCACCTGAAACAAACAAAAAGACATTGCGCTCACCGACCTGCTCTTTAATGTGTTCTGTGAGTTCTGCAAGATACTGCTCCATGCTCCAGTTCTTTTCTGCCTTACAAATATCAAGCACAAAATTTTCAAGCATCGCCATGCCGTGAGTTGTGTGCGCCACTTCAACATGAAATTGCAAACCATATCGACGACGCGCATCATCTGCCATTCCAGAAATAGACGCCGCTTTTGTGCGCGCAGTCATGTGAAATCCTTCTGGCACCTCAGCGACAGAATCCCAATGACTCATCCAGACTGGTTCATTTTTCTGCAATCCTTTAAATAACGAAGAATCATCATGCACTTCAATTTCCGCAAGACCGTATTCACTTTCAAAGCCAGATTTCACTACACCACCATAATGATGCGCCATAAGCTGATGCCCATAACACAGGCCAAGTACTGGAACTGGAAGATCAAAAATTGCTGGGTCATAGGCAATTTTTTGCTCGTTCACATCATTTGGTCCGCCAGACAAAATAACACCCCACGCGTCAGACAACTCTTCCGCTGATACATCAGACGGATAAATTTTTGTGAGCACTCCCATTTGCCGAATTCGGCGAGAAATGAGGTGCATATATTGAGAGCCAAAATCAAGAATGGCGATATGTTTATGATTCATAGCCGTAGTGTACCCGAAACGCCTGAAAAATCAACCTTTCTTCGTATAACTCTTTATTATTCTTCCCAGTCAATAAGCAATAATCGCGGCTCTACTTCGCCATCGCGAACCAGTGGTTTGTCCGCATTAAAATCCCATTCAATCATAGTGTTTCGACTTGCAAAATCTTTATGGGGAACACCGCGCTCCTCTGCCATCTTTTTGAGAGACTCTCGTCGAGCTGTTAACGGAAAACCAAAAAAATGCACATCAACGACTTGAGCCCATTCTTTTTTATATGACACTATTTTAGCATCAGCGTCTTCTTGAATCAGCACCGCATCTTTCTCCCATTGACTCTCCCAATGAGGAGATGCAAAACGGTATCGATTAAAAAAATCTTCAATCGAATCGATGCCTAGTGTGCGAGCAACTTGCAATATACACTTATCTACAAATTCTTTTCCGCCAAAGATATTAACGTGACGTAAATAACTACCCGGCCCGTCAATAACATCACTGATATAAATGTAGAGCTTCGAACAAAAAAAATGATAATCAAGAACCTCTTGGTATTTATTTGCAACATCTTGACAGCGTTTTTGTAAATCATTATTTTGCGTTTCTGGAAAATAAAACATAATACCTGACATTACAGCTTGAAATGAAAGAGGTGCGCGTAACAAATTGTCATAATCTTCAGTGCGTTGGAATCTACGGGCGATCGCATCTAACACTGTCACTCCACGCACTTTTTCAAAAAGTGCGTACTGGTTTTCGCCATGCAGTACTTCTCCGTACACTCGTGGCGTTGGAATCCCAGCGTCAAATGCTGCCCGTTGGCGATTCACAGAACTCAATGCCTTCCGATCAATCCGTCGTGAAACAACAGAAAGAACACTCTCATCTGGCCCTGGAAGATTAAAAGATTTTACTTGTGTCACATCATATGCGATGTCCATCAGTCGGCGATTGGTTTCTGCTCGCGGGATCCTGCCTGCTCCACGATCTACCTCAACTTGGCCTTCAATAAAAGATGTTGGATCATCAAAAAACTCTTTTGGAAAATATGAACTGACTGCTTCGTCCAATAAAATAACAGGCGGTACTTCTGGATGCGTTTCAAAAAATAACGGCTCTGCGTCTAATAACGCTTCCATGGCATCAGCGTTCCCGGCAGTCAAACGAAATAATAATGCATACGGACTCTCTGTATACAGCACCTTCCCTTCACGGATATGCCGATCATGACGCTCCGCAAGTTCTAAAATCAACCGTGAAATACGCCGACCTGTGTCTTCCAGTGTTTTTTCAGGGCGTCGTGGTTGCAATTCGGCCATAGTTGAAAAATCTTTCAAAATATTGTAGAATATGTGTAATCAATCATATTTTTTACGCTTATGCAAATTCGCCTCGGCCTTACATACGACGACGTTCTCCTCATTCCTCGCTATTCTGAGGTATCCCCTCGCAATACAGACCTGCGAGTGAACCTCGCTGGCATCAAACTTGAATTGCCATTTTTGAGCGCGCCAATGGATACGGTAACTGAATATGCAATGGCAAAAGCGATGGGCGAGCTCGGCGGGCTTGGCGTCATTCACAAAAACATGACCGCGGAAAAACAGGCCGGAATGGTAAAGCAACTCGTTGCAGACGGATTGGTTGGCGCTGCCAGTGTTGGCGGTGGCGACGAAGAATTTGAACGCGCGAAATTATTGGTTGAAGCTGGCGCTCGAATGATTGTTGTTGACAGTGCGCATGGCCATGCCCAATCAGTACTCAATCAAGTAAAACGAATTAAAAAAGCCTTTGGGAAAAAGGTCGTTGTTGTTGGAGGAAATGTTGCATCTGGAGCTGGCACAAAAGCCCTTATTGCTGCTGGCGCTGATGTTGTGAAAGTGGGTGTTGGCCCTGGATCAATTTGCACAACGCGTGTGATCGCCGGCGTTGGCGCGCCACAACTCACTGCTGTCATGGACGCAGTCGCTGCTGCAAAAAAAACCAAGACACCAATTATTGCAGATGGCGGAATTAAATATAGTGGCGACATCGTGAAAGCCCTTGCCGCTGGAGCAACGGTTGTAATGGCGGGTGGATTATTTGCTGGAACAGATGAAGCGCCTGGTGAAGTAATCACAAAAGACGGTAAAAAAATGAAAATGTATCGTGGCATGGGTTCAGCGGACGCAATGGAAATGGGCTCAAAAGATCGCTATGGACAAAAAGACACAACGGACAAAAAGAAACTTGTTGCTGAAGGAATTGTTGGATATACGGATTACAAAGGCGCAGTTGGCGATGTTGTATTTCAACTCGCTGGTGGACTTCGAGCTGGTATGGGGTATAACGGCGCAAAAAACTTGAAAGCGCTCGCGACCAAACCGGATTTTATTCAAATTACATCAGCCGGTTTTGCAGAATCACATCCGCATTCACTGAAGATGATTGAGGGTTCCAGTAACTACAAAAAATAGTTACACAATTTTCATCGGTCAAAAAAACACTTCTGTATTGAAGCGTTTTTTTATTTGGGTATTAAATGCCTTTATCGCGGCGCATGTCCCACAAGACACTACTCATGTATGGGCGACGATGCTCCCCTGTTGCAACCATCAGAAGCTTCGTGATTTTTAACCCTTCTGGATCTGTAAACAATAAAATCAACATTTCACGAATAATGTTTGAATTCAGCAACACGTAATTATCCGTTCCGATACTGAGCTTCATTCCCTTCTTTTCCCACCATGAAAATGGATGTTCTTTATAGTCACCAAATTGACTAGTGAGTTTATAGTTTGATGATGGCAGGGAAACCAATTCAACACCTGTATCAATCATTCGATTTAAAATATCGTGCTGATATCGTTCCACTTCACGAGATGTATGGAATTTTGTTTTCACAAAAGCTGTCACATCACTTTCAGTGAGCACATCACCTTCAAGCAACTTGCGCAACACTGCGTGATCTCCACGCCAATCCATGTCATTTAGCTCGCGACCAAGACTCGAATCAACATCAATTTCCTTCCCTTGATGATTCAGCTCAAGTGCTTCTTGAAACAGGCGATGAAAATAATAGTTTGGATTAATCCCTAACGCAACGCCATGTTCAACAGCGTCAATCGCCCAAATGTTGAGCGCATTATCAACTGATTGAATTCCCCGACGCAATGTATACCACGTTTCGCCATGATGGCTCCGAATTTTAAATCCACGAAATTGTAATTTTCGAAATGGCGCTTTAAATGCCATGTAATTTTCTTTGGTGTAAAAATGCATTTCATTCCCCACTGTATCAACCGATGTCATGACTTTTGCGATTTCTGGATGACGATCAATAATCGCCAATACTTCATTGACCTGATTACTCATGTCTTCTTCTTTATTTGCAAACCGTGTGGTGTCAAAAAAATCTAACTCTTTCCGAAACGATGGGGCAAGCTCAAAAGAAAATTCAGGATGCTTGGATTGAAAATCACGGAAGCCTTCATAGAGCGCTACGGTGATATCTTCAGAAGACAAATGCTCCATTCCAGGAATTTCTTCAGCCGCTCCAGTTGAATTTGCGCGAGAAAATGTCCATTTTAAACGGATAAAGCCAACATTTGCTTCAGTCCATAAGCGCTCTGCCATGTGATAAGCCGCATCATGGTGCGCTTGTTTACTTGTCAGCACAACTTTTGTTAAAAACATTTTGCGCAAATACTGCACAAATGGATTATCAGCTTCATCGTCTCGCAGGCGCAGCAACGGACTAATACTTTCTGGTGTTGTCAGTGTCGCAGCATCTACTCCATAGACCTCTTGAATTTGTGCAGCAATTTGTGCACCATGTTCTCCAGAAAGCGCTTCCTGCAAGCGTGGGAAAACAAATGATTCATCAAGTGCGCCGGTTAAATGAGTGTGATGCTCTTGAAAATGAAGTCCAAAATCATGAAAATATTCAAAAAGAGCTTGAGCAAATGGATGCGCAAGCACTTCATCAATCGGGACTTGGCGAATTTGAAAGGCTGTTAATAGCTTTGCAAATTCATCAATTGCTTGATGCGCTTCTACTGAAAAGCCATCAATATGCGTTTGTTGTAATAAATCCAAGGTACTACGAAGAGAAATACCGTTGGTTTCTGCAACCATTTTGCTCAGCACCATTTTGAGCTCTTGGGCAACTGGATTGGAAGATTGGGCAGAAAATGTCATATAGAATAAAAAACAAACTGCACTATTTTTATTATTATAGCAAAAAATATTGAGTTTGTCCAGGTGCGCACGTATAACCTAAACAAGTAAGTCAACGCCTGTTATTCTCTACCATAATTGTTATTGTTGCATAACAACTCTGGAAGGGACTGATCAGCACGCACGCGGCGACATTCTGATCAGTGGCTCTTGAACGTACGGCCGTGGCGTACACCAAGAGCCCTTGAGCGGAGCAGCAGCTAGATGCTACTGGCCGTCAACAGGCGGCTGAGGGTCCGAAGCCTTCATCAGTGGAGGTGCACGATGGAGCCGACGCCGACCCCAGACCCCGAGGCCGAAGCCTACCAGGTAGGAGAGGGCGATCAGCAACGGGTAACCGGACTCCTCCAACCGACGGGCGAAGAGCACAAAGGCTCCCACCGCGAAGACCAGGATCAGCGTCGTGCGCCACTCCTTGTCGCGACGAAACCCGTCGACGATGAAACCGGCGATCAGCCCATACATCAACAACCCGAAAACCAACATTGTTTTCACCACTCCTTGAGTGCCAATCTATTTGGCTACAGCCAGCCTACTGGCTCAAATCAAGGTTGTCAACAAAGATTCAATACTCTCAAATGACAAAAAACCCTCCAGAAAGGAGGGCTTTTGTATCGAGTATGTCTGTTTATTTACAGCGTTTCGATTTCTTCTGTTGTATCTTCATTCGTCTTCGCACCAGCTTCTGGCATTTTAAAACCAGTTCCAACTGGAATTAATTTACCGATGATGACGTTTTCTTTTAGACCCATCAAGTTATCTACTTTTCCAGACACAGCCGCATCGATCAAGATGCGGGCAGTTTCTTGAAAAGACGCTGCAGATAAGAATGAATCAACAGTTAATGATGCTTTTGTGATACCGAGCAATACCGGCTCAACAACCGCTGGTTTACCGCCAGCTTCAGCATTTGCGCGAGCAAGTGCTGAACGTGAAACAACATCGCCGTTCACTAAGTCAGTTCCCTTTGGATCTAAGACCTTGAAACGTGCAAGCATTTGACGAATGATTACTTCAATATGCTTGTCATTTAACTTCTGACCTTGTGAGCTATAAATATATTGAATTTCTTTAATGATATATTTATGCACTGCATCGATTCCTTGAAGCGCTTGTAATTCATACAAGTCCAATGAACCTTCTGTTAGCTGTTGACCTGCAACAACCAGCTCACCTTCCTTCACCCACACGCCATAGCCTGGGACAACTGGGCATTCGCGAATTTGTTCTTCACGACCATAGAGTGAAAGTTTGGTTTTTTCGATTTTAATTGTTCCAGCAATACGTGCTTTCACAGTTCCATCGACGTTATCAAACAAGGCAGCGCCTTTTTTCACAGTTGCACCATCGGAAGCGTGCAGCTTGTCAGCTTTTTTCATGGTGTATTTTTCTTCAACATCAGCATCATATCCAATGCGAACAATATACTGACCATTTTCTTTCACAATTTCTTTCACAACACCATCAACGTCAGCGATCACTGCTGCTCGTTTTAATTGGCGCGCTTCAAACAATTCTTCGACACGTGGAAGACCTTGGGTAATATCAGCGCCAGCTACACCACCAGTATGGAAGGTACGCATAGTAAGCTGAGTTCCTGGCTCACCAATTGATTGAGCGGCCATAATTCCAGCGGCAGTTCCAAGAGCTGCTAATTTATTGTTTGAGAGATCGAAACCATAACAGAACTGACACACACCACGATCTTGTTCACACGTCAGTACTGATCGAATGACTGCAGATTCCATTTCATGACCTTTCACTTTTTCAAGTTCGTCAGTTGAAACTAATGTACCTTTTTTAATCAAGACTTTGCCGTTTACATCAACCAAGTCTTTCGCAAGCACACGGCCTAAGATACGATTTGCTAGTGATTCACCCATGTCTGTTGATTCTTTTTCAGAAATTTCAAAGCCACGAGTTGTTCCGCAATCTTCTGCAGCGACAACAACATCTTGGGCAACATCAACCAAACGACGAGTCAGGTATCCGGCATTCGCAGTACGAAGCGCAGTATCAGTCAAACCTTTACGCGCACCATGTGTTGAAATGAAATATTCCAAGACATCGAACCCTTCTTTAAATGACGCTTTGACTGGCAATTCGATTGTTTCACCAGACGGGTTAATCACGAGACCTTTCATACCCATCATCTGAGTTGTTTGACCCCATGAACCACGAGCACCAGAGTTAATCATTGCGAATACTGAACCATCAAGTGGAAGCACTTTTTGTACTTCATCAGTCACTTTGTCTTTTGCGGCTGTCCAAATTTCAACAACTTTTACACGACGCTCGTCATCAGTTAAGAGACCCATCATAAAGTTGTGATGGATATCTTCTACTTCTTTTTCTGCGTCAGCGATAATACCAGCTTTTGAATCTGGAACCATCACGTCATCCATACCCCAAGAAATACCAGAATGTGTGACATATTCAATCGCAATATCTTTCACATCATCAAGTAATTGAACAGTACGATCTGGACCTTCAACAGCGAGACATTCTGCAATGATATCTTTCAATACTTTTTTATCAACCACTTCATTCAAGAACTGTTGTGCTTCTGGCAAGATTGTATTGAACAAGATGCGACCAGCTGTTGTTTCAACAACTCCGTCTGCCATCTTCACAAGAACAGCATCTTGCAAATGAACGCGACCAGTCTGCTGCGCAAAACGCGCTTCTTCTGCACTTCCAAACGCGAGCATGCGTTTATTGTCGTCTGCTTTTTCACGCTTCACTGTCATGTAATATGATCCGAGGACGATATCTTGTGACGGAGTGACGATCGGTTCACCAGTCGCTGGTTTAAGCAAGTTATGTGATGCGAGCATCAATTCTTTTGACTCACGACGCGCTTCTGTTGAAAGAGGCACATGCACCGCCATCTGGTCACCATCAAAGTCAGCATTAAACGCTGGACACACAAGTGGATGCACTTGGATCGCTTTACCTTCAATCAAAATTGGCTGGAAGGCTTGGATACCAAGACGATGCAAGGTTGGAGCACGGTTCAAGAGTACAGTTGCATCGAGTGTCACTTCTTCAAGGATGTCCCATACTTCAGGACGATCTGATTCAATGAAGCGGTTTGCTGAGCGAACATTGTACACATATTCACGTTCAATCAATTTCGCAATCACGAATGATTTGAACAATTCAAGTGCCATACGTTTTGGCAAACCACATTGATACAATTTCAAATGTGGACCAACCACGATTACTGAACGACCAGAGTAGTCAACACGTTTACCAAGAAGATTTTGACGGAAACGACCTTGTTTTCCTTTCAGAATATCAGCAAGTGATTTCAACTGACGTTTTTGTCCAGTAGATGCCGTAACAGTTTTTCCATGACGAGCACTGTTATCGATCAGCGCATCAACCGCTTCTTGTAACATACGTTTTTCATTGCGTTGAATCACTTCAGGTGCATTCAATTCTTTCAAACGCTTCAAACGATTGTTACGGTTAATCACGCGACGATACAAGTCATTCAAATCAGAAGCTGCGAATCGACCACCGTCAAGTTGCACCATTGGACGCAAATCTGGTGGGATCACTGGAATAACATCAAGAATCATCCATTCAGGGCGCAGTTCGTTCTTGATCAAATTCTTCACAAGTTTCAAACGACGCAACACACGACTTGATTGATTCTTTGTTGCAGTGAGAAGTTCTGCTTCGAGCGCTTTTTGTGTTTCCGCAAGATCAATGCGTACAAGTAACTGCTTCACAGCTTCAGCACCGATACCAGCGTCAAACACGTGACCGTATTTCAATGACAAGTCATAGTATTCACTTTCTGAAACAATCTGATGAACACTTAAGTTCTTCAATTCTTTCATTGCCATTGATGCCGCATCTTCTAAATCTTTCAGCTGTTCATCACGCAACACAGAAACATTCACAAGTTCTTGTTCGAACTTATTATCGTCTGCTGCTTTCAATTTTCCGCCTGCTTCCTTCGTTGCAGCTTCACGACGTTTTTTTACTTCAGCAACTTTGTCTTGTGCTTCGGCTTTAATCTGTTTTTTCTTTTGTTCTAATTCTTGTTCAATTTGCTCCATTGTCTGAGCGCGTAACTCATCGTTCACATCAGTCACGATAAAGTTTGCAAAATAGACAACTTTTTCAAGAGCTTGTGCAGATAAGTTTAAGAGCAAACCAACTTTACTTGGCACGCCACGGAGGAACCAGATATGTGACACTGGCGCAGCAAGCGCAATGTGACCCATGCGTTCACGACGTACGTTTGCGCGTGTGACTTCAACGTGACATTTATCACAAACAATTCCTTTGTAACGAATGCGTTTGTATTTACCGCAATAACATTCCCAGTCTTTTGACGGACCAAAAATCTTTTCACAGAACAAACCATCTTTTTCTGGCTTCTGTGTTCGGTAGTTGATCGTTTCTGGACGAATGACTTCGCCATGAGACCATGAACGAATTTCTTGTGGAGATGCCAGTTTCAGACGGATCGCTGAGAAATCGGCAACTTGTGTGGTGTTTTCGTAGAATGACATATGTGTATGTTGTCGATTAATTATTATTTCAGCTCGTCTTCAGAAGGCTCTTCATCGCCCGGATCGCGCTCGACGCGGATAATGCCTTCATCTTCTGAGTATTCATTCGCTGTTTCTGGAGTTGCAACGCGCTTTGGTTGATCGTGATCTTCAATTGCAATTCCTTCATCATTCAAGAGCTCAACATCAAGTGCAAGACCTTTCAATTCACGCACCAAGACATTAAATGATTCTGGCACGTTCTTCATTTGAATTTCTTCGCTCTTAATGATCGACTCATACGCTTTACTGCGACCTGGAACATCATCAGATTTAATCGTCAACATTTCTTGTAATGTGTATGCAGCACCGTACGCTTGCAGTGCCCACACTTCCATTTCTCCGAAACGCTGTCCACCGAATTGTGCTTTACCACCGAGCGGTTGCTGTGTCACAAGACTGTACGGACCAATAGAACGTTGGTGAATCTTATCTTCAACCATGTGATTCAATTTCAGCATGTATGACACACCACACATCACCAGTTGATCAAAACGTTCACCGTTACGACCATCAAATAGAGGGATGCGACCTTCGCGTGGGAAGCCAGCTTTTTCGAGTTCTTGACGAATTGTTTCTGCTGGAATTCCGGCAAAAGCTGGTGTTGCAACAGTGTAACCAAGAGCTTGCGCCGCAAGACCGAGATGGGCTTCGAGAATCTGACCCAAGTTCATACGAGATACGACACCGAGTGGATTCAAGATGATATCAACTGGTGTTCCATCTTCGAGGTATGGCATGTCTTCAACTGGAACAATACGTGAGATCACACCTTTGTTTCCATGACGACCAGCCATTTTATCACCGACTTGAATTTTACGAAGTTGTGCGATTGATACTTGAATTGTTTGCATCACACCAGCTTGCAGTTTGTCACCATTTTCCTTACTGAAAATCTTCACATCAACAACGCGACCGTGTTCACCATGTGACAAATACAATGAACTATCTTTTACATCTTTTGCTTTATCACCGAAAATTGCACGCAACAATTTTTCTTCCGCTGACAATTCTGTTTCACCTTTTGGAGTAATTTTTCCAACGAGGATGTCACCACTGCCAACTTGCGCACCAACACGGATAATACCGTTTTCATCTAAGTTCTTTAACTTTTCTTCAGATACATTTGGAATATCACGAGTGATTACCTCTGGTCCAAGTTTTGTATCACGCACATCAATTGTGTAATCCTCAATATGAATTGATGTGTATCGATCTTTTTGCACTAAACGCTCAGAAAGCAAGATCGCATCTTCATAGTTACCACCTTCCCATGGCATGTATGCCACGACAACGTTTTGACCAATCGCGAGTTCACCACCTTGAGTTGATGCACCGTCTGCTAAAATGTCACCCTTCTTAATCTTTTGACCAACTGAAACAATTGGTTTTTGGTTAATAGAGGTTGATGCATTTGAACGTTGGAATGATTTCAAGTGATATTCTTTGTATCCACCAGATTTTTCTTTGATTGTGACTTTGTTCGCTTGAACGTGTTCAACAACACCGTCTTCTGTTGCAACTGCTACTTGTCCAGAATCTTTTGCCGCACGAAGCTCAACACCTGTTCCGACAATTGGCGCTTGTGGCTTAATTGTTGGCACGGCTTGACGTTGCATGTTTGTTCCCATCAATGCACGAACCGCATCGTTATGTTCCAAGAATGGAATCAACGCTGTTGAGATAGAAATGATTTGTTTTGGAGAAACGTCCATGTAATCAATTTCTGTCACGTCCATGATTGTCGGTTGCATGTGGTGACGTACTTCTGCTTTTTCAACGAGGAAGTAACCGTCAGCATCAATCTGCGTTGTTGCAGCTGTTGTTGTACTTTTTTCTTCTTCAAAAGAATCAAGGTACACAATATCATCAGTGACACGCATGCGGCCGTCTGCTTCTTTTACAACTTTGCGGAATGGAGTTTCGAGGAAACCGAAATCATTAATACGTGCAAATGAACTCATGTGACCCACGAGACCAATGTTTGGACCTTCAGGAGTTTCAATCGGACAAATACGACCATAATGAGTGCGATGTACATCACGAACTTCAAAGCCTGCGCGTTCACGAGATAGACCGCCAGGACCCATCGCATTCAAACGACGTTTATGTTCAAGTTCTGCAAGTGGATTTGTTTGGTCCATGAATTGTGAGAGCTGTGAACTCATGAAAAATTCTTTCACCGCACCAATCACTGGACGAGCGTTAATCAATACACCAGGAGTCAATGTTTCAACGTCTTTGGTAGACATACGATCTTTCACAATACGTTCCATACGTGAAAGTCCAATACGGAATTTGTTTTGCACTAATTCTCCAACGGCACGAATACGACGATTTCCAAGATGGTCAATATCATCCGGTTGTTCTTGACTGTTGTTCAAGCGAATGATTTCACTGATGATTGCAACGATATCTTCACGACGCAATACACGATTTTCTGGAATATTTTCAACGTCTGTGAATCCAAAACGTTTGTTGAGTTTATAGCGACCAACACGACCGAAATCATAACGATCGAAGTTAAAGAACATCGCGTGGATCAATGAACGCGCATTATCAACTGTCGCGAGATCACCTGGACGAATACGTTTGTAGACTTCTTTCAAACCTTCTGCTTCATTGCGACTGGTATCTTTTTCTAATGTCGCAGCAATGTATTGATTGTGTGGATGTGTATCAACATCTTTGAAGAGCTCCATGATTTCTTCATCAGAAGAATAGCCGAATGCACGAAGCAGCGCAGTAATTGCTACTTTACGTTTACGATCTACTTTAACGTAAATCACATTGTCGTGATTTGTTTCAACTTCAAGCCATGCACCACGGTTTGGAATAATTTTTGCACCGTAGTAAAAATTTCCTTTTAAGAAATTTGATGTAAAGAATACACCAGCTGAACGGATGAGCTGTGATACCACAACACGCTCAATACCGTTAATAATAAACGTTCCACGATCTGTCATGAGTGGGAAGTCGCCCAAAAAGACTTCTTGCTCTTTCATTTCTTTTGATCGTTTGTTAACGAGTTTTGTATTTACGCGCAACGCTGCTTCGAATGTTAAATTCTTGGCTTTTGCTGTCACTTCATCAAAACGCGGTTCATCGAGGTAATAGTCGAGGAATTGCAACTCAAGATCACGATCAGAAAAATCGGTAATCGGAGTGATTTCATCAAATAATTCTCGGAGACCCTTTTCAAGGAACCAATCATATGATGCCTTTTGTGATTCAATGAGATTTGGCATCTCAGTTTTTTCACGTTGGTCTGTAAAATAAAGGCGACCTGTCACCTCGTCTGTGTGGACGGCTGTGGTAGCCACTTGCGCTTGTTTGGGCATAGCGTAAACGTTTAATAATTTATTACTATAATAATGCAGCTGTCTGCATACGCATTTTCAGGCACTACAACAGGTGTTGTACACAATAATAGACACAAAAAGCCGATTTCCTGGTGGAAGTCGGTAGAATGTTGTCTATATGTTATTGTGTGATATGCACGAGAAAACGTGTTGTTTCCGAGGAAAATGCCCTAATTTTGGAGCAATATTTACCTCGACAGCTGGATAAAAACAGTTACCAGAGCATCAACTCGAATTCATGAAACCTGAATGATTATACGCAATTTACTGATTCCTGTCAACGCAAAACCTTGAATTTTGTCAAGAGACCACTATTTATCTAATTTTAGTCACTTTTATTGGCTTTGTGTATAAATATGCGGTGGATTTTTTACTGTTTTTCGCAGCTTGTACACAGGGTTATGCACAGCTGGGCATAAGTCGTGTGGTGTATCGCATTTCAGTGGGCAGAATGTGTGGATTCTGCACAGTGGAACGCGATGGAGACGGCGAAACGTGCGTACAGGGCTGATGCCTGTGTGTTGCATGTTTGCCGCCTCCGAGTGGGTGGGGTCTGTTGAGAAGTTGTGTGCGACCTACTTAGCCGCACGCTCCTCCTGCTGGAGCGCCAGCCGCTTGTACGCCAAAAGCTCCGTGGCCTCAGCAACCTTGGCCGCGTACCCGAAAGTGTTCGGGTAGTAGCCGCGGACCGAGATCCGACCGTCGGGGGTTACGACACAGAGGTTCATGTCGACGATGAACCCAACGGGCTCACCAACGAACTGACGCGACGTGTACGGTGACGTCCGCTTCTTCGGCAGAGCGCCCTTCTCAACCTTGTCCATGACGCGGAGGTTAGTCGGGTGCTGCTGCGCGTAGCGGCTGAAGACGCGCTGCAGGTCGTGCAGATCGTGGACACCAGAGTTCCTCCCCGACTCGGGAACAAATTCGAGATCGAGGTACGAGATGTCTGCAACCGGCATGCGGATGCAGGTCAACTCGATCTTGCCCTGAAGCTCCGGGAACACGAGCTCAAGACTCTTGCTTGCGCCGGTCGTGGACGGCACGATGTCGCGCAGCGCCTGCTTCTGACCCTCGGGAGTCTTCAGGTCACTCGCCGTGTAGGAGTGGGCCGTGATGCCCTTGATGCGGGCGATCTCGATGTGGTCCCTCAGTGCGTGAACGAGCGTCGCGAAGCCGAGCGTCGTGCAGGAGAGCATCGATCCGAACTGCTCGGTGCCCGTGATCAGGTGGTCACTGACGCCCGGTACGATGGCCAGATCGCAGTCGCCGGACGGCGGGCAGGCCAACCAGACGGCAGCAGCGCCCGCCTCGAGGTGGATACCGGCGAGGTCGCGCGCCCGGTACTGATCAGAAGCCTCCAGGACGACCACGCCCTGCTCAGAGCAGGCGAACGCATCCCAGCGGAGCAGGCGCGCGTCGCGCTCGTCGATGACCGTGAGGCCCGCGAAGTCGTAGTCCTCCGGCAGCCGCGGGAAGCCGCTGCCCGGGTTGCCGAGGATGTTTGCGAGCACCTGCTCCCGAGTCTTGCCGGGTGCAGTGCCCGCGACGAGACGGAACGGCGACTGCTCTCCGAGCGCGCGCTGGCGCTGAAGCAGGCAGCTGGCGAGCTGCGCACCGGTGACACCACCGATACCGCTGATGACAATCGGAACAAAGGGAGTCATCTCACTCTCCATCTTCAACGCTCTCTACGAGCGTCTCTTGGATTTTCTGACACACACGCATGCTCCGGACCATCCGAAACAGCGTTTGCGTGTCATTTTTCTCAAACAAAACCTTTCAAAGAACAAATCATCATACTTCGTGTGATGATTGTAAAAACGTACTATACTTTTTATCTAAAATCAGACACTTCGTCAATCTCTCCTTATTCAAGGAGGCAGCAACTATGCACTATTCAGAATCTTTGGATTCTGCGCAATGGAAAGTTGTGTGGGCCTCGAAAACAATCATGCTGTGTGATGCCGCGATTGCGGTGCATCGATGATGATTTTTTCAAGACCCACGGGGTCGGAATTGGTCAGTGCAGCAAGTTGTACTGCAGCACGTAGACAGCCGCGCCGGCGAAGTAGCCGACAAGAGCCAAGGGAGCAATCTTCTTCGCGTACCACACGAAGTCGACCTTCTCCAGACCCATCGCCGCCACGCCGGCAGCCGACCCGATGATCAGGATGGAGCCACCAGTGCCGGCGCAGTACGCCATGAACTCCCACAGGAAGCTGTCCGGTGGGTACTGGTCCAGGCTGTACATGCCCATGGAGGCAGCGACCAGCGGGACGTTGTCCACGATGGCGCTGACCAGGCCGATGAGCAGCACAATGACCTCCTGACGACCAACCGTCTGATCGAGCCATCCGGCGATTGACGACAGCACGTGCGTGTGCTCGAGCGTCGCCACGGACAGCAGGATGCCGATGAAGAAGGTGATCGACCCCATGTCGATGCGCGAGAGCGCATGGACCAGGGTGAGGGCATGCTTCGCATCGTCATCCTTATGCCGATGAATCAAGTCGCCGACGAGCCAGAGTACACCGAGCCCGAACAAGATGCCCATGAACGGAGGGAGGTGCGTGACGGTCTTGAACACCGGCACAGCGACCAGGATCCCGAGTCCCAAGAAGAACATCACGTTGCGCTCGAACTCGGTGGTGGACCGGTCGATGCCACCCTCGACAGGGGGGGCGACCACCAGTCGGCCGCGCAGCACGTAGGCAGTGATCGCCAGCGGCACCAGCAGGTTGACGAGCGAGGCCAGAAACAAGCCCTTCATGATCTCCAGGGCGGTGATCTGGCCGCCGATCCAGAGCATCGTGGTCGTCACGTCCCCGATCGGCGTCCAGGCGCCACCGGCGTTGGCCGCGATCACGATGATGCCGGCGAAAAACAGCCGGTCATCCCGCTCGGCGAGCAGCTTCTTCATCAGCGAGACCATCACGATGGTCGTCGTGAGGTTGTCGAGGACCGCTGACATGAAGAAGGTAGCAAATCCAACCAACCACATCAGCGAAGACAGCTTAATCGTGCGGATGCGGGAGGTGATCACTTCAAACCCATTGTGCGCATCAACCACCTCGACGATGGTCATCGCGCCAATGAGAAAGAAGACGATCTGCGCGGTGGCCGTCAGCGACTCGGCGAGCTGGTGATCGACGGCATGACTGTCGCCATCAAGCGCGTAGATGGTCCAGAGCGCACCCGCCCCGATCAGGGCTGAAGCACTCTTGTTGACGCTGATCTTGTGTTCCAGCACAATCGCCGTATAAACAAGGACAAAGACGATTCCAAGTAAAGCAATCACAGGCACCTTCCTTTTTTTCAATTTGAGGAGACCACACGCGGGATGCGTGGGTCGGGTTTTTGGTTGTTGAGGTGAAGTGCATAGAAAATACATTTCCTACACAATTCACCTCAACACTCTATTGAAATGTGCACGCGGACTGAACTGGAATGGATCCAATACACCCGCGAAACTTGATATTAATATCAGATATTAGACAAAAAGTCAATGCTTTTACTTGCAGTAAAGGGATATCTTTTTACGTCTTTTAAAACCTATTTTTGCAGCAATTCTCGCGCCACAACCCGATCATCCCACTCAATCTTTCGCCCACCGGCGACGGCTATTTTGGTTTCAGCGCCTTTGCATGTCAAAAGCACAACATCATTTGCTTTCGCAAGCTCAAATAATTCTGCAATAGCGTCTCGCCGATCTGGAATCACAAAATAATTTTCTCCCAACACTTTTCCGCTGCTGACAACCCCTTCTTCCACCATCTGCATAATTTCAAGCGGATCATCATCATACGGATCTTCGTCTGTTACTACAATAACATCACACAATCTACCAGCCACTTCCCCGTTCTTAAACCGCCGCGCAACATCGCGCCCGCCGCCAGTTGAACTAATCGTTGTGAGTAGTCGCCCACCACTCGGCAATAATCGTCGACAAAATGTATAGAGCAATTCCAAACTTTCTGGCTCATAGGCATAATCCACGATCACGCCGAACGACTGACCTTCTCGAATAAATTCCATCCGTCCTGGCACTTGAGAAAGCGCGCCTGCCGCCTGCACAAAATCACCAAATGGTTTTTCAGTCGCAGCGCTTGCCGCCACAATCGCAAGTCCAACATTCCAGGCGTTCCATGCCCCAAGAAGCGGAACACTCACTGCCGCATCATTAAGCGCAAACCGTGTTCCATCAATCGATTCAACCACATCATGCAACACAACACCGTTCACCTCCCCATCTGCTGCCTCTGCGCTACTGCCAACCCGAATTTTCTGATACGCACCCAGCGCGGCAAACTCTGCGCCATATTCTGAGTCCATATTCACAACCGACGCTCGAGGCGCGCGCTTCCCACTCGGTAATATTTTTTCTGGCAACGAATCGAGAAATGTAAACAACTGTTTTTTTGCCGCTTTATAATTTTCAAATCCGCCATGCGCATCGAGATGCTCCGAATGCAAATTGGTAAACATGCAAACGTCATACGCAATTCCAATATGACGCGACTGCGCAATGCCAATTGACGTCGTTTCAACAATCGCGATCTCGCAGCCTGCACTCGCCATGCGACGCAATAATTTTTGCAATGTAAAGCGGCCCGCCATTGTCATTTTTGCTGTTGTGTCTGTGTCGACCACTGCACCAATCCGCGTTTCAATTGTTCCGGTTAGTCCAACGGTGTACCCCGCTGCAGTCAACAGTTGCCACAATACAAACCCAGTTGTGGACTTGCCTTTTGTTCCGGTAATGCCGATTACAATCATCTCGCGTGATGGATGGCGATACACCATCGCCGCTAGTTGCGCGAGACTGCGATGATACGCAGCAAGCAGTCCGACTGGAATAATTTTTTTGATCGCCTCTTTCAGATAATGCATATTATTGTACTTTGACTGTTACACGCTTACTTTCCTTTGAATTTCCTAAATCATCTTTTGCTTTCACAGAATATTCATAGGTCGCTCCTTTGGCAACAGTTGTGTCTGTATAATTCGTTTTTGTCGTTTTTTTCATAATCGTCCGCGCGCTACTCCCTTTCTTTTTACGCAACACCTCGTATTGTGCAACGTGTTGATTTGATACTTTTTTCCACGCCACTTTCACTGCTGGTGTTTTTGATACTTGCTTCACAGTCGGCTTTTTTGGCGCTGGCACGACGGTGTCAACAACATACGTATATGTCAAAATATTTGAACGCACACCGCTGGCTGTTTCTGCTTGCACTCTCAAATAATAATTTTTTTCATCTCCTACTGCTTTTGTTGTCGGTGTAAATTTTTTGCTTGTTTGCTGAATTCCTTCAAGCACAGGACTGGCGTTTGGGCTTGTTCCAAAATATACATAATATTTTGCGATATCAGACGCTGCGGTTGTCCATTCAAAATAGGGTTTTTGCACCCCGTAAATCGTACGTGTTTTTAAGGTGATTTTTTTCTTTGAAGAATCAAACGCTTTAATGCTTGATAATAAAATTTGTTGGGAAATTTTACTTGCGTCGATAATGCCAATACCGTATTGGTTGGATAATCCCGATTGTGTGTGCGAAGCGGCAATGACAAGTTGTTGTAATTGTGTGCGAGTTGCTGTTGGGTTTATGGAAACAAGGAGTCCCGCAACACCTGAAACAACTGGAGTCGCCATTGACGTGCCACTTTCTAATCCATACGCAGCCGTAAAATCTGCATTTGTCGCGTCTTCATAGAAGGTTGATAAAATAAATTCCCCTGGCGCACTCACATCAACACAATTTGATCCAAAGTTGCTAAACGAAGAAGCCGCTCCTGATGCACCGACTGCGCCAACTCCAATCACATCCGTGTAACACGCTGGATAAAATGGGTTTGCCGTAATATCGACACCATCATTACCAGCCGCTGCAATGACCAACACTCCTTTTTCATGCGCATATGTGATCGCATCTTCTAATACTGTCGTTGATCCATAACCACCCAAACTCAGATTAATAATATCAGCACCATTATCTGCTGCGTATCGAATGCCTTCTGCAATGTCACTATCAAATCCAGCGCCTTCATCATCTAACACTTGAACCGCCATCAGCTGCGCGTCCCACATCACACCACTCACGCCAACTCCGTTGTTTCCTTCTGCTGCAATAATTCCTGCAACATGCGTTCCGTGATTGACACCACCATCCACCAATCCATCACGATCTTCATCAATGCCATTTGGTGATGGACTTGGATCGGCACTTGCTGTTGTGAAATCGTATCCATTCACATCATCTACATATCCATTCTGATCATCATCAACACCATTATTTGCGATCTCTTTTGTATTGATCCACACATTATCATTAAGGTCTGGGTGATTTAAGTCGACGCCTGTATCAACAACCGCGATGACAACATTTGCTGAGCCTGTATTCACATCCCAACCAGACGCAGAATTAATACTTGCCGCAGCTCCACTGTGGTGCCATTGCTGTGTGTAGAGTGAGTCGTTTGGAATTGTGAGCGCTCGACGAATCGCATCTGTCTGCACAGTCGTTTTCGTTGTTGGCGCGAGTTGCTGCTGAATAGATTCTACTGACGTATTTTCTGGTGCGCGCACAACCAAGGTTGTTGCACTGTCAGTTGTAATGGAATCAACGACAAATGCATCTGTTGCTCCCTCAAGGCGCTGCTCTGCTGCTTGAGCGCTCTCCGTTGGTACGGTAATGAGCATCTGTTCGCCCGTAAGATTACTCGCTGTGGTTGCTTCTAATTCTTCTGCTTGCGTTATCGATGGAGCAATAAAAAATGCAGCCGCTATCGGCAGAAAAAGAGTTGCAATAGTAATCAGAAAACGATGCTTCATAGAAGTATGTGCAAAGTATAGCGCACTCAGAGTGAGTTATCCACACATGAAACAGATTACAATTTGACGTTCGGTTTTTATTCGGCTATCCTACATTCATCAACCGAAAATAAGCCGAACACATATGTCAAAAATACTCCCAAAAAAGAAACAACAAATTTTAGAATTTTTACAAGGCTAC
The DNA here is from genome assembly GCA_964492735.1 of uncultured Gammaproteobacteria bacterium. Classification (GTDB taxonomy): domain Bacteria; phylum Patescibacteriota; class Patescibacteriia; order UBA9570; family XYC2-FULL-38-9; genus CALKUP01. The sequence continues at coordinate 76,379 of CAZBLE010000003.1, forward strand.
ATCGCTGACAAAAGTTACGCTCCGACGCTCACAGAAATCACCAAGCACTTTGGTCTCTCTTCTCCAGCCACCATGCATGAACATTTACAATATTTAGAAGAGCATGGGTTTATCTCTCGAGAAGACGGAGATATCACCTTACAGCAAACAGCCCAAGCTGATGACTCTGACGAACTCTACACTCCTGGAACAAGTGTCATGCTTCCAATTGTCGGCTTAATTACAGCAGGGCTTCCAATTGAAGCAGTTGAAGATCGTACTGAAATGCTTTCTGTTCCAGCTGAACTCGCTCGTCGTCGCGATTGCTATATCTTGAAAGTAAAAGGTGATTCAATGATTGATAGTTTGATTGATGACGGTGATTTCGTTGTCCTCCAAAAACAAGATTATGCAAACGATGGAGATATTGTTGTCGCACTATTAGAAGATGGATCCGCAACCTTGAAGGAATACCACAAAGAAAAGAATTATGTTCGCTTGCAACCACGCAACAAAGAGTATGCGCCGATTAAAGTGAAGCAAGTCGTGATTCAAGGAAAGGTTGTCGGTATTGTCCGGAAATACGCTGTCTAAGTTTCATTGACACAACTGCAAAATAGCGGGCGAGGCTTGTGCTCTTTTTCTCACTCTAAAAATAATTAAAAGCAAAATATATGTCATTCGCAAACAACACTCCAGTTCAATATCTTCCAGGCATCGGCTGGCGCACAGCAAATGTGTTAAACGATCTTGGAATCCACACCGCAGGCCAACTCAACCGTATTCCAGAATCAGTGTTAATTGAATTATTTGGACCAAGTATTCGATCGATCTTACGCAATATCCATGTAACCGCAATGAACTTGGCAGATAGTGAGTCTCGCCGATTTGCAGCTCGCCAATCACACACTACGAGTGAAACATCATACAATCAAAAATTACGTTTTGGACAACGCATTAAACTTGCAACTCAATTTTTATCTGTACTGTAAGACGAGATGATGACCAATTAAAATAATGCGGATTGATGGGCGGATGTTTCACCGGTGTCCTCAATCTGCCACACTAAACGGCGATCTAATCGCTGTTTTTCTTGCTTTTCTACAATAAATGCATCCATCTGCTCACCATTGAGATCAAGAAGGTCGATGGTATATTTTTGAATTCCTTCGCGCTCGCCAGACTCTGGATTGATATCAATATATTCAATCTTCAATTGCTTATGATGTTTCCATGCATCATCAATCATCTGCGGGATTGTGTGTTCATTCGCCCAACTCGCAGCAACGGCGGTTTTTTCGCCACCAGTCATATAAAAAATCCGGCCGTGACGCGCACCGTAATCATAGAGCTCTTTCGTAATCGCAACATCATCAATACAGTATTGCGCAAGCTCTTGTAATTTTCCCTGGCGATACCAACGCACCGCATCAAGACCATCGCCAGATTTTCCATATCCAAGAGTTGTTTGCGCGAGTGAATCTAGCTTGAGTCGATGACCAAGAATCTTTTCAACTTCACGGAGCATATCAAGTTGTGGAAGCTGACGAAGATCCAATGACGGCATGTACACCTGCATGACAGGGTTATCAAAATTGATGGAGTTAAACCCAATCATCAATGGCTTTTCTGTGATTAGGATTTTTTCGAGCTTTTCGAGCTCTTCTTCAAAGAATCCAAAATACCGATTTTGCTTGTAGCTATACACGCCAACATATGACACTCCGAGCTTTTCTCGATGTTCAAATCCGCCTACTTCATCAAAAGTATGCTTTGTTTCAATATCAAATACGATTGCATTCTCTTCCATAGAATCTTTATCTTACGGATTTTTATGAAGAGCGCAACTGTCAGACCAAAGGCTCGGAGACAGTATATCTACATAAACCCAATAAGCAACTGTAGTTGCCAGCGAGCAAAGCGAGCGGGGGTTTATGAGATATGCTGTCGGAAGAGCCTGTTAAATACGTTAGAGCTCTTCATTATCAATCATGATTTGAATCCGTTCTCGAGCCGGACAAATCGTGAGGAAATCGCACGATGTGCAATATTTATTTGGATTCGGAAGAAAGTCTTTTTCTTGTTTAATTGCCTCAACTTGTTCTGTGACAATAGCCGCTGCTTCTTCAAGGTCTTCCGGTGCAATTTCAATCGTGTGCCACTGCATGGTTTGCAGATACAGATAACTGGCTTTTGTAACTGGTTCTTTTTTGTTCGCGCTCACAATAATGGCGTAAAGCTGGAGCTGAAGGTTGCCAACTGATTCTTCGTCGTATTTTCCGGTTTTGTAATCAATTACATGCAATGAGCCGTCTTCGAGTTTGTCTGCACGGTCAATCCGGCCAAGCAGTTTCACATCTTCACTAATTTGTGCATCATAATAATCTTCGAGCAGCACTGGCGTCTCAGCGACATTCATTCGATGATGATACAGCCTGAGCATTTGCAACGCTTTCATGCCCCACTTTTTTTCATCATCAATTGAGCTGAACCCTTGCCGATTTTCACGCCACCGTTTTCTGAGCAGCTGCTCTAAGCGATCATAGGTGCGATCTTCTGGCTCAAGCTGCGCATAAAAATCATGCAAGGCATTATGCACGTGTGCCCCCATTGTTAAATACGGTTTTGGCTGCTTCATCTCTTTGTCGAGATGATCGATGTACGTAAACTTATACTGCTGCCCGCAGGTATCAAACATATTTAATTTGAATGCGGAGGCGCGAAACATACTCTACGCCGCTTGACGGAGTGGTGATGATGCATCCATCTCCGCTTCAATAGCTTGCATTCGAGCAAGATCAGTATCTGTAATTTCTGTTTGACTTGCTAGTGTCACGTATTCAATAATTTTTTGATGCCTTGGACTTGCTGGGTCAAATTTCCCAATTGAAAAACGCATCATTGCATCTTGGTCTTGAGACATAAGCTGCCATACACCAATATTGCCTTCACGATAAATAATATCTTTTGTAAAAATTGCCCCAGGAGTTTTACAATCTGTTCCACGAAACATTCGAATACACTGATCCCACGCTCTCGTATCTGCAAGCTCCTTCGCCTTGCCTTCAACTGTTCCTTTGAGAAGTTCTCGTAGCATTTCTACACGTTGTAATACTTCAAATGTTTGACGAAAATCTCGCTTTGAAGATGGATCAGTACCGTCTAGCCCGCGAGCTAAGCCAGCCACAAGATACAAGCCTGCTCCAGCAAAATCAGAAACAGCGCCTTTTAAAACATGCTCTCGCATTGTCGCAACGCCCTCTTCCCCTCCTTCATACCGATCTAATCCGAGGCCAAGTAACTGCAATTTTGTTCGCTCCCCATTATGACGACGAAGCGCATGCGTTCCAATTTCATGTGCAATTAAACCAATGATTTTTTGAAGCGTATCTGTCCGTCCTTCTGGAATTTGCACTTGGCGCTTTTCTTGACTTGCACTAATACTCGCCTTTCCCTTTTCAATTGTCACTATCCAACCTTCAATGCCTAAAGAATGAATCGCCCTTTGAAAGAGCGCTTGAATTTCTGTATCAGAAAATGTTTCCGCACCTTCTGGCAATTGGATGTCAATAGCTTCCCCGAGTCCTTTGCGTGTTTCTGCTGCGGCTGCATCAATTAATGATTGCTCCGGCAAGATTGGAGTGTATTCCGTGTTGCTTGTTTCTGGTTTTTGCACTAAACCATGCAACTCTTGAACAAGTTTTTTTGCAGCTTCATTTTCAGAAGCCTCTGCTTGCCGCAATAATGACTCAACGCTGGTGTTCCACGTAAATGCAAATATATCTTTTTTTGGACTACCATACACAAAATCTGAATAGACTGCCATTGCATCTGCTTTATTTTGAAGCGCTGCTCGCATCAAACGCAATTCAGCAATTTTTTCATTAATACGCCAACGATATACTTGTCGCACAACCGGATTCTGCTCTGTTGAAATAATCCGACGCTTCAAATCCAGTAGCTTTACTTCACGGTCTTTGATCCACTCTTCACTCAACTCTGGATACTGCAACTCCGGGTTCGATTGATGTGATTCATCTGCTAAAAAACTCTCTTTTGAAACCTGGCGTCGACTTTTTTCTGGCTGTTCTGTAGATTTTTTACCGTCCTTAAAATAGTCATACGCCTCAAACGCACCAATCTCTACAAATTCAGCGTACCACTGCGCATCAAGAATCTCACGACCAACTTCCGAAACCTCACCAGCTGGCCCCGCCTCTGCAGGGCGCATTATTTTTTCTGGCATACCAAAATAGCTAAAAAATAAGTAGAATCTTTAATATTATAGCACTATTTTAAGTTTTCGTCCACTATTTTTTTAAGCTCTGGCTCGTCCACAACCCAGTAATACAACGCCTTTCCAAACGACGGTGTGTAAATTTTTTCACCCTTCCCTGGAACTTCCAACTCCTTCATTTCACCAATACTCACATCACCGCGTCGAGCAATTCCAGCTCCAAACGCAAATCGCGCAAGCTTCACTTTATTAAACTCAAGATTCGCTTTATCTGAACTTTGAAAGTAATCATACAAAGCGCGTGCTTTTTTTGGACTTTTTACCTTTGTTAAAATTCCACGAAAGACTTCACGTTCATTGGCCTGACGATCAAAATCAGAGCGACCTTCTGTAAAACGATCACGAATGCGTGCCAGTGCTTGCGAACCAGTCGCATCTTTACCTTCTAGCGACACACCATCAACGCTATCGATAATCTCTTGAAATGAATCAAACGTCACTTCCAATGTCCCGTCTACCCTTATATCAAGTAAGTCTTCAATTTTTTCTGTTGTCAGAGTGCGATTCCCTAGTTTTTTGTCTGGATTTGTTCGATCACCCATGGCATAAAAATGTGTCATTTTTTGCAAACCATGTTCTTTATCATCAACTTTTGTATCGCGCGGAATACTTAAAAACACTGGCTGCTTGTCTCCAGATTTTGGAATACTCACCACAAACATGACATCTGACCGCGCTCGTTCATCACCGCGCTGATCTGAACCAATAACGAGAATGTTGTAGTGTGATGGCGCCGTGAAATACAACAATGCGACGGCCAAAAGAATCGCTCCAATGATTGCCAAAATAATGGATGTCAAAATTTTAAGCATAGAAGCCCAATTAGACGAGTGAGCGGATATACCGCAAATACGCGCGTTGGATTTTATTTTCTAATGTTTTCAGACGTGGTGGAAATGCAATAATTGGCTTTGCGTTAATTTCAATTAAATACGGCTTGCCGCTAGGGCCGAAAAAAAAGTCCGTTGCATACATCCTCTCTGGAAAACGTTGTAATTGCTCTGTAATGAATGCAAATAATGGCTTTAGTGTTTTTGGTAAACGCGACAACGGAACTTCAACGGCATCTCCACCTTGAGAAATATTACACAATCGTGAGCCTGGTGCTGGCGTACGCACAAATGCAACAGTCGCTTTTTTCCCAATCCATACAACTCGTAAATCATGGTAGCCTTTCATAAGACCTGGAATACCTTTTTGGGTATCAATGACTGGCTGAATAATTCCAAGGCTATTTTTCGCAAGTGTCGGCATATGAGACTTGCTGAAAAATTCAACACCCTTTCCTCCGTGGCCAAGACGTGGTTTATAAATATATTCTTTGGCTCGTAATTTTTTCATCGCTGTATGCAGGCCAGCTTCTGAGCGCACAATCACTGATGGTACTGAAATGGCAGAAAAAACTGTCTCCGTAAGCAATTTGTCTGAAGTGAGTAAATCAAATTCCCAGGGATTAAGTACTAAAAAGCGCTGAGAAAGCTGAATTTTTAACGGTAACAATGCATAGTCTAACTCCGCTTTATCAAGCACGCAGTCAGGTGAGATTGCACGGTTTACTTTTTTCCATTGTCCTTTAGAATATTCCCAATATTTTGTAAACTGCTTGCCATTAAACCAACGCAATGATGCACGAACAACTTGTAGCGAAAACTCCACCTCAGCTAATTCATATAATGCTTCATAGGACTGGCGTTGCTCTGGATCTGAAAAAGGGATATTTTTTTTCCAATCATCGTCTGCATAGCAGATAAGAACGACTTTTTTTGTAGTATTTTTCATGTCTATCGTCATTTAAGAAAATCTCATGTAGTATGGCTAGTGTACTGATTTTTACCCATAAACGCAATTATATGAACAATTTAGTGAAACAGGTTCAGCAAAACACAAAAATTATTTCTTCATTAGCCGATCCATCACTAGATAGTCTATTTCCTATAGCGCGACTCTATGCCGATGCTGCACTCGAAGTCGACTGCAGTGTTCGTATTAATCCTAGTGTAAAAAACGCTTTATTCATCAAAAAAAATAGCCGGGATGCGGAATGGAAATTAATTTACTCCGGACAGGTCCCAATGAATAGCGCGGCTGGGGCTCAATTAACAAACTACAAAGAACAGTGCAATTTGTTTTTACAATCAATTGGTTTTCCTGCGACAAAAGGGATGGGTCTCAAAAAAAACGACATACAAAACCCTGCTGTATTAAATCAACTACCTGCATTTCCGGTTGTCATTAAACCGAACGCACACACCCTTAAAGGTAAGGGCGTGATTACAAATATTCGCACCAAACAAGATTTATTCTCACACGCAAAAGCACTGCTTGCAGAATACCCTAGTATCATTATTGAAGAATTCATTGTTCGAAAAAAAGAATTTCGTGTTCTCGTGTTAAATGGAAAGATCATTGGCATTGTTCAGCGTATTCCGGCATATATTATTGGTGATGGCGAACAAACTATTAGTCAATTAATTAAACAAAAAAATATTCTCCGCAAACAGCAGGATGCTGGATTAATTTCACTTGATCAAGAGCTGCGTAAAAATTTGCAATTTAAAAAAATTACCTTATCGACAATTCCAAAAAAAGGTACGACTGTCCAACTGAAAAATGTCTGTAATTTTGGAGCAGGTGGTGAAACAAAAATTTTCTCAACACAAATGGTACATCGAGATTTACAACGCATGATGAAATCACTTGCTCACGCAACTGGTCTTGGACTAGTGGGCGTTGATATTCTAGCGGACTCATTAGAAACTGCGGCCGGCATCTCTGGATTAAAAATTATTGAACTCAACCCGAATCCGGACATTGCAATGCATGGCTTTGAAGATCCAAAGATTGCGCAACAGATTGCAAAAAAAATTGTTCGAGCAATTTTTAAGTAAATAATGCGTCTAAAATAGCGTACTGCACCAAGCGCGGTGTTCCTTGGTGTGGAAAAATGTGACAGGTAATTCCTGGATATTCATTTGCTTCAATAACAATCCCCGTACCGTCCGTAATAGGCTCAGCAATAGACTGGCACAGCAGATCAAAACCAACAAAACGCAAGCCAAGGGCACGAGCAGCTTGAATGCAGAGGTTTATATTTTCTGCAGAAATATGATCAGTCATATCATAAAACTCTCCTCCACGACCAGAATTCACAACGTCTTGTAAAGTCACTAGCTCCCCTTTTGGCACGATAGACTCTGCGATATAGCCTGCATTTTGAATGTGTGAAACAGTCACATCGTCCATCGGGATAGGCATCATTTTTATCTGCGGCTTCGCTAAGCGGTCCTGATTTTTCTGCACAATCAATTCATCAATCGTCGTACTGCCGTCTCCAATAATATACGCCGGAATACGCTGTGTAACAGCAATGACTGCATCATCAAGTACTAAGACGCGATATTCGTTTGGATACTGATGGTACTCCTCAATTGTCACAAACAAAAATTTTTCAAACATGGCAACGAGAGTGGCGCGCAAAGAATTAATGTCTTGAATATTTAACATAACTCCCTCTCCACCAATGGTGTGTTTATTTGGCTTCACTACAACAGGAAATTGTAATGCTATGCCGCTAACACCTTGTTCGAGAAACGCATTCTTACTTAAGAGGACGCTCCGCGCGACTGGAATACCAACGTCACGCAAAATGAGATTTGTAGTAAATTTATTGTTTGCCAATGCACCGCTACTTTCTGTATTTAACGGCGTGTGCATGCTGTAGAGATATACTTTCTTATGTGTATCTGGATGCTCAATCCGTACAATCTGATTCGGCGCATAGATTTCTACGCCATACTCTTTTTCATATGCGGCAGCCGCAATTGTTTGATTCCAGCCAATGTAGGAATCTAAAAAATCTTCCGCCGCTTTTTTCGATAGTTGCTTTAAATCAACAAACACCGAGTCAGTCATATTTTACATTACTACTCTTTTGAACCTTGCGTTAACTCTTCAATTTGAAGCTCTGCTTTTTTTAAATACTCTTGAATAGCCTTTGCTTTTTCCATGGCAACAGCCAATTTTTCAATAGACCCGTCAATATCACCATCATTATTTTCAATCGCTGCAAGCAGCACTTCAAGCTCTTCCATCTCTTTTCCGACATGGATTGTTTCTGTTGTTTTTTTTGCTGTAGGTTTTTTTGGCATAGGCGCATGCTAGCTATTTTCAATAAAATGGTCAATAGAAATTATTGTGAACGCGTCTGAATTGTTCCGTCTGCAAACTGCACAGACAAATCCGTGCCGCTTGCAACGACAGATGCAGACCGAACAATCTTACCTGCATGATCACGTGTAATTGTATATCCACGTTGTAATAATTGCTCTGGATGCAATTCTTTCATAAGTTTTTGCATACCATCAAGCCGTGTCTGTACCTGTGAAATCTGTTGCAATACAAGCTCCTGAGCGTGCCGCAAACGCACAGTATTCATTTCCATGCGAAGCATAGGCGCACGCGCTCGATCAACTAATCGACGAATCACTGCATCAATACGAGCATGATCAGTGACAATTTCGTGCTGTACTTGTGTGACTACTCGTTGCACAGATTGGTGAATAGTTTGAATAATGTCATCAATATGTGGCGTGAGTAATTCAGCGGCATTGCTTGGGGTTGCCGCACGAACATCAGCGACAAAATCAACCAATGTCGTATCGCGCTCATGTCCAACAGCTGTCATTGTTGGCACTGGTGATTTATAGAGAGCACGCACAACCTCTTCTGTATTAAATGCCTGCAAGTCTTCTGCCGACCCACCGCCACGTGTCACAATAATACAATCAAGCTGTGTAATCGCGGTATGTGCATAGAGCATTTCAAGGCCTGCAACAATACTTTTTGGGGCACTGTCACCTTGCACTTGTGCGTGAGCAAGCGTAATGCGAACAGCCGGCCAACGGTTTTTCAACACCTTTAACACATCTGTATATGCCGCCGCATCGCGACTCGTTAACAATCCAATATGCACCGGGAACTGTGGTAGTGGGCGTTTGCGACTCTCATCAAATAACCCTTCTTTTTCGAGCTGCGCTTTCAGTAATTCAAAGGCTTTTTGTAAATCACCATCACCAACTAATTCAACCTTTCGCGGTTGAAAGACAACCTTGCCTTTTTTAAACATTGTTGGACTACCTGTCACTCGAATCCGCATCCCTTCTGTTAACGGCACTTTCAGCGCAAACGTCATCATGAAGCAATCAATCAACGTTTTATTGTCTGACAGCGAAAACCACACAAAACGATTTTGTGAAATATTTAATGATGTGATCTCACCTTCAATGACCACTGTTACTTGCGACATCAGCTCATTCAGCTCGTCACGATATTCTGAAACGGAATAAATGCGCATGGAACTATTCCGCGATTAAACCATAGTTACCACTGCGTTTTAAATGGTAGGTTTTGTTTGTTGATGGTGATTTCCAACGTGTAGAATTGTGCTCTGAAAGTCCATGGAACCAACTTGGATCTTCTCCAACTGCTTCCTCTAATTCTTTTAATACACGTTCTGATACGCCTTCTCCGTACTGAACAGTTAATGGTGCATTGATTGCATCAAGTCGACTTGTGCGATGTGTTTCAAAATCTGCCATAAAAAAATGATAGTCTATTAATCTACAGGCACTGTAGCAGTAATCTCAGAAAAACTCGAGATCTGTCGATGTGGAACTGTGGGTGGCACTTGATTATACGGCGTATGTTCACGAGTAATCCAATCGTAGATTACATGCGGAAATGCTTGAAATAACTCATTTATTTCTGATGATCGGTCATTAATGCAACTAATTTGACCACCTTCTTCCGCCTCAAATAAATGCACAGGCTCGGTTTTTGAGCCTTCTACAATTTCAATAGTATCAAAAAAATCCATCAAGCCGGAATGGGCTATTTTTAAGGTCTGCCAATCATGATTCCCAAATGAAAGAAGTATCAGGCGGGCTTTTTTGGCACGCAATACATCAAGCGCTGGCAGCACATCTGGATAGACCCACTCGCTCATGCGCTGAACAATACTTTCTGCAACTGCACGAGCTCGCTCTTGTGTGTCTATATCAGCAGACAAGGCGCTGATATGCGCTTCTAATGAATAGAGCGCTCCATTTGCAGTCGCAACTGCCTCTGCATTTTTATATTGCTCAGCGGTGATGCCACAATGTTTTAATAACTCCATTTGAAATGCTGCTCGCATCGCATTGGTATTAAACATTGTATGATCAAAATCAAAAATATATGTGTGCATATTTATCCGATCAATTGATGAATTGCTTGTGCTGCCGCGATGCCGCTCACAACAGCCTGATTATCAGGATCACTTAAATCAACCCGCGTTACATGCACCTGGTTATTATCACCTACTGTGTCTTGCACGGCTTCTGTGCCAGCGGGCACTGGGACAGCATATGAGTCCATAATCATGTGTGTGAGTGTTGCAGCACCAAGATACTGCTGAAATGTGTCGATAAAATCACCGGCAGTAAAACCATGGGTTTCACCAAATTTTGTTGTGCGGTTGCACATCGCTATTACTGGAATGTTCGCAACTGCTTGTCGCGCTGCAATAGCCTCAGTCAAGCCCTCAAGTAGCAGCACTGGAATAACACTGGTAAAAACATCTCCCATAGATAATACGATTACATCTGCTGTTGTAATGGCTTGTAGGGCACGGTCAGCGGCAATGGCAGAAGGCGTAAGCGTTAAGGCTGTCAGCCTGGCATGCGGATCACGATCAGAATCAGCTGGAACATCAATAGCATGTTCTCCAATGACATGAGAGCCGTCAGAAAAATCTGCAGCAAGATCGGTTAATTCCAAGGTTGAACAAATTGCGGCATGTGGCGACTGCATTTCTTTGAGAAAAAAATCTGCAGCTTGTTGCATATCTCCAAGCTCTGCGGCTTTTTCAAGCAACGCAAGATTTCCCATCGCATGACCCTCTGCGTCGCGCTGTTCCCATGCATCATTCCACGCTGACTCTAATTCATTTGCAGCTAATGCAACAATACTCCGTCGTAAATCACCTGGAGGCAGCACACCTCTCTCTCGACGCAGGATGCCTGAAGATCCACCATCATCCATCATTGAGACGAGCGCTGAAATATGATACGGAAACTGTGTCAGACCACGCAATAACGTCGGCTGACCAGATCCTCCACCAATTGTCACAATATGTTTCATGGATGTATTACCGCTGTTTTAATAACCGATATATCCTATACCAAAAAGAGCGGATCGGAAAATCAAATGTCCCTGGATATGTTATTACCGCGCCACCAAAGCCATTTTTAAACCGTGTAACAGAAGAAAGTGCGTGTCCAGCCTCTGCGGCCTCAGGTGCAATTCCATAAAAATCATATGTCTCAAAACCACCTTTCATTGCGTGCTGAATCGCCGCCCATTGTAGTGCATACGGCGCCATAACATTCGCGTGCTGGTCAGAAGAGGCGCCGAACAAATATGTCACTGTCTTATTCTGCGTATCAGAAAGGAGCACAAGCATGGCAATGACGTCACCTTCAAAGCGCGCTTCAAATAATGATACGAATTCGCCACTCCATTGCGCATCCTGCAGCAAGGCACGATAATATGCTGCTCCATGATGCTTGATTCCGTGGCGCTGTGCCGTTGCGTCTTGTAAAGCAATCCATTGGTCAATCGCCGCATTCCATTCTTCAGCCGAAACAATATCACGACGCAACTGTCGCACAACAACGCCTTTTTTTTGAGCCAACCGAATATTGTATCGTGTTTTTTGTTTCATTGCAGCAAGGAGTGCTGCCTCTGTTGTTCCAGAAAGATGCAAAACGCGTGTCCATGCAGGTTGAACATCGTGGACACGTACACCTGGAAAATTTTCACCGCCAACACTCGGCTCAAAACGCCAACACAATGCAGTAGGATATTTTTGTGCAATTTCAACAACGAGTAATTCAGTAATCGCTTTGCATGTCGCTTGATCATTTTGAATAGAGCTCGCAAACACTGGTCCGCGTGGAGACAGTACAATCGGCATGCGTAATGGACCAGGTAAAAAAACCAGTAACGCTTTTACGAGGCAGACGCCGTGCTCATCAACAACACGCACCGTATCAACAGTCCGTCCAACAGCTTCTTGAATAATTTTCCAATTCCATGATTCAAGACTACTGCCTTCTACAGGCGCATCCCATTGTTCACTCTCGCACCCAAACTCTACTTGCAATGTATGTGTCATTATCGTTGTGCTAAATAATACAACGCCGCTTTCAGCTGCTCCTCGCTTGAAACTGTTGTGTCAATGTGTGACAACGCCGCCGCTACTTCATCAACACGATATCCAAGACCTGTTAAAGCACTTGCAACGCTTGAACTATCTGTCGACATTTCACTGCCCACTTCAGGCAATACTCCACCATCCCCTGATCCAATCAATGCCGCTAAAGCATCTTTTAATTCCAACACAATACGCTCGGCTGTCTTTTTTCCAATTCCAGAAATACTGGTCAATAGTGCGACGTCCTGTGACACGATCGCTCGCATTAATTGATCTGTTGAAAATGCAGAGAGCATTCCAAGGGCCATTTTTGGACCCACTCCTGAAACTTTTAATACCATCATGAGAAAACGATAATCCGCCGCGTCTGTCACACCAAATAATTCCTGAGCATCATCTCGAATATGATGATAAATGTGCAGCTCAATTTCTTCTCCTATATGAACGCTCGACAATAAACGGTTCGTACAAAACAACCGATATCCAAGGCCTGCCGTCACAACAATCAGACTTGATTCTTCAACTGCTTGAATGGTTCCTCGAATAAACGCAATCATATTATTCTCCGCGATCAATTTCTTCAATGGACACTTCGTGGTGAACCGCTTCTTCAATTTCTTTTTTTCGACGTGACCGATATTCTTTAATGTCTGGTGTCACTGGCTTACTTGGATCTAACAGATAATACCCGAGGTCACTCGCGCCAACAAGCATTGGATATGTCAGGTGATCACGTTGATATACGTTTGGCGTCATGATCATTTCTCGACCAGACAAAACAACGCGTACACGAACATTCATCCGAATGGACATGCCATGTGACGACGTGACAACACTCACACCAGCAACGCTTGAGTGCTCTTTTTGAAGCACCTTCTTTAATTCTTTTGCAAATACATCAGCTTCTTTTTGAGTGGAAAATACTGGTATATCTGTTGCATTAAATAGATCAATCGCATCACCAAAACCAAGCTCACGTGCAAGTTGCTCATCAATCGAACTTGTGTGTGCGCCAGAATCAATTTTTGCAAAGACCTCTTGTGCAGCGCCATCTTCTTTCCAAATTTTTACTGGCTCCACCAACCCAATCACCTGTCTTCCTGTAATACTCTCCACCTCTGCGTCAAATGGTCCGACAAACAATTCACGGGCTAAGGAAATTCCATGCTCTGGAGACTTTACTTTTAGACCACGAATACGTTGCAGGCGTTCACGCAATGGCAGCATGTTGGCAATTTGAATGCCGAGTCCTGGACGCGCGTTGAGCTCAAGCACTACAGCACCAAGAGTTTTATCAACTGATACATCAACTCCAGCGTATCGCACGCCAGTCACTTCAGCGGCCCGAACAGCGGTTAATAAAATATCATCCCACATTGGGAGCTTTTTACCTCGAAGTGGAACTCCTGTATCTGGATGAATTTCAATTTCTTTTTCATAGAGCCATGATTTTACAACTGCGTATGTCGTACGACCAGTGACGATATCAATCCCGATTGCAATGCCGCCTTGTGCGAGATTCGCTTTCCCTTCTGATTTTTTTGTAGGCACACGGAGCATCGCCATAACTGGAATACCGTTATAGACAATCACGCGAATATCTGGAATCCCACTGGTAGAAAAAATCTTAAAAAATGGACTCATCGAAAGACGCGACTCAATCAATGCAACATCTGCTGTATTCAGTAATGAAAAATTACCGTCCAAAATATTGCGAATATGTGCCTGCAAATCTTCTGTTGTCAGTTGACGCTTGTTGGTTGTAATCCAATTTCCATTTTTCAATCGATTAAAAATCACCAAGATTCCTTGTCCACCAAAACCACGATTTGGCTTAATCACAAATGAATTTGGCAATGAATTCCAATCAAACTCACGCAAGTCATTTGTATCGTGAATCACAGCAACAAGCTCTGCTGTACCAATTGCATGTTTGCGTAATAATTTTTTTGTTCTCAGCTTGTCATCCACTAATACACGAGCCTTCTTTTTATTTGCTCGCAGATAAATGCGATTTCGAGCATTGATGCCGAGAACTTTATTGAGATTTTTCAGCATTGCGGATATGTTTAAAAATATTACGGAAACGAATGTACTCTGTCAGACGTAAGCCAGTGAATTTTCCAACTGCATAATTGATCACAAATGTCAGTAAAATCAGCTCAGGGAATGCTAAAATCACACTTTTGAACCAGGTCCAATCAGCAATAAAATACCCGATCAGTGAAAGTGCGAGTGTTTCAATGGTTAATTTGAAGGCAGACTTCCAGCCCTGTTCTACTTGTGAAGTGACAAAATGCTCAGTAATAACGGTCATGATCAAAATCGGAAATACTGACACCGCAATGAACCCTGTTTTGTTAAACACCGTACCAAGAAACAACATGCCAAAAATTGAAAACGCAAGCAGTGACAATACAATTGCCATGCGTGGCAAATACATGATTTTAATTTTTCGAACAAGCAGTCGGGCGATTGAACCAACCAGTACGAGGCTCAAAAAAATAGTAACGCCGTATTTTAAGCCTGTACCAAGAAATGACAACGCAAGCACAGTCGGCACAAAAATACCAAACGCCTTAATTCCAACCAATTGACGTGTTGCAGCAACAATCGTTGCAAGAACAGGAAGCATTAAAATCAGATACAGCGAGTTCACCGGTACACCGTTATTTGCCATGTAATTCATGGTATATGACAAAAAATTTAATGGGCTCAGTTTATTTAAACCACGAGCAGTGTATGGGGTAATAATTTGGTATCGCGCATCTGAATACCGCAGCGCCTCTTCAAGCTCAACAGCAGATTCTACTTTTACTGCCGTATTTAACACAGCTGTGTCTGCAACAACAATAAATGCTGGCGTCAAACCTTGAAATACATTTTGCGCGAGTCGTGCACTTGTTGAAATTGGCTGGTTGTCTGAGATGCTCACAATCGCCTTGTCTTCAAAGTTGTACTGATCTGATGTTGTTCCATTAATCGCAAGAATACGCGCAAGTTCAATAAATGTATTGATGCCTGTATTTCCAGATGTCCATGTGATAATAATATTTGCCGCGCGCACATCGTCTTCTGCTTTTAACAACTCTTGTGCTAATTCTTGCACCATGGCGTATTCTTGTGGCGCACCAGCAGACCGAATGACTGTCACGAGCGTGCCTTGAGTTGCAGCGTAATTCTTCACTTGTGCAATTTGATCAAGTGTCACACTTTGGTCAACGATGAGTAATGCGAGTTGATCTTGCACTAATACCTCCAAGGCATCTGTTTGCTCTTCTGTTGTATCTCCTGTTTTTCGAGTAACGGTTAAGCGCACATCATATCGACCAGCTTCTTTGTAGATATGATTCACCTCAAAGCCTGTGTCTTTTGCACCGTCTCCAAATTCCCACTGATACGTAATAGAAGCGTCCTGAGGATCAACGGCCTTTGTAGAACCAGTCGCATCTAAACGTAAGGTTCTCCCAGCAACCACTGCTGTATCTGGCCCAGCAACGGCCACAAGCGGCACTGGGACTGGTTCAGGCGCTGGCGCGTCTGCTGTAACCTCTTGTGCAAATACACTCACAGGCAGCAGTGCGCTCAGTAGTAGTCCAAATAATAAAAAACGTAAACGAGGCAAAAATTGCATAATAATAGATAATGAATAATCAGGATTTTCAGAAAATCCTCCTCCCCTTATACTATAGGACTATTGAGCACGAATCAATGCTTCCACTGCGATTGTCAGCGCCGCTGCGTCTGCTGCATCATCTGGCTGCGGAACAGCATCTAATCCAAATGTTTGCTTTACCATTGCCTGGACCTCTTGCTTTGTCGCATTCCCATGGCCTGTTAGATACTGCTTCAACTGCTGCGGCTTCACATCAATGATTATTGGAATGCCAGATCGCTGGAGTGTTTCTAAAATAACCCCCCGTGCCTGAAACACGCTGGCGGCTGTTGTGATATTTTTTGCAAAAAACAACTCCTCGACACCCACTGCTTCAATGCCAGCGTGCTGCGCGATAAAACCTTCAAGATCTGTGCGAATCTGTGTGAGTCGCTCTGGTAGCGGCAACCCCGTTTCGGTGGTAATCACACCACACTGCAATAATGCATACTGACCACCTCGGATCTCTGCCAGCGCAATGCCAACGCGTTGCAGGCCTGGATCAATCCCAAGAATTTTCATAGCTATTCAGCAGCTTGTGCATTTGTATGCACCGCAACCACATCATCATCTCCTTCTAATGTGTCGATAAGATTGTGCAGCTTCTCCGCTGTTGCTTCATCAATTGGCGCGTGTTGACTACTCATCCAAGACAGCGCAGCACTTTCTACTGCAATCTGCTTTTCTGCAAGCAGCTGACTGACTGCATGAAGAGATTCACGAGAGGTAATCACTGTCACCTCATCCTCATTTTCATCAATGTCTTCTGCTCCAGCGTCAATAAGCTCTAGTTCTAATTCATCTTTGTCCGCGACACTTGCAAATGCATCCGCAGCAAGACGAATCATTCCTTTTTGTTCAAACTGAAATAGCACACTCCCACTTGAACCCAAGCTTGAGCCCGCCTTTGTCATGGTTGAACGCACAAATGACACTGTTCGATTTGTATTATCGGTCACGCACTCAATAATCATCGCGACGCCGCCTGGTCCATAAGCTTCATAGAGCACCTCTTCATACACAGCGCCTGGAATTTCACCGGCTCCTTTTAAAATGGCCTTCTCAATATTATCTTTTGGCATGTTTGCGGCCCGTGCATTTTCAATTGCCGTTCTGAGCGCTGGATTCATGTCCGGATCTTTCCCGCCTTTTGCAGCAACGGAAATATTCTTACTCAGTTTTGTAAATGCAGCTCCACGACGGGAGTCAATCTGTTCTTTTTTGCGTTTAATGGTCGCCCACTTGGAATGTCCTGACATAAAATAAAAGCTATTTTTCGTGCCTTCACCTTACCGAAGACCAGCGGTCTGGTCAACTAGGAAATCAACTCCTTGACAGGCAAAAAAAATATGATACTCTCACCGTAGATTTTGCAAAATCAAGACAACAGCACCTCGTGGCACCCATGCTTGGCAACGAGGTGTTGTTTTTTTAGACGAGCTTCAGTACTCTTCAACTATGCACACTCGATTTACCTCAACCCACATTCAAATTCTGCTTTGTAGCGCCATTGTGTTCTTGTTCAGCGTCACTCTCTACTCGTGGTGTTTGAACAGCGAACGCTTCACAGACCCTGACTCCTTTTATCATGTCGCAATGGCAGAAATGCTGCGTGATCAACGCACAATCCCCCATCAATTTTCATATCTCCCACACACAACACTCGGGCAGCACTATACTGACCACCATTTTCTCTACCACATCCTTCTGATTCCGTTTGTTACTTTTTTACCACCGTTTATTGGGGCAAAGCTCCTCACTATTCTATGTGCGAGCTTGCTGATTGTGAGTATCTATCTATTTTTAGAATGGAAGCGCGTACCGCTCGCCATTGGCTGGACCGGCCTCTTGCTCGTATCAAGTAGCTTTTTATTTCGGATGGGACTTGTAAAGGCGCCGAGTATCAGCATACTGCTTTTATTACTTGGCGCAGCGCTGCTTACCAACCCGCGGCGCAAGCACTGGCTCTTTCCGTTAAGTTTTGTATTTGTATGGAGCTATGGCGGGTTCATTGTCCTTCCACTCCTTGCGACCTGTCTGTTAATTGGTGCAATTCTCTCCTACCTCTTCCTTCACAATGAACAGCGCCGTGACGCAATCAAACAAGCTGCTCATATGCTTGGTTGGATTACCCTTGGCATTACCGCCGGCCTCTTGATTCACCCATCATTTCCAGACCATCTCTATCTTATTTGGGAGCAAGTATTCGTCATTGGCATCATGAATGCGCAAGACACTATTGGCGTCGGTCGTGAATGGTACCCGATTGCCGTCTCAGACATGCTCTTGCGAGACAGTCTGATACTTTTTCCATGGATCGGGGTGATGATTTTTTCTATCACTCGTCATAAAAAACTCACTGGCACAAGCCTTGGATTTACCCTCTTTTCTCTTATTTTGCTGGTTTTTACACTCAAGTCACAGCGATATATTGAATACTTACTCCCATGGGCATTAATTGCAACTGCCTTGTTATTTCGAGACAGTGTCTCATGGCGCGTGCCAGAAGTACTACAGTGGCCAGAGGTGGTCCAAAAGCAGCTTGCTCGCTTTTTGCACAATACCGAATCACACCAACGCTTTCTTGCTAGCATCGCCGTTATCAGCATAAGCACTCTCACACTGCTTATTGGTTTTATTATTAGCACGCAAAACATTGCCGGTCTCTACTCTGACCTGCAATCAGGCTTTGTCTATTCAGATACGCAAAAATCATCTGAAGCAATTCGAGCGAATAGCGAAAAGGGCGACGTTGTCTTTCACAGTGACTGGGACATGTTTCCACAATTATTTTATTGGAATCGTGACAATGCCTACATCGCAGGACTTGACCCAACATTTCTCTATCGACAAGATCCCGCCCGCTATTGGCTCTGGTACGATATTACCACCGGCAAACAAACAACAAATGTCTACGAAACAATTCGTGATCAATTTCATGCAACGACTGTCATTGTTGAACAATCAAATCAACGACTCATGCGCACACTGTTTCAAGATGCGCGATTTGTCGAAGTCTATGTTGATGCAGATTATCGTGTATTCAAACTACAAGAGCCTGAGTCAGCAGATGCGCCTGTTGTGCCCTCAGGTTTATAATCCGTTTTACAATCACTCTCAACAGAGACGACTGTATTGATATCACTGTACGAATCTGGAAGCGGTTGAAACACTAATGACACAGACTGAGAAACCATAAATGACTGCTTTGGTACTTCGAGAGTGCCAAATTCTAATTGCACATCCCGCGCGGTTTCAGGCCACTTCCAAGGCAATGTCATTGTTCGCACCTGTCCTTGTTGCCATGTATAAAGGGGGTCAACCATGCTGCCAAGTAGGCGGTATTGTGTGTGCGCTCGCAGTCCTACAGAGTTTTTCCATGAAACACGCACATGCACATCTTGGCTATTCACATGATCACGTATAAATGCTGTTGCACGATCATCTCCCAAGCGCTCAAGTTGTAACTGAAACTGCTGCGCTTGAACGTCATAGGTATAGCCATGAAGCTGAACGGTCGGATGCACGCGTTGCTCAAGCGCATACTGCATTGTCGTTGGACCGTCGATAATAGGAGCGGCAACAACGCCTCCTTCTGACTGTGGTCCATACAGCACACCTTGTTCGAACAACTGCAGTGGCACTAAATGATTCGCCTCAATTTGCTCTTTCAAGCGCTGCGCGGCCTTTGTTTTTTCTTCAATTGTGTGATGATTCCACACCCGAACTGTATCATCACTTAGTAGTGCCCATTGGAATGGTCGAAACACATATGGCAATTCAGAATAATGCTTCATGCCTGTTTGTGTATATTTTGCTGAGTACAGTTCCTGCCGACTAGAAAGCTGCGGGTATGTTCGATCAGACGTTAACACACTTGCATTGTCTGGAATGGTCGCGACCGCGTGCTGCATGCCAACGTACTCCTCTTGGCGGGCAATTGCAGTTCCAACGACTAACCATTGTGGGCCAAATAAAAACGTACTCACTATGAGTAGCGCCATAATCACTGGACCAGATAACTGTTGAACATCTTTCTGCGTAAACAGTGGTATGCGAGGTGTTGTCCCTGGATCAACCAAGCGTTTGTATCCATAGATTCCACCAATGATTGTGCAGGCGGCAATTGGCGCGCCATAGTGATACAGCAAAATTCCCATCCCGATATCAACCGCACTCATTAAACAATAAACCAGCAGGCCAGTGAGTGCTGGGAGCAGTGTGCGCCAAGAAAGAAGCGGAAGAAGCGCAGAGCTCATGAGAAATAACAATGTTAAAAACAAATTATTAATAGAAAGGAGGTGCGCTAACACTTTAAATGGATGAAGTGCCATGTACTGCAATACATGTACTGGAGAATCGCCCATCCATGCATAAAGTGAAAAAAACAATGGCGTATCTTCAATTGAAAAATATGCCCCGGCCCACACCATCAAGCCAAACCAGATGACACTACTCACCACAACGAGCAGCGCTTCTTTCCAGCGGCGATACTCTAGTAAAAAAATAACCACACCAGCCGCAGCGGTTGTCATCGCAACATCTTCACGTAACAACAACAGGACAATAAAAAAGATCCATCGCCACCACGAACGTGTAACCACTCCATACCACCACCAAAAAAATAGTGGGACAATAAACGCCAGCATATGGAATTCAAAAAATTGCATATTTAAAACAGTTGGGTGCAGTAGCGCGAACATACTCCCAACAAGTGCTGCACGTGGGCGTGATGGAATCAGGTGCCGAATCAACAAGTAACAGGGGATTGCCGCACTTTGCACTGCGAGTGTCTGAAGGACAATTAAAACAAAGGAGTGATTCACAACCCAATACAGTGGCACAAACAACACAAGGAGCCATTCGCGATGATCCACTAAATACAATGGCTCATTAAAACTAAACTGGAATAAGCGGCCGCGCGCAGTGTTCCACAATACTTGATGGTAAATACCAAGATCGAGTCCTTCGTATTGAAACTGTGAATAGCGCACAGCGCACACTGTCAGTACAAATGCCGACATAGCAAGCATCCATAACCACAAGGTGCGGGGAATGTGTTTTAAAATCATACCATTGCATCATACGTGATTTTTGCTAGAAAAAAAAGAACGCCTGCGGTAAGCAGGACGTTCTTTGGCTTTTTGCGTTATTGCACTGTTGTACCAGTTGCAGAACCGAGTGTACCAATGGCGTAAACTGAAATACCCCATGCAGCGAGAATGATAATTAAACCAATCACAGCAGCAGCGAGTAATTTTTTCGCCTGGTCAACGCGATCTTCGTTTCCTGCAGCAGTCATCCAAAGAAAACCACCATAGAGAATCAAAATAACCGCAACGAATGCTAAGAAACCAAGGGCGACGTTGATCACTTGACCAATAATCGCTTGTGGTGTTCGAGATCCGAGTAATGGTTTTTCAGAACCGGTGAAGTTTGTGCGCAGCTGCGCAGAAACTGGGTTTGCAGCGAGCAACCCAACGGCTGTGAATCCAAATGATGCGAGTAATCGTGTAAGCTTGTTCATGTCGTCACCTCCTTTCTGAAGAAAAATATGTACACTGAGTCTATCACACGCATGATTCTTTGCCAAATACATCTCGACAGCTTTATGAGCGCATGATATTCTATCATCAATATATTATTCATTTTGATGTGTACATACACGTATGAAAAAAATCATCGTCTCTCTCATTGGCTTGGTTGGACTACTACCGCAAGCTACGTATGGACAAACGACATTCGTCAATAAAACAGTGCAGGATAGTATTGGAAAAACAGGTCTTGGCACCACTGGTCCGACAGTAGTCATTGGACAAGTCATTAATGTAGCACTTGGATTTTTGGCATTTGTCGCCCTTGGTCTTATTTTATGGGCCGGATGGCAATGGATGACAGCAGCTGGTAATGAAGACAAAATCAGTTCTGCGAAATCAACTCTCATTGCTGCCGTCACTGGACTGTTAATCATCCTAGCTTCATGGGGTATTACACTCTATCTCTTCGGAGCTCTTGGACAAGCAACTGGAGCGGTATAAATGTATGAAACGTTTTTTTTATAGCGCGCTTGGCGCAATCAGCGCAACAACTATTCCAGCAATGCTGGCCGCAGCTCCGACTCCAGCTCCAGCGCCAACCCCAGCAACAAAAAAACCATCTGATTATTTTGATCCAAATGGTGCTATTCAAAAAAGCTCCGGACTTCCCGGAACGTCTGTAACTGATTATGTTTTTAACATTATCAGCGCTATCCTTGGAATTCTTGCAGTAGTCGCCCTTGTCCTGATTATCTACGCTGGTTTTACTATTTTAACATCAGCAGGAAACGAAGAAAAAATCTCTACTGGTCGCTCCATTTTACTCTGGGCGTTTGTCGGACTCTTGATTATTTTCTCCTCGTTCTCAATCCTCCTTCTGTTCGATCAAATTATATAATCGATTCACCACCAAGCGCCTTAAAGACCGCTTGGATAATTCCGTAGCTTCCAAATACAATTAGTAGGCCGATAAATGCCCACATTAATGAATCGCGTCCTCGTTTGACGCGATCTTCGTTTCCTGCGGAAATTAAAATTTCAATTCCACCATACACAATAATCACTAACGCAAGGATGGCTACAACTCCTAACACAACGCGAATAATATTTGAGATTAATTCATTTGGATCTGTTGTGCCGAGTGGGTTTTGTAGTGTCGCAGCCTGAGTCAGGACTGGCACAAACAATAACAGTGAACTTATAACAAATGCAATTCTCGATTTCATAAAAAAATATTAATTACCTTTCCACTCAAGGTACGACTTTCCCGTTGTGGAATCAACCCTGGTTGGATCACCACCAATAATACAGCACACCGGAAGTGAGCTTGGGCAAGCAAACTCAGGACGACTCTCTACAATACCATTTGGCTGACCATTTGGTCCTGGTGAGTACTGCTTGCAAAAATCCTCATCGCTTTCACACATACCTGTTGCTCGAAACAAATACTGCGATGCTGTGAGAGTTGCGCATGTCGGAACGCATTTTTCATTATTACAAATACATTTACCTGGTTCATCGCACCCATCTGTATCACACTTCGCCCCATTTGCAGCGCCCTTGCAACTTCCAATAGTGTCATACGCCGTCTCAGGTGAAGACCCTGGTGCCTCAACGGCTTGTTCACAATATTGATTCCACGGCACAGAACCACCAAATGGTGACACAATTCCAAATTGAGAGCCTTTCCCAGATCCTCCGAGTAACGCTATCATTGTGAGATTTACAATCACAAATCCCAAAAATACCATCACACTGCCCATCAATGCACCAAGCATAATTTGCTTACCGCGATCAACTCGCTCAGAATTACCAGCAGACGAAATCCAGAATACTCCGCCAATCACAACCATTAAAATAACAATACTAGATAAAAACCGTAAAATAACCTCACCAATTTTTCCAAAAAATACTAAAATATCACAAATAGAACATGACCCTGTTGTTCGTGCACATTGAGGAATTAAATATGTTGACTCTTTCTCTGCATTAATTGTATCCGTTACCGTTTTATTACGAGCAATGCACTCTTCAGTCTCCACTGTCATGCAGCCAGAGTATGCAGCATTTGCTTCATTCCAAGCCACGTATTCTGGAGTGTTGCCAATTGGAGGGCTCGTTCCTGGCTCTTCTGAGCTACATTTAGTACGTGCAACACTTGGGCAATTTTCCAATTGTGGAGCAGAGGTGTTTGTGGTATTTGTCGCCTGAGCAGATACACTCTGCGGCACAAAAATTGCGGCAACGACAGCAACTGCGATGACCCATTGCACTCCAGTTCTAATTATTTTTCGCATAGATGTCATACCAATTATTCAGTTACTTTCTGCCACGTAATTGCAACTTTTTGTGATGCTGTATCAACAATTTCTTGAATTGGTGCTGTTTTTGCAAGCGTTTGAGTCACCATTTCTGAAAAGGCTGTCACAGCAGCTTTTGGATCTTGTCCATGATACCAACTCCGCGCCGTGAGCGCCG
>CAZBLE010000004.1:0-9611 GCA_964492735.1 uncultured Gammaproteobacteria bacterium
TTCACGGGCTCGAACACCGATCGGAACAAGGGGCTGCTTCGGCGACTCAACGATGTGACCGCTCCGGCTCGTACCGGACGCTACGTCTGCAGTCTCGCGCGTGCAACACCGGACGGCACGATCATCCACAACAACGAAGGTGAGTGCGAGGTCCGGATTACGCTCGAGCCGCGCGGCGAGCAGGGCTTCGCGTACGACCCGATCACTGCCCCCTGTGGAGGCAACGGAGATACCTTCGGCCAAATGCCGCCGATGAAGAAGGCGGAGTACAGCCACCGCGGACGGGCCCTTCGAGCGTTCACCGAGGCGCTGCCCAAGTTGCAGCTCACGAGCTGACAACTCGCACGCATCAACGCCGCTCTCTCCAACTGCTCTTTCCGCGGCTGCATGAAATTCACACCTTCATCAGCCGCACCTTTGTCTATTTAAACACAGATCCCTTCGCAACAATTCCATTCTCCCCTTGCTCGACAATCATACTCGACAAATCACGCACACTTCCAACCGAACCAATACCACGATTCACCAAATCAACAACGTGCGGCTCACCACTTGCACCCAGCTCAATCACCACTGCCATTGTTCCGTCCGCAAAAAATACAATATCCCCTGGTCGATACCCAACACGCACAAGACCCTCCCCTTCAACCAGCGTGCCAGAATGACGCAAGAAATTTTGAATATTTGCCGGTGTATATGCAAATGACTCCGCAGATGAATCACCAGTATATCCATCTGGTGCAACACCTGCATCTCGATGCACTTCTTGGTCAAGAAAAATACCAAAGCTACGAAACACTCGCCATGGCATTTCAGAATTCGCCACTAATCCCATCTTTTGCATAATACGCAAGGGCCGACCTTCACTCACATCATAATAGACACGATTCATCGCCCCACCCGCTGTTCGCAATTCCACTAAATTATCAATTCCATCACCATCTGAATCATTGTCAGCGATATTTCGCTTACCGTCGCCGTCCATATCTTCATCAAGATAATTCACAACACCATCAAGATCTGCGTCATCATATTGCAACATTGCAGGTCCTCGATATGCATGCGCATTGAGCTGTAGCAATACTCCTGCTCCAATCACAAACAACACAACAACGAATAGAGTGAGTACTCGATGGTAATACTCGTTCACAAATTCTCGCACCAAAAAAATCAAAAACCAACTAATGAAAATTCCTTCAATCAAAAAATTAATCAGCAGCAATCGATCATTGATAAACAACACGCCCAAATCACTGAGTCCAAAATACCGTTCATTAAATGGATAGAACATCCGCACATTTGATGCAATCATGTCTGTGCATAAATGCGTCACCACACCAAAGAAAAACGTTGTCACAAGCGCAAACCAATACGACCGCCGGAGTATGTACAACGCAATGCTCACGACAGCCCACAACAGAATATAGATCGGTAACGTATGTGTAATCAACGACCGATGTGCGACAGAACCATCAATAAAATAGACATACAAAAAATCGATGTCTGGAAAAATACCGCCGATAAATCCAGCGAGCAACAACCAACGAAGCTGGGCACGCGTTACATTTAAAAAATCAAATACTCGCCAAGTTCCTCGTGCGGCAAGTGCTCCTAATGGTCCGTGGGCAAAAATCATACAGGTATTATTTAATAGAATAGAGTTCGAGTGTGGGGCCAATGATGCATGTTTGTTGAATAGCACCAAAGCCATTTGTATACAACCAACGATAGAACTCAATATCATTCATTGTCTTTCCTGACTCACTGCAATCACCCGTCACCCTTTTCAGTGATTGTTTTTCTTTCTGCAGTGTTGTTATGTATTCAAGAATATTTGGGTACAAATCTGGCTGGGCAATTGCACCATTGTAGATCTCTGGACGAATAATAACATAATCTACGCCTTCTGCTTGATGCTGCGCGACTGTTTTATTATAGAGCGGTAAGCGTTTTTCAAAAATATGCCAACCACCTTCTGTGTTCATGTAATAAAAATCTGAATACACCTTACTGTCACTTGGGAGGGTTTCTCGAACAAATCGAGACATAACAAGTGACGTATTTGGGTATGCAAGCGTCGACACCTTCACATATGACCACGTAACTTGAGGAAAGATTGCAATGCTAATCAAGCAGAGTATAAGTACTGTGCGAATATGCTTTGAGGAAATAATCCGCTGTAGCGCATCATGTAAATGAACCACCCCAACGCCAGCGGCAACTGCAATAAAAGGCGTGAATGGCACTCCCCAACGACTCCAATGTAATTTTAATACTGAAAGGAACAATAAGATGCTGACGTAAAAAATAACCACAAGGCGCATGTTCTTTTTCTCTTCCGTATTCCGCATAAAAAATACAGACAGCAGCGTGCCGTAACCAATGAGTCCAATAACAGAACCATTCCAAGAAAAAACCTGCGCAAGATAATAGAAGGCATTACGAAAAAATACAAAATGCTTTCCACCCCAATCAACTCCCAAGCGAGCACCTTCAGCTTCAATGACAATATCTTGATATACAGATTTTGCATCAACAATAAAAAATGGATTCCAGAAAAGGTGACATATAAATGTTGCTGCGAATGCAACGGCAATTATTTTACTTCCTTGCCAAATGGACTCTTTTTTATTTGAAGAGCTAATAACATGCTCAATAACAACAACTAATAAGGGGACGGCAGCAACAGCGGCGGTATACTTTGTTGCTACACCAAACCCAATAAGCAATCCATTCGCAATTGCATACATCCATATCTGTCGGATATTTTTTTTATCTATTGCACGACGCAAATACACACTACATAGCACAACTCCCACAAAAACCGCTGCCATGGGACTGTCCGGAGTTCCGAAATGTGCATGCAAAATTGAAAGGTAGCTGACACTAAAAAACAACGCTGCAATGAGACCACTCCATGCATTTTTTAATTCACGTCCTAA
This sequence comes from uncultured Gammaproteobacteria bacterium, assembly GCA_964492735.1. Taxonomy (GTDB): domain Bacteria; phylum Patescibacteriota; class Patescibacteriia; order UBA9570; family XYC2-FULL-38-9; genus CALKUP01. The sequence continues at coordinate 2,943 of CAZBLE010000004.1, forward strand.
TAGAAAAACCAAAAAAATGGTTATGATACTAAAAAATGCAGAAATAATATGTGAAAGAGTGTTATATGTTTCTGGTTGCAATCGATACCATTCAATTGCTGTGTGTTTTATATCTGAATGACGATTCAAATATGTTGTTTGTATTTTATATGGCACTGCATTCAGGCGCATCAATGACTGCCCTGGCCAGTTATACCAATTGATATGATACTCCCCACTTGCTATTTGAGCCGCTCTTTTATTTACATTTGGCTCGTCCACATTTTTTGCATACTGCGTATTCAAGATACGCAACCAAGATCCGAATACAAGAATACCGATCAATAACACTATAATGAGTAATCGTTTTTTATCTCTCAAAAAAGAATTCAACATATGTATTATTTAATGGAATAGAGCTCCAGTGAGGTACCAAGAACACATGGCTCTTGCATTGCTGAAAAACCGTGTCGATAGATCCATTGATACACCTCAATATCATTCAATGCCTCAACTCGTGCGCCGCAATTTTTCTTGACCTCAATGAGCGGGTCACCAGTTGCTCGAAGGCTATCAATATATGCAATCATTGATTGATAGAGCTCTGGCTGACGAACAGCTCGTTGATACCGATCTGGACGAATCACGACATAGTCGACACCGGCAGCGCGTTGCTCTGAAAGTGTTTGTCCGTATACAGTAATACGCTTTTGGTCCACAGTCCAGGCATCTCCTGGTGCGAGATAATAGGTATCTGCGACGATCGTGCTTCCTTCTGGAATCTGCTGTTGAACGTATTCTGACAAGACGGCGTCTGTGTCTTTATAGGACAACATGCGTGTATTTTGTACTGACCACGCTAGTTGCGGGAAGGTGCACACAGACACGAGTACAACGCTCATAGCAAGGCGCAACAACGGGATTGTAGTTAGTCGACATAGAAGTCGGTAACAATGTGCCACGGCGATTCCGGCAGCAACGGCAACAAGCGGTGTCAGTGGCAAACCCCAACGACTCCAATGTAACTTCAAGGCTGATAAAAATAAAATAATACTCAAACTATAGAGAGAAAGAATGAGAAACTCTGATTTTTTTTCTTTTAGAAAAAAATACCCAGCGACAAGCGTTGCGTATGCAAACAATGTAATCAGCAATCCACTCCAAGAAAATAATTGCGTTGCATAAAAAAAGAAATTACGAAAAAAGACAAACCCCTTCCCTCCCCAATCAACGCCAATGCGATTCCCAGCCGCTTCTTGCGCAACATCACGCAGAATGAGTCGAATATCAAACAGAAAAAATGGATTCCACAATAGATGCATAATGAATGCTGCAATCAAAGCGAAGAAAAGCACTCTCGCTGAAATGCGTATTCCTTTTTGATAGTCCTTTTTATGCGCCCACACATACTCACCAACAACAAGTAGAAGTGGAACGACCGTGATCGCTGCGGTATATTTTGTTGCAAAACCAAACCCAACACAGGCACCGGTAATCACTGCATACCGCCATGCCTTTCTCTGATCTTGTGCATACAACGCTTGGCGCAATAGCACGCTTCCAAGCACTGTTGCCGTAACCATTGCCGTGACAATACTATCTGGACTTCCAAAATGCGCGTGCAACACCGATAAGTAACTGACGCTAAAAAATAACGCTCCAGCGAGCCCAGCCCAATCATTATAGAGAGTGCGACCAAGTGCAAATACAAGAATAATTGTCAGAGTGCTAAAGAGCGCAGAAAAAATATGAGAAATTGTATTGTACTGCTCTGGTTGCAGTGCATACCACTCAACCGTTGAACGCTGCTCTCCCGTTTTGCGATTTAAATATTCTGTTCGAATTTTGTACGGAACAGCATTGAGACGCATGAGCGACTGCCCTGGCCAGTTGTACCAACGAATATGCAAATGCCCGGATGCAATTTCTGCTGCACGAGAATTGACATTCGGTTCGTCTACATTTTTTGCATATTGCGTATTGAAGACACGAATCCACAAACCAAAAACCACAATACAGCTTAGCAAAAAAAAGACGGCCAATTGTCGTTTATGGGCCAGCATGTTCACAGAGCGTAGCTTATGCAGCAACATCATCTTGTGGAAGTTGCATCAAATTTTTTAAATCAGTGACATGTGCCGCAATAGCAACATCATCCATCTCTTGCTGGCTTGCAACCAATACAGCACCTACTTGCTCAAACGTTGCATCCTGCGTCTGTCGAGGAACAATATGAATTTCTAAATGATCATTATTTGCTACCTCAGGAGTGCCGTCGCTCATCACTAATGAAAACCCGGGAGCATTTGTTTGACGCATTGCAATAAATGACACTTTTTTAATCAAATATCCAAATTCTTCCAACTGATCTAAGTCAAAGCCATAAAAATGTGGGTCGTGGTTTTTTGGAATAATAATCACGTGACCTTTCGCAAGAGGCTTGCGACTTACAACAACACGAAACAATTTTGTTTCATAAAACTGCTCAAGTGGAGCTTGTGCTGCATCAGCACAATAACGACACTCAGTCGCTTCAGGCACTGGCGCTTGCGGCGGTGTATCAGCAGAAGGCATTGCCGGTGATTTCTGCGCGACTGGCTCTGGCACAGCTGGAGCAGGGCTCACATCTGTATTCGGCACAAATGTTGGTTGGTCAGACATGCAAATAGTATAGCAAAAAGACGCTCAAAATAAAACTCTAGAAAAAGAAAAGAGCGCTATTTGCGCTCTTTGTGGTTTGTATGCTTTTTACATCGACTGCAGAATTTGCTTTTTTCGAGACGAACGCCACGAAATTTTTTCACATTCTTGTTTTCGTGATAGTTGATCTCGTCGCAGACTTCGCAAGCGAGTTTAATGAGGTTGTCCTGTGACATAATTCGTAGTTAGAATAAGGGTTGCTTATTTTTGGAGCCACTTGTCGGGCTCGAACCGACGACCTACGGTTTACAAAACCGTTGCTCTACCAGCTGAGCTAAAGTGGCACTGGTGGGCCGGGAGGGATTCGAACCCCCGAAGGCGGAGCCATCTGGTTTACAGCCAGACCCATTTGACCGCTTTGGTACCGACCCGTATTTTTTTTAAAATAGCTGTCTGACTATACAATATTCTTGTATTGGAGTCAATTATTCTGCAGACTACTGCTCTGAATAGCCTGTTTCAGTGTGGTTTTCGCCTTTTCGGTCTTCATTGCTTGAACAACTAATTGTCCACATGCTGCTTCAATATCCAGCCCTTTTGAGTACCGAATCGTCGTCGCAATACCCCCTTCTTCACAGACAGTTTGAAATGCCATGAGCTGCTCATGACGACTGCGATGCAAGTGCGTGCCTGTTGGATTCCATGGAATAAGATTCAACTTCACGCCGTGCTTAATGGCTGCAAATGCTTTTACAAGCGCTTTCGCCTCTGACAACATGTCGTTCACATTCTCAAGCATGACATACTCAATCGTAATATAATGGCGACGATTTCCTTTCTTTTCCGTATAGAGCTTCATCCAATCAACAATTTTTTGAATGGTCCATGCACGATGTGATGGTACAATTTTTGAACGAGTCTCATCTGTTCCTGCGTGCAAAGAAAACGCAATACGCGTATGTGGAAACTCGTCATCATTCAGCATTTTGTTGAGCGCCGCTGGAACTCCAACCGTTGAAACAGTAATGCGTGTTTCCCCAATTCCCATTTCATGAATCAAAATCCAAGCCGCGGTTTTCGCAGCTTCGTAATTTGCGAGCGGCTCTCCCATTCCCATGAACACAATATTGGAAATCTCTTCATCTGGTTGCGCGAATTTCCAAAAACGCACTTGGTCAATAATTTCATCAACCGTTAAATTCCGAATGAGCCCCATTGTGCCTGTCGCACAAAATGTACACGCCATTGCACAACCCACCTGTGAGCTAATGCAGAGCGTTCGTTTACCACGTGCATTTGGCATGAATACCGATTCAATTTTCGCATTGTCGTGCAATGTGAGCAGAGATTTTTTTGTCCCATCTTGTGGGGAGGTTGCAATCTTTGAAGGAATAACAGAAAGCCATTGAAATTCAGCGGCTAGTTTTTCTCGCAGCTCTTTTGAAATTGTTGTTACCAAGGGCCAATTTCCATCTCGATACCAACTCTCTCGAATTTGCGTAAAACGAAAATCCGGCTCGCCTTCTGCTTTAAGCCACTTTTGAATCTTTTCTAATTGTTCACCAAACTCCTTCATATATACACAGAGTTGTAGCAGTGTGCTACATGATTGTCAAAGGAGCTTTTGATTATCAAGAGTCCTACTTTTTAATGTTCACCGTTTTGATACTTGAGCTACTCTTTGCAAATTCTTCGGCAACAGATCCTTTTGGTGTCCACACTGCTTTTAACTGCAACTTTTTCTGCGCTTTCACGGAAATTGTTGCAACACCTTTTTTATTCGTTCGAGCTGTTTTGATTTTCACCCACTTGGTTCCGCTTTTTTTGTAGAACGTAACACTTTTACTTTTGATCTTCCGGCCTGTTGATTTATCTTTCAAGGTAACACTGGCTTTTACTTTTTGACCTTTCTTTACTTTTTTCTGATCAACCTTCAATACAATTGATGCTTTTGCTTTAAGATCATACAGTCCTCGAGTGTTTCCTGACATCAAGCCATCAAACAATAGTGCATTGAATGTTTCATTTTCGAGCCCTGTGTAATACAAGCCGAAATCTACTCCATTATTTGTTGATTTATAAATGACGCCAGCATTTGAGAGCTTATTTGCACCACCAATATATACATTTGTCACACTGCCTGCGTCCTGCAATCCAATGGATCGAATTTTTGTCACATCAGCAATACCACTCGTGATTTTTGTCCACGTTGCCCCACTATCAGTTGAACGATAAAAACCACTCACTGTATCACTCGCAGCGCCATAGGTGTTAAAATCTGCTGCAGCAGCATAGACAATCTCTGAATTATTTGGGTCAATAGCAAGTGCTGTAATTTCTTCTGCTGGTGAACTCGTAAGCTTGTTCCATGAACCACTTGTATATTTATAAATACCTGTATCACTGGTTGCGTTGATATTCACATTTCCAGTTCCTGCATAGAGCGTTCCATCTGCTGTTGCTGCAATACTTTGCACAGAACCGTTACTTGGGAATGACAGTGTTGACCAGGTCGCGCCGCCGTCAGTTGATGTGTACACACCACCACTCATTGTTGTTGTCTGATTTTGGTAACTTGCCGCAGCAAACAGCACATCCGGATTTCCTGGCTTGTGAACAATGCGTAAGGCTGCATAACTTGCATTCCAACCAGTAGCTGTTGCCCATGTTGCGCCACCGTCGTTTGTGTAAATCACACTACTTTGACCACCGACAACAACGTGACTTGCATTATCTGGATCAATCCACACACTGTATGCCCCTGCGTCATATTGAATTGGAAATGTCCACGTTGGAACATCACTCAAAAAATTTGTTGTGCGTGCAAGTCCAGCATTTGTCGCAACCCAGACTGTATTTTTATCAGTTGATTGCGCGATGCCTTTTACTGTGACTGCGGTGATACCTTCATTTGTATCTGACCAGGTTGCGCCACGGTTGGTTGATTTTGCAAAGGCTGCAAATGAACCACCATAAATCGTATTCACATCATCTGGATCAGCGGTTACATATCCACTGACTCGACTAATCGGTGTTGTCTGATTAATCTGTGACCAAGTCGCACCATTATCATCGGAATAATCAACACCGAGATAGATACGCCCACTGGTATCAAAATCAACGTGTGTTGCGTATGGGGTTACTGAAAGCTGAGACCAACTTGTTCCACCATTGGTTGTCATCCATGGGCCAACATCAGCAGTGCTTGAAATTAAAATAATTTGATTAGGGTCAGTCGGATCAACTCCTACTGAAGAAAAAGAAGTGGTCACAGAACTTGTATTTACAAGCGTCCACGTCGCTCCAAAATCAACCGTTTTATATAATCGTGTTGTCGTATTATTTGTTGTCGTTGCATATGCTGTTCCAGAAATTGAAGTTGGGGCAAGGTATTGAACAACTGACCCATCACCAACAACCGTCGCTGTCGTAAATGACACACCGCCATTGCGACTCACACTCATTTGACCATCTGTTCGTCCGATGTAGATTGTGTCATCTGCCGCAATTGCAATTGAACCACCATACCCTGCTGGAAAACTTGGAAGCAGTGTCCAATTTGCTCCTCGATCTGTGCTTTTAATCACACCATCGGAAACAACAGCGTAGACGTTTCCAGCGCTATCAATTTCAACACCACGCGGTTCGCCATAATCCGCGGTTGCTGGCAACCCTGACCACGTCGCTCCGTTATCAGCAGATGTATACACACCATTTGGTGAATAGGTCGTGATGTAAATCGAATCTGAATTTGTATCAACGGCAATATCACGCACTTCGCCACCATACAAACCGAGATTGGTTGCAGTTGCACGAGACTGTGAAATTGTTTCTGCGTGAGCGGCTTGTGTGCCGATGAGCGCGGCCATTGCAAAAAACGCAAAGCTCGCTCGTCTCATGAATACGAATACAGTTTTCATAACGCTGATTTTTATTACTTTTAAATTATCAAAAGTATATCATTTCTTTTTCTTGCGCGCTATTGATTTTTTTTAACAACTCCGGCACACTGCCGCCTATGCGTTATAAAAAAGGATTATTTGGCTTTTC
>CAZBLE010000004.1:9711-16032 GCA_964492735.1 uncultured Gammaproteobacteria bacterium
ACAACTCCGGCACACTGCCGCCTATGCGTTATAAAAAAGGATTATTTGGCTTTTCTGCAGACCCGATTACACTCGGACATCTTCATGTTATTGAAAAAAGTCTTGAACAATGCGAAACGTTGGTTGTACTCGTTGCAAACAATCCGAAAAAGGAAGCTGCCTATACATTTTCTCTTGAGGAACGCGCGGCGTTGACTGCAGCTGCGATTGAAACATTGCCGCAAGATTTGCAATCACGTATTACCGTCATCAGCACATCAGGCTTGTTAGTTGATGTCTATCTCACTGAGCACTGCGATGTGATTGTCCGTGGGATTCGCAATAGCCACGATGAACTCGTTGAAAACGAGCAACGGAGTCTCTACACCATTATGCTCCCTGAACTTTCTGATCGCTTTTTATATATTGAAGCAGACCAAGCCTATAGCGCCATTTCATCTTCATGGGCAAAAGAGCTTGTGCGTTCACACGTTGACATCAGCGCGCTTGTTCCACTAAACGTGAAAGCAGCACTTGAATTCCGTCTCCATGAACAGAAATTCATCGGCATTACAGGACCAATTGCGAGCGGTAAAACAACAGCCGCAACAACACTTGTTCATCAATTGAAAGAATCGCTTATCGACGCGCATCACATTGCAATCGATGACCTTGTCCGTGCGCTCTACACAGAAGATTCTCTTGGCGCTCAAGCAGCGCGAGATCAAATCATTACACGCTTTGGAAGCACTGTTGAAAAAGATAGCGGTACGGCAATCAATACAGCAGAGTTAGCACGCGCGCTGTTTTCTGGAAGCCTCGAAGACATTGCAACGCATCGCAGCTTCGTTGAAGAGCTGACCGCACCACATATCACACGACTCTTTCGTGAACGCATTCGCGGCCTTGCTGGAATCATACTTGTTGAGTGGAGTGATTATCTCTCACAAAACCCTCTGTCTCTTGTGAACAACACGGTTATCCTACTTGATACTGACCTCAAAACACGGAAGCGCTATGCCGCAAAACGCGGGCTTGAAGAAACACTATTTCAGACGATCAATCAAATCCAAAAAAGTGCAGCGGAAATGCATGAGCTTATCACTCAGTCATCTACTGAATATGGACGCGGTCGATGCATTGTCATGAATCCAGAAACACCTGTTGATGAAATTATTGATCAGATTCTTTCAATCCAATCACTTCCCTTTACACAGAGCTCTTAAACACCTCTCTTGACATACTTTGTAGAGTATACTATTTTACACATAGTATAAATAACAAGGTATTTTTCACTCTATGCAATTTTCTAAAGGAATGCTCGTTGGTGCTGCGGAACTCATTGTTCTTCATGTGCTTAAAGCAAAAAAAGAAAGCTACGGCTATGAACTTATTCGCGCAATCTCCCAAGAAAGTGAGGGTATTTTTGACTTTGAAGAAGGCACGCTCTATCCCCTGTTGTATCGCCTCGAACAAAAAGGCTTTATTGAAAGCACGGTAAAACCAGCTCCGAGCGGAAAAAAACGACGGTATTATAGTCTCACAAAAGAAGGTGTGGCCTCACTCAAAGAACGCAAAAAAGAAATGGGCTTTTTCTTTAAAGGCTTAGAGCACGTTCTGCAATCACAATCTGCATAAACGCATATGCCCTCGCCTACCCAACAATTTTTTGATGAGCTTACAGAACTTTCATTTGCTGATGAATCCTACAAGCAACGGTTCATTGAAGAGTTACATGATCATATTGAAGATGCAATTCACGATGCAGATGTGCGCGGTGTTGATGACGCAAGCGCTGAAAAAGCTGCCATTCAAAAACTTGGCTCACCAAAAAAATTACAAAAGAATTTTAATCGTATGATGAAACCACAACGACTACAGACAGCGCTCTTATGTCTTTTACAATTTATTGGAACAGTGAGCATTGCATATGCCGCCCTGGTTCCATTTGGTGGAATTGCTGATAGCATTTTGAATGTCGCGCGATATCTCACTGGTAGACCGTATGTACTCGATTACCCAAACCTTTCCTCAAGCATCACTCTTTTTATGGTAGGCATTGGGGTGCTAGGTGTTCTACAAATTATTATTTTCCAGACAGCCTTGTTTTCTCTGCTCAGTCAACACATGAAGCGTGGTGTGTTTTGGTTTATGTATATTTTTATGGTTGGCACTCCGGCCGTGCTTGTCATGCTTGCTTCACTGATAACACCCCTCCTTGGAAGCCCTCGTGAATTTTGGGCAGACCAAATTCACGGCCTTGCACCACAATATACCATTACATTGACTTGCACTCTGATGTTTCTGACAATCTGTTTTACGCTCGCGGCTATTGGTGTCATCGCGCGTTTAAATAGTTCATCATTCTTTTTGCAGTTTGTTGGATATTTACCAGATTCAATTAGCCGTCCAATCACACAACTCTTTACGCGTTATCGTATTTTTTCACATCTGAATACAATCAATATTTTTGGTGTGCTCAGTCTTGTGTATCTCTTGTTTTGGTTCTTTGCATCATTTGTTCCAAGTTTGCGCGTAGCATTAGAATCTGGAAATCAATTCGCAATGAACGGAACAGAACCACGGATTTGGTGGGTCATTTTTATCATGCCAATCATGATTATCTCTGCGATCCAAACCCTCACTATCTCTTCATTGTTTACTACCCTTTCACCAATCAATGGAATTTGGGCAGCCGGCTTGATCTATAGTGGAGTCTTACTACTCTGTATTGCACTAATCATTTTAAGTCTTCGAAAACAAAAAATAAAAACGATGCAATCATTTTGGGTCGCGAGCTGTCTTGCACTCACGTGCATCATGATTCTCACGAATCGTTTTCCAAACTCATGGAGCGATGCAAATAATCAAATTCAGTGGAAGCTCCCAGCAAAAAATCTTTCAGTCCAAATGGACAAAAAAGTGTTTGGGCCATTTTATATGCTCTATAACAACTCGAGCTTATTTACTCCTATCACAGGGAATCAAATACTTGTTGATACGACAGATGATTTTTTTGTCATTCAAACAGCGCTTGGGTCAACTTTTATGCTGGAATCTACTAATGCGAACAACCTAAAGATGCTACATAGACACACAGAAGATACAATCAACACTATCCAAGAAAACATTGCGGCTACAATTCCAGAAAACATGCGTAGTCGTATTTATTGTGGCGAAAAAACACTCGATAAAAAAGGAGATGTATTTTCAGACGGCATGGCAATGTATATTTGCCCATCAATAAAAATTGATAATACACTTGTCGCAAGCAATGCATCAATCGCGCTCTTTGACGTTGCTATTAGCCCTGACAATACAACTGCGTTGGTTGTTGTGACAGAAAATGGTAAACCAAGAGTCTATCAAGTTAGTTTGAAGTAGCTATTAACAGACCGTGACCAACAGGATTGATAGTAGTTGTGTACTGTGTATTTTCTGTAAATAACGAAATAAAATCTGCCATCACTGCCTGATACTTCACAACATCATCAGCAAGAATGAGGTGAGACTGCGAGAGTCGCGAGCGTAACAATTCATAATACTGCGCATAATTTTTCTTGTCGGCATCAAAAAACACTGCGTCAATTGTTTCATTCTCACTCAGAAATGGCAGCGTTGTCAGCGCATCGCGCACACCAATCTCGTGATACGTAATGCTATCAATAACTCCAGCGCGAGTCGCAAAATCGCGCGCCATCCGCTGCTTGTCGTGCGACGAATCAATAGTAATCACTCGCCCGCCATAGTGCTGTGCTGCGAGCGCAAGCCACAATGTTGAATAGCCAGCTGACGTTCCAAGCTCGAGAATCAGCATCGGTTTTTTGCGCAAAATTTCTTGGTAGAGCACTTCTCCGGTTTCGCGCGACACCGCCCAAAGCCGCACTGTGTGCATCACTCCTTTTGCAATCAGCTTTGGATTCTGCGTTGCGGGTAATTGCACCTCATAGGTTACATCAAGCTCTTCTACCTCTCGCAACACATCTCGCACGGCAACTGGAAGCTCAGAAAAAATACTGTTCATAGGCCTTGAATTTCAAATACTTTTCGCGTTGCTGTCTGGCCGCGGACTAATTGCACGCTGGCTTTTGGTACAGCAAAATGTGTCGCAAGCAGCGCACGAGCCGCATCGTTTGCTTTTCCGTCTTCTCGAATTGCACGCACACGAATAACATAGATATAGTCTCGCACCACAACCGACTCAGAACGTGCGCCTGCAATAATTTTTGCGGAAATCATCATAGCTCAAGCAAGGTATCATTCAAAATTTCGTGCACTAATTGCTGCAACAATGCCACTCGTTCTTGTTTTTGTTCATACGGAATTTCGACACGCGCAATGGTGTCAGCGTAGAGTGAACCCAAGATTCTCTCAAGGAGCGCCGCCATTTGCAGATCCTTTTCAAGAACCAGTGCCTGACGGACATCAGCAGTCACACTCGCTTGCGCAGGCTCATCGATAAACCGCGCCACTTCTGTGTTATACGCCAATATCCAATCACGCACACGCTGTCGATGCGCCGCGTATGAAATCACACCATGCGCTGCTTGCGCTTGAATACGTTGCTGCGACGGATCTTCATGTGTTGCGATTGCCGTAATGTTCACATGCTCACCACCAAACTCCATGAGCACGTCCGCCCAAATCATAAACGCAAACTCATAGCCGCGCGGAAACAATGCCATGTGCCCAAAATCTGTAATCCAAAAATCACCGGTTACTGAATCAATGTGAATTTCATTGGGCTTAAAATGCCCATGACACCAATACAGTGGCTGATTCGCAAATGTATCACCAATAAACGCAGCAGCTTTTTCTAGCTCTTGTTGCAACGCTTCAGTCAGTAACGCACCCGCTCCTTGTGCAATATACTCAGCATCTGCCACCTGCGCCATCTTCTGCCATTTTGCAATTCGTCGGAGATGAAAATCTACAGCTGAAATAACCTTTCCGTTCTCTACATACAGTCGATCCAATTTACCAAGCGGCTTTATTGGTGCAAGCGAAAAATGACTACGATATTCTAAAAACGTACGGATGAACAGCGCGCGCTCAGGAGCTGTCACTGGCGAGCGAAACATGCGCGTCTGCGCTGGAACATATTCCATAATCATCCAGCCTGCATTGAAACTCTCTACTTCATAAGCGTATAACTGCGGAACCTTCATGTGCGCGCTCGCATGGTGCTGCGCAAACAGTAATAAGTCTTCAGGCTGCGGCGCTCCATGGGATTCATTGTAGACCTTCAGTACAGCTGGCTTTTGCTCATACAAACCGCCGTAGACTAAACTACGTGGATTTCCGTCATATGCCGTGCCAAATTGCAATGTTGACTCAATAATAAACCCAGTCTTTTGGATAATTTCTTGGGCGTGTTGTTCTAATGGGGATAGTGTCATATTGCATTCTATAGATAGAAATATGCTATACTACATACGTTAATCAATCAATTATTTTTTCTATGAAAAAAAGTGCATTTTCTGTTTTATTGGTTTCATTGCTCTTTATGGGAGCAAGTTGTGGTGCAAAAGACACAGCCACAAATCAGCCAGTAAACGTTCCTGAAAAGAAAATTATCAAGGTCGGTGAACCCGCTGTTGCAGGTAATATCACCTACACAGTTACAAAAGCAGAACAACTCGACACAATTCCAGCAAGCGCAACAATTGAGCGTTTTAAAAACATTGCAGCAGACAAAAAAGCAGCTGAAGGCTTCACATATATTCATGTAATTGGAAAAACTGAAAACAAAGGAGAAGAAGCAGAAACTGTTGATAGTAATGCATTGAAAATTATCGACAGCGCTGGTGAAAAACATAAATTTGCGACAGATGTCACATTATATGTACCAGATGAAAAATTTCCAACATTTATTGACGTAGCCCCAGGAAAAACTGTTGATTGGGAAGCCTATTTCTTGATTCCAAATGTTTCAAAAAATCTGCAGCTCCAAGTCACAGATTTGCAAATTATCCCAGAGGCAACAGCAGAAATTGACCTCGGAATTGCACAAGAATAACGATAACAAAAAAAACGGTCTCATGAGACCGTTTTTTTTATTGCTTTATTTTGTTTCTAAGTATGCAGCCAACGCTTCTTGCCACGACCGCATTTGAGGAAGTTTTGTATTCAGCAGCATTGAGAATTTTGGACGAACTGCTGGACGCGGGAATGTATCTGCTGATACCGGATTCAGTGTCATATGCTTGTGCCCTTTTGCTTCTTGAATTCTGAAAATTTCTTGAGCAAATTCATACCACGTACATGCACCAGCATTTGTAATATGAAACACACCTGGTTCAATTTCACCTCCCACAGCCTTTTCAAGCAACACTTTTGTTT
>CAZBLE010000004.1:16042-75824 GCA_964492735.1 uncultured Gammaproteobacteria bacterium
GTCAGTGTCGAACGCGGAGAGTTGTTAGAAGGTGACCTTCAGGCTCTGGCGAATGCTTTCGCCCGTGTGCCTGCACCCAAGATTTCTTATGCGTGGATCGATGGTGATGCGGGCTTTGCCGGTGCCACACCCGAGCTCTTGTTTGCGCTGCAAGATCAGGAGTATATGTCGGTGACGCAAACTCTTCATCAACCACATCGAGCGTATCACGTGTTTCGGCAAGTTCAAGCATCATGTCAACGAAGCTTTTTTTAGACATATCTGAAACACCTGGCTTTCCAAATAATTTACAGGTTCGAGCAACAAATACTTTTCCTCCTGCTGCGAGCACTTGCTCTTCGCCTGCTCGTTTACTGCGTGCGTAGTTACTTTGTGGACTTGGAACACCATCTTCTCCGTACCCTTCTTTTTTCGTACCTTCAAAAACATAATCTGTACTGTAATGCACAAACACAGCATCAATTTCTTTGCAGGCTCGTGCGAGATTTCCTGGTCCGTCCGCATTGACTTTCATTGCAATCGCAAATGGCCCTTCTTCTTCAGCTGCATCGACTGCATTAAATGCCGCGGTGTTAATCACAATCGCTGGTTTCATTTCTTGTAATTTTTCCATCACTGCAGCCGCATCTGTAATATCTAATTCATCACGATCCCACACAATTGGTTCATATTCAGCCAGCTCACGCGCAATATCTTGACCGAGCATTCCGTGACCGCCGACAATAAGAATAGGAGTTGGTAATTTATTTTCCATATTGGTTTTTATAATAATCAGCGTATTCTCCGCTTTTAATCGGCTTCCACCACCATTCATTTTCTTCAAACCATTGAATCGTATTTTTCAACCCTTCTTCAAATGTAAACTTCGGTTCCCAACCAAGCTCTTTTTGAATCTTCGTCCAATCAACAGTATAGCGTCGATCGTGTCCTGGTCGATCTTTTACAAATTCGATCATATCCTCGCCTTTACCCATCAACGTGAGCATTAACTTCACAACGTCAAGATTACTAATCTCATCTGTCATCCCGCCAACACAATAAGTTTCGCCAATTTTGCCTTTGAGCAATACCGCTTCAATCGCACTGCAATGATCTTCCACATGTAACCAATCGCGGACATACAAACCATCGCCATAGACAGGAACTTTTTTTCCTTCAATCAAATTTGTAATCGCGAGTGGAAACAGTTTTTCTGGAAAATGATACGGCCCGTAATTATTTGAACAATTCGTAATCGTAATTGGCAAACCGTACGTATCATAATACGCCCGCACCAAATGATCTGACGCTGCCTTACTTGCAGAATATGGGCTATGCGGATCATATGGAGTTGTCTCACTAAATTTTTCACCACCTTCAAGTGACAGCGCGCCAAATACCTCATCGGTTGAAATATGATGAAACCGCTGGATCTTCAAGGCGACCGCTGCATTCAGCAACACAGCTGTTCCTTCAACATTTGTTTTCACAAATTCCATTGGATTGGTAATTGAACGATCAACATGTGATTCTGCTGCAAAATGCACAACAATATCAGCACCTTGCATTGCCGCTGCTACTTCATCGTAATTCAAAATATCCCCTTTCACAAAGGTATAATTCGGATTCTCGGCAACATCTTTCAATGATTCCAAGTTTCCTGAATAGGTCAACGCATCAAAATTCACCACTGTATCTTCTGGATGCTCACGCAGCCAATATCGCACAAAATTTCCGCCAATAAAGCCGGCGCCGCCAGTCACAAATACTTTCATAGATTATTCTTTTGATAATTCCCAAAACTCTGCACCAAATACATCCCATGGCAGCCGCTTCTCATCACACTCACTTGGTTCAGCCGAAAACGCATTGTTTACAAAATAGACAATCGCTGCATTTTTATCCCAAAGATTTGCCGCACCATGCGCAACACCGCGTGGAATATACAACACCTTTGCTTTTCCTCCGCCTAATACAAATCGCATTGTCACACCTTCACTCGCGCTTCCTTCTCGAAAATCCTTCAAGCCAATAAGGAGTCGGTGATGCGGCGGAATAAACCAAATGTCTTCTTGTTTGAAATGTAAATGGGTTGCCTTAATCACTCCAGGAACCATTTCAGAATAATTGACTTGCTTTACTTCAAAGTCTGGAAACTGTTGATGCATACCAGCTTGAAAACGACCAAGCTCCATAAACTGCCCACCATCATCAATCATGAGTGGTAACTCAATAATTTGCACACCCTCAATTTGTGGTTGTTTTGAGTAGTCTTGCATTGTGACTTGCTCACGAACACTTGCGCTAATTGACTCTTTTGAAAGTGGTTCCATAAATATGTACAATAAAAATTACAATTCAATAGTGGTGTTTTCTCCGAGGATCATTTTATACCCATCATTTTTTTGATGATCGACAATCGTCGCATTGTGTCCAATGATACTGTGTTTGATATGCATATCATGATGAATCGTCGCGTCATCCATTACAATTGTTTCTTCAATTGTTGTGCCGCGAACGGATGTTCCATTCCCAATACATGCATATGGTTTTAATACCGCGTTTTCAATCACTGCATTTTCACCAATCACGACAGGCCCTTCAATCACTGTATTGCCAAGAATTTTCGCACCATTTCCAATTGATACTGTACCACTCATTTTTACAGAATCATCAATCACCGCTGCGCCACTATACTCATCAACTAAGTTCATGAGTAAACTATTTCCTTCAAGCATGTCGAGTGGTTTTCCTGTATCTTTCCACCAACCATCAACGACTTGGTATGATACTTTTTTGCCGTTATCAATGAGCCATGAATGCACATCAGAAATTTCAAGCTCACCACGATCTGACATCGCAACACCATTCACTGCTTCATGCACTTCTTTGGTGTAACAATAGATACCTGTCACTGCAAAATCAGATGGTGGATTTTCTGGTTTTTCTAATACACGAATAATATTCCCTTCAGAATCAATTTCCGGTACACCAAAACGCTCAGGATCTTGAACTTTTGAAAGTGCTAAAAATGCTGCAGCTTCAGATTCTTGAAACTCTTTTACAAACTGTGCAATAGAACCCAAGATAATATTATCACCGAGATAAAAGACAAATGAATCATCACCAAGAAAGTCTTGTGCGTTTTTAATCACATGCGCAACGCCCAATGCACCACCAACTTGCTCAATAAAAGTCACCTTCAGACCCCACGCGCTTCCATCACCGATCAATTCTTGAAGAGATGTATCACCTTCATTGACATTAATCGCCACTTCAACGATGCCAACTTCAGCAATTTTTTCAAGAGCGTAGACAATCAACGGCTTATTCACTAATGGAATAAGATGCTTGTTTAAAGAATACGTAATGGGGCGAAGGCGTGTTCCACGGCCTCCAGCGGCGATTAAAGCTTTCATAATACTCAGTGTTTAAGGGATTTTTTGAATTGAAGTAGAAAAAAGACTACACCGCAGAATACCACAAAAAAGCCAAAAAAATCAAGCCGAACTGAGAGGGTCGCGAAATTTGGCAACCATTGATCCAATGCGAACAATACCACAAATACAAAGAGTGATACTTCAAAGGCCGCGCGGAATAGAGAGAGTGCAAAAGAGTGATTCATAGTGTTATTGAGTAAAACGATTTGTCAGCCTCTCCCACAGAGATGGGCCATGAAATGTAAGGGTAATCGAATCAACAGTAATAGAGTCTTTATGAGAAAGTAATTCTGGGGCATTGATAGAAAATTGTAATTTTTTACGATCTCCCAAAACACCTGTTAACGGTAATTCAACAGTTGATTCAAAACCGCGGTAATTTTCAGTTGGCGGTGTAAAATCATGCGTGACTATTGCAGTAACGCCTGATAACTGCATGTCAGGACCAACAGGCTGAACGGCATAATCTGGGTCAAAATATGCTGCAGGGTCAAATGCAGCGTACCCCGCATATATCATTTCTATATCAGCGTGATTACCTGTAACTACAGTGGGGTTATTTTTTAGATCACGGATAGTTTCAACCTCTCCCAGTGCTGTTAACGACAAATCTGCATTGTCCACACGCACATCGCCTAATGCCTCAGCATTACCCGTTACTGCACTCACAAAGCGACTTCCGACCTGGAGCGTAAATGGGCGTGACAGATTATCAAGAATAAGGTGATCTTGTATCACAAATTTTCGTTGCGCTGTTACAAGATTCTCGATACGTACATCGCCACTTGTTTCTACGCGAATGCGATACACTCCTTCCGGTACATTTGGCAGATCAATCCGCAACTGCTGTGTTGTTCCTGCTGTTCGGTTTTCTGTTTTATTTCCATCATCAACAAATCGTTGCGTTTGAATTGCTTCGTTCTGTTCATTTAAGACAGTGACGGTTACTGGATCAGATCCAATTGATAAATTACCATCAATAAGGTCAGCGCGTACTTCCAATGACTCATCTTTAATGTATGCATAAAACACATGACTCCCTCGAAGGGTGTATGGAGCTCGATGCTCTGCCGTATCAGCCTGATATGTCGCATCACGGTATGGCACCTGCATGGTAGCATTAACGACTGCAACAGCATCACCTTTCGCAACACGCTCTTGCACCTGCCCAAATGACAAACCATCTTTAGAATACACCGTATTTCCAGTCAATTCGTCTGTTGTGATTTTCCAATGTTCACGTATTGCATCATTCACAATCGGTGCGGCAAATATTTTTTCCTTCACTGCCAAGGGGCTCAATAATTCCACAACCCCGAATGTTGCTGGGCCGTGATACTCTGTTGCATATTGGATTGTCGCTGTCACTGAATCAAATGCTCGTGGTAATCTCGCTGTAAAATAGACCGGACCTTCTTTAATAGATTGTGTCGTCTCCCCTGTACGGAGATTTTGCATGATGTCGGTTACTTGATTCACCGGAATAAATAAGGAAATCAACGAATCCTCGCTTGATCGAAAGTCTTGCACTACTGTCACTGTGCCACCAATAGCAAGATATCGCCACGCACAAAAGAGCACAACAGCAGCGCCAATGCAACCAAAAAGAATGCGAAACAATAGAAGGAAAGGTGTTTCTTTTTTCATATGAAATAAGTATACACAGAAGTTGCATTTGTCACAAAAATGCGGTAGTTTTAGGCGGTATGAAACGAACCGTCCTCGTGACCGGAGCAGCTGGATTTATTGGATCACATGTGGTTGATCGCCTTTTGTCATTCGGTCATTCTGTTGTCGCAGTTGATAATTTTACCGATTATTATAATCGCGAGTTTAAGGAACAAAACATTCAAGAACACCTGAAAAACAGTGACTACACGCTGTATCGTGACGACATTACTGACATGGCTGCGATGGAGCGGATTTTTAACGCCCATACCTTTGATGTCATGATTCACCTTGCCGCTCAAGCTGGTGTCCGATCTTCGATTATTGACCCTATTACATTTGTTGACGTGAATGTTCGTGGAACAACAATTTTATTTGAACTCTGCCAGGCAAAAAATGTTGGACAAATTATTTTCGCTTCTTCTTCTTCTGTCTATGGCAACCAAGAAAAAATCCCTTTTTCTGAAGATGATTCTGTGACAACCCCGATTTCTCCATACGCAGCAAGTAAAAAATCCGCCGAACTCATCGCCTATACCTTTCACCATCTCTACGGCATGCATATGACCGGTCTTCGTTTTTTTACAGTCTATGGCGAACGCGGTCGGCCAGATATGTCACCATATTTATTTGCTGATGCGATTTTGCATGGCAGACCAATTAAGCAATTTGGCGATGGCTCAACCAGACGTGACTACACTTATATTGAAGACGTAGTGAATGGCATCATGGCTGCAATGGAACATCCGCTGGGCTTTGAAATTATCAACCTTGGAAATTCTCGCCATATTAGCCTACAAGAATATATTGAACTCTTTGAAAAAATAATTGGGAAAAAAGCACAAATTATTCGCGAGCCAGAAAAACCAGGTGACGTGCAAAAAACCTTTGCGGATATTCGGAAAGCTCGAGAACTCCTTGCCTGGCAGCCAACCACAACCATTGAAGAAGGTTTAGAAAAATTTATTGAATGGTTTAAAAAACATCGCTATAATCAAAATGGATAAACTATAAACATTATGAAATACTCACTCGTCATCCCAGTCTTTAATGAAGAAGGAAACGTCGCCAATCTCCATGGTGAAATTGTCGCTGCCATGAATGCGCTACCAGAAGATTTACTTGGTGGGTATGAAATTATTTTTGCTGATGATGGTAGTTCTGACCGTACAGTAGAAATTTTAAAAGGTCTCTCACCTGTCACCGTTATTGAACTCCGTAAAAACTTTGGACAAACTGCTGCAATGGACGCTGGTATTAAACATGCGGTTGGTGATGTGATTATTACACTCGATGGTGACGGACAAAATCCACCAAGTGAGATTGTAAAACTCTTACAAAAAATGAAGACAGAACATCTTGATATTGTATCTGGATGGCGAAAAGATCGAAAAGATCCATTTGGAAAACGCTTTGCATCACGTGGAGCAAATATTTTGCGCGGCATTCTTGTGAAAGATGAAATTCATGATTCTGGCTGCTCATTAAAAGTCTACAAACGTGAATGCTTTGATGGCGTAGATCTCCTTGGTGAAATGCATCGATTTATTCCAGCAATCTTAAAATGGTCTGGGTTCCGTGTTGGTGAAGTTGAAGTTTCACATCGTGAACGCACATCTGGTGTCACAAAATATAACTGGAAACGGATCATCAAGGGATTGATCGATATGGTTGCTATTTGGTTCTGGCGCAAATATGCACGTCGCCCATTGCATTTATTTGGTGGTGTTGGCGTTATCGCTGGCGGAGCTGGAATTTTGTTGATGGCCATTCTCTTAATTGCGCGACTGTTTTTTTCCTACAGTCTCTCTGCCTCAATTTTTCCATTGATTGCTATTTTGCTCATGATTGTTGGTGTTCAATTATTTGTTTCCGGCCTACTGGCAGACATCGCCGTTCGACAATATTATCGTGGTCCAGAACATCGACCATATTCCATCAAAAATGTCACAATTACCTAAAAAAAAGCGCGTACTCGTTGTTGCTCCAACTCCCTTTTTCACTGATCGTGGGACGCCAATTCGCATTTTAGAAGAGATTCGCGCAATGGTTGCGCGTGGGTATCACATTGACGTACTGACATATCCAATAGGTGATCGACCAGAATCATTACCAGATTCTGTGCGTATTTTTCGCTGCCTCAACATTACACCGTGGTACAAAAAACGTGATGCTGGCCCAAGTATTGAAAAGCTTCTACTTGATTTGGCTATACACTTCTCACTCACTCGATTGCGAATGATAGAGCACTACGATGTTATCCATGCACACCTGCATGAAGGTGTTGCAATTGCGGGAAAGACACAACTAATTTCATGGCTACTTGGAAAACCAACGCTACTTATTGGAGACTTGCATGGCAGCCTGTATCAAGAGGTGCGAGAGAGTGGTTTCACGCGCTCGTCGTGGATTCTGCGTTGCGTTGCATTTGCTGAACGATTGATAGAACGCATTCCAGCCACTGTTGTCACGAGTTCAGAAAAAAATACAAAACGCATTCAACAGCACCGTCGCAAACAAACAACCACTCTACTCGACGGCGTTTTACCAACAACGCACACGCTCACAAAAAATGAAGCGCGGAAAACACTTGGCATTGATGATCGCGGTCAATATATTGCAGTCTACACTGGTGGATTTGGAAAAGAAAAAGGAATTGACCTTTTGATGCAGACTGTAGAAGAATCACTCTCACAACATGATGCGCTTGATTGGGTTCTTGCGGGAAACATGACAACGAAACAACACGCGGAGTACACAAAACGATTTGACGCAACTGGTCGCGTTCATCTTATCAAAGAATTATCATACACAAATCTTCCGGTAGTACTCGCTGCAGCAGATTTTGGCATTGACCCAAAACCCCAAAACTCCGAACAAGCAAGTGGGAAGATGATGAACTATGCTGGCGCGGGAGTTATTCCAGTGCAACTTAGCAGTGAGCCGGATCTACTCGAGCAATTAGTGCGCGACGCTGTATTGCGTGAAAAAAAATATGCAGAAACACAGGAATTTGCATCAACACATTCTTGGGAAATTACGACCGCCCCTCTTATTGATATATACGAAAATAATCATAGACCACTATGAACTACTCTGTTGCCGTTACGATTGCAAATTGGAATGGGCGTGACATGCTCGATGTCTGCTTAACGTCTCTCAAAAAACAAACGATGCAGCCGAGTCAGGTCATCCTTGTCGACAACGGCTCAACTGACGGCTCACTGGAACATATTCGATCAAACTTTCCAGAAGTAACACTGATTGCCCTTTCAGAAAACTCTGGGTTTGCCAGTGCGCATAACATTGCAATTGAAAAAGCCTTTGAAGACGACGGTGTTACGCATGTATTAACACTCAACAACGACACGCAATTAGAACCAACGTTTATTGCTGAGTTACTACAACCATTTCAAGAACATGCCGACTGCGGCAGTGTGCAAGGAAAAATTGTACGGCTCCACAACACTTCAGTGATTGACTGCACTGGCGTTCTGATTCATCGAGACATGAGCGGATTTAACCGTGGACAAAACCAAACTGACAACGGTCAATTTGATCACGCTGAAGAAATCATGGGACCATCAGCCAGCGCGGCACTGTACTCCCGAAAAGCCTTAGAAACAATTCGATTTTCTGGTAAACTCGTGACACAACAATCGTGGCGCACGCTTGAAGGCGTATCGATAACGACACCGAATGAATATTTTGATGGTCAATATTTTGCGTATTATGAAGATGTCGATCTATTTTGGCGCCTGCGCTTAGCCGGCTACACCAGCTGGTTTACCCCAACAGCTGTTGCACAACATGCGCACAGTGCCACAGGTGTGATCGCCTCACCATTTAAAGCCTTTCACATTCATCGTAACCACTACTACAATATTATTAAAAACACACCCTTCCCTTTTGTACTCTGGACAATTTTGCTTATTCCTATTCGCTACATTCTTCTTGTTGTCAGTGTACTGCGTGGCAAAGGAGCAGCTTCCCGCTTATCAAACAATGTAAAAAGTGGTACTGAGGCGGCAGTTGCGCAAACAACCGCAACTCCAACAAATGGTGGTGCGAAAAAAATGATCGGCATTGTCTTCCGTGCGTGGAAAGAGGTACTTCTGAATCTGCCACTGCTTCTCGCAAAACGTCGAATGATCCAAAAAAACCGCACCGCTCGCTTCACAGAAATCAATCGCTGGTTTCAAGACTACTCTGTCTCATGGAAAGACGTCATGTTTGACTAATCTCTCTATTGAGAGCGATACCACTCGACTGTTTTTTGAATACCATCAACAAAGGAAACGGTTGGTTGCCAGCCTGTTGCTGCGGTGAGCTTTGCTGCTGAAATCGCACTGTAGCGCTGCTCCCCTTCAACAGTAGGGCCATGCTGAACCTCTGTTTTTGTATCCAAAACAGTTTGAATTGTTTCAAGCACATGCATCACAGTCGTTTCAGCTCCTGTGCCAACATGAAATAATCCAGTAAGACCTGCATCAACAACACTCAACACGGCCTTCACGAGATCATCAATAAACACAAAGTCGCGTGTTTGCAAGCCATCTCCGTTGATTGTTGGCAGACGACCAGCAAGAAGTGCTTCAATAAAAATTCCAATCACACCGGCTTCTGTTTTTGGATTTTGGCGTGGTCCATACACATTTGCCAACCGCACTGTGACCGTAGACATGCTCTGAGCAGTGGCCGCAGTAACAGCGTCTTCTGCCTGCATTTTATGAATTACATACGGATTCGTGAGCTGTGGCTGCGCTGTTTCAGGTGTTGGGCGGACTGCGGCATCACCATATAACACACCTGCTGTTGAGACATTTACAAACTGATGCACACTCTGAACAGCTGTGGCTGCAGCAATCACATTTTCAGTACCAACAACATTCACCTGTCTATCAAATTCTGGGTCTATCACAGATTTTGGAATACTCGCTTGCGCGGCAAGATGCAGTACAATCTCAGGCAGCACTTCTTGAAATACAGCTTCAACTGCCTGACTCTGAGTAATATCAACGTCATGAATAATTGCATCAGGATGAACGTTTTCTTTTTTGCCAGTAGAAAAATTATCAATCACGTGCACTGTGTGCCCTTGTGCACAATACACATCCACAAGATGTGATCCAATAAACCCTGCTCCACCTGTAATCAAAATCTTCATACAATCATTACTACTGTTTATCTATTTTTTGCTCAAATCGAAACCGTGTTGCAAGCATACCGGCAAAAAGCCCCACTGGCTGCGCGAGCCATATCCACATCCATTTCCACCATGGTTCCCATTTTTGAAAATACGCAAGCATTGCACGATTGAATCGTCTTTGCTTCTCAACAATAAACTGCTGTCCAAAACTTTGCCCCACATGATCGATGCAAGAAATAGTTGGCACATAACATACATCCCAACCACGCGTATGCGCTTCACGACAGAGATCAACATCATCAAACCAAATAAAATAACGTGGATCAAATGCAAAGCCGAGTTGTTCTAAAAACTCTCGACGAACAATCATGCATGAACCACGAACGCTATCAACAGACTGTTCATGCGACAGATCAGCGCCCTTCATGTAATACGATCGCAGCACTGCCGGAAATAGATGCGGTAATTTAAAAATAACAGCGAGCTGCTCCCATGTTTTCGGAAAACGCCGCGGGCCAGCACCAAGCTGCTCTTTTCTTTGGGTGCCAACCAACTGCGGACCAGCGATGCCAACTGTCGGATGCGCATCCATCCAATCAACCAGCGCATCGAGCGTGCCCGGAAGCACCTCCATGTCTGGATTTAAAAATAACACGTAGCGTCCACGAGCTATTTCAAAGCCTTGGTTATTCGCGGCAGCAAATCCACGATTTTCTGTATTCAGAATATGTTTTACCCCTAAAGTTTTTGCAAGCATCTCCGCAGTGGCGTCACTTGATCCATTATCAATAACAATCTGCTCAAATGCATATTTTGTTGCACCGAGCGAAACAGACTGAATTTGTTTTTCAATAAACGCAGCGCTATTCCACGTCACTGTAATAATAGATAGATCAGGTATACGCATATACTCACTATCGAATATGAATTGGTGTATTCACAAATGCCTCTGGAGAGACTGCATCAAAATGAGAAACGGGCGCTTGTGTTAAACTGATATGCAACGTGTAATCACCTGGCGTTTCCAGTGGCTGCAGCTGTAACTCTGCGGTTGTTGATTCTCCAGGATATACATAGCGATTCAATGCTGCGGTGTCATGCCGGACTGTTTCCCCTGCTGCATTGAGCCATTGAATACTCAATCGCACAGGAATACTTTCCGTACCATTTACAAATGGACTCCATGGCTGCGTAGAGGTATTTTTTGCTGTAACCGTAACACTGAATGGAACATGCCATTTACCGTATGCACGAATAGCCGTTGCATCAGCATCTGTGATATGTAGTTCAGCGCGATAATCTTGCACTTGAACGATTTCTGGAAAGCCGCCATCTACACGATACCCTAAGCGCTTTTCTGACTCGTCACGCATCCACGGCCGCGCAACAAACAATGGCTCTTGTGTGTCAATTTGCCCAAAGCCTTGTGTCGCGAGTGCCTCACCGGTACCAATAGAAGGAACCATAATATATCCTGCGATGACAGCAGAAGTCAGCGCGAGTGGTAACACATATTTTTGCAAATACTCTCGCTTCGTTACGATGAGGATAATTGGCAATAATCCAATGAGGTACGAAAAGTTTTTACTATGGTGCGGCCATGTGTACCACCCAATTGATGAAATGGTCGATGTAATACCAACATACAGTAGCATTGGAAATACAAGCGCCTGTTTCCGAAAGCCAGAAAACAACAATACGAGCGCGACGAATAATAGTTGGAAAAAATACAACATTGAAATGATTTCAATATTCGGCTTTCCATCAAGAATTGTTTGTTTTAAACCTTGTAAAAAACCAACAAACGGCTCTGTTGTCATTGCCCCGCCTTGAACAGTTGGTGAAGCACCAAGGCGATAAAACACAAATGCATACCACGCTCCATACAATAAAATTGGCACGCTAAATAATGCAATCCCTTCTATGGTTTTACGTGAAAACAACTTCTGGGAATAATATTTTCCGCTCGCAATGAGCAACAACACACCTCCTACAAGCACCAAATATGGCTCGCGGGTAAGTACTAATACACTCAAAACACCAACCGCTGGAATAAATCGTTTTTCAATCAAAAAGACACATGCGGCATACAGTAAAAAATCCGCACTGGCATCTGGCAGTCCATGGCGCAGTGTTGCCATAACACCGGCATTCAACTGCATTGGCAATAAAAACCATGGAGATAGCGCGTGGCGCACAAAAAATCGCGCAACAACAATCGATGATCCGATAATAATCGCTAATTGAACAAGGACGTATACCAACGGCATGCTTAAAAATGGCAATACGAGATGCAGGCACCATGTAATAATAGGAATAGCATTACGTTGATACCTGTACGCGCCGGCATCAAATACACGATTAATTTCATCTGCGTGGCGCATGAATGGATCAAACGCCTGATACAGATAAAATTGACCATCCCAACCACCATACATGTATGGACGAATGCTCGGATCAGCGGCGGTGACGTACGAGGGTGTTGGGAAAATTGCACCAATATAAAAGGCTGGCGCAACATGACCACCTGTTTTTGTCCATAAAAATGCCAGCAAAAAAAGAACGGTCAGCGCGCTCACACACAATGCAACGAGTGTTGCGTAATATTGATGGACAAATGCCTTAAGCTGTTTCATTGAGGTCTTTTTTGAGTATTCGACTAAAGTCAATTGTGCGTTTAATAAATTTCCACTTTGATGCGAGGCCGGTATTCCAACTTGAGCTGCCATGGACACGTTCTGGAAAGATAACGTCAAAACGAATCAGTGTGCGATGTTGTTTTTTTGCCATGTACAATGCATATAAATCAAGAGAAAAATCATGCGGGGGATTTTTCCATGTCTCAAAAAATGATCGATGAAATATATTTGGCTGTGCATTAATATCCCACAAAGCAGTTTTCATATACACGGACTCAAACAAACTCATTCCCATTGTAAAAAATTGATCGAACACCGGGCGACCTTTACGATTCCCTTTTATATACACAGACTGTGGATCTTCTTGTTTCTCAATAATTGACAACGCTTTTACCACATCACTTGGATCTGTTTGTAAATCTGCATGCGTCCAACCAATCCACTCACCTTCAGCAGCTCTAAGGCCAGACAAAATACCAAAACCATAGCCTTGATTTTCTGTAACTGTCACGACTCGAGCAAATGGATACTGTGGTAATTCTTGCTCGAAAATAGCCGCACTGTCGTCTGTTGAGCCGTTATTGACCGCGATCAATTCAATGTCAGAACGGTCGCCAATAGCGACACCAAAACGCTCTAATAAAAGAGCAATATTCTTTGATTCATTGTAACACGGGACGATAATAGAGAGTTTTTTCATATATCTATACTATACGGGAAAACTGATTTTTTTTCTACTCCTGTGTAGCATCGTCTTGATGAAAGCCATAGAACCGCATTTCAGGCTGTGCAAATACGGGGTTGCCATTATTATCCTGAAATTGGACGGACTGAAGCTTTGTTGGTGTCACAAAATCGTAATATTGATAGGTATAGTTGTCAGGTGTGAGTGATGAAATTGGGCCAATCGCCTGACCATCCGAACCAATAGCACGCACAACAATAGGCGCGCTTCTCTGCCCTGGTGTTGTTCGAATCCACAGCGCAACAACCATCCATTGACTCGCGGCTTCTGAGAATTGTGAATCAAAGTGATATTCACTCAACAGCTCGCCCTGTGTTGTCCCAGGAAGTAATCCATCACTATTCAATACATCACACCCTTTTTTAATATTGTGCCATTCATAGTTCACTGGAATGCAATAATGATCGCGATAGACCAATGGGTAATAGTATTCCCACTGAGAAAAAGACTCCGCGTCACTGCGATACCACTCTGTATTAAAATCATGCGCAAACAAGGATGGTTTCGGCCAATCGCTTATAAAAAAGAGAACTGCAATAGCAGTAATAAAAAGTAACTGCAAACGCAGACGCGGGATAAAATGCAACATCAATACAATCCAACCAAATAAAATCAGTACAAACGGTAAATAAAAATGACGAATCTGTGGGAATGGGAATACACCAACCCACTCCACTGCCGGATACACTCCAGTGAGAAGGGTATTACTATATGCCGCATAGACCGTTGTTGCTAAAAAAGCTATAGCGAGGAGATTCATGAACGCACAAAATAACAAAGCGCGACGAGGCACGAACTTCTTTTGCCATTGCGTATAGAGAGCATATCCTCCTGTCACCCATACCGCGAGCACAAGACTTACAACACACCACCCAGGAATAGGCTGATTTTGAATGAGTATATGTCCATATACCTGAATAAAGTAATAGAGAGTGTCTGGCAGAACACCAAGCATCCAATCAGCAAGTGTTACATCATGCAATGGGAGCGTTGGTATTGTTGTTATAAAAAACTGCACTGCCACTACCTGCAATGCTATCCCAGCCAAACCAATAACACTCCATACCATCTCACGATACCGACGCTGACGTACTGCGAGGACTAGTGTATAAAGAAAAAAAGGTGCGAAAATAATAAACTGTGACTTTGATGTCACGAGAAAAAATGTGAGTATGCACAGCGCTACAAATTGAACATATCTGATGCGCTCTTTTGGAACAAAAAATAATAGCGGGACAATAACAAAACCTCCGTACACAAAATTATGAAAAAATGCGTATTCCATATCGCGAAACAGCACCACGGACAGCAATAATGTTATAGCAAAACGCAGTACATCAGATGGAATAAGCGAGCGAAAGACGCGCCAATTAAAAAATGAATAGAACAGTGCAAGGAAACCGATAGCAGACCATTGGGTCAATGCCGCATACCACCGAATCAGTCCTATTTTTACAACCAACAGAGAGATGATGCGTGGAAATAGTGGCACATACCCATTATCTAACGTGAATAAAGCTTGACTAAACGACAGCGACCATGCACTGAAAAAAAAATTATTCCCATTCTCAAGCCATATTTCTGGATGAATAGTGAGCGACGGAAAATACACCATCGCAGCACATACCGCGATAATGAAAGAGGCAGTCCAATACCCATTCATGTGTCGCCACAAAAACTGCACAGGTGTGTAGACCTTGTCTTTATGGGAGATCATTATTATAAAATACGTTGTAGACAAGGCTGGCGTTAATCTGTCGATTACTACCCACCGTTAAGAGTGTTGCGCGATTATAGACAGCTGTTGTATATGCGGTAATTGTATTATCCGCCTTTGCCCCGCTCACCCGCAGTGTCGCTGTATAGGTTTTTCCAGCAGAATCTGGGATAGGGTCAAAAAACAATGACCAATACGAATTATCTTTGAGATTGCCACAAGATTCTGTATGTGAATAGACAAGAGCTCCGGTTGCAGAGTCTGTAAGATCCATAGAAACAGAACAGGTATTGACTCGAGCGTACGTCGCAAGAAACAATGAAACACCCGACAAACCATTGTGCGTACTCATGATCGTTTGTGTCAGCGTCTCTGTATCAACCATTGGGCCGACAACTGGACCAAGCGCTGCCTGTCCAACAACCTCTGGACTCAGTTGCTGCACACCTGTAAGTGTTGTGCCATAAAAATATATTTGCGGCGGAATAGAAATAGGCGCACCAGCAGCATCAGTAAATGAAACCGACCCAATGACTTGTGGCGTATCAAGAAGATAATACTGATACTTATAATCATCTGGTGTTGTTGAGTCTATGCGTGTAATTTCTGCACCTGAACGATCTTTGACGATAGCGCGAATTTTTTGTGGCTGCTTACTATTTGGTTGTTGAATTAAAAATGCACTCACATTCCACTCTTCTGTGCGCAAAGGCTCAGCAGTTGTAAGGTCAAATGTTTGTACTGGTCGGTCACTGGACTGTGGTATAAAACCACCAATATTTAGGACGCGGCAATTATGCAACATCATCCATGTCGAGTCATTTGCAGGAATACAATATTGATCACGCTGAATCAATGGATGGTAATACTCCCACTGTGAAACTGATACCTCATCTGTGCGATAACGATCTTTTTCTTGTGGACGATCTGTATTCCATGCAAACACTGCAAACGCAATGATAATACCCGCTTGTACTACCCGTAATTTAATCGCATGGGTCATCAACACCAATCCCCCAAAAACAACTAAGACATACGCGATATAAAAATGCCGTGTGTGTGGAAAGATGAAAAATACTTTCCAATTGGCAAACGGATATTGTCCATTAAATAACAAATTTGAATGGTTGATATAGGCAGTCACAAACAGATATCCTATTGCGAGCACATTCGCGGCAATAAAAAACCACACAGCAGGATGAAGGACGCCGCGCTTGCGTATCACATAATACAGCACCGACGCTACACCGATCATTCCAAGAAAACCGATCACATGTGCACCTGGTCCGAGGAGTTTGATATTTTGCACAAACACATGCACATACGTCTGCACGAAATAAAACAGTGTATCTACAACAATCAAATGAAACTTTTCATACGTCGAAACGGTAATATTAAGCTCAGCGCCTGGAGCAGCCGCGGCCGGTGCTTGATTCAGCCACTTAATTGCAGCAACTTGTAATAACAAACCAACAAAAGAACCAAGTGTAAAAACAACTTCACGAATACTATTTTTACGATACCCCAACCACGCCGACACCAAAAACAACGGTGCGAAAATCACAAAATATGACTTTGATGCGAATAACAGTGCATTCATAACAACTAATCCCCAAAATGCAGGAAGCGAAATTTTGTCTTTTGGTACAAACAATGTCAGCAACATAAACAAAAAGCCGACATATGCGAAATTATGGAAAAATGTAAATTCAATATCTCGAAATAATACAACAGAAAATAGCACTGTTATCAGAAAACGAATAGCATCTGATTGAACCAACGGACGAAAGACACGCCAGTTCAAAAATGAATAAAACAGTGCGAGAAAGGCGATCGCAATAGACTGAGTGATGAGTGGATACCATGTCACTACACCGAGCTTCACTAGCGGTAGGGAAATTAAACGCGGCAACAACGGCAAGTATCCTGCATCTAATGTACGAAGCGTGTCCCACACACTACGCACGCGAGCAAAGTAGAAAAAGTTTGATGCATTTTCATACCACATTTCTGCATGTCGTGTAATGGATGGAAAATAGATCCACGCAACAATAAATGTTACAGCAAAAGAAACAGCCCAATACCAATTATACTTTTTAAAAAGTGTCTGTATTTTTTCAGATATAATGGATGGTATTTTCATACTATAGAGTTGGGCTATTGTAAAAACTCACTATATACAAGAGAGTGCGCTAGGCCAACACTCAACTGCTTCTCTGAATTGAAAAATAATTGGTTATCTGCAAAATTTTGCCGACTTGTAAGGTACAAGGATGGGCCATTACTTGAATCAGAAGTTGTTACTCGTAAACGATATTTTTTTCCGGCTGAATCAATAACGGGATTAAAATAATACGTAAATGACTTGTCATTTTTTAATTCTGCGCAAGACTGAGTATGAGAATCTACCATCTCCCCTGTTTCTTCGTTCAATAATTCCATGCGCAGAGTGCATTGTAATTTTTCATTGTAGGTAGCGGCAATCATTGAAATCCCTGAAAAATTATTTTCTTGCGGGGCAACAATCTGCTCAAGTATCGTTGATGAAGACAAACGTTGCGTCATTTGACCATTAAGCGCATCAATGCCAAATGAGACTGAACGCAACATTTGGGCTGGCTGATCTGATGTTCCATAAAATGTCATGTGTGCATCAACCTTGACTGGAGTTCCTTTCGCAGAAACAAATTCAATAGAATCAATCACTGCCGGATTATCTAAAAGATAATACTGAAACGTATACTCTTTTGGCGTAAGTGACTTGAGTGTTGCAATTTTTTTACCATTACTTCCACGTACAACTACACGAATATCTCGTGGTTTTTGCACGCTTGACTGTTTCAATAACAATGCATTCACCTTCCAATCATTTGTATAAAATGGACGTGCCTCAGAAAGCTTATACACACCTACTTTTCCTTGAACAGCTTGTGGGATAAATGAAATAGGATTTAAAATCCGACAATTATGAAAGAGACTATGTAAATGGGACCATGCTTCATGATTTACTGGTATACAATATGCATCATTTTGTAATAATGGATAATAGTATTCCCACTGAGAAAGAGAATTCTTATCTTCAGTATATCGATCAACAACATCATATGATCCATAAAAATAGAGAGAGCACATGACTCCAACAATGACAAGAATTTGCAATAATCGATACTTTATTGGTCGAGTCACTAACACAACGGAGGCAAGCAAAACTAATACGTATGGAATATAAAAATGACGTATGTGTGAAAATTCAAAAAAGACCGACCACTGGGCTAATTGATAGTTATCGCTAAACAAAAAATCTGAATGGTTTACATAGACTGTCATCGACAAATATACAAAGGCAAGAATATTGGTTGCCCAGAAAAAGACAGGCGCGCTACGTTGTTTTTTAAAATAGAAAAAGGAAAATACAGAAAACCCAAACAAAAGAACAAAAAGAATTAATCCAATCACATTTGAATACCACCCAAAACCTTGATAATCCACAACACCAACATGTGTGTACAACTGAATAAAATAAAAAACATTATCTGGTATCAGGGTAAAAAGAACATCGTGTAGTGTGATTTTTTTTATTGGGTCAATTTGAACCGCAGACTCCTTCAACACAGTCGTTGCATATGCTTGTAAGACCGCAGCAAAAAACAAAATGATACTCACAATGAAATCTTTCCATCGTTTTTTTTGCAAAAAATAAGCACCTGCTAAAAAGCTCAGCGGTATAAAAGAAATAAAATATGCCTTGGATAATATTAATAAAGCAGCAAGAATAATAAGTGCGCTGTATTGCGAATAAGAAAGCTTTTCTGTATTAACAAAAAGAAGCAAAAGAATAAATATAAAGCCGGAATAGGCAAAGTTTAAAAATAATACATATTCCCCATCCTGAAATAAAAAAATACCAAGCAATAGTGAAATAAAAAATCGTACACCATCAGCGGGTATTAGCGCCTTAAAGTTGCGCCAATTAAAAAACGAGTAAAAAAATGACAAAAATAGTACAGCCGCCCATTGCACAACATGCGGATAGTATTTAATAATTCCAATTTTTACCGTAACCAACGAGATTAAACGTGGTAGTAATGGCAAATACCCAGCATCTGGCGTAAACAAGCCATCGATAAAAGAAAAGTTCCATGCAACACGAAAAAAATTCGATGCGTTTTCAAGCCACATTTCAGGATGATGATTTATTGATGGAAAACGAACGATCAATAAGATAGCAGCAATTATAAATGAAATAATCCAATACCAATTTATCCCAGAAAGCTTTGGTGCGTATGTTTTGAGTTGCACAATGCGACTATCAACAAACGACTCAATTGCAACAATCAAATGTGTAAGAGTTTTTTCTTTTTCAAATACCCAATACTTTTGGCCAACAAAATTTAAAATGGTACTTGTAGCTGTTGCACAGAGATAGGCAAAAAAGACCAAAGAAGGGAAAAAATTCAATACAACTGAGTTCACAATCGTATTCATAGCAAGAGTAAAAATATACAAACTCACAAACTGACCAACTTCACGATGATTGCGCTCCTTTTGCTCGAAGGTCCAAAACTTATTTGCAAAATATGACACAAACGAACCAGCGATAAATGAAAGGCTTTTTGCCACCGGATATGATAGCTGATGAATCAATAATGAATACACTAACCAATCAACGGCTACGGCTGTGAGCCCAACGAGAAGAAAGCGGGAAGTCTGTTGTTTCGTCTGTGACATAGAAAGTATTTAGGGAATTTGCTTAGGTGTCAGTGCACTGTAACGATCTTCCAATGCAGCGGTGCGCTCTTGATTCATTGAAACATCTTTGCTGATTTCATATGGATGCCAATCGCAATCATTAAAGAAACGCTGCCAGTATTCAAATGTTCGTAAATCATCTGGCGTACCCCAACAGATATAGTGATCGATTTCAAATACACGAACATTCAATCCTTTTTCAATTAACGGTGCGACACAGCTGTCCACATAAAATTCATTATTCACGCGAATGTCCTTGTCATGCAATTCTTGATGCGCATCTAAAAAGTACTGCGCTTTACGGAAATAGAATGTTCCAACAACTGCGTGATCATTAAAAGGGTCATCTGATATCGCCTTTTTTACTGACACACCTGTCGCAATGTCACTATCACCTTCAACCATAATCCAACCGTACATTTGAGGATTACGGACACTTGAAGGGTGGTGTCTGAATGTCCATACAATAGCATCGATACTTGGGTCAGCGATCAAAGCTGCATATTTTTCCGTGTCCCAAGCCATTCCATTGTCACATGGTGCGATCAATAATGGTTTTTCTGGATCACTATTTTTTAATCCAAGCTCACAGGTACATGCTTGTCCTTCAGTTGTTTCTGCGACTGACGTAATATCTGCGTTCGGATACTCATTGGTAATTGCCTCTTTCAACGGGTAACGATCAAGATGGTCTTGTAAACACACAAATGACCAGTTCTCTGCTGGGGCTACACTGTTTGCTGCCTGCACAATCATCGGCTTTCCACTGACCTCAATCAGCGGTTTTGGATCAACATACCCTTGATCAGCAAATCGACTTCCTCGTCCAGCCAGTGGAATGAGGTTCAAACTTCCAGACTCTGGTTGCATACTCTGCTTTGGTGTAACCAGTGATGCAAAATAATCAGACCACGCTTGATAGTCTTCTAGATCAGCTGGTTCCCCCCATTGCAGCATTTGAGTAATTTCATAAATCGAAATATTCAGTCCGTCTGCTTTCAGTAAATTAAAGACCAAGCTGACATAATATTCGCCATTGAGATCGATCTTTTTATCCATGACCTCTTGGAAATATTTTTTGACAATTGCCCCAGTGCGGAAATAAAATGTTCCATCTCCAGCAAACTCTTCCATGCGATTGTCTGTGAATGGTTTTTTTTCTTGAATTTCATCCATCCATTGATCGTGTTCACGCATGAACGCGTAGTTTGTTGACCCGAGCATATGCGGATGAAATCCTCGATACGCAGTCATTGCCGCGTCTGCATTGCGGTTGCGGGTGTGTTGCAAAAAATCTGCGTAGTCCCATGACTTTCCAAAATCACAATAGTTCACAATAACCTCTTCGTCGTCAGCAATCTGATCAAAAATATGAGCCACATGATAGACAGGTCCAAGTTTTTCTGGTTTTACTGAAACAATCGTACAGCCTGGAGCGATGCGTTCCAACTCCGCTCGCATGTTTGTTGTTGCCAAATGCTCTTCATTACAGATAAAAGTGAACTTCTTTTCACCTGGAAATAAATTCACGACATGCTCAATAATTGGCTTCCCATCAACTTTGATCAGTGGCTTTGGGTCAGTGTAGCCTGCTGCAACGAAACGACTGCCCTGTCCGGACATTGGAATAATAATATGCATATCTATTTTTTTAATGCTCTACGATATTTTTCTGCGTCCCAGTTTCCTAGATAATGAAGCTCTTCGGACGGTAATAAGTGTACATCATTTCCTGCTGAGTGTAATGCCAGCAAATGAAATTTGAACACCACTTCCACTTCTTGTGCTTTTTTCACATTTTTTGCCACACAGTAGATCATATTGTCTATAATCAACACGCGTGGTAATTCATGAAACTCTTCTTGATAGGCTGTAATTGCAGCTACATCAGTTATGGACTGTAACACAACTGGACGTCCGCCACAAAATACAAATCCATCAGGTGAGAATGGCGTACGTTCTAATAATTCCGCATGTTCATTCACAAGTTGTTGAATGCGCACATCTTCTGAAAGAAAGGCGATGGTGTCACTCTCCGGGTCAATTGAACGCAATACCGCTGAAACAGCATTTGTTGAACGATAGCGCGAGAAATCAACGGCGCATGTTTTTTCTATCGCCATGACAACTCGATCTGTCTCTGTTGTCACAAATTCTACTGACTCTCCACTCACAATTAAGCCATGATTTTGCAAGAACACTGTTGTTGGTTTTTTTCCATGGACATCAACATACGACGCAACTGCAGTTTCCATAGAAATTGCCAAATCAATTCCAGGTGTAGAATATGGAACACACAATGCATCTGGAAATAATTCTTCAATAATTTCACGCCAATCTGTGCGACATGTGAGCGCGTTCACAATCACCGAATGTGTGTGGAGCGTGACACGTGACAACACCGCATGCAGATATACTTCAATAGATGCTCGATACGACTGCTCTCCTATAGATATTTTTAATAACTCTTCCGCTCGTTGCTCACGTTGTTTTTTATCAGTCGTTCCTCGCACCTCACTATGTTGAATGATATCAATCACTGATTGATTACCAACACTCACAACACCATCGTCGATTTCAACTTCAGATAATGCAAATCCTGAAGCTTTAATATGAAGCGTGCCATCAGCGTCTTTTATGGATGTATTTCCACCACCTGCTTGCACTAAATCAAACCGTTCACCCGCCCACTTTGATACACGCATTAATTCTGATCGAATCGGATTATGAGACATAGGATTGTAATTGAACAAATGAATCAGCTTGTAAAAAATCAGTTGCCACATACGGACTATCCTCGGGTACTGGCAAATGATCTGGGTTCCACCAACATGCGGCAATTCCGGCATTCAACGCACCAACAACATCTTTATTGAAGTCATCACCAATCATTAACACATCCGACGGAGATAGCTGCAATTTACGCAAGGCTTCTACAAACATTGGTTGATGCGGCTTCTCTACTCCCATTTCTTCACTAATGACAATATGTGTTGTGTACTGCGCAAAGTTCCACTGTGCCGCTTTTCGATATTGCACATCCGCAGTAAGGTCCGTAACAAAACAGAGCGCTTTCCCTGTAAGGCTCTGCAAAAAATCTTCTGCGCCTGGAAACAATGAAGCTGCCTGTAAAAAGACATCCCAATATAATTGAAATAATCCATGCGCATACTGCAACGGATTGACCCCGAGAAGCTCACACGCTCCTTGAAAATACAACAATCGGTTATGTGAAGCCGCTGTATTATGTAAACGATGATGCACTGCGGATCGTGCGTCAGTCAGCGCTTGTGCGATGACCTGCTCAGGTAGTCCTGTGTCGCTGTGCAACGACGCAACAACTGCTGCTTGTGCGGCTTCGTGCGCAGGTGCATACGGATACAGCGTATTATCAATATCGAGTAAAATTCCTTTTGGTGATAGATTCATAGGCTACTATATATTACTCAACAATATGTCGAACTTTCATTTTTTCACTAATGACCAACAGGAGTAATAACTGGACAACACCTCGATATCCGTCTTGCCAATCAATCGTGTGATCAATAATTTCTTCTCGATTTTCTACCAGCGTGTTACTCAATTGATCAAGGTCTTCTGGGGTCAATTGCCCTGGCTTCACGAAAATAGTAATCAACTGCTTATTTAAATCATCAGAATAATCTTGTTCAACTTCAATGGCACGTTGATGACACAATGTAAGGAATGGATCAACGTTAATACTGGAGTCAATGGTGCATTGTAAATGAATCTCAGGAACATAGGATGGATCGCCAACTGTGTATTCATCCGGACAAAAGTACCGAATTGCAAAATCTGCAAATTGTTTTTGTGGGTAAATATATTTTTCTGCATCTGGCATGCGTTTTTCAATCTGCTCCAAAATCCGCTCTTTGCTATATCCGCGCTTTTCAATATCACGGCAAATTTTCCAATGGCGACGTAATGCCTCGTCTGTATCTAAATACAATTTCACATCTAAATTTTTGCGCATTTTTGGCAAATAGAGTGTATGCAAGCCAGAGATTACTACAAAAGGCTTTGGTACAATTGGTTTTGGTTTTGTAAACCGACCAGTGTCATGATCATAATCGACACGCTGCACAACACTGCCTCGTCGCAAATCTGCAACATGGTCCGCTTGGGTGTGTAAATAATTTGCACGTGGATCAAGATGCGTGAATTCATTCCACTTCTCATCTCCCCGCTCCCACTTGTGATCACCGTCCCCTTCAATTTCTAAAATTGCTTCAACCCCAATCAAACCTTTTAAGTCTTCCATCAAGGTACTTTTTCCTGCTCCACTGTCACCGCCAACGCCAATAGTCACTGGGCGGCCTTCGTCTCCATAGACGGAATTACTCCGAATTCCAAATTTATACAGCACATAGACCACAGCAAGTAATACACCTTCAAGTACGGTGAACATAAAATTCGCAGCCGCTGTTGAATATATTTTGAGATCAAGACTATTTCCAAAAATACGAATATCGGCAAGCTCACTATGATGAATATGGAAAAAGACAAAGTACGCAAGATACGCAACAGATAGCGCACTAAATAACGCAAGTGACTGTTGTCGATTGCGCTCGTATTGTTCAATAAAGAAGATTGAAACGAACGGCAAAAACCACAAATACCACGCGGGTCCCGGCGGAATAAATAAAACAAATACACTAAAAAGCAAGCCGAGATAACTCATTAGTAAGTCTCGATTGATTTTTGGGTACGTTGCAAAACGACCATAGACAACAACAGCAATCAATGGAATCACGTAGATTTCCGCACCAGCAAATGAGTAGACTAGTGCTAAAATTTGACCTTGCTCTTGATTACGCAACACCATTTCAATAAAGCCAGCGTTCCAAAGAAACGGTAACACGACAAGTCCATACACTACTGCGGGAATCAGTAACACGCCGGCAGCAATTTTTATATTCGTTTTTTTCCAGACATACAACACAAGGAGTGGCAACGCAGCAAGGACATGAAGCTTAATCGCAATTGCAAGTCCGAAAACACCTGCGCCAACCCAAAAACGATTACGCACAATGCTGTATACAGCGAGTAAAAATACAGCGGTCGGAATCAAATCCAGTTGTGAATGTATATATGCTGCGTACAAAACAATTGGCGACGCACAATAAAACAATACAATTTCCTTGACTTTGTTTGGATAGAGCCGAAACAAAATACCGGTAATAAGTAAATCAGCTGCGAGTGTCGGTAATTTAAAAAAGAGATTTTGCAATGCAGCAATATCCACTCCAATAAGTGAACTGAAAATGCGATATGGCGCATACGCAATGCTCAATGCATACAGCATGAGTGGTGGGTATGGGAACATATTCAAGCTTCCTTGTTCAAAAAAATACCGCCACGGATTACCACCATTTGCTAGAAAAAAATCAACGAATGGAATAAATAACTGATCTTGATAATCAGAAGAAAATACAACAAGCACTACCCCTTTCACGATCAATAAAGCAACAAACCAGTGCGTGATTTTTTTATCTTGCAATTCACCCCAAAATAATCGAATTGTATTCTTAATTGCACCCATCATGCACCTTATAATTAACGAGATAACACCTCTACGATACCAAAAAAAGGCCCTTTTGTCTAGAATTTACTGAGCTTACTTATATTTCTCAAAAACCTGCCCTGCATAAGGATTCATAACAATGCGAATTAATACATCATTTCCAGGATATAACACCTGGTCACTCTTTCCAAGAAAATCCCTAACAGCTGATTCACCAAAAGGCTTTAATTGCAAGGCATACATAAATTGATTCCGACCCTTTTCCTGGTTCAATGAAAGATTTCTTGCATCTACGATTGAATAAGGAGTGAGGGAAATAATCTGACAAAAAATAACACCGATAACAATAATTGCCCCAGCTTTCATAAAATAATTTTTTGAAAGTGAAAGCATTTCTGTTGACCAAGCTACCATTCCCGCTAAAGCCATTAAAATGTAATCATGATAACGAACCGCAACTCCCCCTCGTGAAAAAGAACCAATAAGTGCGAGCAAGAAAACAAATGAAATAAGCGAGAGACTAAAAATCTCAACACGAGAAAAAGTTGTTTTCATTTTTGAACGAACAACGAGTAGAACAGCGAACAAAGTGAAAGATATTTTGCCAAAATAAACATATGGCTGTTGTGGCCATGAATACCAAAAATTTAAACGGTGAAGAAATTCCTGGATAGTCTTTGCCTGAAATGCCTCATGTCCAGGGTTATGCCAGATAACCTGAGTCAATATCAAAGAAAGGATTAAAAATCCAATGGCCTTATACAAATGCTTCATTTCAGAACGATCCTGTAACCAGGTCAAACCACTTCTCAATGCCGCAATCGCAGCAATAAGGAATGCACTGCCCATACTAGCGGCAGCGAGAATAGAAGTAGTAGCTATTGGGATAAATGGAATTTTTTTACTAGAAATAAGCCATGAAGCAATAACCAAGAAAAAAATCAAAAAGTAGACTTGACTTTGATACCCCCAAAATTGATTTTCTGGTGCTAATGGCAATGCGTACGCAACAAACAAGAACACTGTAGGAAGAACACGAAATCGATCATGATTAAAAGCATATGCAGTAAATGCAACAGCCCCTGTAATAACCCAATTCTGTGCGAGCATTGTCGAAATAGTCGATAGCGTATTATTGTGCCATATAAAAACCGCAAGGTTCAATACCCGCGTATAAAAAATGCGATGCTCATTCGCTGGTAGAAAAAAATCATGAATACCCAATGATCCATTAAGGTAGGTAAAGTACAATCGCTCAACTTCCCCATCCCACTGATCCCAGTACGGGATCTCTACTCCAAAATAATGAATCATTTTGGCGCGCACAGTTAGTAGTGCGGTAAAAAAAGCAACTGTTAAAAGGAACACTAAAATAGTGTGAGGCGGTTGTTTTTTAGAGTGTAAAAACCCAAATGCTTGACGCATATATGCAGTGCACTTTTTATACAATGAACCTGCCATATTATACGTGTTGCGCGTACTCTTCCCATTGATCAACATAATCCTGTGCGGTCATTACTGCATCAAGTTTAAAATTGAGCGCTTTCATTTGTTCAATATACGCTGGAATGTCTTCTGGTCGCCCCCAACGCTCTGGGCACACCAGGCACGTTTTAAAACCTTCAAGTTGTTTGATAACGGTTTCATCAAGTGGCAATTTGGTATTTGTATCAATCCATACCCAATCTACCTTGTCTTTATAATTCAACACTGTTTCGATTGCCTCATCTTCAGAATAACGCATTGCAATATCACGCACACCCGCACGAGCTGCGCGGTAAATATATGGAAATTCAACATCAAGAAAAAAATAATGCGGCACATTGTATTGTTTCATGAGCTCAAGAATACGCTCTTCTGCGCCCGCTTCTTTGGTGTTGAGAATGATCGACGCATGCTTAAATTCCTTCAAGTAGTCTTCAAAATCTTCACCGCCTTCAAATGGTTCATGGTTAAGGATCAAGCGATCTCCTTCAACGCGCAGATCTAATTCAACGCCATATTTTGGATCAACTGTTTTGAGCTTTTCAATCGTATTAACGCGGTGAATATAGATTTGCATATGGTATATGAATATAAATAGGGTCATTGGTAAGTATACGGAAATTTTTAGAATAGCTCAAGGAAAATATTGACAAAGTAGCTATTTATTGGCATACTATGCGGTCGCAGATCGAATGGTCGATTTGCGTTTTTTGACAACCACTCCAACCAAATAGGAGGTGCGGATGTTCGTTCAATACGACGAAACGACTCTCGCGTTTGTCCTCCATTTGGAGGAGGCTGAGGGTCGAGACTTTTTGACCCGGCTGCCGAGCAGTATTACTGCAGGTGACTGGGAATTCCCGCTTCGGAAGCGGCTCCACGTCTCTATTCTGCCCATGCATATTGGGCAGGTGTATGAGATGTGGCGGCAAGCTCACTCCGCGGAGCACACGGCAATCACTCGCCTGCTTCAGGAATTTTCCTGGCAGGTGGAGTTTCCGGCAGCACCAATTCCAGTTCGGTACATCAAAAAGCCGGACGGATTTGATGTCGCTCAGGGTTATGCAATAGTGCCAGTGCGCGTTGCTCACCCTGCGTGGAAGCCGGAAATTACGGAAGAGAGCCTC
Source organism: uncultured Gammaproteobacteria bacterium (assembly GCA_964492735.1). Taxonomy (GTDB): domain Bacteria; phylum Patescibacteriota; class Patescibacteriia; order UBA9570; family XYC2-FULL-38-9; genus CALKUP01. Next base: position 44,286 of record CAZBLE010000004.1, read on the forward strand.
GTGGTGCTCGTACACATTCCCGGCATTGCCGAATTGTACGAGAAGCTGCGGGAAATTCTCGGGGCAGAATTCATGGCAGAGCTGCAAAAGCTCGGTCTAGAGTTTGACCCCAACTGCCTCCACGTGACCATCGCGTCACACTTTGGTGGCATTCCGCTGTCCACCCGGAAAATGGTGGACGAGCTCACCTGCAAGATCATTGAGATCAACCGGTGACACACTGCGCACGCAAAAACAACACATCTTTGTTGCGCGCAGTGATTTCTTATTTTATTTTTTTGCCGCCACCTGAACTCGCGCAATGTAACTGCCCACTAAAATCAACAACCCGCCAACACATAATGGGAGCGACACAGTCTCCTGTAAAAACAGAACAGATAACACAATGGTCGTGAGTGGCACAAGATAGCCAATAACAAGCACCTGTTGTTGACCTGTATCTTGAATCCCTTTTGTATCGAGATAGCCAGCGATAATTCCATACACCAATGCAAATCCAATAAGCCAGCCTATAGCCGTAATATTCAAAGAAAAGCCGGCGCTATTATTCACCACCACTGCAATTGGCACAACAACACACAACGAAATAATTGAACGAAAAAATAGCACGACAGACGCACCAACTGAACGTAAGAGTATTTTTGAACCAGTCCAATAGATAGCAACAGCGACAGCAGAGATAGCGGAAAGCGCAACTCCAGTCCAATCAGCTGAAGCCTGAAACAATCCCCGTTGTATCAAAATAATAACCAAGCCCAGAAAAGAGAGTCCAATGCCAATTTTGCCACGGCGTGAAATTACTTCACCAAACTGTACTGCAAATAAGACCACTAACACAGGCGCGACCCATCGAACCAAGGTTGCAAGCGACACGTCCATTTGTGTCACAGCAGCGTAATACGTCAAATCAGTTGTAATAAAAGCAATGCCTAAAATAACAACTGCCAAAAAGTTTTTTTTATTGAGCGAGCGTAACTCTTTTTTGGTCGGTAAAAAAAAGAATAACGCAGCCGCAAGATGCAGTCCCACTAATAGAATCGTGTAATTTACACCGCTCAAACGAACGCTAATCGCAGCTGTTCCAAATAATACTTTGGCGAGTACTAATGTTATTGGGCCACGAAAAAATTGCAACGATTTTTTCATCGAATCCTATTACTGTTTCCAAATTTTATCTTTCACAACAGCGTCAGTAAATTTTTTCACATACTCCGCACCAATAAACCGCTCACAAGAAGCAATGACTGCGGTTGTTTCCTCTTCCCACTTCTGCTCATTCATTGTCATTTTTTCATCATTCAATCGCTTGAGTGCATGCGCAATTTTTTTCACTTCAGGATTTTGTTCTTTCTGAATATGATTTAACCGACCAAACATTGCAGATAATACATCTAATGTCAGAATTGGTTCATACGCCACCGGGTCAAATGCAGAAATTTCACCGGCAGAAAACTTAGTCGCCTCAAAATCAGATCGTACGCGAGATGATTGGATGCGCATGCGTTTTGCGAGTAGCATCGGCAAATACAACGCAGTGTTTCCAAGAATGCGAGCAACAACAAAGCTCCGTCCTGGCTCTTTGGTTCGTAATCCATGCACCGCGAGCTCGATATATTTTCGGCCACCTTTCAAAATCGCGCGCTTCAATTCAAAATCTTTAATCACCGTGCGAACAAAATTACGATGAATATAATAGTATTTCCAATTATAATTATTTTGCTTGGTTGTTCCAGAATGCAAATGATATGAAACCGCTTCTGGGTTCAGATAATTATTGTATCCTTTTAAAATTGCACGATAACTCCAATCAACGTCTTCAAAATATCCGAAGTACGAATTATCAAGTGGTTCAACAATTTTTTCATAGACCACACGACGAATCAGCACTGTTCCAAAACACGCCCCAAAAACCTCTTCTTCAACATCATATTGACCAATATCAAGTTGTCCAATACCACGGTTAAATGGCGCACCTGATTCGGTCATGACTGTTCCCACTGAATCAAACATCTGCCGCTTATCTGCAAATAGCATTTTTGCAGCTACAGCTCCGACCGTATACACACCTTGTCGCTCAACAGTCTCAACCATTTTTTCAACCGCATCTGGCTCAAGTGTCATGTCGTTATTTACTAACAACAAATATTCACCATTCGTTTGCCCAACTGCTAAATTATTCCCGCGACTAAAAAACAAATTTTTGTCTGACACAATTAAATTGACCCACGGAAAATTTTCGCGAATATATTCAACAGAGCCATCGTTTGAGGCGTTATCAACAATCGTCACTCGAATGTTTTGATATGTTTGCTCTTTTAGTGACGCGAACAAATCAGCTAAAAATTGCTTTCCTTTATAGTTCAACGTAATCACATCCACTAAACCGCGCTCATACGGATACTCTTTCAATGGATGCTCCGCAAGAACGCGCTCAATCAAATCCTGATACTGCGCTCCGATCTGCTTCCATGTAAATCGCTCGCTATTTCGCAATGCCGCCGCACTCATTGCCTGTCTTTTTTCAGTATCATGAATCAATGTTTCTATCGCTGTTGCAAATTCGTGTCGATTATTTAGGAGCAGGCCTGCATCTTCTTGAATCACTTCAGGATGCGCGCCTCGATTATACAACACCACAGGAACGCCATTCCGTTGCGCTTCAATAGCGGGTAAATTAAATCCTTCCCATTTTGACGCACTGACATACACGTCAGCTGCTGCGTAGAGTGTACTTAAATCTTCTGCTGAAACATTCATAAATGGCACGACGTCATTATCACGCAACCATTCTTCTTCAGAAGGGCCACCAAAACCTGCCATCAGCAACCGCACGCGTGGATGACGTTTGTGTAGATCAACATACAAATCAACCAGCTCTTGTGTTCCTTTATACGGTTGCTCATGTGGGTTAATGCGACCAACATAGAGCAATACAAGTTCATCGTCAGCAATTCCGTGTTTTTTCTTCAGCGCAACAACTGCTGCCTCGGTTGCCAGTGGATAATGATCAGCGCCGTTATAAATAATTTCCTGATTCGGGCGTAGATAGCGCGGGGTGAGCGCCTGTGTAAATTCTGAAATATTCACCACTCGAGCAGCACGCCGAAAATACACATACTGCTGTGACCACTGCATATATTTCACAACAATGCGCTTCATCCATGAAAATCCTTCTGGTGAACTCACGCCATGATCCACAACAATTACTGGACGATCCATCGCAAGTGGCGCTAAAAAGAATGGATAGGTTTGCGCGATCCACAAATCAATATCTTCATGATTTAAGCGACGTAACGCTTGCCAAATTTTTTTCTCTGTTTTTAATGGATTTTTATAGAGCGGAACGGCGATTTGCACGACGCGATATGGGCGGTTTTCGTACGTTCCGTCAGTACGCAAACAAAAAACGGTGACATCGTACCCCAGGTTTGTTAATTCCATTGCTTGCTGGTCAACAACCAAGTCAACACCAAAGCCCAACAACATGCGCTCTGCCAAAAAACCAACTTTTACTTTTCTCTGTTCAGTCATACACGAAATCAATTAACCACGAATTTTTTTCTTGAGCGCAAAATATCGATTGCGCAATTTCCACGCAAGCGTTTGCTCCATCGCTTCAATATGCGCATTTTTCGCATGAAGCTCTTCAACTAACAATAATAGCTCATGATTATTATCTGCTGTCGTTGCTTTATATTCTGTTATAGACTGCTCTAATGTCGCAACAAGAGCTGACTTCGCTGCAGACTCAGACTTAAAGTGCTCGACTGCTGTATTTAAATTTTGCACTTCTGTATTATAGTGATCTCGCGCTTCATTTAGTGCTGCGATTTCTTTTTTATAATGTTCAACCGCTTCTTGTTTTACATTAGATTCACGTGTTAACCCTGATAATTGAAATCTATTTTTTACATCAATAGTATCAATAATTGTAAATATCTTACTAATTGCAGCTGTAATTTTTGTTGCGTCTAAAATTACATTTTTTTCGTAAGGAGAAATCAATATTTTATTCTTAAAAATAGTATATAAACGACGATATGAAGACTCTCCTCTGTCTAAAGGGAAGATTTCATTATTATAATATTCATTATATTCCTCAAATAAATCTTTTACATTACCTTCATAATTATGCTCAATAAAAAAATATGCATTCATAAGCGATTCCCACAGTAATACATTATTATTATACATAACAAAAGAAGAGAGATTATTTTCGGATATGAATTTTTCAATTTGTTCGGGTTTTGGCAATCCATTTTCTATGTGTTCCTCTAACCAATGATGTTGTTTACCGTTTGATAAAATTTTATAGTTTTTCTGTAATCTAACTTCGGCATCTTTTGCTGCTTGAGAATAAAATGGTGCGGCAATAATCGCGCCGATCTTAGAAACTCTTACTTGCTCACGAATAAAATCAACTCTTTTTGATTCTGGAATGTGCTCTAATACATCTCCTGAGACCACAAAATCAAACGAATTATCATCTAGTGGCATATCACAGCCATCTCCTTGAATGTAATTTTCATCATTTGTCTCAACCAGCGGATCCAAATAATACACATTATCAACCGGAAGAAATTCACGTAAAATATTTCCACGACCACCAACATCAAGTACTTTAAACACATCTCCTTTTGTTCTGTTTTTTTCAATTACATCTCTGATCAAACAGTATCTACCATACATATCAAAAGCAAATTTGCGTTGCAAGTTGACTTTCTTTGAAGCTAATTCTTTTTCCATATAATATCTAATTTAAATAAACCATGTTGATTTTCTTCACTCGACATGACGCGGAAACTGTATTTTTTTTCTTGGAAATCATACGGAATCCGACATTCCCACTCAAATAATGCGACCGTTAATCGATATGATCCTGTAAAAAATGGATTACTCTTAATGACCATATCAATAAAACCAACGCCTTCAATAAACGGCAAGTCGAATTCTGATGTCTTTGTATTTGGTCCAGAAATATGAATATTGTCATCCGTATGCAACGCAATCCCAAATACTGGTCGTTCAATTTTTTCAGTTGTTTTGTAGTGGATACGAACTGTAATGTCAGCGCCTGTGCTAAAAATAGCCTTTTCATTTCCAAGAGAATCTAAAAATTCAACACCAGTAATTTCACCAACCTTTGCATTATCTGGTCGCGGCTCACCACTCACTACCGCAGTTGCTTTCGCAACTTCCTCTTGCTCTTCATGCAAACGCAACTCTTCGTCAGACATGTTTTGTTTTAAGTAGAGATTACCAACTTCTTCCGGATCACCAACCATTTGCACTTGCCCGTTTCGCAACAACAGGGCTCGATCACAATATCGCTGGATTGTTCCAATGTCATGACTTACCAAAATAACCGTTTTATTTTGATCACGATATTTATTAAATTCCATCAAGCATTTTTGCTGGAAATTTGAATCACCAACTGCCAAGACTTCATCCATTAATAAAATATCTCGGTTTGCATGAATCGCAACAGAAAATGCCAAACGCACCTGCATTCCAGATGAATAATTTTTAATTTTCTGATCAATAAATCGCTCAAGCTCTGCAAACGACACAATGCTATCGAATTTTTTTTCAATTTGTGAGCGACTCATTCCAAGGACCGCTGCATTCAAATACACGTTATCACGTCCTGATAACTCAGGATTAAATCCAATACCAAGCTCCAAGAAAGGAGAAATCATTCCATTCACTGAAATGTCACCACTATCTTGCGTATAAATTCCAGCTAAGATTTTTAATAAGGTCGACTTCCCTGAGCCATTACGACCAATAATCCCAAAAAACTCACCTTTGTTCACATGAAACGACACGTCATTCAAAGCTTCAAATTCTTCAAATGTTCGTTTTTGAAATGCGTTCACAAACGCGCTGCGCATTGTGTCGATTTTCTGGTGTGGAATACGAAAGGTTTTTGAAATGTGCTCAACAACAATCGCTTTTGTTTTTGGCGGCACCTGCTCTTGTGCTGTTGCCTTTGTTTTGTCAGTAGTAAAAATATCCATAAAAAGCCATTACATTTTTTCAGCGATCTGTTTTGCGAGACGCGAATACACAAATGTGCCAAATGCAATCGCAATCACAACAACGCTCACAATCGTCAGGTGCTGTAACAGCGTTGGATAGTGACGAACAAAAATTCCTTCTTTGATATGATAAATCAAAAATGCAATTGGACTGAGCAGTAAAATTTTCTGCACACGCTCCGGCATCATTGTCAGTGGATAAATAATTGGAGTCGCGTAAAACAACGCTTGACCAACAACCTCCCAAATCATCATTAAATCACGAAACAAAACAAACAACGGTGCGGTGAGTAGAGAAAACGCAACAATCAAGCCGTAAAGCAACATGCAGTAAAAAACAAACAACAACACAGCCCCAATCGATGGAACATAGTGTTGCCATGCGAAAAATGCCAAGATCACAACACCATTCATTAGAAAAATAAACGCCGCATTCAATGTTGATGCGATAATAATCGTCCATCGTGGAACATAAATTTTTGTCACTAACTGACCCTTACCAACCAGTGAATTCATTCCAGCAATCGTACCTTCAAAAAAGAAGTTAAACAAAATGATACCGATCAATAACTTTAATGAATAGTATTCATTTCCAACCGAACGTGGATTAAAAATCGATGAAAAGACGTAATTTAAAATCGCAAAAATAAACAGCGGCTTTAAGATTGCCCAGACATAGCCCAAGACAGAACCTTGGTAGCGCATTTTGAAATCAGTGGTCGCGAGGGTCCACATTAAGTGGAGGTAATTCTCGTGTTTTGTTGATTGCATGGTGAAAAAATAGCGAAAAAAATAGTCTTTAGATCGAAAATACCATACCATATGAAGCTCAGAAAATCAACCGCTTGCACGTACAGAGGCTCTTATTTTTCTGCGTTTATTAATACGTCTGAATAGACACCATAGGCACCTTGACCTTGGAGTGACTCAACCTTCTTGGGGTCATTGATTGTATGCACATATACTCGCACGCCCTTTTCAGCGAGCTGCGTTGCAAAGGCTTGCGAAAATCGCTCTTGGGAAATTGTGACAACAGAAATATGCTCTTTTGTAACAAATGCAAGAACATCAGCATCTGTCATATCCGTGCGATACAATGTAAGGAGTAGGTGGGAATGATCGGAAAAACGCTTTGCCGCAACAACATCTTCTGGTTGATATGTTTGTAAAATAATTCGATTAAACAACTGTGGGTCAATCGCCTGGATCTGCTGCTTGAAAGTGCCTAGCACTTCTGCATATTGAGAACCCTTCACATCAATGACGAGTTGTACGCTTGGGTGGTCTTGCAGAAGTTGCAAAAGCTGCTGTGTATCAATCGGCGTATATTTTCCAGCAATTTTAGTTTTCAAAAAATCTTGATAAGACAATGGCTTTGAAGCCACTTTATCACCTGCAATAGGCACATCCCAATCGTGACGCACAACGAGGTAATCATCTTTTGTAAATGTTAAATCAACTTCCAGAACAGTGTTCCCTTCTTTCACTGATGTGAGAAATCCCTCTTTGCTGTCTGTTCGCACATCGTCCCCTACATTTCCTAAGCCATGCGCAATAACACGAACACCATCGCTCCAAGAAGCGTCCGTAAACAGCGTTGCGTCAGGACATGGAATCTCACCTGCCCCAAGATAATACACATGCATATTCGATTCACGTAGCTCTTTTGTGCAGACAGACATGTTTTGCGCATACTGCGTAATGAACCTGCGTGTTTCTTTTGGAATTTCCGGATCTTTTTCTGCATCCCACACAAACCACACATCTTTACCTGAAAAACGCGCAAGGTCAGCAGTCAAGCGATCTTTTGTATATTCACGATTTCGTGGAATTGTCACCAGTGGTAACTCTGGATCATTTTTCCAATACGTATCACGAAACACCATTGCAAATAGTGGATCGCTTGATCTCTTGTGTTCACGAATAAAATTATAGGCAGCAGATGTATGAAACCCATTTTCATATCCATATGTCCGCGCATGGTCTACTGGGTTCGTCAGCCATGGGAACTGCGCGCTCACACCAGGAATACTCAATGGAATAAAAAGAATAAAAAATGACACCGCACTAACAATTGAAACGAATCGTTGCATGGTAGTAAGTCGCAATCCCTGAAACAGGCCAGCAATATACCGATGCCACACAACCCACACCAAAGCGATGCAAAGCGGAACAATCAATTGCACATAACGATATGCACTATAACGCCGCGCAACAATAATAAATAACAAAATCACACCGACAGACACAACGGCCAGATACCGCTCTGCTGGCTTCGCTTTGCGATAAATCAATGCATACACAACAGCAAGACAATACACTCCCATTGCAATAAGGGGTAGAGCCAAGTCCATGAACGGTAAAAATTGATACTGATACCCAACTGTGTCTCGCAACCCTAAATGGCCTAGTGTAAAAATACGACTATTGAATGACTCGTTCAGTATCCATAGTCCAGCGCCTGCGAATACAGACAAAGCAAGAAAAACTGTGCGGTATCGTTGCGCTGCTTTGTCACTCACATCAACAACAGACAGCTCGCCTTGTCGTGAGCGTACACGAGCCCACAGTCGCACACACACTTCGCGCGCCCACTCATACGCAATAAAGCACGCCATTGCTGGTGCAATAATCAGCACTAACTCATGATGCAGCCACGCGATAAAAAATAACCCCGCTGTCAAAGCAGTTCCGCCAATCCATCGAAGCCACTGTCCACGAATAAACCATCCGTAGGTGTACCAAAATGCAATAACCGCCCACACACTGAGCGTAAGCAGTGGACTATACATGCGAACAAAACGCGCATGCATAAGAAACCCATCAAAAAACAGCAAACTTACTGTGGTAATGAACGCAAATGTGACAGACCGAGAAAATAAAAACGCAATGGTATACACCGTAAACAGCAACAACACAAACCAGACTTGCGCTGGAAATCGTGCTGCCCATTCAGTTTCACCAAAAAGCTTTGTTGATTGCGCAATTTGCCACGTTGAAATTTCTGCACGCTCATACGGAATAATTTCATCAGCCGCATCACGCTTCACTGCATCTGTTCGGAAGTCCCATCGCACAAACTCTCCTGTTCGATTATATCCAGCAGCGCCAGCGTATTGTAAAAATTCATCATTCTGTAAGTCATCGTTCTGACCATTTGAATAATTCATGTACACTCCAGCCAACATCAAAACACCAAAAAGACCGAATAACAACGGTGGGAAAAACCGTTTTTTCATTGGCTCTGCCGCAACACTCTCGTGACTTCCTTGAAAAAATACCACTCGTGCAATGACAGTCGCAACAAAGGCAGCGACGAATAATTGCATGAGCTCCGGATAATCAGCAAAACCCTTCCCTGTTAAACTTTCAGAAGTCCATTGCAGTCGCGCATATATCAATACGACAGCAAGAGCGATACTCTCAACTCCCAATATCCACCCCCGAGCTGTTTTTGTTGACCATTTCAGTGGCACAAATAACAAAAGGACATATTCTACAATTAGTGCTGCTGGAAACAAAAAACAAAAAAATACTGCTGTTGTGAGCCAAAGATTTCCAAACAGATATTGACCAGACTGAATAATCTGACCAGTTTCGTACAGAGCCGCGACACAAAGAGCACTCAGACTCAAAGCGGTCGTCCAAAATAAACGGGTGAATGGCTTCATAAGAGAATAGTAGCCCGAAGTCTACCAGAAAGTGAATAAAAATGGTAGCATGCACGCATATGATTATTCTGCTGACTCGAAAATTTGCCCCTCAAAAAGGTGGGATGGAAACGTTCAGTAATCAGCTTGACGCTCTCTTACCACTCCCTCATCAAACAATTCACTTCGGTCGTCGACCGCGCGATATTGTGTGGGCAGCACCACGGCTCTTATGGTCAGCGTTTCGTGTTCGAAACAGTGCCACGGCCTACCATCTCGGTGATGGCGTGCTTATTGCAATCGCGCCATTCATTCGTTGGTTTTCTGATGCTCCAATTATTGGAACAATCCATGCTCTTGAAGTTCTGTATCCAAGCCCACTCTTGCGCTGGCTGATTCAGCGAGGACTCCCCGCATGTGACTCAGTTGTCGCTGTCTCAGAATTTACACAACAATTATTACGCACCGCTCCTTGGAATGTGCCCTCAGAAAAACTACAAGTCATTCCACACGGAACAGACCCGCAAGATATTCCAATGGAAGCCGCTGCCTACGCTCAATGGAAAACAGACGCTCGCCCATTGTTGTTTTTACACAATCGCATTATTCACAAAACACTCAAGTACACAACAAAACCGGAACCACATATTTTTTTATTAACGGTCGGTCGCTTAGTTGAGCGCAAAGGTGTTGCGTGGTTTATTCGCCACGTCTTACCAACAGTTGTGCAGCAACATCCGAACGTGTTTTATATTGTCGTTGGTGTTGGTCTAGACAAGACAGTAATACAGACAGCGATCAACGACACAGGCCTCAACGATTCTGTGATTATGGTCGGTGCCGTTGACGACTCAACACTGCGCTATATATATAGTAGCTCTGATGTCTTTATTATGCCCAATATTCCTGTTGCGAATGATGCAGAAGGTTTTGGATTTGTTGGAATTGAAGCAGCGAGTTACGGCCTCCCAGTTCTTGCGAGCAATGTTGATGGCATTCCATCAGCTATTCACGACGGAAAAAATGGACGACTCGTACAGCCAAAAGATGCGGCAGCTATGACCACTCAACTCAATCACTGGATTTCTGATAGTGCGGCGCGGATTAACGACGGGATTGCTGGAGCGAAATATACAGCAGAGGAATTTGATTGGAGCCAGCTCATGCAACGATACGCAACACTCTTTGAGAGCCTACAGAATACCAAGCACTAAACACACATGAGCACTACACCTTCAGCGACATCTGCACCACGCAGCACGAAACAGCCGATTGCGCGCCATGCGTCAATCATGTTGCTCACGCGCACATTTTTTCGTGGATTTGTATCGCTCGCCTTTTTACTGTCCTATCGCTATTTCACCAAAGACCAGCAAGGCATGTTGGATTCAGCAATTACTTGGACCAATGCCGTCATGACACTTTCTGATCTCGGCATGAGCACGCTCATCGTCAAACACGCTAGCCAAAACCATGAAGAAGCTGATCGTTATTTTGGCAACGCTATGCTTGTTCAGGCCGTCATGTCTCTGCTGATTTTTATTGGACTCATCACCGCGGGTATCGTCACTGGTTACCCGCTCGAACGCTTAGCGCTCTTAGCGCTTATTGGCGCGGCAGGACTTATTTTTGAATGGCGCAAAGTGATTCGTGGTGTCTTGCGCGCGCAAATGCGGATTGGTGAAATTGCGGTAACAGAAATCCTCAATGGCCTCTTTTTTGCTGCAGCAATTCTTAGCATCTTTTGGTTCGTCGAAGATCGTCGTGTTGGGTTACTCGGCTTTGGCCTTGCGCAGCTAATTGTGAATACAACATCTATTGGCTTACTGTTTTGGCACGCACGCAAACTCCTCACTCCCCGACTCGACATCGCACGCATTCCCCGCATGCTCCGCGAGTCTATTCACTTCACACTCTACAACACCTTTGAAATGATTTATGTGCAAGTCGACATTATTATTTTATCAGTGGTGAGTAGTCTCAGTGCAGTTGCGACCTATGGCGGTGCAGCGCGTATTGTGAATTTGTGTCTTTTTATTCCAATGACACTCTACCAAGTCTTGTTGCCAGCGCTCTATTCATACGCCAAGCATGACGAGCAGCGGTATCGTCGATTAAGTCGCCTGACGCTCTTTGGATTTGGTGCTGCCGGATGTGTGTTTGGTATGATTTTTATCTTTTTCTCTGATCCGCTTGTTCCGCTGATTCTTGGCCAAAAATACACCGACTCAATTCCAGTCATGCAATGGCTCTCTGTCTTTTTGATGTTGCGCTTTGTCTCTATTCCTCTGACAAATATTTTAATCACGCAAAATCGAGAAAAAATTGTTGCCTATACACAAATTGGCACAGTCGCCGCCAATATTCTGTTAGACATATTGCTGATTCCTCACTACGGCGCGGTTGGTCCAGCAATCGCCACTGCGTGTGTAGAAACAGGCAATATCCTCATGCTCGCAATTTTGACCTGGAGGAATCGGAATGCTAGTCTACAGCTATGAAACACGCTATTTTGATGACCGCCGGCACATCACAACGCCTGCGCCCGCTGACAGAAAAAATCCCAAAAACATTATTGTCACTCGGCAGTAAAACCATTTTTGAATCCATTATGGACAATTTGCGTTTGAATGAAATCACGCACGTTGACTTAGTGACGGGTCATGGCCATACCGCTGTTGAAGAAGCTGCTCGCGCCTACCAAGCTGCACATCCAGACATGATACTGAATTGTTTATTTAATGATGTCTATGATTCAACTGGAAATATTATCTCAATGCGCAAAGCGATGGATGTAATTGATGAAGATTTTGTATTAGTAAATGCCGACACTATTTTTCATTCTGCTATTTTGAAGCGGTTGATTGAATCTCCACATGCCAACGCAATGGTGGTTGATGATGTGAAAGAGCTTGGTGAAGAAGAAATGAAAGTGTTACTCCATCCAGAACAAGAAAGCATTACGCATATTCACAAATCACTCGCCCCTGAAAGTGCACATGGGGAATATATCGGTGTCTTAAAATTATCAAAAGATGTGAAGGAGCAAATCATTACTGCGCTCGACAACACTATTGCGCGTGACAGCTCACTCTATTATGAAGATGGTTTACAAACGGCGATTACTGACCATGGACTGACCATTCACCCTGTTTCAACCGAAGGGCTTCCGGCAATGGAAATTGATACACCCGAAGATTTAGCCGAAGCCAAAGAACTTATCAAAAAAATTGACGCATAATTATGTCGACTATTCTCCGTAACATTCAAATTCCTTTGTTTATTAAAATTGAAAAAGACTGCTTGTCGCGCATTCAACATATTCTTGATGAACAGCACTTGCAGTTTCGCAAGCCGTTGATTATTTCTGAGCCTCATATTTTAGAAGCCGGCGGAAATGAAATCGTTCATGCGCTGGGTGATCCAGCAACTATTTTGCTGACAAAAAATTCGATCGCAGAAGGTGAGCGCATTGCTGCACTCGTGCGAGAAAAACACAACGATGTGATTGTGAGCATTGGCGGTGGTCGGGTGCTCGATTTAGGAAAATACGCCGCAACAAAAGCACGAGTCAATTATATTTCAGTTCCAACGACTCCGAGCAACGACGGTATCGCCTCCCCTGTTGCCGTTCTGACAAACGAAGATGGCATTACAGAAAGCTTACCTGTCGACATGCCCGTTGGTATTTTAGTAGATCCACAAATGCTCACCGGTGCGCCGCGCGACAATGTCTTGTCTGGTATTGGCGATATGATCGGAAAATTTTCATCGATTCAAGATTGGCAGCTCGCCTATGCAGCTGGCAAAGAAACATACGATGACTTTGCAGCGAGCATTGCGCGGTCTTCTGCACAAATGGTCTATGGCTCATTGCGTGGAGTTGAGGTTGATATTCAGTCAGAAGATTTTCTTGAAAAGCTCGTGAACGCATTGATTTTGTCTGGCGTCGCGATGAATATTGCCGGTTCGTCTCGACCGTGTTCTGGAGCGGAACATAAAATTTCTCATGCCTTAGATGCGATGTATCCAGGCCGATCAATGCACGGTTTGCAAGTGCTCTATGGAACCTTACTGATGGAATTTCTGCGAGGTAATGATGTGACTGAATTTTTAGAATTTTCTCGAAAACTGAATTTTCCAACAACACATGAAGCACTTGGTTTTACCACCGAAGAAATGATTGATGCAATTGCCTTTGCGCCAGAAACTCGAGAAGATCGCTACACCATTCTTGAAGAAAAAAATCTGTCTAAAAATCAAATCGCTGATTTGCTTGAGCGCTATTCTGAATTTGTTGCGGCTTAAGAGGCTTGGCTGATCCGTGTATCTGTTGGACTTGATTTGCCGTGATCTCAAGTAATTCCTGGGTTTGTTTTGTTTGTATGGCAGTGATTTCAAGCAGCTCATGTGTTTTATTGGCTTGTATAGCAGTAGCTTCAACGAGCTCATGCGTTTTCTGCCCTTGTCTTGCAACTTCAGAAATGTCTTCTTTTAGGTCTTTTGTTGTTTCTTCAATTTTAAAATCTACTTGATCAAACCGGCCATTGAGCTGATCAAACTTTTTGTCAGTGGAAGCGATAAATACGTCTAATTTTTGATCTGTTTTGTCAAAACGATTATTCGTCGCTTCAATAAATTTGTCGATTTTTTGTTCAAGTGTTTTCATACATGTATTGAAAATAGATTATATACCCATCATAGCCTTTGCGCAAAATACCTGTCTATGGCGGAAAATCGCCGTCTGTGGAGAGTTTTTTTGACGGCAAAATTCTGCCAGATTGTTGATTGTCTGTACCCGCAAAAATGGGCGCGGGGTTGTTGTAATAGGATAAATCTGGAAACGTCGAGCTTGCGCAAGAAGTTCCCAGAGGCCGTTGTTTTTTTTGACCTGGCTCAGGTCATCCGCACACACCGCTATCGCGATGTTTCAGCTAAACGCAGTGTGTGCGCGGAAGGTGTTGACGACTACAGGCTGCAGACCGGCGTGGAGGGCGTGCCGTCGAAGTTCCGGTACACGATCCGGAAGCTATCGCAGGTCACCCCATCGCCAGGCGTCGCCAGGTTGATCGTGAGCGTGCCGCCCGCGGGAACGCCCTGGCGGACAGCCTCGCAATCGAAATTCTGCATCACGGTCTGGATGGGGAACAAGTCCCCAAGCTCCCAGCGCTCGATGCTCGTGTTGCCCTGGGTGTTCCAGGTGCCGGACTGCGCGCATCCGATCCAGTCCTCGACCGTGTCAGGGTCCTGGGGGTTGGTGGCGCTGTCCCAGATGCAGAGCTGGCGGCGCGAGGCGGGCTCGCTGGGCTCGATGCTCGAGGTGATGAAGAGGCTGTAGACCGGGCCGATGCTTTCGTCGATGCCGTCGGCCACACCACCCACCTCAACCCCGTCGTTGTGGTCGTTGTCGAGGCTGTCGCAAATCTCGAGGATCGCGGGAGCAGGGGTAGCGCAGTCGGTCGGGCAGGTGCCGTCACGACCGGGCGAGCCCGTCGCACCGGTGTAGCCGCGGTCACCCTGGATGCCCCTCTCGCCCTGCAGCCCGCGCTCCCCGTCGGAGCCGTTGCAGGTCCAGATGGTGGAGCCGAGCTGCAAGCCGCCCTGGTAGAACGTGATGGACGTGCCATCCGCGTTTCCGCAGTAGCCACCCTCGAGTACCGAAGCGCTGATCATGGTGATGGCCTGGGCGCCCACCGCATTACCGGGGATGCCCTGGGCACCGGTCGCACCGTTGCAGGCGACCAGCGGGTCACCGGCGATGGCGACCCCTCCGTAGGTAAACCGGATCGCCGAGCCCCCGTTGGGGCAGGCAGCCGCGGCGGTCGGGTCGCTGACGCTGCGCAGCTGCGCAGCGTCGAAGGAGATCCCGGCCGGGCCCTGGGCGCCATCGCGGCCGTCCGTGCCGTCCGAGGGGCGGTCGGTGTCCTCAGTGGCGCAGTCGCCGTCGTTGCAGTCGGGGGTCTCCCAGCTGCAGGCGGAGAGGGTGGTAACAAGAGCGAGAGCGATGAGGTTCGAGATGCGCATGGTATGCCTCCTGAGGCGGTTGTGCGCGTTAACTGGTATGGAACACATTGATTTTCACTGCTTCAACATCTTGCATGGCAGATTACTTCAAATGAAGTAATGTCCAGGTCAATAGTTGGTAATCAGTGATTATTTGTATTCCGTTTTTTTTGTGCGAGAATCCGACGAAGTGCCCGAAGGCAATCTTCAGCGTGGTTCCTCGCAATCTATATTCAACCACTTGAATACACATCGCGAAGAACCACTAGATCCTACATGCACAACCAATCAACTTCTGATGCGCAAGAAAGATAGTGCGGAAAATGTGTGAAGAAGTTTGTCGTTTCTTCGTCTTCTTTTTCAAGAAGCAATTTCCGTAACTACCCTTCTCGCGCACCAGAAAAACAGAAGTGTCTTGTAGTCGTCAATTTTCAAAGTACGTAAGTGTGAATGATTCACCTTACTTCTACATACTTTCCTTTTCAAGGAAGAAGAAAATATGTAGAAGAGGGTGAGGGTGGCTAAAGGAAAGACGTGAGTCGATCCGCAACCACCCCGCATGTGAAGTTCAGAGCCGTCTGCTCTAGGGACTTCAGCATGAAGAAAGTTTTTTGGGAGCTACAGCCCAGGACCATTCACTTGCGTGTTTAGTTGAAGTCCTTGCGGATCTTCAAAACTTTCTCAAAAACCTGTTGTCGACTAGAAGCCGACGTGGATGTTGGCAGACACCAGCGAGCCGCTTTCGCAGTCGCCAGCAACCGCACCAACACCGCCGGCACTGAGCTCAACGCCCAAGGAAACCGGTCGGCGCCAGGGAGTCACAGCCGTGTTCAGGCTGATCCTGCCCTGCCCACCAACGGTGGCCCAGGTCGGCCCCATGGGCGCGACAAAGTCTGCGCCCATGCGGATCTGAGTACGCCCTTGCGAGCTTTCCCAGACTCGGCCAGCGGCGCCAATGAGCGGCATGCCGGAGACCGACGCCATAGCGTGGTCTGCGCCGATATAGCCCCCGATGCGCCCCTCCACGGCATTGCTGCCGATGGTGAGGGCACCAAAGGCTCCGAGGACGCTGTGGTCTCCGGCACCAACGATGACAGCTCCAGCACCCACTTCAAATCCGACATGAACTCCAGCTTCACACTGGTTGGGCTTGTAAAAATCCAAGTACCCATTCCAGAGGAACCACTGCTCGTCCAAGCCCCAGCCAAGACCAGTGTCATCGACGTCCGTCAAGTACGACGTGACGCCGTAGCGGATCGTCGTATCCGTAATGGTATCAGGAGGCGGATCGCCGGCCTTAGCAGAGCTGGTATCAACTTTGAGGGCCAGCAGCTTGGACAGCGGCGTATCCTTGACGCGCTTGGACAGCGGCTCATCGAACTCGGTCTCCGAGCTGAGCTGGTGCGCCTTAGGCGCGCAGCTGCAGTCCTCGTACAAGACCTGCCCGACACGCACCGTGCCGTCCTGCTGCACTTCGCAGCGCAGGCTAGCGGCGCACTGGCTGCCGTGCGACATGTCCTCAATCGCAAACTTCGCGGCGCTGATGCAGGCGACCCAGTCCTTGTCGGTGTAGCTGTGCCACACCTGAACAGGGGCGAAGGTCACGGCGTTCAGGCATCCGGTGAGGAATCCCTCGCCGATCATGCCATCGACAACCTTGCGCGAGTCGTAGATCACGGTCGCGGTTCCCTTGAGGCAGCCCACCTCCCGGAGGGTGGAATCACCCTTCTGGTCCGTGCGGACGTTCGTGCCCGCGGGGAGCTCCAGCGTCTGCTGGAACTCCTTCGGGATGGCCGCGCCGAGGTCGTGGAGGGCCGCGGCGCCAGAGGCACCGGGCACGTAGCGGCAGTCCGCCCAGGCGTTGCCGCCCAGAAAGAAGGAAACGAAGAGGAGGGAGAAGAAAACGAACGAACGGGCCATGGTGGCCTCCTGGATGTTGGAACCCGGAACTTTTTTGTTTGTCCGGGGGTTGATTCTGTATGGAGCGTTTTTGCGCTCCGGTTTTTTATTTGCGGCTGCTGTTTGATGTGTCCATAATGGACGATCATCTATCAGCTTCCCGCATTTTACAATTCATATTACTCATGAATCACAAATCGCGAGAAGCGATACAGCAACACGCAAAAATCCAAGAACACAACATTCGACGCAATTTGCGCACGACTGTAAAAGCCGGCAACAAGACTGCCTAGTGGTCTATCGCATATAATGATCTACTGACAAACGCAAGTGGAAAACCACCGCGAGATAGATCACTAGAAGCGAAAGACCAGACGAATATGTGACGCGTTTCGTCGGTATCCGTAAAGTATTTGTAGCTATTATCAATGTGCTGCCGCGTAAACACTCATTCACGCGACTGATTACAATACCACAAAACTTCTAAATTGTCAATACCTTCTGCACCCCCCATTGCGAATAATGTAGAATTATCTCTAATATAAGCCATTTTTGTCGCTTTATCTGAAAGATGCTATTATCCCCTTCCACCCTCTTGAAGTAAAGCTAGAAGACCAGCTTCTTGAAGAGAATTAACCCTATCTTTATTTAAAACACACAAAATACCTTCTCGTGTATCTATTATTTTATTTCTTCTAATTTTGATTGTATGTCAAAAAAAGTATCAAATAACAAGTCTAACAATGAAAATTTGTTCCGAATCATTCAAGAGCAAAACGCCCAACTTCTTTTGGGTGTCACATCAATAAAAGAAGCTATGCTTGATGTGCAAGCTGAAATTGTTGAAATTCGAAAAGAACGGGAGTATGAGGGGCGTGCATATTTAGAACACATGGATCTTGTCCGGAAGTTGCAAAACAAAATTGACGATGTGGTTCTTGGGTTGCATTCATTTACAAAAACAGCAAAGGAGCTTCTAGAAAGCAAGGTTGCAAAAGGCAAAAGAAAAAGCTAAAATATCTTCTCTATGAAAAACATTAATAACGCACCAAAAACACTTGAAGAAAAAGTTGATCTTATTCTTCAAAAAAGTGAAAAAATTGATGTACTTGAATTCACAATGAAAGAAAATCATCGCGAACTTACGCACCGCATGGACAAAATGGATCAAAAACAAGATGCTATTCTGCGATCTGCCGACAAAATTGCTACACTCCAAAGCAAGAATGAAACTGAAATTAAGGCAACGCAAGGACTATACGACACGCTCTCTAAGCATGTCGGCTTTGCGCAATAGCATTTACTAAAAGACCCTCGCGTGAGGGTCTTTTAGTATTTGTTTTTATTTAGGCAATCGGTTGTGGAATGGTGACAACTTGTGGTGCAGCTTGCATCTGCAAGACATTCATCGGCAAAATATTTTTCCAGGTAAGATGATCTAATACACGATATTCAGCTGTTTCCATCAATTCTTCAACCTGCTCCACTTCTTGCACAACAGCTCGCTCAATTACCTGCGCTTCATGCACGACAGCCTGCTCAATCTGTTGGGCTTCTTGAGCAATTTCGTGTTCTACTGTTTGAAGCAGTGGCGCTACTTGCGCTACTGGCTGTACAACTGGAGCAGTCTCCATTGCTGGTGCAATCACCGGAGTGTGTACTTGTGGCATATCCACAACTGCTTGAACCGGCGCTGGCGCTACAGTATCCTGCATAGTTTCTTGAGCAGCAACACGCCGCACATCTTGCACGCCTGCGTTATTCGCACGCTGCCATTCAGCCGACATTGTTGCAACTAATTTCCATTCTTTCACAAGAAAGAGGTAAAAAACACTACCAATAAGACCAACTAAAAACCCAGCAAATGTCACCATTGGAATGTTTGGACGCACCGGTTTGTCTGATGTTAATACCTTATCTACTTGCTTTAATTCAATGGCATATTTGTTTGCACCATGATATTCAGCCGCATTTGCAATCAATGTTTCAGACACTGCTTGTGCGAGGCTAGCGGCTTTTTGTGGATCTGTATCATAGACACTGATCTGAATAATAGATGAATTCGGCAATGTTGAGGCAGTGACTGTATTTGTCCAAGAATCCTTTTTTTCACGATCTGTACTGCCTGTAATCATTCCGGCTGGCGCTGTTGGACTTGCTAATACTTTATCAATAAATGATGAAGTTGAAATGACCTTTGTTAAATTACGACTAATGTTTTCGGTAGAACGTTGTGTTTTTTCACCATCTACAGACACTGCATCTGAGTATTGGACAACCATAATTTCAGCATCTGAGCGGTATTCAAAGTCATTAAATGTGACATTCACACCATAAAACGTACCGGTTGTGATGATTGTGATAACGAATACAAACCAACGGTAGCGCGAAATCAGCGACACCAGGCTCAGCAATCCGTTTGGTTGTGTGTTTTCTTGATAGTTCATAAAATCAATCGAATACATTTCGGTCGCGTTTAAACGACCCAGCAACATACCAGATATTTTATGATCTGTCAAGCCTATTCTGCAAAAAATCCTATTTTACTAAGAAATATTTGCTTTTTGAACTGCCTCTTCTGGCTTAATTAAGCCGTTCCAATCGTTTGCAAACCGTTCAATTCCTGCATCTGTAAGGTCATGCTGGATATCAAAGCTATCAACGCTTGCTTCTAGATCAACTGTTTCATACGGAATATCGGAAAGGTCTTCTTGGGTATTTTGAGTCATTTCTGGTTTTCCAGCCTGAACCCACTCTTCCCACACGTTCAGCGGAACAGTAACAATGTTCGCTTGTGCCTGAATTGCAGCTGCAACATGACCTGCCGTGCGCGCACTGGCAGCCAGTACTTGCACGTGCCCATCTCCCGCTTCTGTAAACATTCGAACAATATTACGAATCAGGTCCATTCCTCTTTCTCCACGATCATCTAACCGACCAATAAATGGTGAAATAAACACATCGCCTGGCTTCGCACCTTTCGTTGCTGCATACACAGCCGCTGCTTGTTGTTGCGTGAAGCACAGTGTCATATTGAGCTTCATTCCAGCATCTAAACACATGCGAGCCGCTTTCAATGCTTCACTGTTAATCGGTAATTTAATATGCGCTCCCGGAATCCATTGTTGCATCATTGTTGCTTGTTCAAACATGTTTTCTGCTGATGTGTATTGGTCAGCATACACTTCAATTGAAATACTCCCATCAGGTAACAGTTCGCGCATTTTTTGCACCGCTGTTTTATAGAGTGCGAGTAATTCATCATTAGAAAACAACTCTCCAGCAGCAAGACGAGCACTCACATCTGGATGCTTTGCGACAAGACTTGGGTTGGTTGTTTGCCCATGCAGTGAACCGAGTAATCGAATTGCCGCAACGGTTTCGTGTGGATCTCCTGAATCGAGAAAAAATTGTGTATTCATACAATAGTGTTTAAAAAATAATTATTCTAATAATAGCGCACGAGCTGGTGCTCCATCAAGTCCTGTGAGTTTCAATGGCAATAACACGAGTTGATAGTGACCTGGCCGAATACCATAGAGTCGCAACCCTTCAATAATTGGAACGCCACGAGTCAGAAACGCTGTGTGCGCCGCATTGTCTTCGACGCCTTTTTGCTTCACTGACAAATAATCAACTCCAACTAACGCAATTTCTTTTTGCGCAAGAAATTCAGCAGCTTCTGGAGAAAGCGCAACAAAGTCTGTGACAAAATCTGATACGGTATCAATATCCACAGCAGAATTTCGCGTTTTAAACAAAATCCGATCCCCTTTTTCAAAGACAATTTCTTGCAACGCTTCAACAGTAATCACTGTTTCTACATCAGTCATGTCGATCACACGACATGGACCAATAAAATCAGTTAACGGAAAAAAATCATTCCCTGGCGCATCTGGTAATGCGTGGTTTGGCGCATCAACATGCGTTCCTGAATGTGTGCCGAGAGAGATTTTGTGCAACAGCGATGAACTTGAACGCACTCGAGACTGTGTGTATGGTGGATTATTCGGATACACCACCATATCACGCTTCAAGGTCATTGAGATGTCATGGATTTGTGTGTAAGAAATTGTTGCAGCACTCATAGGCTATTTTTTATCTGGATCGATAAATACTGGATGGCCGCCAAATTGACCGCGCTGAGCTGACACTGCTTTTCCAATATAACTTGGATTTCCTTGTGAGCGCTCACGAAAACGTAGTGACTCTTCAATAACCGGAACATCAAGTCCCATTTCTTTTGCGGTATTTACTGTCCACAACCCTTCACCACTCGCGCTCACTTCACCGGAAATATTTTCAAGATCCACTCCCCAATCCTCAAACGCTTGCCCGATCCAACCAACTAACCGAGACTCGATAACACTACCATGCTGGTAAATCCGTACAACTTCTTTCAAGTCAAGACCATAATCTGACTCTTTCATCACTGCAAAACCTTCACCAATTGCCTGCATCATTCCATATTCAATACCGTTGTGCACCATTTTCACAAAATGTCCTGCACCGATTCCTGTAAAGTGCGCGAAACCACCCGGCAAAGAAACTGCCTCAAATACATCCTTACAATACTCAAATGCTTCATCACTGCCCCCAATCATACAACACGCTCCATTACGAGCACCACCTGGGCCGCCACTCACGCCAACATCCATAAATTTCACACCCGTACCTGCCGCTTCCACTTTTTCACCACGCTGTTTTGTTTCTTCAAAATAGGAATTTCCTCCATCAATAATCATATCTCCAGGAGATAGCTTATTAACCAGTCCTGGATGACTAGCTGTTCCGTCACCAAATAGATAATCATCAACAACCGCACCAGCTGGTAGCATGAGCCAAATAACACGAGGAGCCGGGACCTGTTCAATAATATCGTCAATTGTCTGCAGTGGTTTCAAACCGCGACCCCCTAACTCTTGCACGATATCTTGTGAGCGATTGATCCCATACACTTCCCAATTTTGTTCTAATAACTGTTCGGCAAGGCCTTTGCCCATTTTTCCAAGGCCGATGATTGTAATACGTTTATCCATAGTATAAAGAAATTAAATTATTTTTTTCGAAATGGAATCACCTCTCGAACACCTGCTAATGAAGAGCCTTGTTCATAAATAACCAATGGTGGCTTCATTGAAGAATACCACTCTTGAATAATTGGCTCAACAAACGCCCACTGCGCCACAACCTCATCAGTTGATACAAATAATGACTGGTCACCTTTGATGATATCAAGAAATACAAGTGCGTATGGATCAATATATTCATTATTTAATGAATTGTCGTGATAATTTAATGAATTGTCGTGATAATTTAACACAAATTCCTGACTTGCAAGCTCGTATTTATGCCCAGGGACTTTTAACAATAAATTTAGCGATAACTGCTCATCTGGTTGAATAGAGTATCGTAAAATATTATTTGCATGCTTATTTGGACTGCACAAACATGGCTCAACGTGCTTAAAGACAACTTCAATTTCCACCATCGCATCTGACAACGCTTTTCCTGCTTCAATAGTAACTGGCACACCAGCAAATGACCCTTCTTCAATATACGTCTCTAATCGAAAATAGGTTTCTGTTTGTGAATGATCTTTTACACCAAATGTATCTGTGTAGCCTTTATATTGAGCGCGCACAGTAGAAGACGCAATTTCATCAGGACGCAACACATGAATCCGCTGCAATGCTTTTGCACGTTCAGCGCGAATACTTTCAGCTTCAAAACTTCCAGGATTATCCATCGTAAATAACGCAATCAGCTGCAACAGATGATTTTGTCCTACATCACGGAGCGCTCCAACTGCATCATAAAACGCACCACGCTCACCTGAATTAATTTTCTCCGACATGCGCACTGAAATCCGCTCAATGGATTTATTGCTAAAAGCCGGCACAAGAATTTGATTACTGAACCGAAGAGCAATGATATTTCGGACTGTTTCTTTTGCAAGATAATGATCAACTCGATAGACTTGCGATTCATCAAATAATTGTGATAGCTGCTTATCGAGCGCCAAAGCTTCTTTTAAATCATTGCCAAATGGTTTTTCCAGAATCACGCGTGTCCAACCCTCTTCGTCACTACACCCTTCTGTTAATTTTGATTCATCCAAGTGTGTTAATACTTCTTGGTAGAGATGCGGCGGAATAGACAAATAAAATAATTTATTCGCGCAGGTTTTCCACTCACCATCAAACAGACCAAGTCGTTTTCCGAGTGATTGATATAATGCAGGGTTATCAAATTGACCTTGTTCGTAATAAAAGCGCTGTAAAAATTGCGTCACTTTTTCTGGGTCACGTTTTTGTCCATTTGAATCTGTGCCTGACACTAAAATGTCGTGCAAATACTCACGCAATGTTTCATCGGTAAATTCTCGTCGACCAGTTCCGACAACACTCCAATGTGGTGGGAGTAAATTATCTGCATAGAGCTGAAATAAACTACTGAGAATTTTTTTGCGTACCAAATCACCGGTAATACCAAACAATACAATGATCGTTGGTGTTTGCGGCAATGTTGGTAGAATGCGTTTTTGAATAGAGGTTGTCATTGCAATAGAATTATGACTGTTGAATCTTTTCTTGTAAGAGAGCTGTTGCCATTTGTGGATTCATTTTTCCTTTGGTTTCTTTCATCACTTGTCCAACAAGGTATTGAAGCGCACGATCTTTCCCATTTTTATAATCCTCTACAGATTCTGCGTTGTTCATGAGGATTTGATCAACGATCATTTCGACTGCAGCGCTATCAGACACCTGTTCGAGATCATGTTCTTTCATAATCACCGTCGGGTCGCCGCCGTGCTCAAACATATAACTCAGAATTTTTTGCCCGGCACTTGAATTAATTTTATTGGTGTAGAGCACTGTTGCCGACTCTGCAAGATTTTCTGCGGTCCATTGAATATCCGCAATGTCTTTTCCGGTCGCTTTCAATAATTTCAAAATACCGGAATGAAACAAATTCACTGTTGCTCGACATAATTCTTGACTGTGTTTTTCCCAGCGCTGATCAATCGGATCATCACCTTCCATCACCTGCGTCCATGCACGAAGTTCTGAAATCGTATCTTCGTAGAGCTCGCCAATCCGTGGATCACGAATCAAGAGATCCGCATCATCAAATGACAATTGATACTCTGCACGAAACCGATCACGGCGAGCTGCTGGAAGCTCCGGCAAATGCACACGCAATGCCTCAATGTCTTCGCGGGTTCGAATGAGCGGTGGCAAGTCTGGTTCGGGAAAAAATCGATAATCTGCTTGACCCTCTTTGGTTCGTTGGTGCACTGTTTCACCTTTTGCATCGTCCCACCCACGTGTTGTTGTAAGCTCTGGCGCATTGCCGTCTTCCCACAACTGTGTTTGTCGCGCAATTTCATACGCACAGGCTCGTTCAATCGCTCGAAAAGAATTCAGGTTTTTCACTTCCGTTTTTGGATACAACGCTTCATCTCCAACAGGTCGAAGTGACACATTCACATCACACCGCATGTGCGCTTTCTCAAGATCAGCTCGAGACGCACCAATATAGCGACACAGTTGCTGCAAGGCTTGCACAAACGCTTTAGCTTCTTGCGGTGTGCGCATGTCTGGCTTACTCACCAGCTCAACCAGTGGCGCGCCTGCACGATTAAAATCAGCCAGCGTTGTTCCATCTGCTGCGTGTTTCAACTTGGCAGTGTCTTCTTCAAGGTGCAAACGCTCAATGCCAATAGTGCGGAGCTCGCCTGTCTCAGATTGTACTTGAATTGATCCGCCCCACGCCAATGGCTTGTCGTATTGAGAAATCTGATAGCCTTTTGGGAGGTCAGGATAAAAATAATTTTTACGATCAAACTTTTGCTCAAGTTGTACATCAGCTCCAACAGCAAGACCAAGGAGTGAGCCAAGTCGAACCGCTTCTTCATTGAGTTGCGGGAGTGTTCCTGGATGACCAAGACAAATTGGACATGTGTATACATTTGATTCTTCGGATTCGCTATTGATTGTACCGCAAAACATTTTGGTTTGTGTGTCCAAATGAATGTGAATTTCAAGTCCGATAATTGCTTCTAAATCTTGTTTCATATGTATAATGCGTTACTGTTCGGTTTGTGTTATTCCGGTACTGCCAAATCCACCATCTCCACGAGTTGTATCTGATAGAGTTTCCACAACGTGGAGTGTTGGCGCAACAACTGGCTGAATGAGGAGTTGTGCAATTTTTTCGCCTGCGGAAATGGTGATTGCGCTATCTGCTACATTCAATAAGACAACTTGCACTTCTCCGCGGTAAGTTGCATCAATCACACCAGCAAGTGTCGTCAGTCCATCTTTGAGTGCACGACCAGACTTGTCCCACACCAAGCCAACATAACCATCTGGAATAGCGAGCGCAATACCTGTTTTGATTGCGAGGCGCTGTCCAGGCGCAAGGTCCACTGTTTCAATAGAAAAGAGATCCATTCCAGCGTCTCCTGTGTGAGCAATTTCTGGAATAATTGCTGCATCATCTAATTGTTGGATTTCAATATTCATAGATTCTTTATTTCAATGCCCGCCTGCTGTAATCCTTCTTGAACTGCTGTCATAATTTTTGGCGCATTCTCTTCAAGGGTGCCAGAGGTGTTTAACACTGCGGCTTTCGGATCATTGGAATACAGCTGTAAAAAATACTCACGCACTCGCTGATGAAATTCAACAGCTTCTTTATCAAGGCGATTAATCTCTTCTACTGCGCCTGAGTGCCTGCGAGTCAAACCTTCGGTAACATCAATCTCTAAAAACAACACAAAATCTGGCGTGAGTCCTGCACGCGCATATTCATCCATCGCAATGATCATCTCAGGATCTGGCAGCTCACGCCCGCCAATTTGATAGGCAAATGTCGAGCCAGAAAAGCGATCGCAAATCACAATTTTCCCTGCTGCGATTGCGGGCTTTAACACATACTCCACATGATGTGCGCGGTCCGCTAAAAACAACAAGAGTTCTGCGCGTGATCCAATTGGTTCTGATTGTTCATCTAAAATCAACTGACGAATTTTCATGCCAACCTCAGAACCACCTGGCTCTTTTGTGTGCAACACATCAAACCCTTGCGCGCGTAACTTTTCAGCGACCAACAATGAGTGGCTCGTTTTTCCACTTCCTTCCCCACCTTCAAAAACAATCAATGCACCGTTCATATTATTTTTTCATGACTTGTTCAAGCGCGGCATACAAATCTTCATATGTCGATGCATTAATCAGCTCAGCGTTTGCATTCGTACGCAATGTGTCCATGTGTGATTCTGTGACGGCTTTTTCTTCAGCCTCAAACTGTTCAAATGTCTGTTCAGATTCCCCTGCCTTTTCACCACGTGACAACGCCCGTTCATAGCGAGCGCGCATTGGTGCATCAATAAAAATGAGATGGAAATCTGGCAACGTTGAAAACACATCCACTTCCATTGGCATTCGAATTCCATCAATAATGACTGGAACTCCTGGATTTTTTTCTTGAAATGCTGCAATGTCCTTTTTTAACACCTGTGCGAGCACGTCTTCACCAAAGTGCGCTCGTAAACCCGTTGCAATCGCAATCAAATTTTCGCGTGAGTTTGGCACATACAACCGATTCACAATATCTGTTAAAATTCCAGACATTGAAAAGGCTTTTGCGCCAAACTGTTTTTGTAAAAAATCAGACGCTGTGCCTTTTCCAGAAAGTTTTGGACCAGTAAGACCGATAATCATAAAAATTATTCTACAGATAATGTCACTTCAGGTGCGTGTTTTTCTTCAACGGCTTTTTGAAATAAACCAATCACTTCTTCATTCCACTGAGCAGTTGGCGCATACTCTTCTGTCTCCACTCCGGCTGCTTTAAAGTATTCCAAAACAGTAGAGTTGCGATACACCTGTGCATACACCACTCGAGTAATTCCAGCAGTCACAATATATTTTGCACAATGAATACATGGTGTGTAGAGCGTGTACATTGTCGAGCCTTTTGTTGAAGCACTTCCCATCACTGCTGCTTGTAATAGTGCGTTATGCTCCCCATGGACAGTCCGAACACAATGCCCTTCTTCCATTAAATGACCAACATCATCACAATGCGGCAAGCCTTGTGGTGAACCGTTGTAGCCTGTTGAAATAATGCGACTGTCTTTTACAAGAACAGCGCCCGTATGGAGCCGGTCACAGGTTGAGCGAGTGGCAACAATGCGACACATTGCCATAAAATAATCGTCCCAAGATGGACGAATGTGTGGGGTTGGGGTGGTAGAAGGAGTACTCATATCTCCCTTACTATAAACGAAAAAGACGGTTTTTACAACCGTCTTTTTTAGTGCTTTTACGAGGGACTTGCTTATTCAATAGTGACACGAATGCCAGGACTCATGCTTGCAGCAACAGTTGAAGCAACAAAATATTGTCCTTTTGCCTCAGGTGGTTTTGCGCGACGCACAACATCAACAAATGCTTGGATATTTTGTGTTAATTGCGCAGCATCAAAAGAGACGCGACCAACGAGCAAATGAACGTTTCCACCGTCATCACTACGGAAAGCTGTTTTACCGCCTTTCAATTCTTTCACCATTTTCGCAACATCTGGACCAACAGTTTCAGTTTTTGGGTTTGGCATCAACCCTTGTTGACCTAAAATTTTCGCAATCGGTCCAAGTTTTTTCATCATGTCCGGTGTTGCAACAGCAATGTCAAAATCACATTTTCCGGTTGCTTTAATTTGGGCAATCAGCTCATCTGAACCAATTACATCAGCACCAGCTTCTTTTGCTTCCGCTTCTTTTTCTGGATTTACAAAAGCTGCAACACGTTTCGTTTTTCCTGTTCCATGCGGAAGCACAACAGTTCCACGAACCATTTGCTCTGATTTCTTTGGATCAATACCTAATTTTAAATGCATTTCAACACCAGCATCAAATTTTACTGGTGATTCTTTGATGATACTTACAGCTTCATCAAGTGTGTATACTTTTGTGCGATCAATTTTTTCAGCAATCGCGTTGTATCGTTTTGAATGTTTCATAGATGTGGTAATTATTTGGCGAATGGCGTCATTTGCATGCGCGCACTCTCCCACGGGTGAATAAAATACTGTTGTTTACGCTTTAACTTCAAGGCCCATTTGACGAGCTGTTCCTTCGATTGTGTTCATTGCTGAATCAACATCGTCAGTGTTCAAATCAACCATTTTCATTTCA
The DNA here is from genome assembly GCA_964492735.1 of uncultured Gammaproteobacteria bacterium. GTDB lineage: Bacteria > Patescibacteriota > Patescibacteriia > UBA9570 > XYC2-FULL-38-9 > CALKUP01. The sequence goes on from CAZBLE010000004.1 coordinate 73,085, forward strand.
GCGATTTCACGAATTTGCGCTTTTGTTACTGTTCCAATTTTTTGCGCAAGTGGTGAACCAGAACCTTTTTTGATTCCAGCAGCCTTTTTTAATAATTCAGCAGCTGGTGGGGTTTTGATAATGAAGTCAAATGAACGATCTTCATAAATAGTAACAACAACTGGCAAAATTTCGCCGCGTTGATCTTTGGTTTTGTCATTAAACTGCTGACAGAAATCCTGAATAGCGATTCCTTGGGGCCCGAGAACGGTACCGACTGGAGGCGCTGGATTTGCAGATCCACCTGGAATCTGAAGTTTAACTTGAGTCATGATTGCTTTTGCCATACGTGTAGTGAAAAAATAGAATTACAATTTATTTACTTGAAGAGCATCGAGCTCGATTGGTGTTTCACGACCAAACATCGATACCATTACTTTTAGCTTACCGCGTTCAAGAAGTTCAGAAATCTTCCCTTCCATATCCTTAAATGGACCATCCACAATGCGCACTGTTTCACCAAGTTGCATATCAATGGTGTATGTCGGCTCATCAATGCCCATACGACGCTGCAGGCTCTTTACTTCTTTTTCATCAAGTGGTGTTGGACTGGTTCCAGTACCAACAAAACCAGTGACATTTGGCGTATTGCGAACAACATACCAAGAATCATCTGTGACGATCATGCAAACGAGAACGTAGCCAGGGAAAATCTTTTCTTCCACAACGCGACGTTTCCCATTACGGATTTTCATCTTTTTTTCTTTTGGAACCAAGACTTCAAAAATCTTGTCCTCCATACCGAGCGATTCAATACGTTGTTGCAAATTATGCGAAACGTTCTCCTCGTAGCCGGAATAGGTATGAATCACATACCAGCGTTTTCCATGTTCCCCAGTTTGTTTTGACATACGCTTTTATATTAAATAAGGGTTTCCAATAATTTGGTCAGTAGATAATCGAGTCCTCCGAGAAAAACTGCGAAAAATGCACTGAAAATGACCACGATCCAGGCTTTTTGCCATGCTTCAGATCGGGATGGCCACTGAACTTTTTTGAGCTCTTCCCACGAACCGCGGAAATAGCTAATAATAGGGTTTTTTTTGGCTTGTGCCATAATTTTTGGATTTTAAAACAGCCTTTGCGGGCCGTTCATAGAAAGAATACTGTATTCATCATTTCCTGTCAATCATTCTGATTACCACGGTGTATCTTTGAGATGCAGCCAAAAACCAATGCGATTCACAAGAATATGAAGCATAACTCCGAGCAACAGAGCGGTCACAACAATTGCTATTGTAACGGGGTAAAACCAGCTTGCAACAAGTACTGACAATACAATAAGGTCTGTTTGATCAAACGGAAACCATGTGCTTCCAGGCGTGATATTCACGCGGCGCTTAAAAAATGATTTTACAAGATCACCAAAAATTGCTGCGAACCCAAACAAAAAGCCGAACCACCATGGTCCTTGTGTCAGATCAAATGGTGCCCAGTCTGTAAGCTGTTCTGGGAATTGCTGGGTGAGCATCCACTGAAGTAAAAATACAATACCTCCTGTCAGTGTTGCAACAAGCAGTCCGCGCCAGGTTTTGTGATCACCAAAAAGCGGCTGTCCACGAAATAGTCGACCACCGTCAATTGGCTTTGCAAGCGCAAGGAGCTGATTTTTAAAAATCACTGGAGCCATGTTCGCAGTAGCAACAGGCAGAAAAAACCAGAACAGTTGCCCGATAAATTGAATACTGTGAATCACTGCCTCCATAATGCGTGTGCCTTACATGTCGAGATTGGCGTTTTTTGCGTGCGTTTGAATGAATCGTTTACGAGACGGCACATCTGTTCCCATTAAGATGTCGAAAATCTCATTCGCCTTTTCCGCATCATCAACAGATACTTGCAATAGAACGCGACGTTCTGGATCCATAGTTGTTTCCCATAATTGTGTTGGATTCATTTCACCAAGACCCTTGTAACGCTGCACTCCAATTCCACCAACAGTTGTTGTTGCGCTATCATCAGATTCTTCTGTCAGAGTTTCTTCAGTTGCTTCAACAACCTCTTCTTGGGCTTCAGCTGCAGCCGCTTTTTTCTTTGCTGCTTTTTTGTCGCTCGAATCTTTGTTCCACTCAGCCATCACTTTTTCTTTTTCTTCATCAGAATAGACATACTGAATTTTTGTTCCTTTCTTCAGTTGATAGAGTGGTGGTTGCGCGATATAGAGGTGACCCTTGCGAATCACTTCTGGGAAATGACGGTAAAATAATGTAAGAAGCAATGTTCGGATATGGGCTCCATCGACATCCGCATCGGTCATAATGACGATCTTGTGATAACGGAGCTTGCTTACATCAAACAGATCACCAATGTTTGTTCCCATCGCAATCACGAGTGATTTTACTTCATTATTTGCAAGCATTTTGTCGAGGCGCGCACGTTCAACATTGAGAATTTTACCACGCAATGGCAAGATCGCTTGAAATTCACGATTACGCCCTTGTTTCGCTGATCCTCCAGCGGAGTCTCCCTCTACAATGAATAATTCAGAGAGTTCTGCGCTGCGAGATGAACAGTCAGATAATTTTCCAGGAAGTGTTAATCCTTCAAGCGCGCCTTTACGGAGTACGGTATCGCGAGCTGCTCGAGCGGCTTCACGCGCTTGTTTGGCAAGGAGACATTTGCCAATCATTTCCTTGGCATCACGTGGATGTTCTTCAAGGAAAATTGCAAATGTTTCTGCAAAAATCGATTCAACCATTGG
>CAZBLE010000005.1:0-29123 GCA_964492735.1 uncultured Gammaproteobacteria bacterium
GCAGCAATTTCTAAAATAATCCGATCAGTCTCTGTTGAAATTCCACTATGCTGCCCACCCATGACACCAGCAACTGCTAACACTTTTTCACCATCTGCAATCACAAGCGTTTGCGGATTAAGTTGTGTTGTTTTGCCGCCGAGCAATTCAAGAGATTCGCCTGCTCGTGCAAACCGAACATGAATCGTATTGTTCTGAATCTCTTTTGCATCAAAGGCGTGCATTGGTTGACCATACTCAAGCATAGTGTAATTTCCAATATCAACAATGACATTCACACTTTTGATTCCGCACTCCGCGAGTCGTTGCGCAATAAACGCCGGTGTTTCTTTTTGAGCATTCACTGCAATTTCGAGTGCCATGTAGCGCTGACAAGCAGCAGGGTCATCAACTGCTACTGTGACAGTTTCTGGTGCTCCGGGAATGCGTTTCAACAATGGAAATTTTAAACGGACATCTTGCATTGGCAAGCACGCAGCAATTTCTTGCGCCATGCCAGCGTGCGAAAATAAATCTGACCGATGTGTCATGGATTTATTATCGATATCGAGCACAAAGCGATCTGAAAGATTGAGTACCTGCGCAAGTGGTTGTCCGAGCTTCTCATCAACAGATGAATCAGGAAACAATGAAGTGAGATCAAGTACTTCTCGTTCATCTTTTTTTGGATACAATGCTCCAAGACTAATTTCTTCAGCTGCACAAATCATTCCAGCTGATTCAACACCGCGAATCTTTGCTGGTGTTAATACAATCGGCTCACCTTCTCCGTGCCACTGCACACTCGCGCCAACTTTTGCAAACGCAATCAACATTTTTGGCTCAACATTACTGCCGCCGCAGACAACGGTATATTCGTGCGCACCATCAAAGACAGTGCAGACTTTTAAACGATCCGCATCTGGATGTGGTGCAACCTCTGTAATCCGCGCCAAGACAATCTTGTCAGCAGTCTCTCCAGTTAATAATGGAAACGCGTGTTCGAATCCTTCAACTTCAACAGATGCGATTGTGAGCTCACGCATGAGCATTTCCGGATCAAGCACAGCATCAACATTTGCAGTGCGGCCAGTGCTGAAAAATTGTTTGAGTAAATCGGTAGAATACAACATACATTAAAACTGGTTCAAAAATTCAAGGCTGTTTTCATGCATGTAACGAATATCGTTAATGCCATATTTCAGCATCGCGATGCGTGACATGCCAAGACCAAACGCAAAGCCGGTATATTTACCAGCTGGGTAGCCGGCGGCTTTAAATACTTCAGGATGCACCATGCCACTACCGGCCATTTCAATCCACCCGGTTTTTTTACAAATCCCACATCCCTTTTGGTCACAAAATACGCAGGACATATCAATTTCATATCCTGGTTCCACAAATGGAAAATACCCAGGGCGCAGTCGCAATGTAATATCTTTTTTGTAAAATGCACGCAACACTTCTTGCAACATCCAAAGCAGTTGCCCAACGCTAATGTCTTTGTCGACCACAAATCCTTCTAATTGATAAAACGTGTGGTCATGTGTTGCGTCGGTGGCTTCATTTCGAAATACGCGACCAGGAATAATACAACGGATCGGTGGTTCATGTTCTTCCATGATACGCACTTGCATATTAGAGGTGTGCGTACGCATCACCCATTTTGAATCTGCAATATCACGTTTTTCTGGGCGGGTGATTGCGGTGTCAATGAAAAATGTGTCTTGCATGTCGCGCGCTGGGTGCGATTCCTTAATATTGAGCGCTTCAAAATTATAAACCTCACTGTCGAGCTCCGGACCTTCATGAACCATGAAGCCAAATTCACGAAAAATATCGACCATTTCATTCATTACTTGTGTCATCGGATGAAGCGCTCCACGATGTGGCACGATCGCCGGCAATGTCAGATCAAGACCCTCTGCCTCTTTTGCTTCTTCGAGTTCAGCGGTTTTTGCTTGCAACGCTTGTTCAATAAAATCACGCGTCGAATTGAGCAATGGCCCAACTTCACGCTTTACTTCAGCGCTTAAATCTTTCAGTTCTTTTAAGAGATTGCCGAGTGCACTGTCTTTGCGGCCAAGAACTCGAGTGCGAATATCTTGAATATCTAAAAGTGAGGCTGCTGCATTAATAGCCTCAATGGTATCTTCTTGAATTTTTTGAACGATATCTTTCATACAGGTTAATCAACAATAGTTGGTTTTGGTCGGCGTTTGGCGATTTTACGCGCCCGAGCAGTTTCAAATGATCGAGCAAGGAAAAAGCCTTCAATGCTCGCAAAAGCGATGATCAGTGGGATTCCCATCCACAACTCAAACAAATTTTGACTGAGTAAGAATAGCGCCAAACAGGTCAAAAGCGCAACCCAGATGCCTTGTCGGAGCGAAATCCCAATAAATTCAAACGCTGGAATCTGTCGCAAGACCAAAAAACGACCTAAAAAGCCCAAAAGTGCCGCTATTCCCCAGATACCAAAAAACAAAGCGACATAAAACAATAATAGGCCAAAAAAAGATGCGGTAAATGGATCGATTCGCCATAACAAGAGCGCGATTGCGATAAAAAAAATCAGCGTTGTCACGATCATTGTGCTGATATATCGGTGAACTGTCATGAAATTATTATACCATAAAATCAGAAAATATTAGACGGCGCTCCTCAGGAAGCATCCCTCAAAACCCGACGCTCGCAAGCTCACTTACGGGAAGGTCTGCGACCTTCTTATTGTTTTGAGTAGATACATTCCTGCACGCGCCTTTACAATACATTGCTGTTAAATAAATTTGCGGAGAGGCGGAGTCGAGATTTTGATGCGACAATTAGCGTAGCGCAACGGCTGATAAGCCGCGAGCACACGCCCGTCGCAGCAAAATGCTCGACGCAAGCCTCAGGGCAAAACTACGCCGCTCGATATTCGCAAATATCTTTAAAGTCACAATGCTTACATTGAAATCCTGGAGTTGGTGCAAAATCACCTGATCGGATTTGCGTAATCATCTCAAGTACCCACTCGCGAGTTTTTTCGAGTTTTTTTGGATCCAGCACCATTGAATACTCCACATTTTCTTCAATAAAGTAATACGACAATTCTTTCACATCAACTTGAAATACTTCTTGCAGCGCCATTGCATAAATATATAACTGCTTCGGATCTTTTTTCATATCCACTTTTCCGGTCTTGTAATCCATGACTTTTGCAGTTGAACCTTCTTCACTTTGTTGCAACACATCTACCCGATCAATCGCACCTTTGATTTTAAAATCATCAACCTGCATTGCAAACCGCTGCTCGAGCTCCTGAATCTGTGGCCAATTATTCACATGCAAATCATAAAATGCCTCAAGCGCTTGTTTCCCCTTTTTATAATAATCTTCTTTTTGTCGCTCAGAGTCATACCACTCATCAATCCAATAATCATCATACAACTGTAATAACTCTTGTTTCGATGGAAATGCCGTTGACTGCCCACCTGCTTCCTGCGTAGTGCTAAATAAATCACCCTGTGGATTCTCTGTGCGCTCTTTCCCTCGACGAAAAAATTCATACAGCGCACTATGCATTGATCGACCAAACGACGCGCTCGGCTTGCCTGGCACGGGAACTCCCAATAAAAATGCAAACCGATATTGCCATGGGCAAGTTTCATAAGCTTGCAGCTGACTAAAACTAAATGTATGTGGAAGCAACCGCTGCAATTCAGTTGGGCTGCTTTGAAACGGTGCCTGCTCTACACCAAATAAAACATCACCCGTTGGCTGTGGTTTCGTTTCAACAAAGCCACATTCCACCAAAAATTGAGATGGCTTTTTCTTGCGTGCACCACCATAATTTTCACCACTTGTGAGATAAAGGCCTTGCTTTGCACGGGTGAGTGCCACATAAAACAGCCGACGCTCTTCTTCAATATGATGATTCCCTTCTGGAATAATGTCACGAATCAATGCAGCTGGTACTTGAATAGGATCGCGTCTGCCAATAGACGGAAAGCGCTTATCAACCAAATTCACAATAAATACATGCTCGAATTCTAACCCCTTACTCGCATGAACAGTCATAATCTTCACCGTATCTGGACCACTATCTGCATCAATACCGCTGCTTTGCAAGCGACCAAAATCACCAGAGTCAATAATCATTTGAAACTCAATCATGAAATTGCGAACTGACTTATCGAGTGCGCCTTTTTCAAATTGCAACACATACTCATAAAACTGCTTCAAGTACATCGTTAACTCTTCTGCATCTGCGCGGTCATGTGCGGTGATATATTTCAAGTATTGCGACTGCTCCAAAAACGCGAGCAAGACCTCGCCCACTGTTGCCGTTTTGCTTTTCAGTGCGAGTGCATCAAGTAGTGCAAGTGCTTTTTCAATCTGTTTCATTCCAGCCGCTGAAATTCCAGAAATTGCGACTACATTTCGACACGCCTCATACAATGATACTGTTTGTTTTTTTGTATACTCAAGGAGCAGCATGATGTCATCGTGCGAAATCTGCCACACTGGAATATTCACATAGCGATAAAAAGCTCGTGATTCATGGTAATTATCAATCAACTTGAGTGTCGCAATAATATCGAGAATCAGCGGCTTCACAAACAATCCCTGAAACGCTAAAAACTGATATGGGATTTCAGCGCGTTCTAAGTATGGAATAAAGACTTCTGCGTGGTCATTCGCCCGAACCAAAATCGCAATCTCGCTCCATGGTAAATCTGGGTTCGACTTTTTCAACGCAACAATCTTTTGCATAACAAGCTGCGCTTCACCCTCTAAGCTTTCACTATGCAAATGCTCAATCACAGCCGCACCCTCTGTGTTACTGTGTAATTTTTTATCAATCTTGAGCGTTGCTTCGAGTCGATTCGGATTATTGTGTGTAATAAAATTGTGCGCCAAGTCGAGAATTTCTTGGCGTGATCGATAATTTTCTGTCAGTGATACTTCGCGAGCCTGTGGAAATTCTTTTTTGAATAACAAAATATTACTCATTGATGCTCCACGAAAACTGTAAATGGATTGGTCATCATCCGCAACAACCGTAATTGAATTGGTTGGGGCGGCAAGAAGCTTCACGAGATCATATTGCGCGATATTGGTATCTTGAAACTCATCGACAACAACGTATCTAAATTGCTCTTGATATTTTTGAAGGATTGCTGGACGTTCCTTAAACAAATGAATTGTTTCAACAATCACATCACCAAAATCCAAGGCTCCGGCATCGCGCAATAATTGTTGATACAACTGATACGCCCGTGCAACCTCGGAAACTCTTTGCGCTTCTTGCCGCAACGCTTCTTTTTCATCTTCGGTTTTTGGCATACCGAGTGTGAGTTGCTTGCGCTGCGGTTTTTTTTCTGCCGCTTTCTTTGAACTCTTTCCAGGAGCACTACCCACTTCTTCGTCTGTGAGCAACTGCAATTCTTCTGCATACGCCAAATATTGCTCAGGCGTTATATCTTCGTCTTTCAGCCGACTAAAATGAGAAATCAGCGCACCAACAAATTTTGTTGGATTCCCTTTTGGTCGATAATAATCCAAATCTAACTGATCGATATTATTCCTGAGCAAAATCGCTTGTTCATTTTCTGACAACAGTCGGAAATCATGTGGCAAGCCAATGTCGAGTGCGTGTTCCCTCAAGATGCGTTCACAAAAAGAATGAAATGTGGAAATCCATAAATCAATATAGCCAATTGGCAACAAGCTTTCTACGCGCTCTTGCATTTCACCAGCAGCTTTGTCTGTAAACGTGAGTGCCAAAATTTCTTCTGGTCGAATAGTTTCTTCCAAAATCAAATGCGCGATACGCCGCGTAATCACGGTTGTCTTCCCTGTTCCAGCGCCAGCAATAATCAGAAGCGGCTCAGCACCGGCTGAAACCGCTGTCTTTTGCGCATCATTCAAACCGGTAAATAAATCAACAGATTCCATCAAGAACGATCAACTAATTGTTACCAAAGATTCGGGCTGGACGAATATCTTCTTTTAACGCACCTTCAAATTCTGCTAATTTTTTCACTCGCTCTGCAAGTTCTTTTGCGATGGCTTTTTTCATAGCAGCAATATCAGCAGGACTTACAATTGACTTATTTAATGAAGTTGAATGCTCAAGTACGTATTCAGCTTGCTTTAACTGTGCGTACTCATCCGCCAAACGACCGAACTTTCCACCAAAGGCTGGGTGACCTTGATTAAATAGTTGCTCTTTGACTGAATTTGGCACTGAGCCAGTAAAATCTTTAATTGTTCGGAAACTATCCGAAAACTGCACTCCGGTAGAATTCATTTTATCAAGAGGCAATAGATGATTCACGCGTAACTGTGAACTAATATCTGATGATGGATCAACCGCTCCAAAGCTCCATGTTTCTTGAGCGCTGGCACTTTTCTGAATCTGTGCAAAAAGTGCGTCTTTATATTTTCCTTCAGATTGATAACCAGATTGATCATACCACTGCACTTTATTATGTGCGTTTGGTGCTAAATTTCCCGGCATTGGCCCACTTGCTGAAGGACCGCCAGTCAGTGAATTACCATTCTGATCAAACTGCGGAGCAGGTGCTGCGTTTGGACCTGTCGGTGCTTGATTCAAGCTTGAACCCGAATGATTCGGTCCACCAGCTGCGTGTTGTGCTGCGCCACTACCTGCTCCTTGAGGGTCAGAAATCGTGTGCTCAGAAAGCGCTTGATCATAATTACCACTGAGCAGCGCTGGACCACCCGGTGCTTTCATGTCATAGACATCCATTGAATATCCACCATGTCCGTCATACTTCAAAATAAATGAGTAACGATCTGGTTGATCAACCCACAACTGTTTGTCGATGTCAGCATTGTAAATTGCCATTGATTTTCCATCGATGGTAAATTCCTCACTCTTCATCAACTCAAACATTTTTTTGGTTGCCCACTTTGTTTTATCACTAGTACCGTCCCAACCATATTTATCAGCATGTTCAATCAGCTGTGCTTTTAATGGCCAAGAAACACCTTCACCCTTACCAACCATATAATGTGCGAATTCTGTTTTGTCTGGAACAAATGAACCAGCGTCTGGAGTTGGAACTCCTGGTACAGTTGGTACACCTGGCGCAGTTGGTGGCAATTCAGGGCCATAGACTGGCTGACCATTAATCATTTGAGGGGCTTCAGGACCATATGGAACAGAACTCACTGAAGGAGCGGGGGTTTGTGTCGGAGGTAGCTCAGGCCCTTGTATTGGCCCAACGCCGGGGGCAGGAGTTTGTATAGCCGCAAGATGCGTAGCCGCTAAAGCGTCTGGTGAATATGCACCGGTTCCTGAAATATATTCTGCATTAGCATTTCCAACAATTGGCGCGGCAGCTCCATGAAGTGCACTGTATCCGTCATATCCTAAACCTTGCCACATACCTTCCCAGCCACCTCGAATCAGTGACGGTCCAAATGCTGCAAGTAATCCACCAACAACACCGCCTATTTTTGCTGCGCGTTCAACTCCTTCACGATCTTGTAATAATTCACGCAAACGAGCGTTCGTTTGTCGGATTTTTGTTTCCAGTGACGTTGAATATGAGCGTGCACTGTCTTTATCCATTTCAGAACGACGTTGCAACTCTTCAATTAATCGCTTGTATTCTGGATCAATAATAGCTTCATTCGTAGTCGGAGTTGTTTCAGTAGCAGTAGTTTGCGCTTCTCCGTCCACTGTTGTCGCACGCAAAGATTTTCCAGAAATCAACGATTTGTATTCCATGCGAGCAATCAAGTCTGTTAATTGATCATCACTCACAATTGAAGGGTCGAGATTTTCAGGCACAGGAACATCAGCGTTCCCTTTTTCAATTGCTTGTCGCTCTGCACGAGCACGACCAATTTTTTCACCCATAAAATACCCCATCATACCACCTTTAACAGTACGTGCGAGCGCAACGCCAGTTCCAAGTGCCATAAAACCAGAGGCGAATGCAGCAAGAGACCCTGCAGCAAGTAGCACATTTACGGCTGTGTGGCCATTAAGATTACCCAAAAATCGAGCAGCGATGCCAGATTTTGCTGGATCGCGCCAATCATTATTACTAATCAATTTATAAGCCTGAAGAGATTCATACGCTTTGCGCATTTGTGCCATGGTTTCAAAACCAAGTCCATGCATTCCAGCTTGCGCAGCAAGTGTTGCATCAACATTTGCTAAACGCTCATCTAGCAACTTGCTCAAACCTACTGCACGAGCGCGTAATTCTGCATCTTCATATTGCACGGCGCGATTATCAACTCCTTCAGCAAGAGATTCTGGACGCTTGTTTTCACGCACTAACCGAGTCGCGTTATCTGCTGATGGTGCAATATGCTCTGGATCTGTTTCACCAACAGCAAGCGTACCTGCAGCTGCTGCTATTGCATACGCTTCGCGGGTTTTCCCAAGATTCTTTTTAATTTCTTCTTGATGTGGACGACGAACTCGTTGTTGCTCTAATTGATCAACAATATCTTGCTTTGAACGATTTGCCTGCTCTACCCCTGTGCGAATTACATTTACAATCAATGTTTTTTGGTCTGCAGGGAGTGTATTGAGGGGGTCTTCAATATTTGCCTGAATAGCTGCAAGTTGAGCGATGATGTTATCAATATCTGCCTTGGCTTTATCATACAACTCTTGCATACGAGTCGTATATGTCCCAAGGTCAATTTTTGCAGCCTGCGCTTCAGCATACCCTGTCTGCATCGCCATCCGTGACCGCTCACCAACAGATTGAATATCACGCAAAATAAGACCACAATGTTCGGCCGCTGTTCTTGGGGAGTCAAAGGTTGTTGTGCGCAAATGCTCAACAGTTGCTTCTTGTGGAGTACTTTGTGTGTCTGGGGCTGCTACATTCCCAAGGGTTCTTTCAGTCATAGTTATAACGATGAATGGTCTTCTAGTAATTGATGAATTTTTTCAATTTTTTCTTGATCAACATGCTTGCGCAAATCCTGTAATACTTCCGACTGCTCACTTTCCATACGCGTAATCACACCGTGGAGATTTTCAAATACACGCACCAACTCAATAACATCAGGATGTTGCGGGGCTTCAGTTGTCGGCGTGTCATTCGACATATAGTCAGAGATTCACAAATATTATGCAGCAGTTTGCATACTGGCACGCAATTCGTTTTTCACATTCTCTACTTCCTCTTCAAGCATATCACCAAAATACGGCACATGTTTCATGAGCTCTTGCATGCTTTCTTCTGGAGTCGCAAGCTGCATTTCAGCCACTTGCTGCTGCACTGTTTCAGGTACTGTTTCAAGAACGCGCACGAGTAATCGCTTTTGAATAAGCTCATTCATTTTTTCTAAAAATACCTCTTGCTCTTCGAGTGAAAGATTTGATAACCCTAATTCTACAAAGATATTTTCTGGGATGTATTGTGTTTGTTCGCTTGCCATATGATGTTGATTATTGAAAAAGTTACTCTTATTATTTATACCATTTTTATTTGATTTTGTCAAGTTTTCTGCATAGGCACCTGTTCCTGATCTTGGCGCAACTTCACAATTATATCTTCTGGAATCATATCACGAATAAATAACAATGGGTAGACAATTGATCGTTTTCCAATCACAACACCGGGCGCAACAACAACATTCGCACCGAGTTGCGCGTCGTCTCCGAGAAATGCGCCACATTTTAACAAGTGAGTCGCATATTCCGCACCTTCATTATCTCGAATCACAACATCTTTTCCAAACATGGTTGTGTTTGACAGCGCTGCTCCCCCGCTTAAATGCGCACGATTACCTACAACAGAATCTCCCACATAATTAAAATGAGGAATTTGCGCGCCGTTCATCACAATACTATTTTTCACTTCACAGCTATTTCCAATCACAGACCCTGCACCGATAATCACGTTTTCACGGATGTATGCATTGGCACGCAGCGTTACATTGTCACCGATGATTGCTGGACCCTTAATCACAACACCGTGTTCGATTGTGACGTTTTTTCCAATCACCACATTCGGACCAATGTGTGCTGCAGCAGACACATCTGAGGCGGCGTCACTTGCTGCGCTCTCTGTGTGAGACAAAATATATTGTTCAATCACCGACAGTGCCTCCCATGGAAATACCATTCCATCAAAAATGGCACGATATTCAAATCCTGAAAGGTCGTATAAATGTTCAATAGTTGGTTTCATTGAATTATTCTAACACAATATCATCCACTCGCTCAATCTTATCTGACAGTTTTTCAAACTGTGTTTTGGCGCGAGTCATCGCACCCGCGGCATTCACAACATGTTTTTCAACGACATTGATTTCATCACCAAACTTTAACACATCTTTTTGAATCGCTTTGACAGACTGAATAATTTCTTGTGCGGCTTCAGCAACTTGTTTTTCACGCAACGCAGTCAGCATCACTTGGAGAAAATAGTAAAATGAATTTGGAGAAACAAACATGACCTTTTTTTCAAACGCATGCGCTTGCAACGTTCCGTCATTACGAACAATTTCATAATAGACAGATTCAGATGGAACATACATCAATGCAAAATCAACCGTCCCCTCTTGCGGTAAAATATATTTTTTCGAAATATCATTCACATGCTTTTTGACATCTTTCACAAATTCATTGGTGTAGAGTGTGCGGTCATTGTCTGTTTCAGCAGCGGCGAGGCGTTGATAATTTTCGAGCGGAAATTTTGAATCGATTGGAATGATGCCCTTATCGGTTTGGAGCATGGCATCAACAATAGACCCATCACGAAAACGGTATTGCATTTGATACATCCCTTTTGGAAAATATTGCTCAAGCATTTGATCAAGCACTTTTTCGCCGATGTTTCCACGGAGTTTCGGCGAGCGAAGAAACTCTTGTAACCCTTGCATATTGCGACCGATTTCTTGCATGCTACCAAGCTCACGCGTCACTTGTGAAATCACATGAGCAGCCTTATCAAGCCGTTCGTTCATTCCGGTTGCAACCGTATCAAGCCGGCTAGAAATACCGTTTGTCACATTGTCCAGTCGCTGCTGCACACCTTGCATGTTTTGATTCAGCATTTGCAGACCTGCGGAATCTTCTGGTTTAGCGAGCTGTTGTTTCTTTTGGTTCTGGAGAATGGCAATTAAAAGAGCGATAATCGCCACTGCCGCAATCAATAAAATGATGAGAATTGGAGTATTCATATGAAAACTATTCTATCATATTCGGCTTCATTTTGGTATTTACCCACGACCATTGCGTATGGCGGAGTCGAGATTTTAAGACGACGTCGTTGCAGCAAAGCGAAACGTAGTCGTCGCAAAATACTCGACGTAAGCGATCAGTAATAAAACTAAAATTGCGTGCCGAAGAGCGCATTGGCATTCGCGGTTGTTTGAGCGGCAAATTCTTCGATTGGCACGCCCTTGAGTTCAGCCAAAAATTCTGCAACATGCCGCACATGTGCTGGTTCATTGCGCTGACCACGCACTGCTTGTGGCGCAAGATATGGCGCATCTGTTTCAAGTAACATCCGGTTCAAGGGCACCATCCGCGCGACATCTCGCAAACTCTCTGCATTTGGAAATGTGACAATACCTGTAAAGCCAATATACAGCCCAAGCTCCAAAATCTTTTCTGCTTGCGCAACTGTCCCAGTAAAGCAATGAACTGTGCCGCGGACTTCTCCGCCTGGCCCGCTCCCGCCATCTGAATTGTCATTAAACTGTCGCACCATTTCAATAAAATCATCATACGCATCCCGGCAATGAAAAATATGTGGCTTCCCAATTTCGCGCGCAAACCCCAAGATTTCATAGAGCGTTTCTTTTTGCAATTCGACATATTCTTTGACGGTCATGTCTGGCGCTTTGAAATCGTCCAAGTGAAAATAATCAAGACCAGACTCCCCAACTGCGACCACTTTTTCCGATTGCGCAAGTTGAAAATAGAGCCGCTTATCAAACTGCTCAGACTTGGTTGTGAACTCATATGTTTCACCATTGAAATTTGCTGTCTCTGTAATATTTTTTGCAAGATGAATCGGATGCACACCGATAGCTGCGACCATACCGTCTCCAATCTGCTCTGCGATGTGCACAGCTTTTTTTGAGGTTTTGTAATTTGTGCCGACATTAATCATTTGCACACCAGAGTTCAAGGCGCGATCAATCACCGTACGGTCATCATCGGTGTACGCTTCAAAATTCACATGACAGTGTGTATCGACGAGGGTTGGAATGGATGTTTCTGATAAAGACATAAAAATTATTGTTCAGATTCTGTTAATTCTAATAGATACTCAAAAAACCGATGCGGATCTTCTTTGTAGAGTAGGTCCATCCGAACAACTGCCTGATCTGACGTATCCGACATATCTGCCAGTGCTATTTCTGGATAATAATACGTACGCAAAAGTTGCATACTAATATAGAGCCGGACGCTGCTTTTGCTCAAGATTGGAAGCTTTAAGGCTTGTATGCGCATCTGATCCTCAGGAAGTAATCTATTTTTATCTGAGAGAGGTACGTAAAATTGATACATTGTATAGAGCAATGTCATACGACCTTCTTGATTTGGGGAAGTAAAATACAACCGCCTCAAATACTCTCCCCATTCTTGTTGATGGGGATACACCTCAGGAAGTGATATGAATCGTATATTATTTATAATGTCATGAGTTGTGAACGAATGAAAATCTACGCGATCAGCGTCAGAGAGTATCGTCATAATAAAACGCTCTCGATCATATCTAAGCTCGTATCTACTTAAAGTTCCTTGCAATGACGATTCGTCATGATTTGGATCGCTCTCAAGTTCATGTATTTTTGTGGTATATCGAACAAGTCGCTCTTGAAGAACCGATCGAAATAATGGACTCACATCAGATTGATACACGGCTTTTTCCGTTCCAACCTTAAACTCTGGAAAAATATCAATGTCAGCAAACAAATTAATAACTTTGGCGTCAAATACCGCTCGTTCCTCTGGTGCTAATTGCTCTCGTAGAGGCTCTATCGCATGAAAAAAAGGCAACGGATTGCTTTCATCAGTAAATTGAGTGCTCATTGACTTCACTGAATCAAACATATGCATCCAATCTTTGGGTCGCGCTGTCATATTTTCCAAAAAATTTCCAGCGTATATATCATAAAAAAGTTGAGCGCCGTCTTGCAGAGAGCGATCTTCTGCTGCCGTTCCGGCTATCACAGCCGTTTCCTCTGGCGTGAGAATTGGGAAAAAGTCCACCATGATTTTATCCCAATGTTCCCCTGTTAAAGAATGAAGATACTTTTCCAAAACAAAATCAGGTGGGCCGAATTCGAGAATCTTAAAAAAACTATTTGGCCCTGAAACACTGAATATATGCTCAAATGCCTGAAGCTTCATGGTGACGGCCGCGCGATACTCAGATTCTATTGTCGGATCTATACGAACAATTGGGTACTGGCCTGCAAAACGCGCAACCTCTGCTTCAATGTCAAATGATTGTATGATTTGCTCCAACGCTAAAACATATGTGATCATGCGACGCGCACTCTTACGCTGAACATCTTGCCATTCTTCTGGAGAATAAAACTGAGCAACTAAATCCGGTGTAAACATGACTTGGGCTAAGTAAGGATAGAACAGAAGATATCTATCAGCCTGTCCTGCAAAGTCTTCTGGTGATGCATGCCGCAAGGCTGATTCACGAATACCATCAACAATGCGATCAACAGATACCTTCTGCTCTTGAAGCAAAAAAGGGCGCAGTGATATCAATCCAGCCGCTATCTCTACGGAATTATTCAACTGTTGATGATTTTTTTGTAGGAATTCAAAAAACAATGGCTCCTGAATAAAGGTCGGGAGAGTTACCGCAGGCACAGATTCACCAGTCCCCATCGACATTGTTAAATTCATTTGTGCAATAGAATTAAGAGCGGTACCAATATCGCCTTCATTAAAATTAATCGGCCCACTTGCTTTCGTATCAGTCTGAGGTTCCGATTTTTTTATGTATGCATCCGGATCTAAAAAATGAAATACCGGAAATGAAGTAGAAGGTATTTCTTTATTAGTATACGCACCTTCACCAAGAAATGATGTTTGATAATAATTCAATCGATCGCTACTACTTCTCCCACCTTCATTGAAAGTGGACATTAGAGGATTGTCTGCATAGTGCTGATTTGCCCAATCCACTGTCCATTGATCCATTGCTGCAACATGATGCTGTGGCAACAAATCGTCGACAATCGCTTCTTGTAAAAAATGAATATTACTAGGAAGAAATACTCCAAGACTCTCTTCTGGTCCTGCATGTAAACCTGAAACAACTGGCTCTTCTGGTTGGAAAATTTGAAATGTTTTTACATCTGAATCTTGTAATCCTGAAAGATTCCCCGTCCACACACCTGTCTCAATATGCCCATCAAAATGAACTGCACCAAGAGTATCTAAAGCGCCAGAATCAATTTTTTCAGCGGCATAAATATCTTCAAGCAACGTTGGCACAAATCGATTGACAGTGCAATTGACCCTGCCAGATGCTAGTTGCACACCAGGAGCTGCAGCATCTCGTTGATACGACGTCATTGCTTCTCCTTCGTTATAAAAAAATCGTGCGTCACCAACAAATAATAATTGCTGAAGCAGCGGAAAATCAGTTGCGGGATCACCGGTCCATTGACCATGAGAAACGGACAAAATACTCTCAAGGCCTTGGTCATAATACGCCAAGAGCATGCGCTGTTCATTTGAGACTAATGCTTCGATGTACTCAGGAGTATATTCTTGAGACGGTTGAAATCGCACAATATGCAAAGCGCGACGATATGCATCTAATCGAGTGATTGTTTGCTCATCAATAATAAAATTTTGCAATCGAGCCTCAAGAGCGTCTGGATTAAAATACTGTTCAATGACTGTCTCAGTAAACTGCTCGGCCTGTGCTCGCACTTCTTGCTCGCCTTGATTTTTCTGTTGTTTTTCTATTCTCGCTTCTTCGTCCATCCGATGCATCACAGCTTCGACTGAATTTGGATCACGATTATCCATAAAAAATACTTCACCATCGTGGCGTTCAAAACGATAATCCGCGACAGTCACCCCAACACCAAGATGCATTAGCGCACTCAGAGCAAGAGGGTTTTTAAATCGACGAAATTCACGCTTGCGAGCATCTTGAACAGTGCGAGCAAATACCGGAGTTGGATCAAGAGCTTCTTCAATAGCCGTTTCTACACCCTCTTCACCAAGGCGCTGTTCTTGAAGCGATTGAATAAATGCATCACGCTGCTGATCACGAAGACGATCTTGCTCCTGCGGGGATATTCTTGGAGTGCGGCGAAATCGTAATTCAGTCATGCTGAGAGCTTACCGTTTTGATTGAACAAATGCAACAATATTCGCAAACGGTTCTTGCAGATATGGTAATACAAATTGCGTCGCGTTTTGAATATATGGAACAACAAACGAATGTCGCAATGCATTTTGAAGCGGCTCGTAAAATGCGAATACATTTGATAATGCAACACCAGCGCTAATAATCAAAATCGTAATCAACACACCAAGCACTGCCCCAAGCAAACGGTTGAAGGTTTTTGTAAATGGAATGATGTAGACAATATGAAATACCTTGTCGATGAAGAATGCAATAATACCGAACAGCTTTGAAAGCAGCGACAGTAAAATAAGGAATACAGTAATTGTCGCGAAGACGCCCCAATGAAAATATTCAATAACACCCGGCGTCCATTTCACCGCGAGGTACACGCTAATCAACAAGCCGATAAAAGAGCCAAGTTTGTAAATAAAACCCATTTTGTACCCGCCGATTGCAGAGCTTGCGAGCCAGATGATGAAGATGATGTCGAGCCAAAACATAGAATTATTTATTTAATTCGATACGTGGAAACAATGGAGCGGCTTTGGTGATGTGTTGAACTCTTGGAAGATTAATCGTTTGGTCAATTGTCGCGGCAGTGTTGGGCATGAATGGCTGTAACAAACGAGCAATAGAGCGCAAACCAACAAGTGAATATGCAAGAGATGCGAGCGCTCCTCCATACCGAGCCATAAATTCCTCTTCTTTTAATTTAAACACTTCCCATGGTTTTTCTTGCTCTAATTTCTCATCACACAAGCTCACAATTTTTTGAAGATGTTGAATTGCAATATGAAAATCCATATCGTTCACCGCTGCAACAAATGCAGATTCATGAGCGGCAAATTCCGCTTTCCAACCATCTTCAACGGGTCCATTAAATGAAGATTCATGACACACACATTCATCAGCTTGGGCACAAAACTTTTCAACCATCGTTGTTGTTCGCGACAACAAATTCCCAATCCCATTTGCGAGATCAGCGGTGTAGCGATCATGCAACTTCTCCATTGAAATATCACCATCAGATTGAAATGGAATTTCAGCCATCAATAAATACCGCGTCGGCTCAGCTCCAAACAATTCAATTAACTCAAATGGATCAATCACATTACCGATGGATTTGCTCATTTTTTGTCCGTTCACAGAAATAAATCCATGAACCGCAAGTTGTTGTGGCAGTGGCAAATCAGCTGCCATAAGCATCGCTGCAAACAAAATTGCGTGGAATCGATTAATATCTTTTCCAAGATTAATGATATCCACTGGCCAACGAGAACCCGTGCAATCTCCACTTGCAATCATTTCGGAAGTAACCCCAGCGCCAGTCAAATAATTTGGCAGCGCATCAAACCAGACATACATCACTTGTGAATCGTCACCCGGAACAGGCACGCCCCAAGACATTTTTGACACATCACGACTAATAGAAATATCTTCGAGACCACGTTCAATAAAGGCGCGCATTTCGTTCATTTTTGCTTGGGGCACAATCCACTCTGGATGCGCGTCATACCACGCAAGAAGCGGCTGCTGAAATTTTGATAATTGGAAAAAATAGTTTTTTTCACGCACCACTTCTGGCTCTTTTAAATGATCAGGACATTTTCCATCAACGAGCTCGGCTTCCGTTTTAAATGCTTCGCAGCCGACGCAATACAATCCTTCGTATTCACGCTCATCAATAAAACCTGCTGCCTGCACCTTTTTCCAAAATGCTTGGACAACTGCGGCGTGCTCAGCAGAAGTTGTGCGGACAAAAGTGTCATACGAAATTCCAAGCGCTGTATGCAATCGCAAAAAATCTGGAACGAGTGAATCAACATACGCTTGTGGAGTGACCCCAGAGTCTTCCGCGCTGCGAGCAATTTTTTGCCCATGTTCATCAGCGCCCATAATCGCAACAACGTCTTCCCCTTGTTGTTTATGGTACCGCGCGATCACATCAGAAAAGACATATTCCAACGCATGGCCAATGTGCGCTTTGGCATTTAAATATGGAATCGCTGTTGCAATTGTAAATTGTTTGTTTGAATCTTGCATGGCAATTACCTCAATCAATTAATCTTCTAACGTATTATCAGCTTCCATTTTTTGACGAACAATATCTTCAACAAAAATCCATAAAATAGTCACAGCCGGAACAGCTAATAAAATTCCAGGGAGTCCTGCGATTTTCGCACCAATAAGCACGGCTGTTAAAATCACAATTGGTGAAAGACCAAGAGCGCGCTGCATAATTTTTGGAACAAGCACCTGATTTTCTAACTGCTGCAGTATAAGATAAAACGCAACCACAGCCAGCGCTTTCCATGGGGAATCAGTGAACGCGAAAAATACAGCTGGAATCGCAGCGATAAATGGCCCAATAAATGGAATGAACTCAAACAATCCAGCAAGGAGTGCTAATACTAATGTGTATGGAACACCGATTAATGACAGGCCGATAAATGTCAGTACACCAATAATCACCATGAGTCCTAATTGACCAGAAAGCCATGAGCCTAAACGATCTTGGATACGATTTGTCTTTTGCACGAGATATGGCTGAAATTGAATTGGCGCGACCGATCGAATAAACTTTTTCAAACCATCTTCTTCAATAGTGATATAAAACGTAATCACTAACACAAAAATAATACTCGCTGTCACAGACAATGCATTGCTGAGTGTCGCAAAAAAACTACTGGTCAGCGCCGCAACAGATGCATTGAGTGAACTGAGATTGCCGCGAACTGCATCAACCACAGTTGCATTTTCATTTTGTGTGACATATTGATAAAAATGATCAACCCCAGATGTGTAGCTTGTTAACGTGCTGCCCAATTGTGTAACCTGTGAAAGCAAAGGCGGAATCAATACCGCAATGACAACAAATACCGTCACTCCCGCTAATGCGTAAATCACCAAAATGCTCACACCTCGTGGAATATGGTAGCGCTGCAAACGATCAATCAGTGGATCCACAGCTGAAGCGAGTACCAGTGCAACGAATAACAATCCAAACACTTGGCGCAAATAAAAAACGAGAACCACCAGAGCGAGAATTCCGAGAACTTTTAAAATCCCAAGCGTGCTAAACGTGATTCGATAATCAATTTTGTCTGTAAATTTTTTTTTGTTTTCATTCATACTCCCTGATTTATAATTGTTTGATGGTTTTTAAGAATGATGCCTGTTGTTTTTCTGAGTAATTCCCCACAACAACTAAGTTTGCAAATTCTTGCTTGAGGTATTTTTGTGCGAATTTTTTCAAATCTTTCGCAGTAATTTTTTCAAGCGCCTGACTCATCTGTTCTTGTGAACGAAGTTCTTTTGCATGTAAAAATTGCCGTGCCCAAAATCCTGCAACATTTTCTGAATCTTCCATTCGAATGCTCATTTTGCCACGAATATACTCTTTGGCTTGAGCGAGCTCTTCATCAGTTACTCCATTGTCGCGAATGGACCGAATTTCATCAACAATCGCTGTAATCGCATCTTGAATGCGAGTGCGATCAAAACCAGCGAATACCGCGAACGCACCCTGGTCTTCATATGGGGAAACGGTACTCCCAATATAATAACACAGCCCCATGCGCTCTCGAATATTAATAAATAAACGAGAACTCATACTCCCTCCAAGAATTGTTGAAAGGAGCTTTGCTGGCAATTCATCTTTTGAACGATATGCAGGACCCGGAAACGCCAAAGATAAATGTGCTTGGGCGGTTGATTTTTTTTCAATCTGAATGCGTGGCTGTTTTTGTGTGAATACAAATTTTTTCGGTTTGCGCAACGGTTTTTTTGGATGCTCTGCGCTACCAAACATTTTATTGAGCTGAGTCATTGCATTTTTTGGAACATCACCAGTCAGCACAATCACCATTGAACCAGGATGATAATGTTCTGTGCGATAATCCAAAATTTCTTTGCGAGTCACTCGTTTAATATTTTCAATTGGACCAGTGATCCGATATCCAAGTGGGTGATCTTTTCCAAACAATAACTGCTCAGATAATTCATCTGCAATAGACATTGGATTGTCCTCGTACATGTTAATCTCTTCAACAATCACTCCCCGCTCCCGTTCAATTTCTTCCGCTTCAAATAACGGATGGAACAACAAGTCTTCAAGAATATCGAGCGCAAGAGTGGTGTGGCGAGAATCGAGCTTCACATAATATCCCGTATAATCTTTACTCGTAAACGCATTAAAGTCCGCACCAACACCATCAAGCTCACGACTCAATGCAAGAGTTGTTGGTCGTTTTTCTGTCCCTTTAAAAAACAAATGCTCAAGAAAATGCGAGATGCCATTGGTTTTTTTGGTTTCGTGCCGACTGCCGACAGAAAATAAAATATAAGCAGTGACAACCTTTGTTCCTTCCATCCGATCAATGATCACTGGAATGCCATTTTGCAATTTCGTCTGTTTCATCATATATATAATAGAAGCTGTTTTACTTAACCTTCAATGTGCTGCTGGAGCCACGCTTTGAGTTCGGTGATTGCAACAGGTTGCTGTTCCATTGTGTCACGATCTCGCACTGTGACCTTGCCAGTTTCAAGTGTATCGAAATCAATCGTCACACAATATGGAGTTCCGATTTCATCTTGTCGGCGGTAGCGCTTACCGACATTTCCATTATCATCAAACTCAGTCATCATGTGCGGCTTTAACATGTCGTACACTTCGCGCGCTTTCGCAACGAGCTCAGGTTTATTACGCATTAATGGGAACACCGCTGCTTTTACTGGCGCAAGTTTTGGACTGAATTTCATCACTGTTCGTTCTCCACCATCAGTTTTTTCAACTGTGTATGCATCAGACAATACCATAAGCATCGTACGACCAACACCAACTGAACTTTCTACAATGTGTGGTAAATATTTCTCATTTGTTTGTGGGTCCATATAACTCAAATCCTGCCCAGAATGCTGCGAGTGCTGCGTTAAATCATAATTTCCACGCGCATGAACACCTTCTAACTCTTTCCATCCAAACGGAAATTCATATTCAATGTCGTAAGCTTCTTTCGCATAGAACACCAAATTTTCATGTTGATGCCATTTGAGCTTCTCAGGCGTAATTCCAAGGTCTAAATAATACTGCCAGCGTGCCTCACGTAATTTTTCATACTCAACCATTTCTTGATCTGGTGTTGTGAAATACTGCATCTCCATCTGTTCAAATTCACGCGTTCGAAAAATAAATTGACGAGCAGTAATTTCATTCCGAAACGCTTTTCCGATTTGTGCGATACCAAATGGAACTTTCACACGTGAGGAATCAAGAACATTTTTATAGTTCACATAAATCCCTTGGCAGGTTTCACCGCGTAAATACACTGGATCTTTTCCCTCTCCACTAAAATCACCAAGGTTACTTTCAACCAGCAAATTGAATTTTTTTACATCAGTAAAATTTTGCTCACCACATTTTGGACATTTGATTTTTTCAACATTTGCCTTCACCAACTCCGTAATTTCTTCAGCTGACATTTTTTCATCTGCCACCACGCCAATATCTTCGAGTAAATGGTCAACCCGTGACCGTGTTTGGCATTCACGGCACTCAATCATCGGATCAGAAAAACCGCTCACATGACCACTGGCTTCCCAAATTTTTGGGGACATGAAAATTGATGAATCAAGCCCCACAACATCATCACGCATTTGAACCATGGCTTTCCACCACGCTGCTTTAATATTATTCGCCAGCTCAACACCGTATGGGCCGTAATCATAGACCGCTGCAAAGCCACCGTAAATTTCTGATGACGGATAGACAAAACCACGCCGTTTTGACAAGGAAATAATATCGTCAATATCAAATTCTGCACTCATAAAAAAGCCAAAAATACTCAATAAATATGGCCTAACTATACAACGGGTTCGCCCATCTGTAAACCACGAACGGTATCATACAGGCCTGTAATCACCCATGCGCCATTTGGCTCAAAACGTCGAACACGCAGACGCATCACACCTGGCATGCCAATCAGGGGTGGGTAGAGGTGCTTTTCAATAGCCGCTTTTCCAAGCTCTTGGGTCGTTAATGGCACTGAATGCTGCACAGTTCCATAAGCAGCCACACAGTCAAACACTCCTTCACATTCTGCGAGAAACTCATCATCAGAAAATTCATAGACTAAGCGCAGAGTATGCGGCTCAGCTGCCCGTAGTTGAAATTGTATCGTCCAGCCTGCACGAAGAAACTCTTGCTGTCGCTGCGCATAGGCCGCGAGTTGTGTGTATACATTTGTATGATAAATGATCGGCTGATGAATTTGACCAGCTTCAACATCTGAGCAAATCGCCAAAATGCGAGCCCGTAAAAAGGCTTCAAATGGGGAACGACTTGATGATTCTGAAGTTTCTGGTAATTGCCCCATTAAGCGTGAATCTTCTAACCGATGCACATCATGGTCATCTTCTTCGTCTTGTCCTGGCAATGGAACGTAATGATACGTTTGTGTTTGAAAAAATAATGCAATTCCCCCAATAAGACCAATGGCAACCGGGAGTACGACTAAGGCAGCAATGAGCCATTGCACTGGGCCATCATTCAAAGAACTTGGCACGTAGTGATATGCAAATAATCCAGCCGGAACAGCGACGCCAGCAAAAAATCCCAGTAATAATAGTATTTGCCTCATAGAGCGCGAGCTTCTTTTAAAATATGCTTCAATTCTTTAATATGCGTTTTTCGTTGCGCATGGTGTCGATTATTTAACACATCTGCCACCGCGTCAACTGCAATTAATGTAGGGTAGATGACAAAATGTGCCCCAAGTTCATAATATTCTAGCGCTTCTGTAACATGAAAAGCAGTCACAATCACCGTTGCTTTGATCTCATTGTCGCGAATGTAATTCAATAATGCGATATTTGAACGTCGGTCTGGCACAGTTGAAATAATAGAATCGGCATGTGACAGATGCGCGTGCTGCAGTAATTCATGGTCACTCACTGTTCCGTACAAATAATTTAAGCTCGTATCTTTCAACGCTTCAATCACATCAGGATTATGATCAACAATAAGCAGTGGGTGGGTGTTTTCATCTTCAATAATGCGTCCAATTTGCTGTCCCATAGTATGGTATCCAAAAATCACAATATGGTCTGTAATTTCTTCACTCATGTTTTCTAATCGGCTGGCATATTTTTTGCGTTCAAATTTTTTGAGGAATGGCCGCAAAAAGGCATAGAGTCCATCCGCGTACTCCATCATATAACTGGAAATGGTCATTGTAATTAGCCCTACCAGTGCAACAAGCGCAACAACATCTTTTGAAATCGCTCCATTACTAAATCCAACCGCCATTAATACAAATGAAAATTCACTAATCTGCCCGAGCGCCATGCCAGCCATAAAGCTTGTTCGTGTACGATAACCAAAAAATAACCACGTCACCATGACAATTAATGGTGTAATAAACAAGACGATGAAAACCATAACAGCTGTTGGGACAATGTATTCAGAAAACGAATCAAACACTAGTTGCCCGCCAAGCGTTGCAAAAAATAACGGTAAGAAAAAATCTCGCAGTGAGCTAATGCGATTTCCAATTTCAATGCTGTATGGAATAAATGACAAGCTCACACCAGCAATCAAGGCTCCGACCTCAACAGAAAAACCAAGCAAAATAGAAATCATGCTGATAAATAAACACCAGCAAATGGAACCTAAGAATAGTAATTCTGATGTATGTGCAAAAAACCGAAAAAGATATCGCAAGATAAATTGTGAACACGCAAAAGCGAATATCGTCAGCGCAACCGCTTTTCCAATAATAGCAGCCACTGAACCAAAGACGTCGCCTTCTAACCCACCGTTAAACACAATCGGAATAAAGATCAAGGTCAGCATCGCTAAAATATCTTGTGTTAATAAGATACCGATCACTAACTGGCCGTACAGTGTATCGAGCTCTTTCCGTTCGGCCATCATTTTAATTCCTAAAATGGTACTACTAAATGCCAACGCAAGTGCAATAAACAATGATGTGACTGGATTAAAATCCAAAAAACGAATAAAAAAATACCCAACGCCAACCGCTCCAATCATTTGAACGAGGCAGACAATAAACGCAACAGCTCCTACTTTTCGAAAAACACGTAAATCCAATTCAATGCCTACAAGAAACAATAAAAATGCGATACCAAAAGTGGACAATGTATGCAGCACTTCGTCGTTATGAAACAGTCCTAACACTGGAGGGCCAATAATCACCCCTGAAATAATGTACGCTGGGATCATTGGCTGCTTGAGCGCTTTAGCAATTGTCGCTGCGATCGTCCCAGCAATCAACATGCTACTGACGTCAAAGAAAATTCCATTCATATAGAGCAGTATAGCCTACTTATGCAGCCATCTCAACTATGGCTTTTGAAAATACACTGCAGCAGTATCCCACATTGAAGAATCATTGTGCTTTGTTTTGAGGTAATACCACCACTCTGGTCCCCACAAATAAATTTCCGTAAACCCTGTACGTTGGGCATAATCAACATTCCGTTGAAACCGTTTTGGATTCATGGACGCATATTGCTCTGAAAGTGATATATCAGTAATCGACTTTCCAGGTGGCCACGGCTCTGCTTGAAGTTCACTTAAAATAATTTTATCAACAAACGGACGAATCGCACGTGCTTTAATAGAGTAGTATTCCGGCGGAAGTGTGTAATAAAAATACCCAAGAAAACGATTCCATGTAATGCGGTACATACTCACACCTAGAATATCAGTCATACCAGTAAGGCCTGTCCAAGTAGAAAGCTCTCCACTGTCAGTCATCATGATTGGGCGTGTATTATCAATGCTCCGTACCACCTGCACTGTGCGCGCCACGTGCTCTTTTGAACGTAACGGACATTCACCAAATGTTGAAAGAAGAGGCTCGTTTTGTACTTGCCACGTCACAATAGTGCTGTTGTTTCGAAAGCGATCAACCACCCGCTCGAGCATCGACAACTCAGCTGCTTCTCGATCTTGTGGCCACTGTTCTTTCGCCCATTGTGGTGGATGACACTCTGGCCATCGTGGCACACGTTCTCCAATTGCAAGAATCACATGCGCATCGTTTTCTTTTGCGCGATCAAGCATCCACTGCACATCATCTAATTGTAATTCACCGTTTTGTTGTGGCTCAATTTCATCCCAATATACCGGAATACGAAACTGCTTCACATGCATATCTGTGAGTAGGCTCAGGTAGGCCGCACGCCAATCAATGCCAAGTTCTTTTGAATATTTTGTACTGAAGGTCACGCCGTAGGTAATGTTACTGTCATCGCGATGCTCGCGGTTTGCAATTGCCATGTATCCACCAAGGAGGATCAATACAATATACAGAACAATTAATTCTGTACGCAACACATGTCGCCGTGCCTGCTGCCAAAGAGTCAGTGGCTGTTGTTGTGTTTTTTTACGTGTTGTTTTTTGTTTGGACTTGGCCATACTGCTCAAGAATGTTGCTTTTCAATCCATTAGAGTATATCACATCTGCATAAACTGCGCTGGAAGTCCGCGGGGTTCGCTGTTGTGTTTTGTAATCTATTGCAATAAGTCCAAAGCGGGGTGCGAAACCTTCATGCCATTCAAAGTTATCAAGTAGCGACCAGTGGAAATACCCACGAACGTCAGCTCCAGTCTCAATGGCTTCATGGATTTTTTGGAGTGATTGAATGAGATAGCGCGGCCGATGTGTATCATGTGCGTCAGCAAGGCCATGTTCAGTGATGTAGATTGGTAGATGATATTTTTTGAGATGCAGTAATAGATTGTACAGTCCTTGCGGATACAGCTCCCAACCAAGGTCGCTTGTGTTGATATCTGGAATCTCTGAGGTTGGTGTTGGTTCGAGTTGCCAGAAATTTTTTGGCCTTAAGCGCTGATGAAAATAATAATTAATACCGATGTAATCATGATACTTTTTTGTAAGCGCAAAAAAATAGTCATTCCAAATATAATCCCGAATCTTCATGGCGAGACGGTTTTTTACCGTACTATGCTCTGGCGCAAGTTCATAATCAATCATATTCTTCGCAATTCCGACTTGAATCTGTGTATGTTGAGTATCTAGAAGATTATGCAATTGGGCGTACACGCGACCATGTGCACGCGCCAGATTTTTTAAAACGCGCCAGCCTGCAAAAACAGCAAGATACTTTTGTGGTGGCCAGATACCATACACATACGACATTGATGTATAGACGCTTGGCTCATTGATAGTGCACCAAAAATCAACGAGATCACCTAGTTCCTGCGCGATTTTTTCTGCGAAGCGTGTGAAGTCGTCGATGGTTTTCTGGTTTTCAAAACCACCTTGCTGCGCTACCCAATTTGGCAACGTAAAATGAAACAATGTCACCATTGTTTGAATATTTCTTTTGCGCAAATCTTCTAAGACTGTTTTATAATGCGCGATTGCTTCATTGCTCCATTCCCCCTGCGCTGGCTCAATCCGACTCCATTCAATTGAAAGACGATGCGCGTTGTGATGCATATCTTGCGCCAACTGAAAATCTTGCGCATACCGACTATAATGGTCTGTCGTTCTCCCCGATTGCTCATCATTTTTTACATGACCTTTTTGCTGTTCCCACGCCCACCATTGATTGTGAATATTCCCACCTTCAACTTGATGCGCACTTGTTGCAGCTCCCCACAAAAAACCATCTGGAAACTGCAATGATTTCCTGTCAGAGTGCGAATTTTCAGCCATAGATACTGATTATTGATTGAATGAAACCA
The DNA here is from genome assembly GCA_964492735.1 of uncultured Gammaproteobacteria bacterium. GTDB lineage: Bacteria > Patescibacteriota > Patescibacteriia > UBA9570 > XYC2-FULL-38-9 > CALKUP01. The sequence continues at coordinate 26,062 of CAZBLE010000005.1, forward strand.
ATGCAATCCCAATGCAAATGACAATCACACCGATGCTTCTGAGCGCGAGTGATTTTTTACTCATGGCTTCTGCAACTAATTTTGGTGCGACGACGTGTCCAACAAGAACGAGGACAATAAGCAACGCATATTGAATCCCTTGCATCGCATTCACAAGTGACACGGAAGCTTTTGAAATCGCGTAATTAATAAAAATAAATGAGACCGCACCAACTGCTTGTGAGCCGAGATAGACCCCACCTGCTTTTGAAGCGAATATTTTTCGTGATGTCCAGACATCTTTTGCAATTCCAGGAAATAGTAAGAATGCGAGAACAGCGACAAAAGAAATAATACGCATCCATGCAAATGCATTCCAAAATGGCAGTGCATCATACGCAAGTTTACTGGCGACAAATGACAAACCAAATGATGCTGCGGCGATTGTTCCGTACACCCAGGCTTGAATGTTTACCTTCGATTTTTTCGAGTGTGTTTTTTCTGCATCAATATCGATCGTAACGATAATCGTTCCGATGATGAGTACAACGAAGGCGATGAGTAAATCACGTGACAACGAATTCCCAATCCAGAAATATTCGAAGACAAATGTGAAGATTGGAACGAGCGCGCCGATGAATGGAGCAACACGCGAGGTGTCCGAGCCAGATAGCGCGACAAGAAAACAATACAACGCGAGCATAAAAAACACACCACCGATGATGAGTTCGGGTAAAATAGTTACTTGTGGGAGTCCTGGTGCGATAAATAAAAACGCTGCTGAGATTGCACCGAGAAATCCAATATAAAAAGTGAATGTTTTTGGATTTTTAATTGACACCGTGAGCGCGGCTTTGTTGAGCACAAAACCAAGTGCGTTTAACAGGTGTCCGATAATAACTGCGACAAGCCAATTCATGCAAAAAGTATATCAAAAAATACCTATTTGCACACGTGATACAAGATCACGCCGCCGGCAATACTCACGTTGAGTGATTCTTTTTGGCCGCGCATTGGAATATGCACCGCGAGATCAGCCGCGTCGGACTCTTCTTTCGGCACACCGGTCCGCTCGTTCCCAAAAATAAGCAACACTTTTTCGGCGTATTCGACTTCTTGATAATCAACACTATTTGCGGTTTGCTCTACTGCTACAATCTGAAACCCTTGAGCTCGATAGTGCTCAATCGCATCAAGCGGATCCTCTACATATTCCCACTCAACTGTTTGCTCTGCTCCCAGTGCTACTTTTCCGATTTTGTCATTCGTGTCTGGCCGCGCTGTAAAACCTGACAGCACAATCTTACTAACACCCGCTCCATCCGCTGTCCGAAAAAAACTCCCCACATTATGGGTTGAGTGAATATTTGGCAGTAGAACGATAACTTGTTTCATAATTGAGAGATAGGTGCGGGCAGGATAGTCTCTACTCAAAACAATAAGAAGATCGCAGATCTTCCCGTAAGCGAGCTCCGCGAGCGTCGGGTTTTGAGAGAGACTGCCTGCAAAGCACCATTATTGATTATTTTGGAAAGTTGTAATTTGCAAACGACCAATTCGCAAGTCGTTCGGCTTCATCAAAAATTGTTCCATAGTATGGATTGCCAAGCAATGTCACAATCACTTCATTGCCTGTTGACTTCTCCTTAATCTGCGCAACGAGAGTTCGATTCGCAGTGCCTGGTAAATACCCGGTTTTAAATGCAACAAGCTCTAGTGTTCCGTGACCATTAAATTTGTTTGTAGAATACAAATTCATTCGCCGTCCAGAATTCGCAACAGTGTATGAATAGACTTGCGTGTGAGCCGCTTCTTGAAATTGCTTTGGATAGGTCGCAAACGCATACCGCGCCAGCTTCGAAACATTATCAGCCGTCGACATATTACGCGTACTTAATCCAGTTGGTTCCACAAACTGTGTTTTTGTTAAACCAATTTCTTGCGCACGCTCATTCATTTCAGCGATAAACTTTTTTTCTGACATCTTCGTGCTTTTTGAAAGCGTTACTGCCATGTTATTCGCAGACGGCACAAGTGTTCCCATGAGCACTTGTTTTTTTGTCAGTGACTCACCACTACGCACTGGCACTGTCGCACCAATCCGATCGCTTGTTTCTTTATAAGACACTCGATCATTCATTTTTGGTTTTGATTCCAAAAATACTAAAGCGGTCATCACTTTTGAAATTGAAGCAATCGGACGCTGCACATTTGGATTACGGCGATACAAAAATTTTCCGCTCGGAGCATCTTGCACTGTCGCACTCGGCGAATACACCACCTGCGTAAAATCTGTGTAGCCCGCTTTCTTTGTCGGCTTCACAACATCATTGACTGTCGCTGCCTGCGTCACAGTTGGTGCAAGAAATATCACAACAACAAATAGTCCTAATAAAATTTGTGATACGCGAAATTTTGGTACTGCTGAAACTTTGAGACGACGTTTGCTGAGTGACGACGGCAGACTTGCCGTCAAGCTCAGCGCCAGTCGTCGAAAAGTATTTAGTAGTACCAAAATCACCGAGTTTTCTTTTTTTTGTACCTGCACACTACTCATATCGAAGCGCTTCAATTGGATGCAATCGAGACGCTTTATATGCTGGATAAATCCCGAAGATCAAACCAACAATCGCCGCAACTCCACAGGCTAAAATAATCGCACTTGGAACAACCACAAACTGCACTCCCCAATCTGGTTGCAATAGATTTGCCGCAAAGACAGCCAGGCCGGATAATGATAAGCCAAGTGTCACGCCAATCAATCCACCAATAGTTGTCAGCACAACACTTTCCACCAAAAACTGAATCAAGATTGAAGCATTTTTTGCGCCGATCGCTTTACGCAAGCCAATTTCTTTCGTGCGCTCTTTGACTGTCACCAGCATGATATTCATGATACCGATACCACCAACCATCAAAGAAATCGCAGCCACCGCTGAAATAAACGCCTGAATACCGACGAGAATTGTCGTGAAAATACTCAGCGCCTGTTCACGCGACACAACAGTTAATTGATCTGGATTTTCTTTGAAGTAGCTATGGTTTTCTGTAATGACATAACTCAAGCGGTTTTTAAATGACTC
>CAZBLE010000005.1:29223-42539 GCA_964492735.1 uncultured Gammaproteobacteria bacterium
GAGCGACCTTTGTTTTTCAGCAACTGCTTGAGCGCTGTTTGAATGTATACCAAAATCATCGTCATACCATTACTCCATCTTTCATACGAATTATTTTTTGTGCGTATGCCGCAACATCATCTTCATGAGTCACCATAATAATCGTCTTGCCTTCATCGTGTAGCGCAGTCAGCATTTCCATAATCTCATGCGAGGTTGTTGAATCCAGATTTCCTGTTGGTTCATCACAAAAAATGAGCATCGGATTATTCACCAAGGCGCGTGCAATTGAGACACGTTGTTGTTGCCCACCGGATAGTTCATTTGGCTTGTGGTCCATGCGATCAGCGAGCCCAACGACTTTCAAGGCTTCGACTGCCCGCTCAATCTGCTCTTGTTTTGAAATACCGGCATACTGCAGAGGCAAACGCACATTATCAAGGGCGGATGTTCGTGGCAGCAAATGAAATTGTTGAAAAACAAATCCAATCGTCGCGTTTCGCAAATCTGCTAAATAATCGTCATCAAAATTTTCAATACTCTCGCCGCCGAATTTATATGTCCCTGAAGTCGGCACATCTAAAAATGCGAGCAAGTTCATGAGCGTTGATTTTCCAGAACCGGAATGACCCATGATTGCCAGAAAGTCCCCTTTTTCTACTGTTAGATCAACATTGCGAACAGCCGGGATTTCCACGTTGCCGTTCCAGTAGGTTTTTTTTAAGTTTCGCACCTCAATAATTGGAACTGAGGCTTCAGAAACACGCTCTTTATGCGCCTTTCCGCGATGCGTTGTTTTCTTTGCCATGATCGTCTAGTTACCAAATGGTGAGCTACTCTTCACTTGCGGGACGTACAATAATGCACTATCACCAATATCTAAACCATCAGTGATTTCAACATAACTATCTCCACGGAAACCAACTGTCACAGTTTGTTTTTTCAAGAGCGTGGTGATATCAGAAGCTCCTGCAGCTGAAGCCGCAAATGCATCATCAATTGTTGGTGGAAGATAGACAAACGCTTTGTTGTCATCAGTGTATTGAATTGCACCAGCTTCAACAGCCGCAACATTATCAACACTTCCCACTTTAATCGTCATATCAACTGTCAGTCCAAATACTTTTCGCAACGCTTCTGGTAATTCATTCATTGATACTTTCACCAAATATCCTGTTTCTGCTGAACCACCAACACTTGCTGCTGCCGCTTCTTGTTTTTTGATATCAACGAATGACACCACACCTTCAAATTCATCTTTTCCATTGTTATATGACGGAATAGTGAATGTCACTTTCTGATCTTTTTTCAAATCAATGACTTCATTTTCTGAAGCAAAAAATTCAATGTGACTTGAACGATACGAAAATTCCATTGCTGGAGACACTGCTGACACTGTCGCTCCTTCTGCTGTATTGATTGCCGTCACACGACCATCAAATGGCGCTTTCACTGTTTGTGCGTTTGTTTTGAGCAATGTGTCGTCTGTGTTCACATCGTCACCAACACTGACAGGCAGATCTTCAACAGTTCCGGTTGCGAGAATCTTTTCAGAATAATCAGGAACAATTGTGCCACTTGTTGTAATAGTCTTACTCACTGTGCGTTTTTCAACCTTTACCGTTTCCTTCAGGTAGTCATATTGTGTGAGAGACGGCTTAAATGCGCCGGAGGCATAGAGTCCGCCGCCGCCGAGCACGATAAGGAGTAAGAGTGAAAATATAATTGCGCTTGGGCGTTTGTACCAGCGTTTTTTATGTTGCATTGGAATTGATGACATAGGTATTTGTTATTTATTCTATTATCTGTATGATAGCACTATTCTGCATACTTATGAAGCAAGCATCGCCTACTCCGCAACAACTATTCCAAAAAGCGCTCGTCCGTTGGTTTCAAAAAGCCTCACGAGATTTGCCGTGGCGCAAAACGCGTGATCCATACGGGATTTTGGTCTCTGAAATGATGCTGCAACAAACACAAGTCGATCGCGTGATTCCAAAATATGAAGCATTCATGAAGCGCTTTCCGACAGCAGCGGTGCTCGCGACCGCAAAACAAGCGGACATTGTCGCGCTGTGGCAAGGACTTGGCTATAATCGCCGTGCGCTCTATTTACAAAAAGCCTGTCAGGTTGTGACGAATGAACTTGAAGGCGCGTTTCCACAAACAATCGAAGGATTGCAAAAACTTCCAGGAATCGGGCCATACACTGCTGGCGCAATTGCAAGTTTCGCTTTTGAACTCAAAACATCACTGGTCGACACAAATGTTGAACGCGTTATCGGTCGGATTTTTTTGGGATTTCGTGAGTTGCCACAAACAACACAAAAAGAATTTTGGGCGTTGATGCAAACACTGCTGCCACGAAAAGATCGGATCTGGATTTTTAATCAAGCAATTATGGAATTTGGTGCGCTGGTATGCACTGCCAGTAAACCAAAATGTGAAACCTGTCCGATGCAAAAAATCTGCGTGTCATTTCCAGAGATTCAAACCGCCCCAAAAGAAGCATTGCGCTATAAAAAGACCGTGACTGAGAAACAATACTTTGGACAACCACGTCGGATTTGGCGCGGTAAGATTTTGAAATTTTTACATACAAAGCCGAATGGCGCGACCTTTGCTCAAGTCGGAAAAGCTATTCAAGATGATTTTGACGCAACTCGCCTGTCTTGGCTTTCTGATGTTCTTGCAACTCTTGAAAAAGACGGTTTTGTATATACGAAAAACACACGGGTATTCCTTGTATAAATCTATTACGCCGCGCCGTGGCACTTTTTATATTTCTTTCCGGACCCACAAAAACATGGATCATTGCGACCAATTTTATCCCCGTCATCATTTGTCGGCTCATGCGACACCACCGTCTTCCCTTTTGGCGCTTGCGCGGCCACTGCCTCGCTACTACTTTGCATTTCTTTGTCTGGCGCTGAATACTCCGCGTTCGCTGGCAACTCGGTTTCTTCATGCACATGCGCGTCAACAAAATGCTGCGCCTGCGCTGCTACTGGGAAACACTGTGCAACCACCTGCTTTTGGATACTGGCTAATAAATTTTGAAATAAATCGTACGACTCACGCTTGTATTCAACCAACGGATCGCGTTGACCATATCCACGCAAATTAATGGAATCGCGTAAGAATTCGATTTCATCCAAATGCTGAATCCATAACACATCAATGACACGCACATACATTTGCCGCAATGCATTCCCAAGAACCGCCACATCAATCGCACCTGCAACCGTGTCTAACGTGCTGTGTGCAAGTGTTTCTAAATGTTCAATTAACTGCGTTCGTGTTTGCGCTTCACCAAGCTTATCAGCTGATCCTGCGACAATATTTTTTAACTCGGCTTGAACACTATCTACTGGAAGACGTAATACGTCACTTGCGTCTTTTGCAAGCGCTGCAAAATCCCATCCACTTGCATCAACATCTTCACGATTCGTATGCATCGAGACAATGTGCTCCATTTCATTTTTTAAAATCTCTCGGACAAGCTCAATAACCTCAAGGCTCTCTGCATCAAGCAATTCATTGCGACGTCGATAAATCGTCGTACGCTGCTTGTTCACCACATCATCGTATTCAACTAAATGTTTACGGATATCAAAATTACGAGACTCCACTTTTTTCTGCGCTGTTTCAATAGATCGCGTTACCATCTTATTTTCAATTGGCATATCATCCGGAACGCCCATTCGATCCATCAAGCTTTGCATCCGCTCACTACCAAACATGCGCATCAAGCCATCTTCCATAGATACATAAAACTGCGTTGACCCAGGATCACCCTGACGACCCGCACGACCACGCAACTGATTATCAATTCGACGTGCTTCATGCCGCTCTGTTCCAATAACCGCAAGACCACCAAGCTCTCGCACCTGTCGCTGCTCGTCGATATTCACTGGATTCCCACCCAAAATAATATCAACACCACGACCAGCCATGTTCGTCGCGACAGTCACTGCACCAAGCTTTCCGGCCTGTGCAATAATCTCCGCTTCCCGTTCATGATTTTTCGCATTTAATATTTCATGCGGAATTCCAGCCTTGCTCAATAACTGATCCATTAATTCATTCTGATCAATCGAAGCAGTTCCTAATAAAATTGGCTGTCCTGTTTCGTGTAATTCTTTCACGCGTTCAATCACGGCTTTATATTTTGCATTCTGGTCTTTGTAGACACGATCAGATAAATCCGTTCGGATATTTTCACGATTCGTCGGCACTGCCACCACATTCAAACCATAAATTTTGAAAAACTCTTCTTTTTCTGTCATAGCTGTTCCCGTCATACCCGATAGTTTCTTGTAGAGACGGAAATAATTTTGCAATGTAATTGTCGCGAGTGTTTGAGACTCTTGTTGAATTGAAAGACCTTCTTTGGCTTCAATCGCCTGATGCAACCCTTCTGAATATCTGCGACCATGCATCATACGACCAGTGAATTCATCAACAATAATCACCTGACCATCTTGGATGACGTATTCTTTGTCTTTCAAAAACAATGCACGCGCTTTCAAGGCTTGTTCAATATGATGCACTGTGCGAATCCCTGCTTGCACATATAAATTTTCAACACCAAGAATTTTTTCAACTTTTGTAATCCCTGCTTCTGTTAATGTTGCTGCACGCTCTTTTTCATTCACTGTAAAATCTTCGTCTAAAGACAGGCCTGCAACGAGCTGAGCAAATTCATAATATTGCTGTGTTGCATCTGCAGCTGGTGCTGAAATAATCAGTGGCGTCCGCGCTTCATCAATCAAAATCGAATCAACTTCATCAATAATGGCAAAACCAAGCTCACCTTGAGAACGATCCTCTGGTTTTAACACCATGTTATCGCGCAAATAATCAAAACCAAATTCATTATTGGTTCCAAAAATAATATCTGCTTGATACGCCTCACGTCGCGTCACGACACGCAAGTGGTCCATGTCAGCCACAATCAACGCTTCATAGCCTGCTCCTTCGGTGCTATTTTCTGCAGCCGCATCAGCTGCTGCTTGCCGCTCTTCTTTATGACGACGTACTGCTTCAATGTCAGCATCGTACATAAACGCATTGTTGTTGGCTTGAATACAAGAAACTGTGAGTCCTAAAAATCCATACACCTGACCCATCCAATCTGAATCACGTCGTGCCAAGTAATCATTCGTTGTGACTAAATGCACAGAAGTTCCGGTCAGTGCGTTGAGGTAGGCTGCTGTTGTTGCAGTTAAGGTTTTTCCTTCACCTGTACCTTGTTGTGAGACCGCTCCAGAATTGAGCACTAATCCACCAATAAGCTGTACATCATAGTGCCGCTGACCGAGTGTGCGACGGGCTGCTTCACGCACCACCGCAAACGCTTCGTGCGTAATTACATCGAGCGTTTCACCGTTTTTTAAGCGATCCTGAAATTCTCCTGTTTTTCCACGGAGTTCGTCGTCTGATAGTTGTTGAATAGCGGGCTCAAGAGCGTTAATTGCTTCAACATCTTTTTGAAAGCGCTTAATCGTCTGTTTATTGCCGTCGCCAAAAATTGATTCGAGAAATGTTGCCATAGTCTGTGTACTGTAGGCGGTTACACAAAAAGCGTCAACTCAGCTGCGGGGTGGAGTTTTTGCACCTCTACAATCGCGTGATTGACACGTACCCGAGCGATTGGATCTTCCCGATGTCGTTCGTGGAGATATTCAGGGTGAAGCTGGATATCTCCATGCACTCCAATGACTGCACCAACAGCAGATCCGTTGTCACGGATAGCGTCTAATAATTCAGTGTTCAAAAAAAACTGCACCGGCTCACTTTCAGAATCAAAAATCACATGCATCGCAAGACCCGCTTCACGCACTTGAGGAAATGGCAAGTGGACACGCTCGTGAACCGTATGACGCTCAATAATTTGTGGGTCACCATACGCAATTGAATACGTATCGGTTAAGACATCATGCAAGGTAATTGCTAAGGGTATTCGCAGTGCTGCAAGCGTATTATTGTGTTGCACATGTGCATGAATTGGTTCGATCGCATCATCGTGTTCCTGCTGCTGAATAACCGGCACATGTTGCAAACGCGCATCATGTCGCGCAAGACGATGTAGTGTTTCTTGCAACTCCTGCATTGTTCGCTTCTCTGCGCCAAGGTGACTATGAAAGATGCGAGTATTTGAATGAATATATTCATGCGTCAGTATTGAAAATACCGCAGTTGCAAAATCTTTCAGTAACTGTTCATCGTAGAGCGCTACAATTGAAAGGAGTTCAAGGTAGCATTGTCCAAGAGCTTCGCGTGTAATATCAGCCGCATCAAAATGATAATGAGAACTATTTTGATACACATCAATCACTGGAGATAGAATGCGCTCTGCTTCTTCTGAAAACCAATCACTGTATCCAAGCTTTTCTGCTAATAAGCGAATACGCTTTGGATTTTTATCAATATACCGATTCAAACGCACGACGGTTTCATAGATTTTTGGATCGACATTCGTGCGTAATAATTGATTTGCTGCTTTGAGCGAAACAGTATCGGCATACACAAACAAGCCGGACAAGGCTGACATCAATTCGACCTTGATTCGATTACAATCATCTGCGGTGATTGTGCATGGTTGTTTTTCGTGTGGTTTCATTGTTTCCAAAATCCGAACATTGATTTAAGCGCGCGACGTGTGCGACGAGCTTTTCGCTCAATGGCTTGTGATTTTCCTTTACGATCTCGCACCTGGCGTTGCAACTCGTCAGAGCATGTATCAATTGCAGCATACAAATCAGATTGTGTTTCTTCAGCAAACAAGTCGCCATGCGTTACTTGAATGTGGCCGCGCACATGAAACACATCGCCATGTTGATGTTTTGTTTGACGATCAACTTCGATATCAATATGCGTCGCATCTCCATTGAGACCTTCAAGTGCTGTCGTGAATTTTTTTTCGATGTATTGCTTGATTGCGTCTGTCAGTTCAAAATTCTTCGCTGTGATATTCATAAAATTCATTCAAAAATTAATCAAACTACAATTATAGTATACAGCACTAGACAAAAGTATTAAAGGTGTTACTTTTATTTTAAAAACTACCACAACTATGCGCCTTGAACGATCAATGTACGGAAAAAAACCTGAGCAATCACTGCCGTCTCTCAATACCTTCTCGGTCTTTGAAGATACCCAATGGGAAGCTGTAGTCACTGAAACAGAAACACCAAAGTATCGATCCACCATGAGACTTGGACACGCCACTGTAGAACAGGGCCTTCCATTAACACTCAATATATCAACCATTGAACGGGGACGAGACGGAAACCTTCAAGAAGAAGAACGAGACGTTTATATGATCATTGGCGATCTAGACACACTCGCCATTAGTTTGAAATTGAGCATTGTACACAAAAACGCAGGTCACCCAAACTATGCGCTTGTGCGTGGAAGTATTGCAAAAAAAGAAAATCCTTTTTCTCAAGATACACCAAAACCATTACCGAGCGGCGCAGGACGTGAGCTCTATCGAACGGCTCTACTCAATTTACGTGACATATTACAAGATGCAAATGCATTGCCAGCAAAGCATATTTTAAAAAGAAGCTTAGAACACGGTCATTCCAAAATTACTCCTGAAAAATGGTATGAATGGTTTGGTCCAATCATTGAGGAATTTGGATACACGCCAGACCCAGAGGATCCTGATGTATGGGAAAAGCTCTATCTTCCAACAGCTTCTTAAAACCCGATATACTCAATTTCTTCGTGAAGCTGAATGCCATTGTTGTCCCGCACTTGTTGTTTGATATATGAAATCAGCTCCACTACATCATCAGCTGTTGCATCGCCAGTATTGATAATAAAATTTGCATGAATATCTGATACTTTCGCGCCGCCAATCGTTTTGCCTTTGAGCCCGAGTTCATCAATGAGTTTAGCAGCAGCCACGTCTGTTTGATCTGTTGGGTTTTGAAAAACACAACCTGCACATTGCGCGCCAACATCTTGCGTGTCTTTGCGAAGATCTGCGAGCTCTTTCATTTTGGCAAAGGTGGTTTTCTTATCAGTTTTTTCAAGTTGAAATGTCGCTTCTACAATAACAAATTTTTGATGTTTGAAAATGCTATCGCGATAGGTAAATGCACAATCTGCATTGCTGAGAATTTTTTTCTCGCCGTCAGATGTCAACACAGTTACGCTCGTGAGCCACTCTGCAATATCAGACCCGCGCGCACCAAGATTTGCCCACACCGCTCCACCGACTGTCGCTGGAACACCAATGGCATATTCCAATCCCGCAAGGCCTGCATTCATCGTTTTTGGAATCAAGGCAGAAAGCAGTGCTCCGCTACCAGCTACCACAACACCAGTTTCTTCATTCATTTCAACATCACGCAATTCTGATTTGATTACCAAGCCATTAAAACCAGCGTCTGAAACCAGTAAGTCAGATCCACCGCCTAATACAATCCAATCGACGCCAGCAAGCTTCGCTTCTTTTACTGCATTCACCATTTCATCAGCAGTTTTTGCAACCAAAAAATACTTCGCTGGACCACCGATTTTAAAGGTTGTATATGGTGCAAGTAGCACGTTTTCTTGTAAATTTGGGATGTTCATACGTATTCTAATGAAGCGCGCACTATAGCATCAAGACTCTTTCTGAGCAAGGCGTTCTGCGAGACGATAGATATCTCCCGCTCCCATAATAAGCACAACATCATCTGCTTCAATGGTCGTTTCAAGAAGTTGCTGCGTCGCTGCGGCATCAGGTGTAAAAAATGTTTCTTGCCCTTCGATATCGTGCAGTGCATCAACAAGGTGCTGTGAGCTCACACCAGCATATTCAGCCTCTTCACGTCCAGCAACATCATAAATTTCTTGCAGTATTACACTATCCGCCTCAATAAATGCCCGAGAAAACTCATCAAACAACTCTTTTGTGCGAGCGCGTTGATGTGGTTGAAACACAACAACAATGCGCTTTCCTGGAAAAAATTCTTTTGCTGCTCGAATAGTTCCCTGCACTGCAGTCGGATGATGCGCATAGTCAGAAATTATCGTCGCGCCCTGAAATTCCCCCAGTCGTTCAAACCGACGCCATGTGCCATGAAATGCTGCCAATGATCGAGCAATGACTCTTTGTGGTATTTTCAAATGGGAGCCAACCGTAATTGCGGCCAGACTATTACTAATATTAAACGCTCCTGGAATGTGTAATGTATACGCTGCATTGTGTACTGTAAAAAATTGCCGGCCCGCTTCATGCCCAACGTCTAACGCTTGAACGTCAGCGACCTGCTCAATGCCATATGTCGTTCGCTTCGCTGTTGTCGTTAGATCACGCGCACGAGAATCATCAGCATTCACAATCAAGTGAGCAGCATCAGTGCCTGGTAATTGATTCACAAATGATTGAAATGTTTCAACAATATGATTCAGGTCTCGATAATAATCCAAATGATCTGCTTCAATATTTGTGATAACAATCATTGTTGGATGCAATTTCAACATATGCGCTTCATGTTCACACGCCTCAACAACAATATATTTTTTATCTGCCCCACCAACCCGTGCATTTGTATTTCCAAACTCTTTCACAATACTTCCCACAACCGCTGTTGGATCAAATCCAGCATCAACCAGCAAGTTTGCAATCAGTGCAGTGGTTGTCGTTTTTCCATGTGTTCCACTCACTGCAATCGCAACTTCAAAATCTTGCATGTAGAGACCGAGGGCTTCAACATATTGCAGCTCTGTGACATTATGTTCACGAGCGAATACACGCGCCGGATGATCTTCTGGAACAGCGCTACTATAGATAATACAATCTGCCGACTCTAGGCCGTCACCACGCGCATCAATTGCAACATCAATTCCTTTGTCTGTAAGCATTTCAGTGACGCTACTCGCTGCCAAGTCTTCACCACTCACCTGCTTCCCGCCACTTACAAGCAACTGCGCAAGAGCAGAAACACCGATTCCACCAATACCAATGCAATATATCTTCTCCGCGTTCATAAGAATATTTTTTTTCATACACGTTCAATCAATTCCACAAATCGTTTATTTGCACCTGACTTCATTATAGCATGCAGATTCGCGCCAAACGTTTTTTGAAGAGCAGCATCACCAAGCAACAGATCAACCTGTGCTGTTAATGCACCTGGAATCAGCTCACCTTGAGACAAGACAAGTCCTGCTGTGTGTTTTGTAATGAGATCTGCATTGTCATCTTGGTGACTATCTGGCATTGGAATAAAAATTGTTGGCTTGCTGAGCGCAGATAGTTCAGTAAGGGATGACAACCCACAACGTGACACAACGACTGTTGCGAGGCTTAGGGCTTCAAATAATTCTGTGTTCAAAAATTCAAAGGCGTGATAGCGCGGATGATTCACCGCCTCACTTCGCTTCCCCTTCCCTGTAACGTGAATCACGTTTGCAATCTCACACAACGATTCATCGATCAATTCATTAATACCTGTCGCGCCAGTTCCGCCTCCCATCACAAGCACTGTCGGCACAGTCGTATCAAGTAGCGGTGCGATCGCATTTGTCTGAACAGACAAATCACGCACTGGATTTCCAATCCATTCAATCACTCGCTGAGGGGTTTTGAATTTTTTAAACTGCTCTACTGATTCTTCAAAGGTTGTTGTAATTACTGTTGCAAAACGTGCGCACACAACATTACTCATTGTTGGACGTGCGTCTTGCTGGTGAATAACACTCGGCACCCCAAGTAGACGGCCAATAATAATCACCGGTACTGCAATAAACCCACCCGCACTCACGATGACATCTGGGCGCTCTGACCGCAATACACGATACGCCTGCCATAATGACCATTTGAATTCAAATGGAATAAGGAGGTGTCGCCATGTCAGGTATCGTCGAAGCTTCGCGGCATGAAGCGCAAAAAACGGCAACTCCATTGCTTCAACCACACTCTGTTCTGGACCATTCACTGTTCCGACAAATACAATAGCATGTCCTCGTTCTTGCAATTCTGGAACAACAGCAAGGAGTGGCGCGACTGATCCCATTGTTCCTCCACCAGCTAAAAGTATTTTCATAGAATAAAGCTCATAGTTTCGTCTGACGCGATATATTAACAAGAATCCCCACAGATGCAAGGAGCGTAATCATTGATGAACTTCCATAGCTAATAAACGGCAAGGGAATACCAGTCAGTGGCAGTAGGGACAACATTGCGCCAATATTGACCATTGCCTGAAAACCAATCCATGTCGCAATTCCAACTGCGAGCAACTTACCAAAATCATCTGGTGCTTTGGAAGCAATTTTTAATGCGCGAATTGTAAAAATCGTAAACAAAATAATAATGCCGATTGCAAAAAAGAATCCAAGCTCTTCGGAAATAATTGCATAAATAGAATCAGTATGCACTTCCGGCAAATAATTATATTTCTGCCGTGAGTGACCAAAGCCAAGGCCAAAGATACCGCCTGAACCAATCGCAATAAGCGCTTGATGCACATGATGCCCTACGCCTAACTTATCTGTTGTATCTGGATTCAAAAACACCAAAATACGATTGAGGCGATAACGAAATGCTGGAATGATGACCAAAAACAAAAATCCACCAATACTCCCAGCTCCAATAAGAGCTAAATGTTTCATCGGCGCGCCACCAACAAAATAGACAACGACTGCAATCACACCAATAACAATCATTGTTCCTAAATCTTTTTGTCCAATTGCAATCAACAATACTAAACCAAGTAACATAAAGACAAATGAGGCAAGTCCATAGGCTGGATCATGAATCCGTTTCCCATGCTTTTCGAGCCAGGCAGACAAATAAATTAAAAAAGTCAGCTTCACAATTTCCGATGGCTGAAAATCAAAACCACCAATTTCAATCCAACGCTTCGCACCTAAACGTGCATCACCAATGCCTGGCAAGAATACCGCAAACAGCAATAGCAATGTACCAACAGCAATCGGGAAGGCGTATTTGCGCCAATAGTGATAATCAATATGGCTCATCACATAAAATGCAATACCTCCGATCAACACACCATTTAACAGTTGATGTTTCACTAAATAATATGCGTCATCATAATCTTGATATGACTTCACTGCTCCAGCTGAACTGAGCATAACGAGCCCAAAAATAATCAATACCGCGAGAACAGTAAGAAGTGTTGCATCAGCATGACCCGGACTTGAATCACCGCGCATTAATTCCATTGAACGTGTCGTAAATCGTGTCCAAATTGAATCAGCGCTTTTCACAAGGTCAGCCTTTTTCACACCCGCGACAGTTGTCTTGCGATTGAGACGCGCATCATCAGCGCCTCGTTTTCGTAAGACTCGATTATTGCCTTGAATTGGCAATGTGTCGTCTATTTCTTTTCGTTTACGCATACGATATATTATAACACAAAAAGGCGACCTCGAGATGCTGTACTGAGGAGGAGTCGTACAACATCGAGATCACCTTTTTATCTTCAAAGATTCGCCGAAAAAACGAAATTTGCCTTTGAAAGCGCGGACAAGGTACACCTATTCATTATAAACGTCAAGAGATACTGTGGATACTGTCATTATCGCTTTAAAATAGCCAAAAATGCATCTTGCGGAATATCTACTCGCCCCACAGATTTCATACGTTTTTTCCCCTTTTTTTGCTTTTCTAACAATTTCTTTTTTCGTGAGACATCACCACCATAGAGTTTTGCGGTCACATCTTTCCGCATTGCGGTAATTTTTTCACTTGCAATGACCTTCACTCCAATAGATGCTTGAATTTTCACATCAAACATTTGGCGTGGCAACACATCTTTCAATGACTTTACAACCAAGCGTCCAACTCGTTGGGCATCGTCTTGATACACCATTGATGCAAGTGGTCCAACTAGTTCTTCAGCAACCATAATGTCCATCCGCACAATCTGCGCTGGTTCATAATGATGGAATTCATAATTCAACGTCGCATAGCCAGAGCTGACAGTTTTTAATTTATCATAAAAATCAACAACAATGCCGGCAAGCGGAATATAGTAATGCAACATCACACGCTCAGCATCGAGATATTCAATTTCTTGTGCCGTTGGCTTACCACGTTTATCCATCACAAGCTGCATAATTGCACCAATGTAAGAAGATGGCGTGATAATGCCTACCGCCATTACCGGTTCTTCAATGTGTTCAATGTGCGTTGGGTCTGGTAAATCAAGTGGTGAGCTGACAATAATTTCTTCGCTTTGAGTTGTGAAAACCTTGTACGCAACTGACGGTGTTGTCACGATCAAGTCTAAATCAAATTCACGATGTAAGCGCTCACTAATAATATCAAGATGCAGCATTCCTAAAAATCCACAACGAAACCCAAA
>CAZBLE010000005.1:42639-61202 GCA_964492735.1 uncultured Gammaproteobacteria bacterium
GTCTTCTTCCCCATCAAATGAATTTCATCACCTTTTTTAATTGAACCATCAATAACGCGAATGTACGTAATCACACCACGGTAATCATCAAATACAGAGTCAAAAATCAGAGCGCGTGGATTTGCAGTAGTATCACCACTTGGCGCTGGAACGTGATCAACAATCGCATCAAGAATTGCTAATACATTGTCGCCTGTTTTTGCGGATACTGGAATAATATCTTCCGGCTTACAACCAATCAGGTTTACAATTTCTTGCGTCACACGCGGCACATTCGCAGCAGGCAAATCAATCTTATTGATCACTGGGATAATTTCAAGATTCTGCTCCATCGCGAGATACAGATTCGCGAGTGTCTGTGCTTGAATTCCTTGAGACGCGTCGACAACAAGCACTGCCCCTTCACATGCTTGAAGCGAACGAGATACTTCATAGGTAAAATCAACGTGCCCCGGAGTGTCAATCAAATTGATCGTATATTGCTGACCATCTTTTTCATAGTTCATCCGCACTGGCTGCAGTTTGATTGTAATTCCGCGCTCTCGCTCTAAGTCCATCGAATCGAGCAACTGCTCTTGCATATCACGCTGTGTCACAGTATGCGTCAATTCCAAAATACGATCAGCCAGGGTTGATTTCCCATGATCAATATGGGCAATAATACAAAAATTTCGGATGTGGTCTTGATTTATCATGTTCAGCTATCCTACAGAAAGAATCACCTTGAAGCAAGGGCTCATTATTTTTTACCACGCACGACTTTTTTAACGGTCGCATGCACATCACGCAATTTTCCATGAATATGCACGGCTTCATCAAAGTGAAATCGACGCGCAATTTCAATATACATATACCCACCAGCGATCAGTGCAACGACCCCTTGAGTCGCAACGCCAATAAATGTGTCCATATTTACCAATGGCTCAACCGTATACTTCAAGCCTTGAATCACTAGCCCCATGCCAAGTGATGCAAAGAGAATCTTAGCGGTCGACATCAGGATATGTGCATCATCTAAGTTGCCATATCGCAAACGCAATCCCCAAAGTAGCAACATCATCTGTAATACGGCACTGGCTGAATATGCGACACCGATTCCATAGACACCCCACACTGGTGCGAGACCCCAAGCAAGTCCGGCATTCACTACAACACACACAATAGTAATAACCACAGGTGTTGTGGTGTCTTGTTTTGCAAAATAACTTCGAGCAAGTAATGGAATGAGTGCCTGTGCCGTGAGCGACACCGCAAAAATTCCCAAAAGCTGCGCGACCGCAATCGTCGCGGGCCAATCAAATGCGCCAGCTCCATACACAACTCGTACAATTTGTGCGCGCAATAAAATAGTTGCGATCGAAATTGGAATTAAGAAAAAAATAATACGACGAAAATTTTCTGAAAATGCTTTTTTAAATTTGTTGACGTTATTTGATGCAAAGGCCTCAGAAAAAACTGGGAACGCAGCCAGTGCTAAAGACACACCAAAAATATTAATTGGGAAATGCTGTAAATTATCAGCAAACTGAAAAATTGATCTTGCGTCATCTCCAACTGATGCAGCGATACTAAATAAAATTAAAATGTTGAGCTGTGTCATTCCAAGAGCCAGGGCGCGTGATGGGGCTTGTTTAAAAATAGCAAGAACAAATGGGTTGCGTAATGAGATATGCGGTCGATACCGAAAACCATTTGCCACCGCTGCGGGAATTTGAATCAATGCATGCATGACAGCACCGAGCAGCACTCCATACCCCAATCCAGCATTGCCAAAAACTGGAACCAGTACAACGATGCCAAAAATAATACCGATATTATACAGCAGCGGCGCCAGCGCATAAATCACAAATTGTTTTTTTGCGTGAAGTAGTCCAGCAAGAACATTACTGATAGCAAAAAAGACTACCGCAATGAGCATTGGTCGCATAAAGGTGACGGTCATTGCTTTATCAGCAGAGCTGTCGCTTGATGCAATGAGTTGTACTAATTGTGGTGTAAAGATAAATGCAATAACTGCAAACGCTGACAATAGAATAATCAAAATTGTTAAAACACTACTCGCAATTCGACTCACCTCTTCTTCACCTTTTTTTTGAGAGGCTTCAATAATAACTGGTACAAATGAAGCAGACAAAACACCGAGAACTAATATGTTAAACAAAAAATCTGGAACTTTAAACGCATGGAAATATGAATCGAGCACAGGGCTCACTCCAAAATGAGACGACAACAATCGATCACGAAGCAATCCTAATACACGACTGAGTAGTGATGCGATGCCTAAAATAACAGCTCCACCCGCAACCGTTGTTTGTAATTGTTTTAGCCAATGGCGTAAAAAGACTTTCATAGCTATTTCTTTTTCGTCAACAAGACACCACGAGTCATGTCGTCAGACAATACAACCGTTAGCGCGTGGTTATCATCAGTTGAAACATCTTCTGGGTACCACGCGGACGCAGTAAAATTGTCTGGCAAATGAACTGCGCTCACAACGTATGGATCTCGTAGGCCAGGTTGCTTTTGCACAAAAAGCTCATATTGATCCGTTGGATGAAACCACTTCCCCATTGTCACTCTAAACGGCAAACGATACGTCAACGTCACCGTACTACTTTCCCCTACATTTGTGATCATCCATCCGCCAATAACAGATTTTTCATATTCTGTGTTGGTTGATATATTCAACTGTTCATTAAACAATGACTCACCAGAAATACGCTGTAGATCTTCATCTGATTGCGCCTCTTCATCCGGTGTAAAAAATGCTTTTGCTGGGGGTACTTCAAATCCTGTCGCTGATAACAATTCACTTCCCTTTGGAATATATACCCGTGTGTAACTATTATTTTTCACATTTTCTAAGGCATTGTTTGGATCGCCTTTGTGCACACGTGTGATTTTCACAGTATCTGTAATGGCTCCATCTGCTGCAATGTCTGCTGAATGCTCAATCGTCTCTTCAATCACTTGATCAGTTTTTCCACCTGCGATATTTGCATGATTCACATACAAATAATCTTGCGGTCCATTATCTGTTTGCGCGCTTGCTACTTCACCTGTCCATCCTTGTGTTGAAAAAATAGACTGCACAGATGCATCATTCACTGTTAATAAAATATCTTTTTCATGGAGTGATTCTGTGAGAGTTGTCAGCATTTTTGCAGCAGCTTTCGGATCTTGTGCTGACTCAATCATTCGATTCATGATGACTGGTGTTAAATTCCCAATCAATGTTTTTGGTTTCGCGCCTTCAAGTAAATCTTCCGCATCACGTGACTGAAGAACAGAATAAATATTGTCAGCATTCACAGTCACTTGTGTTCCTTCATCATCCACCGTCACCTCACCAATGATGCCCATTACTTTTTCAAGGACATCCGGCGTAATAGCAATCACACCATCAACGGTCGCTCCATTACTACGCTCATAAAACCATTGTACTTTTTTTGCACTGTCTGGAAACGAAGCAAACCAATTTGCGTCCTGCAAATTCCACGATGCGTTTACAAGATGCAATGGCTTCGGTGACACAACAGATTCATTCAGCTGTCCAGCAATGTCGTACACACCGCCGCCAGGAGCATCAAATGTCTGAATAAACCCATCACGAATAGTAATAATTGCAAGACTTCCAATAAATCCACCCGTTGGTCTCAGCTCTCGGTTATTTTGAAATAACACAATATATTTTCGATCACCTTCCGCACCAAGAAGATTTAAGACCGCGTCTGTCACGCCCATGCCTTGTTGTAGCGCGTCATCAAAAATAGGTAATACTATTTGAATTTGACTGAGCTGTGCACGTTTTTCTTCTGGAATATCATTAATGTCAATTGCGTCAATAATCTCGCGTGCTGAATGAATATCTTTCGCGGTCGGTGCAAGATTTTTTGAAGACGCAGCAATGGTCTGTAGTAATTCATCTGGTGAATTTTCTTGAGTTGCCTGAATTGTCGCTGCTTCTTCTGATAATTGAATACCACTTCCTGCCAGTAAGCTCCCTGCTTGAATTAATTGTGCAGCAGCGTGTGCCTGTTGCCCTTTTCCAGGGATCCATTGCCCAACCCATAACAACACACTATTCACGCCAGAAAGCTCAGCATTGACTGCGTCAAGTGATTCTTTAGCGCGTGTAAACTCGTTAGATGATGTTTCAAAATTCAATGATTGAATACTTTTTCCTGCCGCCAGCATGTGCGCAAACGCTTCTTCGGATTGTTTTGTTAAGCGATCCTCTTTTAACTGCGCCTGCGCGAAGGCTGCTGCACCTGTCGCAGGAATGACAATAATGCATAAAATCAATGCAAAATTACGCATTGATCGCAATGTCTGCCACTGTACATCAGTCAGTGCGTTGAAATGTGTTTGCAAACGCAAGCGTGCATCAGAAAAAAAAGAAGGCATTTTTGGGAAGCGCAGATGAATACGCGGCATTCGTTTTTTTAAAAACGCCATCCCGTGAGCAATAAACTGAAAACGATCTTTCAGTGGCACGCGTGGTGTTTGACTGCGCTTTGACTTCGCATCTTCTTGTGTGCGTACTTTTTTTTGTTGCGCTTCTAATCGCGCGCGTTGTTTTAATTCTGCAGCGCGTTGCTCTCGTTCTAACAACAACTCCGCTTCATGTTCTTGTTGTTGCTCAATTCGTTTTTGAGCTTCTTTTTTTGCCGCAATACTACGCAAATCAACGACGCGTGAAGAGCTGTCTCGTGACAACTCCACAGACTCAATCCGTTTTTGGTAAGATGCGCGCTTGACCGGAATACGTTCAACGCGTTTTGGTTTTTGTGTTTGTTCCATACTGTTTATAGACTGCAAGTGTCTGGTCTGCCATTTTCTCCCAAGAAAATAATTGCAAACGCTCGTAGCCTTGTTTGATCAAATTCTGACGCGTCTCTTTGTTGTGCAACACATCTTCAATGGCTGTTAGTATAGCAGATGGAGAGTGTGGATCAATAGGATATGCAGCGTCTCCAACCACTTCTGGCAAACAAGAACTTGTTGAGCAAATAACTGGAGTGCCATATTGCATCGCTTCTAACGGTGGCAATCCAAAACCTTCATATAAAGAAGGGAAAATATAGGTTGTTGCGCGACGATAGAGAGAACCTAAGTCACGATCTGGAACATAGCCAACGCAATGCACCATGTCGGTAACTCCTCTTTCTTCTGCAAGTTCCACAATCCGTTCATAAAAATAATCCTTCTTTCCAACAAAGATAAATTGCCACGGCAACACATCACCGGCGCCTTGCTTCTCTTTTGCACGCACTGCTACCTCAATCAGCTGCTCGATGTTTTTATGAGGGTATGCATTTCCAACATATAAGACATACGGGCCGGTGATGCCGTATCGATGCACAACTCGTTGATCAACCGCCGCTTGACTTTCATTGCTCTGTGCATCATCAGGTGCAACAAAAGAATATTCATGCGCGGATTCGTACGTCACGGTTACTCGCTCTACAGGCAAATGAAAATACTGACAAATGTCTGTTTTAGAAAATTCTGAAACAGTAATAATGTGTCGTGCATTTTTTGCAGCATGACGCAACACTATTTTTGCCGCGAGTTGCTTCACCCAATACAACAACGGACCAAGAGTTGATGCGCGCTTTGTTGGAAATTTTAAAATAATTAAATCATGAATCGTCACAATAAATGATTTACGATACAACAATGGGACATTAAAATGTGGAAAATGCATAAAATCAACACGTGCATTTCGAATGACACGTGGCATGCCAATTTGTTCAGCAAGTGTATACCAACGATACGGTGCTTCGACAATTTCAACACGCTGCGCAAGCACTGGATCTTGAGCGAGCTTTTCTTTCCACACAGTAATACCAGATCCTTGTAAAAATAAGACGTATGAATTTTCTGTATCTGTAGAAAGAAGATGATTAATCAACTCTTCTGTGTAGCGTCCGAGTCCTTTTGCAAATTCACCGCTATAAAATCGTGCGTCAATTCCAATCTTCATAGGTTTATAATTGTACATCAATGGCAGCGCGAATATCACGCATCATTTCTAAATAAAATGTAATATTATGCTCAGTGAGCAACTGTGCTGCGAGTGGCTCTCCGTTTTTTAAGAGATGACGAATATATGATCGCGTGTATCCTGGGGTGCCGTCAGCATGACGACACGCGCGACAAGAACACTGTTCATCTAACACTCGATCATCTTGTTCAAACGCAGCGTTTGCTAATTGCATTTTTTCATACTGCACCTGCGACAAGTCTGGCGCAACAAGTGCCTCTGCTCCCTGAGCACGAACAAACACCTGCCCATGCCGTGCGTTGCGTGTCGGTAACACACAGTCAAACATATCAACTCCCCGCTTCACTGCTTCCAAGATTTGCTCCGGCATCCCAACCCCCATTAAATAACGCGGCTTCTCTTCTGGCAAATGTGGGACGGTATTGTCTAACACTTCATACATTACTTCTGGCGGTTCACCAACAGCCAGTCCACCAATCGCATACCCATCCGCAGAAAGCGCGGTTAATTCTTTGGCACTTTGTTCACGAAGATCCGCAAAACTTGAACCTTGAACAATGGCAAACATCTGATTTTTCATCTCTGGATTTTCAGATCGCATCTGCGCCACACGAGCTGCACACCGCTGCGCCCAGCGAGTTGTCAGAGCAACGGACTCTTTGGCTTGTTCTCGAGTTGCTGGAAAACCTGGAAACGAATCAAACATCATCCACATATCTGCACCAATTGCTTGCTGCATTTCCATTGATGATTCAGGAGTCATAAAATGCTGCTTTCCATCAATGTGAGATTGAAACAACACGCCTTCTTCTGAAATTTTTCGCAAGCCAGACAATGAAAATACTTGATACCCACCAGAGTCTGTAAGCATTGCTCCTGGCCATTTCATCCAAGAATGTAAACCACCAACCCGATTCAACAAATCAGCCCCGGGTCGTAATAATAAATGGTATGTATTTGTTAACACAATTGGAGTCGTTGTTGGATCAATGCGCTGTTCTAATTCCCATAAATCAACAGATGACAATGCCTTGACTGTCCCCTTGGTTGCAATCGGCATAAAAAATGGGGTTTGGACTTCCCCATGTGCTGTCTGTAACACCCCGCGTCGCGCCGAGGCACCTCCCTGTAGTGATCCGGTTAACGTAAACATAATTCTATTGCACAATTCCTTTACCGCGCGCGCCTTCGTCTTGTGGTAAGTCAGTCGTAATACGAACAAGATTTTCTGCAAGCGCCTCGTTTATGTATGCATCTGTCGCCCCAAACACAGGCTCATTGACCAATACAACTAACGAATTTTTATCAGCTGCAGTTGGTGTAATTGAGACAAAAAACCGAGCCGCCGCTGTTGCGTGCGCTGCGATCTCATCCGCTTTTACGGTAACTGTTCGAGTTTTTGTGTTATATGTCACACTGTCGCTCTCTGCTCTTTCCCATGTCACACCACTCGGCAGCGTGGCGCTCAGCGTTGCTGTCTTTAATGGGTTCTGGTTAGCAGCAATTGAAAAATCAACAGCGTATGTTGTCTTCGCGCCGATTGTTGGAGGAATTGGACCATCTCCAATTTTTTTCAAAGCGGCATCAAAATATCGACCAACAGCAGTGACTTGCGCTTTGCTACTTACACGAATTTTCTTTTCCGTTTTTTTCTCAACTTTTACCTCCGAGCCAGATACTGTCACAGTTGGAATCTCAAATGTGACCTGTAGTTCACTGGCTTTCATTTTATCGGTTTTTTTCACCGTCCCTGTATATTCAAATTCTTTGGTTGCGTTATTTTCAAGTTCAGTGATTTCATCAAACACTTTTTCTTTATCTGTAAACACACCGCCGCCAAATACAAATTTTGGTGTTACTTTTTTGACTGTTGTGCCTGTTGTGTTTTTAAGAGTCGCCTTCACTGTCACTTCATCTCCTGGATACAATTTTTCTGGCAATGTAACAGCTACATCAAATTCTGGATTGACAATTAAAACAGTTTTTGTATTTTCTGTCTGAACATTAAAGCTATTATCAATTTCCATTAAACCTATTTCTGCTTTAAATTCCATCACTTCACCTGATTTTCCATCAAGCGCTGCCTTAATTTTTACCGACTCTTCTTTCCCTGCTTCAAGCGTTTCAAACAACCACTCACTCTCTTCTGAATACGCCTCTGGCTCAGCAGACTTAAACACATATCCATCTGGCGCAGTCATAACCAACTTCACTTTTTTCATCTCTGTTTTACCAGTATTTTTAATCTTCACGGTATACTCAAAGTCAGTATTTGACTGCACTTGTTCTGGCATTTCAACCGTAGCCTCAATAGTTGATGAGGTAATAAGAGTCGTTGCCTTACTCGCTACTTGAAAATCTTGAGAAAAATTTTCTGGTCGATACGTAAGCTGTGCTGAGAATTCTTTTTTATCATCTGGCGTTCCAACCATTTGCCCTACAATACGAATTTTCCCACTACTTCCTGGTGCGAGATGCGAAATTGCAAACTGCGCATCATTTGTATCCTCTACTGGGTGAATTGAAGCTGTTTGCAGCGTAAAACCAGATGGATAAAACACCTCTACTGTTCCGGTAGAAATTTCTACATTTTTATTATTTCGATATTGAATATCAAGAGTCACAACATCTCCGCTCGCAACTTTTGATGTTGCAGTGAGCGTTAAATCAACATCACCACTCGTTCCAACTGGACGAAACCACAATACATACACCAATGCTGCCAAGGCGCCCATTGCTACAACAGCGAGGAGTGTGAATAATTTCCAGCGTTTCCGTGCGTCGTCTTGGTCCATTTTTGTCATATCTACCTCGTCTTCATCTTCAAGGTGATACATTTTTGACAAATCAGAAGCGACAGCTGGCTCAGAAATTTCTAGAGGCTCAGAGTCTGTCTCTTTTATGTGCTTTTTGGTGTGATTATGACGTTTTGGATGCTTTTCCATGGTGAATAGTGTACCACAAGGCACTGCCAGCGGCAATCATGAATAGACTAACATACTGTGCAATTGTCAAGCCATAAAAACGCGGATCACTCCCGAGCAGATCTGTTGCACGCCAAAAATCAAGTAAGAACCGCGGTATTCCATACAAGACTAAAAATAATGCGATATACGATCCGGGCGGCCGCTTTGGATTACGTCGATATAATATCCAAAAAATAACTGCGATAATCCCAGCGTGGATAGAAAGATACAATCCGTGATTGTGCCGCACAATGCCATCGCTATAGCGCTGTCCCCATGGCATATCGGTTGACGTCCCAGGGTGATCATAAATACAAAAACAACCTACTCGACCAATCATCATGCCGAGCGGGCAGACAAGTGCGACAATTTCAAGATACTGTAAAAATAATTTTTTATCCTCTCGGAGTACCCACCAAAGATACAGCACTCCGCCGAGCATACCACCAGTAATAGACATGCCACCATTCCATAGCGCGATGATCTCCAAGGGATGTTGCGCAAAATACTGCCATTCACTCACAACATAGAGCGCTCGACTCCCTACGACTCCCCAAAAAATAATCCAAATTGAAAGATCAAATACTCGGTCTTTATTGACACCTTGTTTTTCCGCAACACGAAGAGCTGCTAGCACTGCCACAAGCAGGCCGAGAGCGACCCACAATCCCCACACATAGATTCGAACTGGCCCAATAAAAAATTCTGTCCATTGAAAATAGGGGATCATACTATTGGACAATAATCGGCGCTGTCGTGTTTGTTGTATTTGTCATTGAAGAACTATCTTCTACCGCAGTGTTCACAGTAGTAGACGGCTCAGTAGTCGCTTTTGCCGCAGCTGCTGACACTGTTTTTATCCACTCACTAATGACTGAACGTGCCTGTAAAAATTCTGGAGAAGTTGCATTCACAAAAATACTTCCGCTGGTATCCGCTGTTTCAATTGATGCATCTGATACATTTGTTTCAGCCATCACTGTTTTTAGAGTATCGTGCACTGCATCAGTCACTACTGCGTGATTTTGTGTACGAAGAGACAAAACAGGCACATCTTTTATCGTTCCACTGACATCATACTCACGCAAGCAACGCGTAATGCGCTCTCGTTCTTCTGCTGATACATCCCCTGCTGCCGAGCTTCCGATGCCTGCTTCACAAGAAAAATATTGTTCATAGAACCGCGCTTCAATTTGATTCGTTGTCTGCAACTGCTCCCACGCTTTGACGGGTGAGCTGTATCCGTTGACCACAATAACGCCTGCAATGTTTTTTGCAACATCTGAATTCACCGCTGCTTGTAGTGCAGGTAAACTCCCACCACCAATTCCGATTAAGAATACCGGACCTTTCACTGTTTCACGAAAATCTTGATGGTAATTGATTGCGGTTACAGCGTCTGGCAAAACATCGCTCGGACTTTGAAAATCACGATAGTCAACAACATTTACAACGGCTTGATTCACGTTCGACAGGTCTTCGCCAAGCGTTCCACTAATCGTTGTTGTCGCTTTTACTGATGACGGAAGATCATGAAAAATAATAATCGAAGGAAGTTGGCCAACTCCTTCTGGTTTACTCACATTTCCTATAACAACAGATGAGTCCGCAGCAACCATGCGCCGCTCTGTACTACGCAACGAAGCCTTTCCCAATGACTGTAAAAATAATTGCTGCAGATCATCATCTGATGGGACTGCTTGATTTAATAAATACTCCCAGGTTTTTTTTGGATCTTGTACTGTTTTTGGACCACCTGTCACTGCTAATCGCACGCGCAAAACAATAACCGTTATTGTCATCACAACAAGGACCGTTAACACAACTGTTGTTTTTCCAGGGAGGTGTAATTTTTGCATACACTCAATTATACATGATGCTGAAGCAATTCACGAATTTCTGCGTGCAAAGCTTGTGGGACATGCTTACAACACATTATTTTTTACGTGACACTGCTTTTCGTGCAGCAGCAATAATGTCTTCAACGGTAAGTCCAAAATGCGCGAGTAATTCTTTTGATGTTCCAGACTCACCAAAGCTATCATGCACACCAACAAATTCCATTGGAGCTGGGTTGTGCGCTGCAAGAACCTCCGCAACAGCACCGCCAAGTCCGCCAGCAATCTGATGATCTTCAACTGTGACAACCGCGCCTGTTTTTGCAACTGACTTCACAACTGTTTCAACGTCAAATGGCTTAATGGTGTGCATGTTAATTACTTCCACTGCAATTTCAGATTTCAATGCATGCGCTGCAAGCAGTGCGTCATGCACCTGTGGGCCACACGCAATAATTGTCACGTCAGCGCCACGATGATACACATCAGCCTTCCCAATAATAAATGGCGTGTCTTTCGTTGTCACCATTGGAAATTTTTCACGACCAAGCCGCAAATATGTTGGCTTCGGATCTTTCGCCATTGCAAGCGTTGCTTTTCGTGCTTGTTCTGTGTCTGCTGGTACAATCACTCGCATGTTTGGCAAGGAGCGCATCAATGCAATGTCTTCTAATACTTGATGTGTCGCACCGTCTTCACCGACAGTAAGACCAGTATGTGTACCAATGACTTGCACTGGCTGATTGTTATAACAAATAGTTGTGCGAATTTGCTCCCAATTACGACCAGGTGTAAACGCACCAAAGCCGCTCGCAAATGGTAATTTACCACCAGCTGCGAGTCCACTCGCAACAGTCACTAAATTTTGTTCTGCCACACCAACCTGAATAAATCGTGATGGATATTTTTCTGCAAACAGATGCATGCGAGTTGATTCACCGAGGTCAGCTGTTAAGCCAACAATGTCGGTATGTTTTTTTGCAGCCTCAACGAGACCTGCACCAAAACCATCACGAGTGGCAGATTTTTCCATCTCTTCTGGCTTGTTCCATTGTTTGTGTAATTTTGCAATTGGATTAATAGGCATACATTCAACAATTAATACTCATATTCATCAGATTCGATTTGTTCTCGAATCACTTGTAACTCTTGAAGCGCTTGTTCGAGCAATGCATCATCCGGAGATTTTCCATGCCATCCAAACTGATCTTCCATATATGACACACCTTTTCCTGGGACAGTCAGTGCAACAATCAACGCTGGTTTGTTTTTCACATTTTTTGCTTTATCAATCGCATTGATCACTGCCTTGTAATTATGCGCATCCACTTCCATTACCCACCAACCAAAGGCTTCGTATTTTTCACGTACTGGATCAAGTGGCATGACATCTTCAGTATTCCCATCAATTTGAATATAGTTCCGATCCATGATTTGCACGAGATTGTCGAGCTTGTATTTTGCAGCCAGCATCACTGCTTCCCACGTGTTCCCTTCTTGATGCTCACCGTCTGATGTTAATGCAAAAATTGTATTGTCTTGTCCGTCCATTTTTGCAGCAATCGCCATTCCAGCCGCTTGTGACAAACCAGAACCAAGAGGTCCAGAGCTTGTTTCAAGACCAGGAAGTTCTTCACGATGTGGATGACCTTGAATCCGACTTCCCATTTTACGCAATGTCATCACTTCATCAATCTTACAATATCCTGCATGCGCCATTGTGGTGTATAGCACTGGGCAAATATGTCCATTACTCAAAATCAACCGATCACGCTTCGTCCATTGTGGTTTTTTTGGATCATGTTTGAGTGAATGAAAATAGAGAATAGTAAAAATATCAGTCATGCCAAGAGAGCCGCCTGGATGACCAGAGCCAGCTGCGTGAATTGCACGCAAGAGGTCTTGTCGAATCGTATTTGCCATTAAGGCAAGTTCTTTTGTGTCGTCAATTGGTTCAAATACTGCCATACAATTATACTGTTATCTTATTCTTTTCCATTAAGTAATTCGTTATAAGCGGCCACCGGATCAGGCGCTCCCCAAATCACAGAATTGGCATCAAGCACGGTTGCGCCAGCTTCAATAATTCGGTCACGTGTCCACATGTTCACACCTCCATCAACCGCAATCACAATATCTGAACGCATGCCTTTGAGCTCTTTCATTTTTTCGAGAACATCATATTCAAATTTCTGACCAGAAAAACCTGGCTGCACTCCCATGACTAACACCATGTCAATTTGGTCAATCACATCATCAAGTGCATGACTTGGTGTTCCAGGATTAAGGGCAATCCCAACTTCTTTTCCCATTTTTTTCACAGTATCAATCACCTGTTGTGCGTTTGCCGCTGCTTCATAATGAAAAATAATCCGCTTCACATTTGGAATATCCCAACTCGCAATAAAAATATCTGGCTTCGTGATCATTAAATGCAACTCAAATACATAATCAATCTCCGCGATTTTACTTGGATCAGCGAACGTAGTATTTGGCACAAAAATACCATCCATCACATCTAATTGTGCAATAGGACTAAATGCTTTTGCAGCCTGCGCCTTTTTCACAATAGCATCAAAATCGGTTTCTAAAATCGCTGGGACGACACTGATGGGATTGGTCATAAAATCATTAATCAAAAATTACTCTGCCACTGCTTCATAGTCTACCACCTTTTTATATCGTCGGCGATATTTTTCCTCTATATTAAATTCTGCGGCAATAAATGCATCAACCATCGCATCAATTTGCTCATGCGTGTTAATCCGTCCAGCAAGCACCAATACATTCGCATTATCGTGCTCAACTCCTTGCGCTGCCATGTATTCATCTGTCGCTAATGCTGCGTACACGCCTTTTACTTTATTCGCTGCAATGCTCATGCCAATACCTGAGCCGCACAACAAAATACCTCGCGCAGTTGGGTCTGTTTGCAAGGTTTCAACCAATCGCTCGCCAGCTGCAAATGCAACATCTGGAAAATCACATGACTCTTCGGAATGCGTACCAACATCTTCTGTGGTGTGCCCAGCAGATTCTAATCGAGTAATAAGTGATTGCTTGAGCTGAAATCCAGCGTGATCTGATCCAATAATAATGTGCATATTAATACAATGATGAATTACTAGAATTTGATGTGTTTGTTGATGAAGAGCGCAAAACGGAAATCACTTGTACAAACGCATTTTGCGTGAGCACGCCCTTCACTGGATTTCCATTAAAGAAAAATGTTGGCGTTCCAGAAACTCCAGCCCGCACACCATCTTCAAAATCTTGTTGTACTTCGTCAGCATATTCTCCTGTATCCAGACAAGTATTAAATTGATCTGTGTCTAAACCAAGCTTGCTGGCATGTGACTTTAAATCTGCAACAGTGAGTTTGGTTTGATTTTTAAATAAGAGGTCGTGGTATTCCCAAAATTTTCCTTGGGCATATGCACACTGTCCTGCTTCAGCAGCTTTTTGTGCATTTGCGTGAATTGCTGTAATCGGAAAATCTCGATAGACAAAACGCACTGAATCACCAAATTGTTCACGCATAGCGCTAATCACAGGAAATGCCTTGCCGCAATACGGGCATTCAAAATCTTCAAACATCACGACGGTAATGTCCGCATTTTCTGGACCAAAAGATGGATCATCACCAAAATTATTCACCGCTTCGTTGTTGATTGTCTGTAGCTTTGGCGCACTGCCTTCAGATAACTGCGATGCACTATCATTGTTACTAAATGAGGAAATATCAATCACTTCACCACGTTGAATTTTTCCAAGATAAACCGTTACTCGGTAGGTCAAAAATCCAAAAAACAACAAAAACGCTAAAATCATGAGCGGAATCAAAATACCCTTCCAACGTTGCCAAAATGATTCTTCTGGGATTGGCGGTGGGGTTGGAGTAGGTGCAAACTCCGGAACTATCGGTTCTTGTGGTGGCAATTGTTCATCCATTCGCCTATTCTACAGGAATGTTGACTGAAATGCGAATCCTACGCGCCGCGCCGGTTCAAATATTCAATCGCCGATAGCGCTGCTGTGACACCTTGCCCTGTCGCAATCGCAATTTGTTTATATGGAACATTCGTTACATCCCCTGCTGCAAACAGCCCAACAACACCAGTTTCACATTTCTGATTGACTTCAATTTCTCCCATCGCATTTTTCGTCACCTCAGGCCCAACCATTGAGCTATTTGGAATCAACCCAATATGAATAAACACGCCTTGTGTTTCAACATGCTGCGTCGCGCCTTCAGCATCAACATAATCAACTCCATTCACTGTCAGCTCACCAGTAATTGCCGCTGTTTTTGCGTTATAAATAATTTCGATATTGTCGTGTGCTGTCGCTTTATCAATCAACACCTGCTC
Source organism: uncultured Gammaproteobacteria bacterium (assembly GCA_964492735.1). GTDB lineage: Bacteria > Patescibacteriota > Patescibacteriia > UBA9570 > XYC2-FULL-38-9 > CALKUP01. The sequence continues at coordinate 57,824 of CAZBLE010000005.1, forward strand.
ACCTTTAAAGTGATCATTCTTATTAATCAGCGTGACGTGACTCGCAATTTCCGCAAGCATTAAGGCGGATTCAAGCGCACTGTTTCCCCCACCAACTGTCACCACTTTTTTATTGCGGAACAATGGACCATCGCAGGTTGTGCACCATGTCACGCCTTTGCCTGTAAATTCTTTTTCACCTGGAACTTCCAAGTATCGCGGATGGACGCCCGTTGCAACAATGACTGCATGCGCTCGGTATTCCACATTTTCTCCATTTTTTGTCGCGGCGATCACAAAGTCTTCACCATCTTTTGTAATTGCGCCCACGCGCACATTCAGCTCCGGTGTCACGCCATTTGCTTCAACATGTTTTCGAAAATCTTCCGCGAGTGTAATTCCATCAGTCTTCACAAACCCTGGATAATTTTCAATCTCACCAGATTGCGCAACTTCTCCACCAAAATCTTCCGAGATCATTAAGAGGTTGAGTTTACGACGTGCTCCATAAATTGCTGCTGAAGCTCCTGCTGCTGATCCCCCAATAATTACTAAATCGTATGTCATATAAATAATAGTATTCAATTTATTCTTCTTGCTCTTCATCTGTATCTTCAGAAAGAGCTTCCGTATTTTGCACTGATTCCGCCGAACTGGCAAATAAGGCATCAAGCTGCAGCGCTGAACGAGCACGCGCTGCTAAAAACCAGGCCATTGACGCGAACATGATTGCATCACGAGCAAGCACTTGGGGTGGCGTTGTGCCGAGTTCAATATATCCACCGGAACATCCACAATTTTCCAGTGGAATGCCACGAAGCACTGCTTGTAAAATCACCACCATATAAAACACTAACATTCCTGCAACCATCGATGCGGAAAATCGCGTGAATAATCCGACGACGAGCAGAGCGCCGATAATCACATCAAGATAAATGAGCGTGCTTCCAACTGCCGGGATAAGCGAGTGCGGCAATACATCATACACCTTCATGACTTCATAAAATTCCTGGTGTGGTTGCACAGCTTTTCCAAGTCCGAACAAAAAGAAAATTCCACCATTGATGACACGAATCAATAGTAGCGTCCATGAGTTGTCTACAATTGAACGAAATGCGGCGGTCATGTGAGTGAGTCCTATTGAACTGATGCTGTTGGAGCAACTGCTAATGCTGCTTCAATTTCTTTTTTCAACGTGCTTGAGAATGGTGTTTCGCTCACCTTCTTGTCATTGACGAAAAATGATGGGGTTGAATTCACACCAAGCGCACGACCTTCTTCTAAATCTTCTTTTACTTTATCCGCTGTTGCTTGGTCAGACACACACGTATCAAATTTTGCCATATCAACATCAAGTGCCAATTCATCTGCATAGCCACGCAATTTCTCTTGTGCTTTTACTGTCGATAACAATTCCCAATCAGCTTGATTATCATAGAGTGTCTCACCATACGCCATATATTGATCCACTCCTTGCACAAATACACACTCTGCGGCCACGGACGCGATGGTTGCATTTTTATGCTGTGGCAACGGGAAGTCATTAAAAATGAATTTCACACGATCTTGATATTGATTAATCAAATCTTTCAAGACTGGTTGCACGCCGGCGCAGGCTGGGCATTGAAAATCTTCATAGACACGCACAACAACTGTTGCATCCGCTTTACCGACTGTTGGGTCTGGGGATTTATCAGAAATTTCTCCAGCGGTTTCGCGAGTCATCAGAATACCTGCAATCAACCCGACAACAGCAAGAACAACTACTCCAGCGACAATTAATTTTTTCATCATGACCTTTTTTTCAGACGACATTCCTTGTTCTCGACGTTTTTCTTTTGAAGCTTTTTGGCTCATAAAATAAATAGTAAACTTGTTTGTTTTGAAATTACCTATGCATCATAGTTGATTTTGAGATTTGCAGCAAACTATTGAAGGGGTTTCTGCTCAATCTTCCCTGCATTCCCTGCCGCACCAAAATCACGCATGCGCTGAGCAACCATTGCTTGTAAGGCAGAACGTGCTGGGCCGAGATATTTTCGTGGGTCAAATTCTTCTGGTTGTTCTGCAAATACTTTTCGAATTGCACCAGTCATTGTGATGCGACCATCTGTATCAACATTGATTTTTGTGACGCCATACTCAATTGTTTTTCGCAGCTGGTCGAGCGCGACGCCCTTTGCATGCTCAAGCTTTCCGCCATATTGATTCACTTGATCAATCAACTCTTGTGGCAATGACGAGCTGCCATGCATAACCAATTTTTGCTGTGGCAAGCGTTTGTGAATTTCTGCAAGCACATCAAACGCGAGTTGTGATTCACCTTTAAATTTATGCGCGCCATGTGATGTCCCAATTGCAATCGCCAATGAATCAACCGGTGCTTGCGCAATAAATTCAACTGCCTGCTCTGGGTCAGTAAAAATACTCGCACCAACTCCTGCTCCGTCTTCATAGCCGCCGAGTGTTCCAAGTTCTGCTTCGACTGTAACGCCGCGTTCGCGTGCATAGTCGAGTACTTGCTTTGTGACAGCAAGATTCTCTTCAAAACTATTTTCAACTTTTCCAGTTTCGTCTAATGAGCCGTCGATCATCACAGAAGTGAATCCCATGTCAATCGCCTGCTTCGCAATTGCAAAACTACTGCCGTGATCCAGGTGCATTGCAATAGGAATTTCTGGATTAAGGTCGGCTGCGGCTTGAATGATATTCCGAATATAAAGCATGTCTGTATATTCGAGTGTTCCACGAGCGACTTGAATGAAAACTGGTGATTGGGTTTCAGCTGCGGCGCCAATAATTGCTTGCACTTGCTCCATGTTGTTCGCGTTGAAGGCGCCAACAGCGTATTTGTTTGCAAAGGCGTGATCGAGTAATAGTTTTCCTGGGACGAGCATACAAAAAATCAATCAATAATAATTGATTGCAGTATACCAAAAAAGACTATGAAACTCTAGTTAAGTTCTTTGCTTTTCATTGAATCGTCTCTCAAAGCATCTACATGAGATGTACTCAGAGACGATGAGCAGGCACTGACGGTTTTGAGGGTGCGTTACGCGAGTCCTCAAACAATCAATCGTTCATTCGTCAGGATCATTACTTCTTAGTGTGACAGTTCCAGTTCACCCGGGTTTCAAAAACCCACAGGTTTGGTAGGGACTTGCCCAGAGCGAGCTCCGGCCACAGCTGCAGGAAGGCGTGCACAATCTCCCTCTTCTTTTCGGCTTTTTGACTATCACCCAGCATCGGGTCGAACACCCCAACCTCAATACTGAGCGACCCACAGTTGGAGTCGGTGAAGTACGCCGCAATCTCCACCATCGTTTCTAGTGGAATTTCTCGACCTGGCAAGTACCCCGTTTTTTAGACAGTCTTTCTCCTTTTGGAATTTGTAAATTAG
>CAZBLE010000006.1:0-60385 GCA_964492735.1 uncultured Gammaproteobacteria bacterium
CTTTGCTCTTGAGAAACTTATGCGTTCCTTTCCATCCATAGATGATGAGCTCATGTTGTGGCATGTAGTCGAGTCTTCCGACAACCGCTTGATGTTTTACCCAGAGCAGGAGCTGCGAGAATCGTATGTCGAGTATTTCCATTGCGCGTCGGAGTGCAAACAGCATTTTGTCTGAGTTGAAGATGTAGATGGAATTTGGCTTGTTGAAAAAGGGGACGAGGGGCTTCAACCATTTCCGCGAGAACAATTCATATTCTTCTTCTGTCTGCGCCTGATCATTCTGGATAATCTTGTCGTGACTCACTGGGTTGAACCCTTGTTTGCTTTCTACGTATGCCACCCCGTAAGGTGGGTCTGTTAGCAGGAGATCAATCAGATCTCCATTCATGAGAGAGTGTACGTCCCATTGTTTTGTCGCATCTCCACAGAGCAGGCGATGATCACCGAGTCTGTAGAGGTCGCCTGGTTTAACTGATTTTTTTGGCTTTGTTTCCGGTAAGTTTTTCATACCTGTTAATGATTACTTGAATAAATACTGGGTCGAGTTCCACGAGATACGCAATGCGATTGAGTTGCTCGCACGCAATGAGTGTTGAGCCAGATCCGCCGAAGCCGTCGAATACTCTGTCGCCAGGTTTTGTGCAGCGCCGCAACGGTTTCTCATGAAGCGTTGTTGGTTTTTCCGTTGGATGTTGGTACTCATGACCGGGTAGTCGTTTTGCGAGCCAGATATTGAGCATATCTTCCACGTCTTCCATTGCACGATTTCCCGTTCCAACTTCCTTGTTCAAAATCTCATTGAGATTATTGATTGGCGCAAGATATGGTGTTCCGCGTGTACCGTAGACACAAGGCTCATATACTTTGTTAAACGCGATCTGTGGTGTCATGTTGTGATTGTTCTTGATCCATAAACACACTCGCTTGTTGTCGACTCCTACAGTGCGGTAGAGCTGCTGCACAACTCCGATCAGTGCTTCGTCTGACCACATGAATACATGCCCGGATTCTTCAAGAATAGCTAGGCTGGCTTCAAGGGCTCTTTGCAGCCAGAGACTAAAGTCACTCAATGGCTTGTTGTCATTGACTTTAGTGCCACCGTATTTTCCTTTGGTGCTCACGCCATTGGAATAGTTGAGTCCAATATTGTAAGGGCTATCGCTATAAATCATGGAAACCTTCTTTCCGCCTAAAAGTCGCTTTGTGACCTCAGCATCAGTGCTGTCGCCACAGATTACGCGATGTCGACCAAGCTGAAACATGTCGCCCTCACGGACATTAGTTGTTTTTGCTTTTTCAATTTCTTTGATTGTTTCAAAGTCGTCGTCTTCGACTTCAAGCGCGTCGTCCCAAATATTTGAGAGATCAGAATCGTCAAAGCCAACGTCGAGAAGGAGATCGACATCAAATTCTTTGAGTAGGTTGTAATCCCATTCGCCAGTATTGCGGTTGAGTCGTAGATTGAGTTCTTGTTCACGCTCAATCTCCGGAATATCTAAATACACTACAGGAACTTCCGTGTACCCAAGTTCCTTCGCGCAGTGGAGGCGCATATGGCCACCGATGACTATATTAAACCGATCTTTGGCGCCATTCGCTATAATCGGATCGATGAGTCCAAAACGGGTGATAGACTCTTTTAGGTTTGCAATCTGTTGATCACTCCAGTGACGTGGGTTGTATACGGCACTTTTAAGGTCAGTGATCACGACCTGTGTTGTTTGAATCGTTTGATTCATAGAACTTATGTTTACTTAATTATGCAAACATAAGAGCATTTCCTTCTAGGAAGGTGTCAAATATTTCCCTAGAAGGAAAAAAGTGGAAAACTATTTTTTTAAGATAGGAATGATTTTTTTCTTTCCTGATTGCCAGTAACCGTCCAAGAAAAATACTTCGCCAAACCCCGTTTTGTATAGATCAGAAATAGTTGCAGCACCTCGTTTATATCGATCATCCATGGAGATGTTTTTGACTAATGAGCTTCTTTTACCGCGTTCAGGGTCCTTACAATAGGTGTATAGCATTGCGAGATCAACCTCATTTCCAATATTATCGCAAAGATACTGCGCTGCTTTCGCAACTTGTGTTTTTGCATTACCAAGCGCAATAATCTTCCCGTTAAAATGCAAGTTAGCCTTCTTACCTGATATAACAACCGAAGGTAAATCAATACTGGGTTTTTGGAAGTTCTGCTTCGGTGCTTTGTATACAACAGGCTGGAAAACAAATTTCGGCATGCTTTCTAGAATACCTCTCACAGCCTCTATTGCTGGCAACTGAAGTTGTGCAATTGACCTTGCAAATGCAGCTCTATTTTTTTGCATTTCTACAACCGCGGAGTTTTTAAATACTGCCTCCATCGGTATGACCATGCTATTACGAGCACTGAGTAAAGCAGATGCATTGAGTTTTTCATGCATACTCATTGCGTTCTTCGCGATCTCGTTGCTCATCTTTAGTAGCGGTGAATTTGCAAGAATTTCATTTGCAGACTGAATTTTTATCACCGCAGAAGAAAGGGCGTCGATATCTGGAAATGTGGGAATGGGTATAACGATTTTGTTTGGCATGTTGAGTGAATCAATGTCCTGCTGATACAGCAGTAATTATGAGACATAGTAACCATTCGTCATTGAATGGTCAAGAGGTCTTGACCACGCTATTCAATAGGTATAGTATGCATTTATGCATGACGTACAAAAAATATTACTACAACTCGCAAACGAGCATAATCTCGGAAAGCTCTCCTATGGTGAAATGAGCAAACTCTTAGAAAGTAAGCTGGGGCATAAAGTTCATAAGCAAACAGCAAAGCATCATTTTCAGCAGCTATTAAAGCGCGGAATGCTCACAGGGAGTAAGGAGAAGGGTGATGTACGCCCATTATCCGTTGCAGGTTCTGGATTGTTGTTTTCTTTGCCCATCATGGGAAACGCGAATTGCGGTGAAGCGCTTGAGCTTGCAGAGGATAGAGTGCACGAGTATATGCAGATTTCAAAGCGATTGAGTCGCATTGAAAGTGAATCGCAGCTGAAGCGATTATTTGGTTTACGCGCTGTTGGTGAATCAATGAACGCCGCACAGATCGGCGAAAGTAAATTACCAATTGACGATGGCGATATTGTATTGGTTGATCCGAAGTTTAACGGTAGTAGTCACAATAAATACATGGTTGCTGTTATTGACGGAGCTGCAAACATAAAGCGAGTTATGCACGATACAAAACATAATCGCGTTATTCTGCATTCCGAGTCAACTAAAAAATATTCAGACATCCATCTTCATAAAGAGGATCTAGACCATGTAATTTTCTCTGGTGAAGTTGTGGGTGTAATTAAAGCATAAAAGATATGGCAAACTATACAGTGGGTAAAAATAAAGGAAGTAAGGATTGGGCAGCGAAACGTGATGGGGCAAAACGTGCTAGTGTTCGTGCCGCAACACAGCAAGAAGCAGAAAAAATAGCAAAGCTATTGTCTGCAAATTCAGGTGGTGGCGAGGTACGAATCAAAGGTCGCGATGGTAAGATTCGAGATTCGGACACTGTGAAGCCTGGGCACGAAAGTTCTGTGAAGGATAAAAAATATTAGTATGAGTGACCAAACTATTCCTTGTCCAAATTGTTCATATGCTATACCAGTTACAGAAGCCTTATCTGGAAAAATTAAAAAAGAGCTTGAGGGGCATTATGCAGATAAATTAAAACAGAAGGATGAGCAACTTGCTCTTGAGAGGGCAAAAATTCAAGAAGAGAAAACTGCCATCGAAAAAAGGGAACTAGATTTTGATAAGGTAGTGAACCAAAAAATCGAAATAGAACGTATTAAAATATTGGAAGACACAAAGAAAAAAGTAGCCGAGGAGAACAAAGAGGAGATAGAAGAATTGCGTTTACATAGTATTGAACAGAAGAATAAAATCCAAGAACTGCAATCTGCTGAGCTAGATCTTCGGAAACAACGAAATGCTTTAGAGCAAGAAAAACAGTCACTTGAATTAGATGTACAACGCCGTGTAGACGTGGAACGGGATAAAATTTTTCAGGAGGCTAAGCAACAGGCTCTTGGTGAAACTGATTTGAAACTGAAGGAAAAAGATAAGATGATCGACATGATGCGTAAGCAGATTGACGAAGCCAAGAGAAAAGGTGAGCAAGGCTCAATGCAAGTACAAGGAGAGGTTCAGGAGGATGAGCTAAAGGCCGCTCTATCGCAGGCATTTCCTGTAGATTTAATCGATGATGTGCCTCAAGGGACTCGTGGTGCTGACTTGGTTCAGACTGTGCATTCGCAGTATGGTAATAAGTTAGGTGTAATTCTATGGGAGTCTAAGAATACAAAAAATTGGAGTAGTGACTGGATTAAAAAGTTAAAAAGCGACCAAGGGCTTGTAAAAGCCGATTTATGTATTTTAGTTAGCCAAGTACTACCAAATGATGTGACAACATTCACAGCGGTTGATGGTGTATGGGTATGTCATTACAGGTATGCACTAGCATTAGCTCATGTACTTCGTTCGCAGGTGCTAGAAATCGGCAAACTTAAAGATGCTATGGTTGGTAAAGATGAAAAAATGGAGATGCTATATGCTTATTTATCTGGTCCACAGTTTAGAAATCGTGTGGAAAATATAGTCATGGCTTTTGGTTCTTTGCAAGAAGAATTAACTAAAGAAAGACGTTCAATGGAACGAATGTGGGCAAAACGTGGGAAGGAAATTGAAAAAGTAATGATCAATACAACAGGAATGTATGGTGATTTACAAGGAATTATTGGTGATAAAGTGTTGCCGTCGGTAGAGACATTGGAGTTGGCGGAAGGTGAAGATTGATTTGTATGGAAATTAGTAAAGAAATAATATTATTTGATGATGCAATAAAAAAATCTCGTCAATACACAGAAGAAAAAAATTGTAGGAAGCCAATCCGTCTATTGTTAGGCAATGGTTTTACAAGAGCATATTATAATAATTTTTCTTATACTACTCTTTTTTCTGCTATAAAAGATGAGAAGGAGAACGAGCGTATACAGCAGCTGTTTCTCCATTTTGGAACATCGAATTTTGAAGTAGTGCTACGCTCCCTGAAGGATGCTCAGTTTGTTTTTGATCTTTATGATGCTGATAAGAGTGCTGTTGTGGCAGACTATGAAAAGGTTCGTGATGCTCTGGTGGAGGCGATATTGAAAGTACATCCCGAAAAGACAAATGAGATCCCTGAGCACAATAAAAAAACGTGCTTTTCATTTTTGGATAATTTTAATGATGTATATACTGTTAACTACGATTTACTACTTTACTGGACCTTACTGCAAGAAATTAATCCCAAGTTCGGAGATTATTTTTTTAGAGATGAGGATACTCCTTTAGCGCACTGCGAATATTTTGAAGATGGGGGCCTTTCAAAAAAACACGTTTACTTTTTACATGGTGCATTGCATTTATTTGTTAAACGTAAGGTTACAATCAAAAAAGTTTGGGGTAATACCACCCCCCTGATTCACCAGATAAAAGATGAAATGGAGAATAATTATTACCCTCTTGTTGTAGCCGAGGGTGACAGTGAATCCAAGCTTGAACAGATCAAAGGTAATCCCTATTTACATCATATGTATTCAAAGTTCTTGAAAATTGAAGGACAGCTTTTTTCATTTGGCTTTTCTTTTTCTCATCAAGATGATCATATTATTAGAGCTATCGTGAAGAATGCAGCACTGCGTCACTTGTGGATCGGCATCAGAGGGGATTTTGAAAAGGAAGAAAATAAGAGACTATTACAGTTAGCAAATTCCATGGTATTACAAAGAAGTCAACTAGTAGGTGATGTAGATACCCAAACCAGAGGCCCGTTATCTATCCATTTTTATAATGCAGGCGATTGTGATATTTGGGGAAAGAATTAAATTAAACCCTATTTTCTTCTAATGCGTATATATACTCATTTTCCTTTTTTATCAAAATGATTGCAGTCCCATGACCACATTCAATGGTGTAACCATTTAGTTTTTTTTCACGAAGCATCTTCTTTAAAGAAGTGAAACGAATATTGTGGTGAATCCACATATCATCTGAGTTCAAAAACGAATCTGGTTCATTCAAAATATATCCTGGCACATTTCCGCCATCTATTGCTTTTTGGCATCCCAGACACTTCATCCCATATTGGTCGTACCACATGATGCTGCGCATAATAAGGTGACCGCACATACGACAATCAACACCATTTACTTCAACCTCAAAACCTTGTGGTTCTGTTAAGAGTCGCTTTTTTCTATTCTTGTCTTCCTGATCAATCTTTATGAGGAGTTTAAAGAAGTTCACTAAGTTATTTCCATCTTCATATGCCTCCTGTCGATTCGTATATTCCTTACCTTGTAATCTACTGAGTTCAATGAACTCATCAATGTGCTCGTCGGTGATTTTAGTCATATTATTTATATTAGGGGATTATGTCTATATTACGCCACATTCACCCTGGGCTAGTCTAGTTATAATATAAACCAAAAACGAGACAGGAAAGTATTCCTTTTTATACTGTCCCAAATGTCTCATTTCTGACCCAGCAGTATTGTTGGTAACTATCCAAATACGCTATACTGTCCCCATTGGCCTGAGGTTCTAGACCCATACGGTCAGCATAAAAGAAAAAGCGCCTTCAAAGGGCGTTTTTTTGTGGTATGATATTCAGTGATACGAACACTATGAACACCACCTTAATTATCCCTGCATTTTTTGCGGGCCTCCTCATGTTTCTTGCGCCGTGCACACTGCCACTTGTGCCTGGCTATTTGGCATTTATTGGTGGCGGCGCTGCGGCGGAACACAAAAAATGGAATATTTTTTGGAATGGTTTTTGGTATGTCATTGGATTTAGTGTCGTGTTTGTATTTCTTGGAAGTATTGTTGGATTATTTGGAGCGACTATTCGATTAGATCAACGGCTCTTACTCGGGAGAATTGGTGGGCTGTTTATTTTTCTGTTTGGCGTATTTTTAGTTGGTGGCTCACAATGGCGTTTTTTACAGTGGATGAATGCGGAAAAAACAGTGCATATCAAAAATCTTCAACCAGGCAAACCGCTTTCGTCATTTTTATTTGGCGCGACATTTGCAATTGGCTGGACTCCATGTATCGGGCCAATACTCGGTTCTATTTTATTACTTGCAGCCACTTCAACGACAGTATGGCAAGGGGCGGGATTACTGGCTGTATTTGCCATGGGTATGGGATTGCCATTTTTACTTCTGGCTGCAACTGCAGATGTTGCAATCAAACGATTGCGATATATCTACGCTTATTTACCAATAATACAAAAAATTGGCGGCTTGTTTTTGATTGTCCTAGGACTTTGCATGATGGCTGGGTATATGGATGTGTGGAACAGGGTGCTATATAGCGCATTTGGATTCATGCGTTATGAACGGTTGATTGATTTTTACTAGCATCGTTCACAATACCGCTTTTTTAGCGTATGATGTATGAGTTGCTATTAGCTATTTTCCATCTATGATATTTGAAATTTTCATTGTTGTTGTGCTTATTTTTGCCAATGGTTTCTTTGCGATGTCATAAATTGCGATCGTGTCTGCAAAGCCATCTCAATTAGAAGAAAAGGCTCGTAAAGGCCACAAAGGTGCCAAAATCGCGCTCGCGCTCGCAGATCAACCGAACCAGTTTTTATCAACCATTCAAGTGGGGATTACACTGATCGGCATTATCGCTGGTGCATATGGTGGCTCGACACTAGCAGCGCATCTTGTTGCGCCGTTGTCAGAAATTGCACTGATTGCACCATATAGTGAAACCATTGCATTTGTCTTGGTCGTTGGATCAATCACATTTTTTTCATTGATTATTGGCGAATTGGTTCCAAAACGTTTAGCGTTGTCTCACGCTGAAGGGATCGCAGCGATGACAGCGCCGGTGATGTTTTTGTTGTCTCGCATCGCGCTTCCGGTTGTGAAATTACTAACATTCACATCGGACATTGCTTTATGGATTTTGCGGGTTGATCCAGATGCAAAAAATGAAGTCTCTGAAGAAGAGGTGAATTATTTGGTCAACGCGGGAACAGACTCTGGTGTCTTTGAGCCGGTAGAGCGTGAAATGGTACGTCGCGTGTTGCATCTTGATACACTGGCAGTCAGTAGTGTGATGACTCCGCGCGCAGAAATTATTTGGTATGACGTTGCCGATACTCCAGAAGTGAATTGGAAACGCATTGCTGAAAGCACACATTCCTATTTTCCAGTTAGTCGCGACTCGCTCGATGAAAATCTTGGAATTGCGAATGTGAAAGACATCTGGTTTGCAGCCACACACAATGCTTCCGTCCGTGTTGAAGATCATTTGCGTGAACCGATTATTACCACTGAACATGTGCCGGTTTTGGAAGTGCTTGATGAATTCAAAAAAACCGGGCGTTCATACGCATTGGTGTTAGATGAATTTGGTGTGATTCGAGGACTGGTCACCTTAAAAGATATTTTGGAAGCAATCACAGGCGAGATTCCATCTGCTGAAGACACAGATGATCCAGCGTCGATTGTGGAGCGAGAAGATGGTTCATATATTATTGATGCGACATTATCGATGTATGATTTCAAAATGCATTTTGGGTTGCCGGATGATTTTTTCGGCACATCTGAAAATGAATATTCGTCTATCGCTGGCTTTATTATTGATCATTACAAAGCCATTCCAACAGCGGGCATGCACTTTTCAGTGAATGATTGGCGGTTTGAGGTGTTGGACATGGACGGACATCGGGTTGATAGCGTGCTTGTGACACGGAGTACATAAATCAGGCATACAACTATGACGCGTAATCCAAAACATGAATTCATCAAAGGTGTTGAGCGACTCGTGAAACCGACTGACGTTGTCGCGATTAGTTTTTTGAATGCCTTTACGCGCAGGTTGCCAAAGACGGTCCAAAAAAAGTTGATGGCAAATACAGCGAAAACGATTCCGCACATGGGCTTTGTTGTGGAGCCATATAGTTTTTTCCTGTGTTACAAAATCGCAGATCTTGCAATGGCGCAGGCGCTGATTTCTGACAAATATGTTCCAGTGAAAACAAAGATTTTTGATACAGACACGCCGGAGTATTATGTGATCTTTGGATGTTTCACAGCGCATACCAGCGCATTTTGGGGAAGTCGGATTGAGATGTATGTGATTGCAGAAAACAAAGAAACGGGTTTGCTGAGTTGGGTGATTGTTGATTACGATACAAATACGAATAGCTATGATCCAAAGCGGGGATTGATTGACGCGAATAGTCTCAACACCGCAATGACAACAACCCCGCACGGTGAAGTGTTGGTGCACATGGAGCGCGATGACGCGACTCGAGCGCTGGTTGCGCACGCTGACACAACAGCTGGTGTAATGACGCGACTTGATGAGCGCTTGTGGCTTGAAGGAAATTTGTCAGTGGATTATGGAGAGGCAGCGTCTGACGGAATGGCTGATTTTTTCTCGTTGCAGTTTAACCCAGATGAAGTTGAGCAGGCGTTAGAGATTCCTGTTCAATCGGCCGCGGTTGAAGTGAATAGTTGGTATCCGGGTTTATTTGCACCGACTCCAAATAAAGTGGTTTGCTTCCCATATGCACAGCATTTTGTGACAGCAAGTTTTCACGGAATAGCATCTGATGCGATTGCAGACAAACAGGCGTTGATTGCTGAAGTTGAAAAGCTTGGTGATTTAAGTGGATTTACAGGCTTTTCCGCAAAACCGATAAAGCGACAGCTGGTGATTGGAATGGCTCTTTCGGCCCTTTTCACAACCGGATTATTGATCTATAGTATTATTCGGACAGTTTATTAATAGTATTTTTATGGCAAAAGGCGAATATCGCGACAAAAAGAATAAAAAGGTCAAAAAGAAAAAACAAGACAAGAAAAAAGCGGCCTAGATGAAAGATTCAAAAAAAGAGGCTTCATCAAAAAAACCGCAAGTCGAAAAACAACCAAGTGTGTTTGTTGTTCTTGCGCCATATAAACGGCAAATTTCATTGTTGATTGTTGTTGCTCTTGCAATTAATGTCCTTGCGCTCGTTTTGCCAAAAGTGATTTCACACGCCATTGATGACTTTGCACGTGGTCAATTTGATGCGCAGTATTCATCATTCTTATTCATTGGGGTGATTACCACTATTTTTGCACTGACCTATATTCAAAGTATTTTGCAAACGATTGCCTCTGAGCGTGTCGGACGAGATTTGCGCACAGAGCTGTCAGCAAAAATTTCGAAACAGAGTTATGCCAAGATTCAAGAATTGACTCCAGCAACATTGCTGACAAATTTAACGTCAGATATTGATGCGATGAAAACATTTGTTGCTCAGGCATTGGTGTCAATGGTTGCATCTGTTGTGACAATTATTGGTGCGAGTGGATTGTTGCTCTCAATTAATTGGAAGCTTGGTCTTGCAGTGCTCACGATTTTACCAATTATCGCTGGAACATTTTTCTTTGTGCTTTCAAAGGTACGAAAACTATTTGTCCAAACCCGTGAAGTGATTGATTGGCTCAACAAAGTGATTAACGAAAGTATTTTGGGAGCAGCCTTGATTCGCGTGTTGAACTCACAGGCATTGGAGCATGAAAAGTTTATTGCCGCGAATGAAAAGGCAAAAAGTTTAGGAATGCAGATTTTGCGCTTGTTTGCTGCGATGATTCCGGTGATTACATTTGTAGCCAGTATGGCGACAGTGATTATTCTTGGACTCGGTGGGCACTTTGTGATTGCAGGAACAATGTCGCTCGGTGATTTTGCAGCGTTTAACAGCTACCTCAGTACATTGATCTTTCCAATTTTCGTGATTGGATTTATGAGTAATATCATTGCCCAGGCAACAGCGTCGTATGGTCGTATTCGTGCCGTTTTGGAATCAGAAGAAAAACCAGAAACGGGAATTATCACTGCTGACCTGAAGGGAGATGTCAGCTTTACTGATGTATCTGTGCAGTACGGTGAAAAATATGCATTGAAGGATGTAAGTTTTGAAGTTACACCTGGTAGCAAGACTGCGATTATTGGACCGACAGCAGGTGGAAAAACGCAGCTATTGTATCTACTCACTGGTTTAATTGAACCGCAGTCGGGGGTTGTGCAATATGATGGCCATCCAATTGTAGAATATGAAACAGCGTCATTGCGCAGGCAAGTGGGAGTGGTGTTTCAGGATAGTATTATCTTTCAATTATCAATTCGTGAGAACATTGCATTTAGCGAGGATGTCACAGAAGCAGATGTGCAAAAAGCGATTGAAGCCGCTGAGTTGAAAGATTTTATTGCCGAATTACCAGATGGATTAGATACAGTTGTATCAGAGCGTGGAACTTCATTGTCCGGCGGACAAAAACAACGGATCATGCTCGCGCGTGCACTTGCGCTCAATCCGCGTGTGTTGTTGCTTGATGACTTTACGGCTCGGGTTGATACGCAGACCGAAAAAAATATTCTCAGCAATATTGAAAAGAACTATCCAAACACAACACTCATTTCTGTGACGCAAAAAGTCGCAGCGATTGAGCACTATGATCAAATTGTCGTGTTGATGGAAGGGGAAGTATTGGCAACGGGCACCCATGAACACTTGATGCAAACGTCGCCAGAATACGTTCAGATTTATGATTCACAGCAAAGTACACACGCATATGAATAAGTACGCTCTTAATACAAATCAAGATCCGACAGAAGAAGGGAGCATGAGTTCGGCTATTGTAAAACTTCGTCCATTGCTCACAAGTGAAACAGCGCAACTCATTCTTGCTGGTATTGCTATTATTATCAATTCTACACTGACGCTGATTGGTCCGCTGATTGTCGGGCACGTGATTGATAATGCAATTGCCACAAAAGATTTTAATAGTGTATTGCGTTTTGTTCTACTATTGATTGGTATTTATTTTCTTGCATTGCTTGCAAGTTACGCGCAAACACGGATTATGGGTGGTGTGAGTCAGCGTGTATTGTATCGCTTGCGTAATACAATTTTTGCGAAACTACAAGATTTGCCAGTTGCATTTTTTGGTGCAAATAAAGCGGGTGATTTGATTTCTCGTATTAATAATGACACGGATAAGCTCGGGCAATTTTTCTCACAATCAATCATGCAGTTTCTTGGAAATATTTTCTTGATCATTGGTTCTGGAATTGCAATCGTGTTGATTAATCCGCGCTTGGGACTTGCCGCACTTGTTCCTGCATTTGTGCTATTCATTTTAACAAAACTTCTTGGACCATGGATTAAGCGCAAAAATGCAGTGAATATGAAAAGTGTTGGGGGAATGAGTGCTGAAATTCAAGAAAGCCTTGATCACTTTAAAGTTGTTGTTGCGTTTAATCGACGTGATTATTTTCGTAAAGCGTTTCAAGAGGCGAACGAAGAAAATTATTCAACAGCTGTCCGCGCTGGAATTGCGAATAATACATTTACTCCAGTCTATGGATTTGCGTCGAATATCGCAATTTTGATTGTGATTTTATATGGCTTCCATTTGATTAGCGCTGGCACATTTACATTTGGATTATTGATTAGTTTTTTGTCTTACATCAATCGACTCTATGATCCACTTCGGCAAATGGCAGCGCTCTGGACTACATTTCAAGTAGCGCTCGCTGGCTGGGATCGAATTCACGCTATCTTGCAACTGGAAACAGATTTACCAGTTATTCCTGCAGATACGGCGCAATCAAGTGCGGCTGTTACAGATGCGATTATGGAATTTCAGGGTGTCGACTTTGGATATACAGATGATGCATTGGTGCTGAACAACATTAGCTTTGCGCTTGAGCATGGAAAAGCCTACGCATTGGTTGGTCCAACAGGTGGTGGTAAAACAACAACTGCCTCGCTGATGGCTCGATTGTTTGATCCCGCAAACGGAACAGTACTTTTGAATGGAAAAGATTTGCGATCATACACAACAGATGAACGCGCGGCACAGATTGGGTTTATTTTGCAAGAACCATTTTTGTTCACTGGAACAGTGGGAGATAATATTCGCTATGGAAATTCCGAATATGCAGATGTTTCAAATGATGATTTAACCGCAGCGCTTGAGCAACAGAATTTGCATGATGTGATTGCGAAGTTTGATGAAGGTCTTGATACAAAAATTGAAAATGGTGGTGACTCAATGAGTTTGGGCCAAAAGCAGTTGATTGCATTTGTGCGTGCGCTGCTCCGTAAACCACAATTACTGATTTTAGATGAAGCCACTGCAAATATTGATACGGTTACTGAGCAATTACTTGAAGCTATTTTACGCAAACTTCCAGAGTCAACGACTCGAGTAGTTATTGCGCATCGCTTGAATACGATTGCAGATGCAGATACCATTTTCTTCGTGAACGGCGGAACAATTACTGAGGCTGGTTCAATGGAAAAAGCCGTGGAGCTTCTGATGAGTGGAAAGCGGAAGAGTTAGTAAGTGTTTTGAAGATATAAAAATAACGCCTGTGTAGGCGTTATTTTTATTTGTGTAGATTACAACAACGTGCTCAAATCCAGTGTTTCAGTAATCTGGAGTTGATCGACAAATTCTTGGTCATGACACACAACCACAATCGCACCTTCATAATTGTTTAAAGCATCAGCAATAATCGGTAAATGACGGAAGTTAATATGATTGGTCGGCTCGTCTAAAATCAATAAGCCCGGTTCTTGCAACAAAAAGCGCGCATAGGACAACAAGCCTTTTTGACCTTCAGATAGTTTTCCAATTGGTGTGTGAAGCGCGTCACCTTTTAACAAGAAGTGTGCAGCTGCTTGGTAGAGCTCTTGCTCACCTCCAGTGACTTGAATCGCTTTCAAGGCTTCAAAGGCTGTACTGTCAAAATCAAGTCCAGAAAAATCTTGTCGATAATATCCTTCGCGAATTCCTTCAACAATTTCCATTCCTTTTTCAGTCGCATTTGCAAGTGCTTCGAGTAGAGTTGTCTTACCAATACCGTTTGGACCAATAATATGAAGCATATCACCACGACGCAGAGTAATGTCGACTTCTTTTTCGCGACGCTCATGATCAACAATAATTCCAACAGACCGTAAATGCAGAATTGGATTTTTCAAATCTTCTTGCACAGGAATCACAAATGGGCGAATAGTTTTGTCTTCTTGTCGTACGCTGACCATTGCGTCTTCGCTTTCTTCAATTTCATCACGGAGTTTACTCGCGAGTTTACGCATTTTACCACCCTTGTTTGCAAAAAAGTTGACTTTGTCCTTACGATCTTGAATAGTCTTTTTTAATTGCGCATTTTTGCGTTGTTCTCGTTCGACTTGCGCTGCAATTTCTTCTACTACATCAAAGTAATCGCCAATGTATTGTTGCGTTTTGTGTGTATGCGCGTCTAAGTGAATGACCGCGTCTGTAAAGGTATTTAAGAAAGTTGCGTCATGAGAAATCACAATCACAGTTTTTTCGTAGCCAAGTAAAAACGCGATGAGGTGATTGATGCCATCTTCATCTAAATTATTTGTTGGCTCATCAAGTAACAGGATATCTGGATTTTGTACGAGGGCATAGGCAAGAAGCAAGCGCGCTTGTTGGCCACCGGAGAGTTTTCCAACAAGCCAATCGAGTGGCAGACTGAGATTCACTGCATCAAACACTTTAGCAATCCGTCGATCCAAGTCATAAATTGTTTCATCTACAAATGCCCGAGCAAAAAAATCAGAAATTGAGAGTTCTAAGCAATCGCGTGGAATCACCTGCATGGCAATGCCAACACTCGCGCCGTCTTTAATGTGGATTGTGCCTTTTTCTGGTTGCAGCTCCCCGGTAATCATTTTAAAAATAGTACTTTTTCCAGCCCCATTTTGACCCATAATGGTCACTTTGCTATTTTCGCGTACAGAAAAACTTGCTTCATCAAGAATCATTTTTTTCTCGCCGTATTTATAGGTAACGTCAGTGAATCGAATTGCGACAGACATAGTTGTAAAATTAAGATAACCGACGCATCATACTGGTTTTTCGCAGTAAAGTCAATGTTTGCTCTTCGCAGTCTTTTTCAAAGTACTGTATACTATAGACAAGTCTCTAATTAAAAAATGAATAAAAGAGGAGGTATGGCAAAACAAACAACAGAGTCTAAAAAATTTACAAATTTACGTCGCTGGAATATCGCAATGTTTTTCTTGCATGCGATTCAAGCCGGACTCATGTTCGCGCTGAGTAGTGATTTTTCATTACCGCTCACCACGCTATTTGTTGAGTTTAATCCACAGACAATGATGCTTGCTCAAAACATTGAAGAGCTTGGCATGGTCCGCGTTGGGCCTCTGGTCGCTGGATTTTTAGCGCTGTCTGCGCTCGCGCATTTGCTGGTGTCATTGCCAGGAATTTTTCAGTGGTATGTCCGCAATCTCAAAAAAGGAGTCAACTACGCACGTTGGATTGAATATTCTCTCAGCTCATCACTCATGATTGTGGTGATCGCAATGCTGACTGGAATGTATGACGCCATTAGTTTGGTGCTCATGTTCTCACTCAATGCCATGATGATTTTGTTTGGTTGGATGATGGAGCTCCATAATCAATCAACAAAGAAAACAGATTGGACATCATATATCTTTGGTTGCATTGCCGGAATTATCCCATGGATCGCGATTGCATGTTACCTCGCATTTGCAGGTGAAGGGGATTTCAAAGCGCCGACATTCGTGTATTGGCTCTTCTTCTCCATGTTCGTGTTCTTTAATACCTTTGCAGTCAACATGATTTTGCAATACAAAAAGGTTGGAAAATGGAGTGATTATACCTACGGCGAAAAAATGTATATCATCTTAAGTCTTCTTGCGAAAACAGCGCTTGCGTGGCAAGTGTGGGCCGGGACATTACGTCCAGTGTAAAGAGCGCGCGTATGAATTTTTTGCATAAAAAAAATCTTCGTCGTTCGTTTTTACTGCTTTTGTCACTCGCGTGTGTTTCACACCTTGCGACAGGTTCGGTATTCGCTGCATCATCAGTATCGACGACAATCAAAGCCACAAAAATTCTATTGAATAAAAAAGGCTCTTCTATTTCAGCACAAGGTGCGCGGCCTGTTATTATTAAAGATGGATTAAAGGTGACAGGGGATATTACAGTAGGTGATGGAAAAACAGTTGATGGAGTGGATGTTGGAAATTTAGCTGCGACGGTTGCAGCATTGCAGTTAGGAACAGGAGGAGTTTCATACACGGCCGGAACAGGTGTTTCTATTAGTGGTACAGCAATTAGCGCAACTCTTGGAACAAGCGTTGAATCAGCTGAGCTCACTGATGCGACAGTTACAGCTGATGATTTAGCAGATAATAGTGTTGGTGCGGGGGAGCTTGGAAATACTGCAATTCAAAATGGTGATATTGAAACTGCCGATCTTCCGAATGATTTAGCAATTTCTGGAGGTACAATCAATAACACAACGATTGGAGCAACAACAGCTTCAACAGGAAATTTTTCAAATCTTACGCTCAATGGAACCTCTCCGGTATTGCCCGTGCTCGGCTCTGTCCCAAAAGCAATTGTGAATAGGACTATTGATACAATAGGGCAAGGTCCTTCTACAACGATTGGAGTGGATGGTTTTCCGATTATTTCCTATATTGATAGTACAAACCGTGATTTAAAAGTTGCACATTGTGAGAATGTGAATTGTAGCAGTTCGACTATTACAACAGTATCTGATGATGGACGGCTCTATACGGCTATTATTATTGGAGCAGATGGTTTGCCAGTGATTGTCTATGACCGATTTAGTTCCAATGGTGTTATGGTGGTAAAGTGTGGCAACACTGCCTGTTCTTCCGGAAACACCACCTCTGTTATTGAAGCAGTGAGTATACGTTTACCTTCAATAAGTATTGGAGCAGATGGTTTGCCAGTTCTGGCCTATAATGAAGTGTCTGGTGCTGATTTAAAAGCTGTAAAATGTGGGAATACAGCGTGTTCTTCTGGAAATACTATTACAACGATTGATAATGATAGTATTGTTTCTTTTAGTCCAACAACGATTGTGGTGCCACCGGATGGACTACCGGTTATTGCATACCATAAATATAGTAGTGCATTTGATTTAAAAGTTGCAAAGTGCACACTTGCAGATTGTTCAACAAGTACCACCGAAATTCTTGATACTCCAAATAATGTTGGACTCTATAGCTCGTTAACGATTGGTATTGATGGCTTGCCAATAGTGAGTTATTACGATGATTCGAATGATAATTTAATGATTGCAAAATGTGGTGATGCAACATGTACAAATGCATCTGCAACTATCACAACCGTTGATAGTACTGGGAATGTCGGGTCTGGTAACACTATTACGATTGGGCCTGATGGGTTTCCGATTGTTGCGTATATGGATGAGACAAATGGTTATATAAAAGTACTCAAATGCAGCACATTGAGCTGCGCAACGGGAAATACAACAACTGCAGTAGTGAATCTTAACACAACATCATTTTTCTACGTGCATATACTTTCTCTAACAATGGGTAGGAATAATTTGCCATTTATTGCGTACTTCCACCAAGGAGATGAAAGTCTGAGAACGGCGGCTCTTGGTAGTATTTTTGGTAGTGGGTATTTTATCCGCAGGTAGCCTGTTCGTGGTTTTATAGTGTGCTATACTCGTTTCCATGATTTCACCATGGATTCACCAACTGAACCGAACACGACCTGCTGCAGAACTGTCTGAAAATGCTATTGCTGATGTTGTTGTGATTGGCGCAGGGATTGCTGGAGTGACAACAGCTTACTATATATTGAAAAACACCACGCACCGCGTCTTTCTCATTGAAGCGGGGAAAGTTGCGCATGGTGCAACTGGGCACAACGCAGGGCAAATTGCGAGTTATTTTGAACGCACGTTTGCAGACATTGCAGATGAGTTTGGCTTGGAGCTTGCGGCTCGTGGCCAAGAGTCGATTGATAACGCGTGGATTTTGCTTGAAGAAATTTTGCGTGATACAGCAATTCCAGCGCCACTCTGGCCGGTGACCGGGTATGCAGGAATTTCAAGTTCGGAATTGCTCGCGACCTATCTTGAAGATACCTATTTAAAACATTCAGCTGGTATTCAAGCAGAAGATCTATTGATTGCAGATACAGTTGATCTCATAACAATTCCAGAAAAATACCACGGTCATTATACGGTATTGCCGCTCGCTGACATTCAGTCACTCCTGAACACAAATGACCCAGAGTATATCGCCGCCTTGCGCGGTCGGAAAGGGTGTATGAATAGCGCGCTGTTTTGTGAAGAGCTGGTTCAATGGATGCTTGAGAATTATGCGGAGCGTTTACGCCTTGCTGAACACTCTCCGGTGCAACTTGTTCAATGTATGGCTGATGGTGTGATTGTGCATGCCAATGGTTTTACGATTCCAGCACAATACGCAGTGCTTTGCACAAATGGTTTCGAGCATTTTGCAATTGAAAGTGAGAACAATCCAACACTCAATACAGATTTTCATTCGATGATTCATGGTACAATTGGCTATATGGCTGCGTATCTTGACGAACAGGATCAGCCGCCAGCTGCGATGAGTTATTTAGAGCTTGTTGAATCGGCAGAGTCGCGTGACTCTGAGCCACCGGCGTATATTTATTTAACACGCCGGCCGTTTGAACTCGAGGCTGATAAAAAACATAATTTGATTTGTATCGGTGGACCAGAGGAGTACCTGGAAGATCATCGAGAATATTCACCAGACATGGCATATCGAGATCTTTCGTTAGTCGAGATGACAGAGTTTTTACAGAAAACTGTGCGTGATGCGCCGACAGATCCAAAGTATACATATCAATGGCATGGCCTGATGGGGTATACGCGCAATAATATGCGTCGGGTTGGACCGGAGCCAACTGAATCACGCCTGCTGTATAACCTTGGATGTAATGGTGTTGGAATTTTACCGTCTATTTTTGGCGGGCACCGAATTGCGCGGTATTTAAATAATGAGTCTGTTGAGCCGTCAATCTTTGATGTCCCAAATCAATTATCATCTGTATGAAAAAAACTTCTTGGGATCAAGAATATGAAAAGCCTGTATTAATGACAGGAAGCACAACAGCGCAGCCATCTGTTTTAAAATTATTGCGCTTACTCAAAAAGCAATATGATTTTCGAGTTGAAGATAAACGGATTCTTGATTTTGCGTGTGGAACAGGGCGACTAGCGATTGATCTTGCACAGCGCGGTGCAACAGTTTCTGGTTTTGATATCTCTGGCATCGCGATTGAGCAGGCTCGCAAAATGGCCCATGAGCACGGTTTGAGAATTGACCTCAAGCAATTTGAGTGGAATGCGCGGGCCACGATTGACGAGCGTGAGGCATATTTTGATGGTGTGATCATGAATATGGCGTTTCATTTATTTGATGCAGCAGGGCGTACGCATGCGCTGCAAGAAATTCATCGTATTCTTCGGCCACGTGGTTTTGTGGTTATTCGGACGCTGGCAGTAGAAGGGGATACGAATGCAAAGCAGTTGCTCGTAGATCACCCATCACCGCAAGATCCAGGCTCATACCGCATGCCAGACATGAAGCATGACGAGCATCCATTCTCACGCACAGAACTAATGGAGTTGTTTGGTGCTACAGGCAACTGGACTGTTGTGCATATCCAAAAAGTGACAGGGCACCCACGATTTAATGGCAAGATCTATAAAAGACAGTATTGGGAAGTGATTGCACAAAAAGCATAGATTTTTGTGATGAGGACCGTAGGTTTGTAGATATCCTTATTTTTCGGTATGATTTCAATCATGCGCCAACAAATAAGATATCAATATAGTCGTTATGCTGCTGATAGTATTGTTTTTTTATTGCTAGGGTTTGCTATTTTTATGGTATCGAGGAGTTGCGGATAACAACGTATTTACAACAACAGAATCAACCCTGACAGCAATCGGGCAGGTCCTTGGCTTCATTGGTATTGTATTATTCGCGTTGAATTTGATTATCAGCGCGCGGTTTATATGGCTTGAAGGACTCTTTGGAGGTCTGAATCGTTTGTATATTCAACATAGTCGTTACGGTCAATGGGCATTTATTGCATTATTGTTTCACCCATTGCTCTTGGTTTTTCAATATAGCGGCGGGTCATTTGTGCTCGCAATCAAGTTTTTGTTGCCGAGCGATAATGTACCACTGACATTTGGCATCATCGGTCTGTATTCAATGATTGCATTAATTGCATTGACGCTCTATATTCGTCCGCATTATCACTTATGGAAATGGCTGCATAAATTATTTGGTGTGGCATTTTTCTTTGGAGGATTGCATGTGTTATTAATTCCAAGTTCTTTGAGTCAATATGCGCCATTAAAAATCTATATCTTAACGATCGTTGTCTTAGGTTTGTCGGCGTATGTGTACCGCAGTCTGCTCGCGCAGTTTTTCGTGCGCCAATATCGATATACGGTGTTGAGTGTAACACCATTAAATAACATGATTACACGCGTTCTTTTAAAGCCCGTCGCACAGCCCATGAATCATCGGGCTGGGCAATTTTTGTTTATTCGATTTATTGACCATGATGTATCTGCTGAAGCACATCCATTTAGTATTGTGTCAGAGCCGGGCGCAGAATTTTTAGAAATTGCTGTAAAAAATAGTGGTGATTATACGGCAAGGCTGAATCAGTTGTCGGCAGGGTCCGAAGCTTTTCTTGAAGGGCCATTCGGCTATTTTTTCGTGCCCAATGGGGCGGTGCAAAAACAAGTCTGGGTTGCCGGAGGAATTGGGATCACGCCATTCATGGGTCGGGTGCGTTTAATGGCACAGTCAGGCCTATCTGAAGGGGAGTCTATTGATTTCTATTATTGTGTGCGAAATAGTACTGAAACAGTGTATCTTGATGAGCTGCGTGCACTCGAACAATTATTTCCCGGCCGATTTCGTGTCATTGTTTTTGCATCTGATACAGAAGGCCGCATTACTGCAGAAACGATTGCAGAGCGCTCTGGAGGACTTACAGAGACAGATGTGTTTATGTGCGCACCACCTGCCATGATTCACAGTTTAAAGAAACAATTTCGAGCGATCGGTGTTTCAAAAGCTGCGCTGCATTCAGAAGAATTTTCGTTGTAATATATGAAATACCTCACACTCGCTGCTATGATCATTTTCACGCTGACTGTTGGAACAGTTGGTCTCTTGAGCTTGCTGTTTCCGAATGCAACCTATGCACCAACCTCATCTGCAAATGCAAATCAAGCAGCGCAACCAACCTTTACTGCAAAGCAAGTCTCACAGCACGCAAAAAAAACCGACTGTTATTTAATCGTGAAGGGAGTTGTCTATGACGTGACGTCATATATTGGCGCGCATCCAGGAGGAGCAGGGGAGATTACAAGTCGTTGCGGCGGCGAAGTAACAAGTATATTCACTTCAATTCATTCAAATGCAGCCTGGAACCTGCTTGGAAAATATGAGGTAGGAAAATTACAATAGACCGCGCGAGTTTGTTATCGTGTGAATATTGAATAGAGTGCAATCGCAGCAGCGTGGGTGACATTCAGTGATTCAAGGGTTTCGTTATGTTCAATAACGAGGGAAGTGCCGCTAATGTCCATTGTGATGCCGTGTCCTTCAGAGCCGAGAATAATCACTGGTCGTGTTGCGACTGTTGCTTGTTGCAAGGCAATGCTTTCAGGTCGCTTTTCAATGCGGTACACTGGTCGCTCTAAGGCCGTAATGAATTCAACTGCCTTTCCGCGAGTCATACTCATCCATGGAACGTGAAAGAGTGCGCCACTACTTGCACGCACAACCTTTGAGCTCGTAATATCAGCTGACTCAATCGCAATAATTGCACCATCAAATGCAAGGGCAAGGCGTAATAATGTACCGACGTTCCCTGGATCTTGCACACCGTCTAATACAACGACCACAGATTGATTTTGGATGTCATCGAGCGTCCATTCCGGAATGCGTGCCACTGCCGCAATGGGTTGAGGGTGTTCGGTTGTGACAAGTGTTTCAAATTTAAAGCTATCGTTTCCCGTAAATGTCCATTCAATATAGCTCTTTGCTTCTGCGACTGGGATTTCACCTTCGACTAATAGGAGGTTGTTTTCTCGACGACCTTTTTTTGTGTGGAGTTTTTTAATCAGTGATTCTTGGGCTTTTGTGAGCATAAGATGAGTGTGTTATGATAATTTCGCAGTTCCTACTATTTATAACACATTTATGAAATATACACTTTCTATTGCCTTGTTCAGCGCTTTGCTGCTCATGGGCGCATCTTGTGGTAAAACCGCAGATACAACAACAAATACAACAGAGTCAGCAATAGCGAATGCTCAAGCAGCTGCTTCTGTGACAACAAATTCTACGAATACAGCAGTAAATACAACTACTCCAACAAATACCAACACAAATAAAACAGCTGGTGTGACGACTACAACAAATGACGCTCAAGCAGGTCTTGAAGAGCCAGCGGCGGCTGCAAGTGGCATTTCAGCCAGTGATATTGCAAAACACAACACAAAATCAGATTGTTGGACAAGTATTTCTGGAAAAGTGTATGACGTGACGAAGTACATCGCGAAGCATCCAGGTGGTCAGGTGATTACACAAATATGCGGAAAAGAGGGTACGCAGCTATTTGCAACACAAGGTGGACGTGGGCAACACAGCGGCACAGCTCGATCTCAACTTGCGACATTTGAGATCGGAACATTGCAATAACCAAGTCTCAAAAATTGTCAAATTGACTGTTGATATCTTTTTGGCCTTTTTCTTGAGGTTTTTGGCACATTTGCTATAATACCTTCAGCTAATTCACTTAAACGAAGTCATATGCGAAAACCAATGACAAAGAGTCAGTTCGTCGCTCACCTCTCTGAGAAGTCAGGAATGAGTAAAAAAGAAGTTACAGCAATGTGGGAATTGCTTGTTGAAACTATCTACGACGAAACAAAACAAGCCGGAATGTGCACATTACCAGGCGTTGGTAAAATGGTGTTACAACAACGTGCAGCGCGCCAAGGCCGCAATCCTGCAACAGGCGAAACTATCAACATTCCTGCAAAGACAGTGTTGAAATTCCGTGTTGCAAAACAAGCGAAAGACGCAATTCTGTAATTCATCTCACAATTCAGAAGCAAAAACCGGGCATGCCCCGGTTTTTTGTTTGTTGTATCTACTTTTAAAAAAGTGAAAGTGTCGATAGAGAGTTGTGCCAAATAAAAAATCGGACAGAGGAGTCCGATTTTTTATGTAAGACTATTTCTTACGTTTCGCTGGTTTTCGTTTAGCGACTTTCTTTACTGCTTTCTTCACTACTTTTTTAGCGACTTTCTTTTTCGCCACCTTTTTCTTTGCTGGTTTTTTCGCTACTTTCTTTTTCACTACTTTTTTAACAGCTTTTTTTGCAGGTTTGCGAACAACTTTTTTCTTCGCAGGTTTTTTTGTTGCTTTTTTCTTTGTTGCCATTTGAAACACCCCCTTTCTTAAAAATGATACATATAGTATACCGTGCATGTGCAATCACGAATAGAACAAAACGCATGCAAACTGTGGAAAACTTTTGTTGACGCTGCTGATACCTTATGTTACAAGGTATATACCTCATAAGATAAGGTATATAAATACTATGAAATTTGAACCAGAATTATTAAAAGGCAGTACAAAAAATATTATTCTCGCAATTCTTCTAAAAGAAGATATGCATGGATATCAAATGATTCGCGAAATTCGTGATCGAACACGTGAGTTATTAGAATATGGAGAGGGAAGTATTTATCCCGCATTGCATTTATTAGAACAAGAAAAATATGTGAAGAGTTATTGGGCGCAAGCAGAAAATGGACGCGATCGAAAATACTACAGCATCACAGCGAAAGGAAAGAAAAAACTACGTGTTGCAGTGAAAGAATGGAAGTTGTATAGCGATGCTGTTGATTCTTTGTTGAAAGGCTTGCGTTTGATTCAGTCGTAAGTTGATAGCGTGTTGTATATGAATCCATATTCATTAACTGCAGGCATGAGAGCGCATATTGCTGCAGTGGCAAAAAAATCAAAAGTTTCCCGTGTAAAGCGTCATGACATTCAACGTGAGCTTACAGCTTTCGCAGAAGACTACGCCCGTGAGCTTCATTTTGACGGAAAGGATGCTTCTGAAATTGAGGCTCTTGTGATTGAGGCAATTGGTGCGCCAGAGCAGCGCGGGAAAGAGTTTACGATCGCAAATCGAATACTTGCTCGTGTTCCGTGGATTGGACCATTGTTTTATGATGACGCATTGCAGGCTGGTACCATACTCTTTTTATTACAGTTGTCTGGAATTGTTGTCTTCGTTGTATTCTTTTTAGGTCTCGAGAGTCGCATTCTTTCAAATACAGCATTGCGGTATAACATTGTGGAAATCGGATTTTTCCTATTGTGGTTGCTGTATGGATTTGTGCTTGGCATGTATACGCGTTTACGATTACAGTTTTTTTGGAAAAGTTTTGATGCAGTCATTGCCTCGATGACTCCCGTGATTCTATTTTTTGTTGTCTTTGTTGCGAATCGTTCTGTTGAGGTATATGCGCATAGTGCGACATTCCGCCTTGATTCATTGTATTATTCTCTTTTCTTTTTGTTCCTGTATCCACCTCTCTTTTGTGGAATCATTGTGCCATATAACGTAGTGAAAAAATTTCAGCGAAAAAGTAATCGATAATTATTATCCTGTATGAATTATTCTAATCGTTTTCGTTTTTATTCAAGTATATTCGGCGGTATAAGCATCATTGTTCTATTTATTATACTCCGCGGTATGGTGAATACTGCACTGGACCCAATTCATGGAGCTGTGCCGTTTGACCAATTAGAAAATCCACCAAAAGATGCGTTTGTCTTGATTCAAAACCATGGTGATAAAGATGGCGGTGCTTCTCAAGTAGTTTCGCTTAACGGGGCAGTGATGAAAAAATCATCGAGCGCTACGAGTGAGTGGTATAGTGCTATTCGTTTGTGGGAGGGTGAAGAATTTATCATCGCGTCTGGAACAAAAGATGGCTATGGGTATCAGCAGTGGCTGACATCAAAAGATGGCCAACTTCAAGAAATTCAGTTACCTTCTGTTTGCCAAGGAGGATTTACAGAAAATGCAAGCGAGAGTATAACTTGCGTAGGAAGTGTTTCTCTTTCGCCAGATCAACAGCAAATCCTTCTTGCGGGCTGGCGGTCAGATGCGACGCAGTCAGTAGAGTCGACTGAGTCAGTGTATGTTTTGTGGAATCGATTAGACAATAGTAGTCAGGTTATTCGAAAAGCTGATTTGCCAATTGATGAGCAATTAAAAAATGATAGAGGAGTATACCTTTCCATTGAGTGGGAGAAAAGTAACCCACATACAGCCTTTGTGATTGTGCAAAAAGAACAAGAAGGCGTAGTAACGCAACTCGCACGCTTTCGCTACTCAACAGACAGTGGTGTGTATGAGTCATATGGACTCACTGCAGACTATGGTCCATTAATGATTCCAGTGGTTCAAGAAAATGCTCGAATGCTGGATATGACCAGTGCTTCACCGCATCCTATTTCACTGCCATATACGTATGAAAAATTTGGTGGTGTTTTGATCCCATTCCAGAGCATTGTGGTTCGTGATTCAAAAACACAAGTGGGTAGTACAATCATGCGGTGGCGAAAATTCTTTGGATTTAATTCAGTGTATGTGTATCAAGTTGGTATTAAAGATAATCCCGAATGGTTTATTGTACGGATTGATAATAACCTGTTTTTAACAAAAATTGGTAGTACGCAATATTCATATATCACAAGCTTGCCGTATGAAGCTCCAGAAGAAAT
The DNA here is from genome assembly GCA_964492735.1 of uncultured Gammaproteobacteria bacterium. GTDB lineage: Bacteria > Patescibacteriota > Patescibacteriia > UBA9570 > XYC2-FULL-38-9 > CALKUP01. The sequence goes on from CAZBLE010000006.1 coordinate 25,817, forward strand.
GCCAACAATTATGGTTGATATCGTCGCTCTAAATAAGCAGTGATATGTTGCAACATACTTATGCACGACACACCTTTTCTCATTGAGAAGGTGTGTTTTTTTGTGTGAGTTGACGAAACCGTCTAACCAAGGCACAATCTGACCATATGATAGAACTTACAACAATCGCAGTCTGTCAGGCGCCGATGTGCCAAGAAAAGGGAAGTAAGACAATTTTATTGCGTTTGCATGAGCAGTACGCGGCAGAGTTTCAAACAACGTATCCAGGTTTGCAGATTATCGCAGGTGATTGCCAAGGAGAGTGTGAAACTGGTCCGAATGTTCGTGTTAACGATACATTTTTATTGAAAAATGTTGATAAGGATAAAGCAAAAGTACTTCTCGAAAATCCAGATATCTTACTTGGTGAAATTCAACATGTTCAAGAAAAAGACCAAGAGACCTTTCAGCGTATTGTGAGCGGAGAGTTGTATTAACTATTTCGTTAAAAAGAAAAACACGTACCAACCAAGAAACAGGACTTGAATAATATAGCCTTGCGTGAGTCGAATTGGTGTGCGGATGAGGTCGTGGCACCAGCCATGAAATTTTTGAAATGGAGTGATAATCTGAAATAGACTTTCAGCAATGTTTTTTCGTAATCCAGGAATAGCTGTTGGAAATACACCAAATTCAATGTGGGTATACAGTGTCATTAAGAGGTCTGGCAACACGCCGCCTAACGCTCCCCAAATGATCAGATCATTCTGTGGGTGGTCTTTAAATAAGAGTGTGATTAAAATAAGCGCAATGGTTGTAGACCCATCAGCAATGGCAATTCGTCGTCCAAATGGATCATAGAGATTTTCTGCAAGCCGCCAATAGATAAATTCATCGCCATGAGGAATCATGTCGAGAATAAAATGGGAGAGTATAGCAGCAAAAAAACCAAGCATTGGATCTCCGGTCCAATACGCAACAACGATTCCTGCGGCTGCATGGGTAGTGAGTGTCATAAGAGACGTTTCTTGTTGCGGGGGCTGGATTTGAACCAGCGACCTCCTGGTTATGAGCCAGGCGAGCTGCCAGACTGCTCTACCCCGCGCATCAATACTGAATCATTCAGGGCTGATGTGCTGTGTAGAACAGATGTTATGAAGACAATAGCAGAAATGTATCTGTATTGCAACGTGTACCGGAGGAGAGGGTCGAACTCTCATGGGTTTCCCCGCACGATCTTGAGTCGTGTGCGTCTGCCAGTTCCGCCACTCCGGCAAAGGATATAGCTTAAGGAATATACGCAAAAATAGCGAAGATGTCAATTTCTTGGTATACTATCCAGACTATGACTCGAATTATTTCAGTAGTAAACCAAAAAGGAGGGGTTGGAAAAACAACCACATCAGTAAATGTTGCTGCGGCATTAGCGCTTCTTGAAAAACGTGTGTTATTAGTCGATATTGACTCGCAAGGCAATGCAACATCTGGCTTAGGCTTTGATCCGACATCAGTGCACCCATCGGTGTACGATGTGTTGATTGAAAATTCTGGAATTGACCAGGCAATTATCAATACTGGTATCGAGGGGTTAGATTTATTACCAGCGCATGTTGATTTAGCAGGTGCATCAGTTGAATTGATTAGCGTTGATCAACGAGAGCATCGCTTGCGACACGCACTTGGCATTGTTGAAGACCGATATGATTTTATTATCATTGATTGTCCGCCATCACTTGGTGTTTTAACCATTAATGGCATTGTCGCAGGTAATGAAATTTTAATTCCTGTGCAGGCAGAATATTATGCGCTTGAAGGACTGGGTCAATTATTGCGTACGATTGAACTCACAAAAGAATACCTTCATCCAGAAATGCAGATTTTAGGTGCAGTACTGACAATGTATGATCGTCGAAATCGTTTGTCACACGCAGTATTTGAAGATATGTACAAACATTTTCCAAATACAGTGTTTCGGACGATTATCCCACGAACAGTTCGCCTTGCCGAAGCGCCGTCATATGGTAAGCCAATTGCACTGTATGACCCGACTGGTAATGGAGCGAAGGCATATATGAAGCTCGCTCGAGAAATTTTGATTCGCGAAGCGCATATTAATCCGCGTGAAGTGCTGCAGCAAGTGGCAGAAGAGGGAAATATGGAAGTGCCGGAACCAGACCTGAATTACGATGATCCTGTTGAAGCGCGTGAGGCGATTTTAGATTCATTAAGCGAAGAAGAACAATCAACAACTGAAAGCGTATGACACAAACAAAAGGCGGTCTTGGACGAGGCTTAAGCTCTTTGATTCCACCAAAACAATCTGACATGAGCCGAGAGAGTGAGCGTCGGGCCAGTGACCCAGATTTAGAGCTCGTGGCAAACTCATCGATTCTTCAAGTACCGATTGAGCTCATTGATACCAATACGTATCAACCACGAACCCATTTTGATGAACGCGCGTTGCATGAGCTCGCTGACTCTATTGAACAGCATGGACTACTTGAGCCAGTGATTGTGACAAAAAAAGGTGATCGATATGAACTTATTGCTGGTGAGCGACGTTTTCGAGCGCATGGGTTATTGAAAAAAAAGACTGTTCCTGCAATTTTACGTACTGCTTCAGAATTAGAGCGTTTGCAACTTGCGTTGATTGAAAATATTCAACGTGAAGACCTGCATCCAATCGAACGAGCGATGAGTTATGCGCAACTCACAGATGAATTTGGCTTAACGCAAGAAGAGGCCGCGCGCCGTCTTGGTATTGCGCGCTCAACATTTGCGAATGCTGTGCGGTATTTAGAGCTTCCAGCAGAAATTCAGCAGGCATTAGGGGAGCGTCGCATTACTGAAGGACATGCAAAAATTTTATTAGGCGTGCCATCTGCTACAGAGCAGCTGCAATTATTTAAACAGATGACTTCTGGCGCTGCTATGAGCGTTCGTGAGCTGGAAGAAATTGTTGCGATCCAAAAAGGACAAGGTCCAAAACAAAAAGCAGCAAATGCAAAATCTCGAGAGCTGGTTGAAGTTGAAGAACTGTTGCAGAAAAAGCTCGGAACAAAAGTTGGCATTCGAACACGCGGAAAGGGTCGATATCAAATTGTGATCGATGCGTATGCGAGTGATGATTTAAAACGCATTGTAAAACAGTTGTCGTAAGGCGGCTATTCAGCTTTTTTACGACGTAATCCAAGGCGTTCGAAAAAGTGCTTATTCTTTTTGTTCATGTATTGACGAATGTGCTGTCGTGCGCCAGTTGTTTTAACAAAGGAGAGCCAGCCAGCAGATGGGCCAGTACGCGCTGGGTTGATCAGAATTTCAACAACATCACCACTACGTAGTGGGTCACTGAGACTTGCTTGCTGGTCATTGATTTTTACCCCTGCGCATTTATCTCCAAGGTCAGAATGGATTTTATACGCAAAGTCAACGGCGGTTGCGTCTTCAGGTAGTTCAATAACATCTCCAATCGGAGTGAAAACAAAAATGGTATTTTGAAAGAGGTCAATTTTTAATGTTTCGAGTAATTGGTGAGTATCGGTAACGTTTTCTTGTAAGTCTACAACTTCTTTCATCCAATTCATGCGTGGGTCTGTTTTTGTTGCCCCGTCCTTTTTTTCTTTATATTGCCAGTGAGCAGCAATGCCGAATTCCGCTTCTTGATGCATTTCTGGGGTCCGAATTTGAATTTCAGCAATTTCAGCGTACATTTCATTGGTCGCAAATCGAGCAGGAGAAAATACAGTGGTATGTAGTGATTGATAGCCATTTGGCTTTGGTTGGCTAATATAGTCTTTAATCCGACCTTTCAGAGGTTTGCAAATTTCATGAATAACACCAAGAGTTTCATAGCATTTTGCGATTGATGGAACAATGACACGCACTGCGACCATGTCGTAAATCTTGCTGACATCTCGGTTGTTTTTAATCAATTTTTTGTAGAGGGAGTAGAGATGTTTTCGTCGACCATGGATTGCGACAAATTCAACATTGCGGTCATCAAATTCTTGTTTTAAATAATCAACAAATTCAGCAATAAATTCTTCTTTTTGTTTCCATTGCAAATCCATTTGTTTTGTAATCCATTCATATTCTTCTGGATAGACATATGGAAATGCTAAATCTTCAATAATTCCTTTGAGTTCACCCATACCGAGTCGGTTTGCAATAGCGGCGTGAATTTCGAGACTCTCCAACGCAATGCGTCGTTGTTTTTCTGGTGGCAGCGCACTAAGAGTTCGTAAGTTATGAATTCTATCTGCAAGGCGAATCATAATCACGCGAGCGTCTTGGGCCATGGCCAAAAACATTCGACGTAGGTTTTCGACATAGCGATCTTCGCCACGATATTTGAGTTGACCAAGCTTTGTTACACCTTGCACTAAAAAGGCCACTTCATCACCAAAGGCTTTTTTTACATCTTCAATTGTGACTGTAGTATCTTCAGGGACATCATGGAGTAGTCCAGCGACAATTGTCGCGTGGTCCATATTGAGTTCAGTGAGAAAGAGGGCAGTAGCAAGTGGATGGACAATATAAGGGTCACCAGATTTTCGTTTTTGGTCACCATGTGCCTTCACAGCAAATGTATAGGCGCGGCGAATTTCTGCAGATTCAGCACCTCGTCCTTTTTTTTCAATAACATGAATAATGTCATCAATGCTGGCATCTCGATGAGATCGAATAATGGATGATTCGTCTGAGTATGGCATGAATTTGAGTCTACTCCGGTGCTGCAAAGTTTGCAAGAATGCTCAAATATTGGCCGTTAATCTTGAGTGTCGTTATCTTTGCTAAAAGTACACTCTTTGCTTGAGCAGCGGATCGTATTTTTCGCACCAAATACCAAGAGGCTTCCACATGTAGGACACACTTCACCAGTCGGCTTGCTCCAATAGGCATTTTTACATTCAGGATATTGGTTGCAGGCATAAAATGTTTTGCCACGCTTACTTCGTTTTTCAACAATGTCTCCTTTATTACAGAGAGGGCAGGTGACTCCAGTTTTCTTTTCAATTCCAACGATGTTTTTACATTCAGGATATCCAGAGCAGCCGAGGAATTCACCAAAGCGACCACGTTTCTTTACCATGGGTTTTCCGCAGAGCTCACATGGAACATCAATTTTTTCTTCTTCCGCTGCTTTTCCGTCTTCGCCAAGTGGCTTTGTTGTTTTACACTCAGGATACGCAGTGCATGCAAGAAATTTTCCAAAGCGCCCCATTTTGATTTGCATAGGCTTTCCGCATTTGTCACAGATTTCATCTGTAGTTTCTTGAACGATATCTTCTTTTGTAATTTCTTCGTCTTTTTCCATAAGCAATTGTTTAAATGGCTTGTAAAAATCGTCAATTAATGGTTCCCATTCCTTTGTTCCTTCAGCAATGTCATCAAGGCCTTGTTCCATGGTTGCGGTAAAATCGTAATCAACAATGGTTGGAAAATGCTCAACCAATAAATCGTTGACCAAGAAACCAATTTCTTCAGGGATGAGTTTTCGTTCTTCTTTACGAACATAACCACGAGCTTGAACTGTTGCCAGTGTTGGAGCATAGGTTGATGGACGTCCAATGCCTTTTTCTTCAAGGGCTTTGACGATTGCCGCTTCAGTGTAGCGAGCTGGTGGCTCAGTAAAATGTTGCACCGGTGTTACTTGCTGCGCATTTACGCTATCTCCTTGTGTAAGGTGCGGAAGAATTTTCTCGTTTGATTTATCTGGATAGAGCTTAAGCCAGCCATCAAAAAGTAATTCTGATCCAGTAGAACGGAAGCTATATTTGCCAGTTGCAATATCAACTGTTGTGGCTTTCATTTGCGCAGGTGTCATTTGTGAGCCGACAGCGCGTGACCAAATCAATGTATAAATTTTCAGTTGTTGTGCACTTAAGTATGGAGCGGCAAGTTCTGGTGTGAGGGTTGCGTCTGTTGGACGAATCGCTTCATGGGCTTCTTGTGCACCTTTTGATTTTGTTGTGTAGGTTGTCCGCTCTGCGTATTCTTTACCATAGGTTTGTGTAATAAATTCCGCTGCTTCGTCTAAAAACTTTTCGGCAAGGTTGAGCGAATCAGTACGCATGTAGGTAATTAAACCGGTTGACGCACCACTAATACTGACACCTTCATAGAGTTGTTGCGCGAGCATCATGGTTTGTTTTGCAGAATAGCCGAGTCGGTTATTCGCTTCTTGTTGAAGTGTCGAAGTTTTAAATGGCGCACTTGGCGTACGTTTGCGATCTTTTTGCTCAATGTGCGCAACACTGTAGGTGCCATTGAGCAACTCTTTTATAATCGCATCTGCAGATTCTTGGTTGTTGATTTGTAGCTTATCAACTTTCTTTCCATCAATGGCTTGCAGCGCACCTTCGAATTCAATGTCAGATTTTTCAAACAATGCATCAATCGTCCAATATTCTTCAGCATTAAACGCTTGAATTTCGCGTTCACGTTCAACGATCATGCGGACGACAACAGATTGTACACGACCGGCAGAGAGCCCGCGATAGATTTTGCGCCAGAGAAACGGAGAGAGTTCATATCCAACGAGTCGGTCAAGGATTCGACGTGCTTGTTGCGCGTCGACAGTGTCCATATTAATGTCACGCGGATGTTCAAGGGCTTCAAGAATAGCTGTTTTGGTAATTTCGTGAAACGCAATGCGATAGACAGGGATGTCTTTTTTTGGCGCTAAAATTTCAAGCAAATGCCACGCAATTGCTTCTCCTTCTCGGTCTTCATCGGATGCGAGATAAATCGCTTGCGCTGATTTTGCGAGTTTTTTTAATTCTGAAACCCGTTTTTTGGCTTTTGTCGGAACAATGTATTTTGGTTCGTAGTGATTTTCCGTATCAATGCCGAGTCGACTTTTTGGAAGATCACGCACATGACCAAATGAACTTTCTACTTTATACCCACGCCCAAGAAATCGAGAAATTGTTTTTGCTTTTGTAGGAGACTCAACGATGACGAGTTTTACGCCAGCGGGTTTTGCTTTCTTGGTTTTGGCCGCAGTTTTTTTCGCTGCGGGCTTTTTTGTGGGGGTTTTTTCCATAATGGATGTAGTTATAGTCACGAATTGAATCCCTTGTCAAATTGCAGAAGGTGTCGCTTGGGTTGGGAATAAGGTGCGCTGCCTGAGAATGTCATCAGTTTTTATCCAATATTCGCGGATAGATCCAGCAAGATAGAGAGAGCCGGTGATGAGTAATGGACGGTTTGTTTGTGTTGCAAGTGCAAGGCCAGTTTGAATTGCCTGCATTGCATCTGGCTCAGTGTATAGATCGGCTGTTGGGGATTGTTTTCGTAGTTCCGCAGCAACAGTTTCTGGTGGATAGGATGAAAAGCCAGGGAGTTCCCATGATGTACAAATAATCGTTGTGCTGACTTCTAGAATAATTGCGAGAGTTGCTGAGAGGTCTTTGGTTTCTTTGAGTGACAAAATAATAATTGGCGTGGAGTCCGTGAGTTCATGGAGCGAAGACTGCATTGCACGCAGTTTCGGTTCAGAGTGAGCACCATCAAGAATCACGAGGGGAGATTGTTGTAGGATTTCCATCCGCGCTGGCAGCTGTGTTGTGGCAATGCCACGTGCAATTGCTTCATCGGCAATTTGTAAAAAATGACACACTGCAGCAACAAGCTCTGCATTTTGTTGTTGATGCGCTCCGGCCATTCCCGTTGTGTACCGCTGCGCTGAGGCGCTTGTAACGATGTGCAGCGGAGCATCTTGCGCGGTTGCTTCAGCTGCAATCACATTTTGAATAATTGGATTTGTATTATTAGTGAATACAGGAATTTGTTTTTTAATAATCCCAGCTTTGTGCCATGCGATTTGTTCAATCGTGTCACCAAGAATATCAGTGTGATCAATCCCGATGGGAGTAATGACAGAAGCGACAACGTTCATTGCAATGTTACTGTAATCAAATCGTCCGCCGCAACCAGTTTCAAGTACAAAATACTCCACGTCACATTCACGCATGTATTGGACGGCGATACTGAAAAATACTTCTGCATATGATGGTTTCATTGCGGGATCCTCTGCAGCAATCTGTTCAACAATACGGAGCGTTGAATCAACAAGGCGAACAAACGCTGCTGGGTCCATGAGCGTGCCATTTACAGAAATATTTTCAATTGGCGTTTGAACATAGGGCGATGTATAGAGTCCAACCGTTTTTCCACTTTCGCGCAATACGTTGTAGAGCATTGTTGAAGTAGAGCCTTTTCCTGATGTGCCGGCAATATGCAGTGTCTTGATACCACGCTCTGGATTGCCTAACCGATCAAAGAGGTGCTGCGCGCGTTGTAAAAAAAATGCCTGATCGCTCGGCTGCGTTGTCTTCATGTAATCTTGTTTTGCAATCGTTGCAGTTTCAAGACGGTGCTTTGCGGCGCGGTAGTCGTCAAACATGGGAATAGAGGGTCAATGAAATGGAAAATTGTGCATATAATAATGTAGCTGTCTTCAAATAGCAAATTCAGCCTTTTTTATAGGTTCCGTTTGGTTGCAGTACAATCATCCCGCTGAGTTCTAGTTCAGCGAGTTCTACGTACAATTCGTCTGTTCCAAAGCCCGATGCTTCTTGTAGTTCTTCAATTGTGAGGGCTTGCAGGGGATTGTCAAAAGCCGCAAGAATTGGATGGAGTATTGGAGCGACTGAGGGTTCTGTGTGTGATTGTGACTGCGTGCCTGACTTTGCGTTGATTTGTAATTGTTCGGCCACGTAGTCACGTAGTTGATTCATTGATGACAGCGGTCTGGTTCCAAGCTCAATGAGTTGATTGGTGCCAGCAGATTGTGGTGCGTATATTTGTCCTGGAACAGCAAAGACATCGCGATATTCTTCTGTGGCGAGGCGCGCGGTGATGAGTGATCCAGATTTTTCCGCAGCTTCAACAACAATGGTGAGCGTAGAGAGTCCGGCAATGATACGATTGCGTTCTGGAAAAAACTCTGGACGACACGGAGTGCTTGGTGGGTATTCTGATAACAGGAGTCCGCCGGCGTCGAGAATTTGCTTGGCGAGTCCTTTATGGCGCGGAGGTGTGATTTCTGAATCTGTAATCGGCGATCCGAGAACAGCAATGGTTGGTAAGTGATTTTCAAGCGCGGCTTCGTGCGCACGCGCATCAACGCCGAGCGCAAGTCCAGAAACGATCGTGCAATTAAAAAATTTCAGCGTACGGCCAATGTCATCAGTGACATATCTGCCGTAGTCTGAGATTTTTCGCGAACCAATAATGGAAACATTGAGGCTGCCGCGCGGTTGAAGGAGTTGGGTATTGCCCCGTGCATAGAGGAGTATGGGTGGTTCATGAATCAGTCGCAACGCATCTGAATACCCTTGATCGCGTATACAGAGCAATTCAATTCCGCGTGCTCGCAGATCATGTACTTCAGTGCGGGCAGATGCAAGGTCAATTGCTTCTTTGCGTTTTTGTAGCGCTGAAATTGTTTTCTGGCTCAATCGATGCGTATATCGTACAAGATCTTTTCCAGAAAGTTCCCAGAGAGTTTTTGGGTCCGGTGTTTTTTTATATAGTCTCGCGAGAAGAGGGAGGTAGAGTGCGTATTGTTTTGCGAGGGCGTGGAAAAAAATATGATCGTCTTCAGAACAGTGGTGCATAAAAAATAAAAACACGTGCTCGCGATCACAGAGAGACGTGTCCAAGCGGACTATATCATATTTGAAAATCCTTGCCTAATGACAAGTGATTTTATACACTGGTGGTATGAAATCAACAAAACAAGAGAAACCAACGCAGATGCAAGAGTTAATGCAGCATTGTCCGCGATGTGGTAGCGCGCAGCTGAACATTCCAAACGAAAAAAATATGGAGTGTCTTGATTGTGGATTTGACCTGTATTGGAATCCAGTGTGCGCAACTGCTGTGATTGTACAGCGTGCAAATGGTGATATTTTATTAGTGAAGCGAGCAAAAGATCCAGCGAAAGGAACATGGGATTTGCCAGGTGGATTTGCGGATTTTGGTGAGAATTTTGAAGATGCGGCGCGGCGAGAAATTCAAGAAGAGCTCGGTATTACGCTTTCACATTTTGAATACCTTGGGTCATTTCCAAATGTGTATACATATAAAGATATCAGCTACCAAACGATCGATGTGGTATTGATTGCCGATGTGGGTGATGTTGAAATCGATCTTGAAACGGATGAGTTACTTGATTTTTCATGGCAAAATCCAAAAAACGTAGATCTTGAAACTGTTGGCCTTGTGTCTATCCAGGCCGCATTGAAGGTATATTGTCAGAATCTATGAGTATTGAAGCAAATCGTTTTGGAGTACCTCAACGTGAATCATCACTTGATCACGAGGTGCATGCCTTGGTGAATGAGACAGAGGTGCAACAGCAGATTGAGAGCCTTACTCAGGCCGTGGATGATTTCTATATGAGCGTGCAAGAGTATTTTGATTTTGTAGAAAAAGAACCAGGCGCTGGCGCATATGCACGTCAGTTACTCGGTGTGGCACACGATCAAGCTGTAGAGATTTTACAAGACATTGAACGACTTCCTCAGCAAACAGTACTCTCCGACCCGACGGTAACAAAGCTGCATCGGATATATACCCTTGCAGTTGAAGCGCTTGAGCCACGTTTTATCGAATTGGTTGATCAGCAATTTCTTGAAGAAATTGATCAAGTGGAAAGCGCTGGAGATGATGTGATTTATTATTCTGCATATGAAGTAGTATCAGAGCGGCAGCGGGAAATTCTTGATAGATTGCAATCCGCTCGTCCTGAAGCAGAGCGGCGCGATGCAATACTTCGCGAGCTTGTTGAGATTCAAATAGAGAGTCAGATGGAGACAGCGAAAATACCAATGGCAGTGATTGATTGTGCAGCCGATGTGATTGCAGAAATGGAGTCTGTGGAATTTGACTACACTACAGATCTAGCAGAATTGGACAAAATTCTCGCAGATCTTACTGGAATGGAACAATTGCCGAAACGATTGGATATATTGCGAGTGAGTCTACGCGCAGAAATGATGTATGCGGCGAGACTGTATAGTATTGGTGGTGAGATGGCACAAGAGCAACTAATGAGAATAAAGGGCATGTACCATTCTTTGGCTGATGAATATCGAGCACTGCGTTTAGTAGAAGTTGCGCATATGTATGAAACGCGGGCGAATAATTTTCAAGCAATAGTTGAACTGATGGCTACTCACAAATCATTCTACGCAGGTCGTGTTGTCTCGCAGGCATAGAAATGAGATTGCATTCAGATTCTATTTGCGTCATACTATGATCATATGACACGCGAACAGTTACAACAATATTATCCAGATACCTACGTTTTTTTTCGCGAAATGTCAGACACGCATCCATTTTGGGTAGCGCTGTCGAAAGTGAGTTTACAACAAGTCCAAGCTGGACGAACGCTCCTTGCTGATCTCGAGCAAGTGTTTGCAGCACTGAAGGAAGTGGATGGGCATCATGTGTTCATTGATCGTATTTCAACCGTGACATCGCATGATGAATTAATGGGGTTGTTGACGAAGCTCTATGTCGCATATTTGTATCGTGATCATGGTGCAGAATTAGTACATGGTGGTGATCATGGATTTGACATTGAAGTAACGATTGCAGATCAGTTGATTGCGCTTGGTGTTGTGTCGTTCCATTCGTTTGATTCATTGACTGATCAATTTTCTCGAGTGGTCCACGATGAGATTGTGCATTTAAAAGATCGTGCAGATATTCATGCGCGAGCGGGTAGTGATGATGAGGGTGTTCCGGTGCGTGACGCAGAGGTTGTTGGTGAGAAGCGCGCACAGCAAGCGCAGACACCAGCAGAGTTTATTGATGAACTAGAGCGCTATAGCAAAACAGTGAAAGATCATACTGGAGCACATCATCAAATTGTGACATCAGTGTCACCGAGTGCCATTTTGCCAAAACAGGCGGCGCTGGCACATTATATTGACAACAGTCATGACGATCTCGCAAAGCGTTTTCCAATGATTGCTGGGGTGTTGTTGGTTGATCCACGACCAGGAGTAGAAAAAGCTTCCTTTTTGCCGTTTCATGTTGGTGGGGAGTATTTGCAAGAATTATTGGACAAGACAGATTAGGCGTTGTAGATTTGCGCCATGAATTTGACGATAGAACAACAACAGGTTCGTGAATTGCGGCGGATTGTCCGCTCACATGGTTTTCAGTTATTTGGAATGATGCCACTGGGAGAGAGTCAGACATTTTCGCATTTGGTTGAGTGGCTTGATGAAGGAATGGAAGGTTCGATGGAGTGGATGGCTCGAGAAGATGCTGTTGAGAAACGAGCACTTCCGGAAAGGATTTTACCAGGAGCACGCAGCGTGATGACATTGGCGTTTTCCTATGCGACACGCGAGCCAATTCCAGATGCGCTCTTGAACGATCCATCGCGAGGTGTGATTGCACGGTATGCGCTGTACGATGATTATCATGATGTTGTAAAGAAAAAATTGATTGCGATTGGAAGAGAGGTGTCTGAGTGGGCGCGTGAACAGGGGCTGGCGACTGATATCAATTGGAAGGCCTATGTTGATGCTGGTCCATTTTTGGAACGCGAATGGGCACAGCGCGCAGGGCTTGGGTTTATTGGTCGCAATGCCAATTTGATTAATGTGACGCTCGGGTCGTATTTATTTTTGTCAGAAATTTTATTTACTGTTGATTTGCCTGAAGTGAAGCAAGATCTGCGCGGGTCGTGTGCGCGGTGCACAAATTGTGTTGGCAAGTGTCCGACAGGTGCGATTGTCGCGGATAAAACGATCGATGCCCGCAAATGTATTTCATATCAGACAATTGAACAGAAAGGGAGTATTCCAGAATGGATTCGCCCCTTAATGGGCAATCGGATTTATGGGTGTGATATTTGCCAAGAAGTCTGCCCGTGGAATAAGAATCGGAAGGTTGAAACAGCGAGTGATTTTCAGGTGCGCGAGGATTTAGTTGCCCCAAAATTTGAGACGCTGTTGTTTTTTGATGATGAGAGTTTTGCACAGCGGTTTCGCAAGTCACCGATTAAACGGGCAAAAAGGGAAGGGTTGATGCGTAATGTGGCGGTTGGGCTAGGGAATTGGGCAGCGCACGTTGATCGAGATGATGCAGTAGAAGCTGTTCGATTATTGGAGTTAATGAAACGGAATGAATCTTCCGCGTTGGTGCAGGAGCATATTGATTGGGCGCTTGCGCAAGTGAGATAGCGGTAGATAGTTGCAAAACAAACTGTTTTTTAGTAGGCTCATTTCGTCTGCTGGGGATGAACCTTGGCGACACTGGAGGGCCCATGGCCCGAGGTTGGAGAGAAAATTCCCGCGGCGCAAAGCGCCGCAAGCCGTGCAAGAGGAAGTCCGCCGTGCGGGGCCGCCGTGCGCGCCACTTCAAGAAGACCAAGGCTGCTCCTCAGCCCACGAGGAGGCAGTACGAGCAGCCTCGGTGCAATGATTATGGGGACTGGGGCATGTGACCCCAGTCACCGGCCGAGACGACGATGCCCTGCATTGTCGTCTCACGTTGTTCAGAGTTCATAATAGATTATGACCTGCGAACAATGGTATGCTTATATCATGCAAACACACGGCACATCTCCACAATCGAGTCGTTTTTCACAAATGCTCTACACAAGCATTGGAGTGGTGTACGCTTTGTACACATACGCATTTTTTGCAGTATTTTCACATAATCGATTCATGGAGTTGGGGAGTGGTATTTATTGGACTGTAGAAATCATATTTCTACTCAGTATATGCGTTCGCTTGTTTATACGTCGCAGTACTATCGCAGAAGAAACCCGTATCCTTATGTTCAATATTGGATTTCGGTATCTTGGTATTTTTGTACTGACCCTTCTGCCAATGTTCGCTACGAGTATTTTTTCTAGTGGTGTGTTGTTTGATTTTTTTAACCACCTTGGAGAAAGTTTGGCGCTGACACTTGTGAAAGCATTAATTGATCTTTTTGTGCTGAGTGGTATTTTGATTATCTGGTCATTGATAGAATCAATTATTCGACGTTTATTTATAAAGCGCATTGATAGCCATTCTTCGCACGATCAGGATGATTATTTCGATGGCGTATATTCGTAAATAAGCAATATGTGCTACACTTATTCTAAGTAAGTAATAATATGAAACTATGAAAAAAATACAATTTATAACAGCATTATTCGTATCATTCGGTCTCGTCAGTGCAGTTTCGTTTGTTCCGGCGTCAGTCCTCGCTTCAAAAGGTGAAAGTGAAACGGAGGTTGAAGTTGAGGTAGAAAAAACTGAGAAACCTGAAAAGGTGGAAAAATCGCACAAGGTTGAAATTGATGGAGATGGTATTGATAATGATAGTGATGGAAAAACAGATGAGGTGAATACTGGTGCGTATACAGAACATGAAACAGAAGATGTGGAAGATGAAGATCGGTTTGATGAACTCGTATCTACATTTGAAGGAGAGGCGAAAGGAAAGGTAAAAGTCAAATTTAAAGATGGAAGTGTTTTTGAACACCGTATTTTTACAAATGCAACAGCAGAAAAAGATACAACGCTTGAACAGTTGAAAGGAAGTGGGTTGTTATTAGCGGTACGTGGAAATGGAAAAACAATCGCAGCGGTGAATCCATATACAGGAAAAAAAGTAGACACTGCAAAACTCTCACTTGCACGCACTTTTGGAAAACACACAGTGAAACAGACGGACTTTTTAGAAAATGGAAGTGATGAAGTATTGGTCGTGTCGTCGAATCAAAAAAGTGTGGTGCATCTGACGTTATTGCGTTTTAATGCGACAGATGATTCGTTTGATGTATTGAGTCGAAAAACAGTTTTTTCTGTGAACGCTGCTCCAAAGAAAACAACGGTGACAAAAGATAGTATTACACTCAAAAATGCAAAAGGAAAAGCCGTCAAAACATTGACAGTGAATGAGTATTACAAAATGCGGTAGTTATTGATACGGACTTGCGGAAAAAGTGATTTTTTTGTAGGATTTTTGTAATCCAATCGACATGGTGTCGATGGACAGGAGGTGTCATGAAGAAGCGGAAGAATGGCGGTCGTGGTCATCACCACGGAGCCAACAGCAAGAAGCAGCAGCGCCCACTGTCTGCTACGACAGGCTATGCGACGAAGCCCGGCAAGTCTGCCGGGCTTCAACCTGACCCCAAGGAGAGGGGACGCACGAAGAAGTACGTCGCCCCGCCCAAGAAGTAGAGGCGGCGCGTTTTTTAGGGTGGGTTGAGCATCGCTCGATCCGCCCGCTCCCAGTCCACAGCAGTTTTTCTCAAGCGGAAAAACAATTGTGAATTGAGGGTAGAAAAAGCTAGCACATCTGCATTAGAGAGTGCAGAGTGTAATAATTTCTTTGAGTTTCGTGAGCCATTGATCACCGAGTTGATCTAAGCGTGCGCGGGCTTTAAACGCCATGTGCGAGCGTTCGTAGATCCGCTCCCATTCGGGCGGAAGATCAGGTAGTGCTTCAGAAGTGGTGATCGTGATTCGCTCGCTTGCCAGACGGTTACTCGCAGTCGGATAGTCGGTGCTAATCGAAACCAATGTTGACCGACTCGCCAGAATTTTAATTTCAAGCAGTTGCATCAGCCCAGTAATTTCCGGAATCAACACATCACCGTTCCATAATAATTCATATTTCATGAGATCTGCTCGTGCATCTGATAATTCAGAGAGGTCTGCGCAATTCGCAAGTTGTTGATACAGCTGAATGCGCTCAGCAGTGTCCGGAATCAGATCTTCTGGAATGCGACCTTCAATGGGGAGGTCAATATTGACTTCTCGAATTGGTTCGAGATTTTTGCCTTGGAGCTGTTGCACGGCAGTGTTGAGTAACCGAACATAGAGGTGCAGGCCAATTTTACTGGCGTGGCCATGTTGCGCTTTCCCGAGCATATTTCCAACACCACGAATTTCCATGTCGCGCATCGCAAGCTCAAAGCCGTCGCCAAGTCCGCTCGCTGCTTGCAGTGCAAGAAAGCGTTCTTTCACATCACCGGCGAGTTGTTGTTCTTTATAGAGAAAATAGGCATACCCTTGCTCGCGCGCGCGACCAACGCGACCTTTTAGCTGATAGAGTTCCGCAAGTCCGAACATCGCAGCATTTTCAACAATGATCGTGTTTGCACTCGCAACATCAAGTCCATTTTCAACAATACTACTGGCGAGTAAGACATCGATCTGGCCAGTGTCGAATGCATGCATTACTTCAGACAAGGCCTTTGGTTGCATTTGGCCGTGCGCAATAGAAATGCGCACATCTTCGCCAAGTAATGCTTGTAGCTCTAACTTGCGACGTTCAATTGATTGGACACGATTATAGACATAATACACTTGGCCGCCACGAGCCCGTTCGCGAGCAACAGCTTCTTGGATCACTTCTGTGTTGAGCGGAACAATACTGAGCTCAACGGCTTTGCGCGCTGCTGGGGGAGTTAAGATTGTGCTAATAGCGCGCACACCAGATAACGACAAGTGTAAGGTTCGCGGAATTGGTGTCGCGGTCATGGTGAGTACATGGGCACTTGATCGTAAACTAGTGAGTGTTTCTTTCGCTTTCACACCAAAGCGTTGCTCTTCATCGATTACAATCAATCCGAGTTTTTTAAATTGTACGTCAGAGCTAAAAATCCGATGCGTCCCCACAACAATATCAACACTACCGGCTGCGATCTTCGCGATTGTATCTTTTTGCTCGGCAGGAGATTGAAAGCGAGAGAGCGCGCCGACAGAAACACCAAGTTCCTTGAAGCGTTCAGTAAAGGTATCAAAATGTTGTTGTGTCAAAATAGTTGTTGGAGCAAGAACAGCCACTTGGTAGCCATTGAGCACTGCTCGATATGCTGCACGTAGCGCAACTTCAGTTTTTCCAAACCCAACATCACCACACAGCAGACGATCCATCGGTTGGTCTTTCATCATGTCATCAAAGATATTTTGCAACGCATCACGCTGGTCAACAGTTAGGTCATACGGACACGCATCATCAAGATGCTGCTCTTCTTTTTGGGGAAGCATGTGGTGCGCTGTTGCGGTTGTGCGCCTTGCATAGACATCAAGCAATTCTTGTGCAACTTTTGCGACATCTTCTTGCACTGCAACGAGCGCTGTATTCCAACTCGCGCCAGACAGTTTTTGTAGTTCAGGATGTTCACCGCCAATGTATTTATCAATACGATCAGCCAGTTCAATTGGTACATAAATTTTATCGCGACCCGCATATTCGAGAACAAAATACTCACGATCAATGTCATTGATTGTTTGCATGCTCATGCCGCCAAACCGAGCAATCCCATGATGCGTATGAACAACGTAATCGCCAGGTTTTAATTGTTGCATTAAGGCACGCTGTAATTTTTTACTGGCCTTTTTTTGTCGTTGCTCAATAAAGCCAATGTCTGCATCAGTGAGACACATGAATGAGTGAGTCGGATTAGTTGAAACAAATCCACGGCCAATGGTTTCTAGTTCAGATACTTGAATGTGCGCTGCAAGAGTTCCTTCTTCATGAGTAATAAATTGTGTGAGCGCGCCAGCATCGGCTGTAAAAAAGACAACTTCAGTTGTGGTTGCAATATCTTTTAATAAGTCATCGCGCCTCAGATGGTACGATTTTGGCAGAATATATGGCGCATTTTCAGCCGGTGTTTTTGGACCATCTGCAGAAGGGAGGATGTTTGCGTGGATGATCTGTTGTGGTTCGTGCGTAGCGCAGGCTGCTTCAGGGAGTTCAGTGTCAAAAAGCAACACAGTGCGAAAGGCTGGAATGTATTCGTAGAAATTGCTGCGACCGCGTGCGTTTTGTGGGGCAACGAGCACAGGAGTGTCAATTTTTTCTACAACAGAAAAATCATCACCCGATAGCACAGATACATGTTCAATCGTATCGCCAAAGAATGACACACGATAGGGTTTGTCTGTATGAATATCTAAAATATCGCCACGCAACGCAAACGTTGCCGGACGACTTGCTGTTTGGTCTCGTTCAAAGCCCATGTCTGTCAGCTTTTCTCGCAGCTCAGCCAGTGGAATTATTTCATCTGTGGCAAAGCGGAGGGTTTGCCGTTCAAGGATTGATGGTGCTGGTAGCAGTGCTGTTTCGATTGTTTTACTGTCTGCGATGACAATGTCGTATTGTAATAATTGAGGAAGAAGGTGAATTTGACCATTCCATTCAAGAATACGCGGGGCTGCATTTTTTTTGTGGAAGTGGGGAAGACTTGTAGTGAGAATGCGTCGGTCTGTCGGATGCGCCACAATCACAAATAACCCTTTTTCAAAAAGGGTGGGGGTTGTTGAAAGAAGATGGGCGAGAGCGGTGGCGTTCGGAACGCTGCCGATCTGCCGTGGTTGTGCAATCTGTTTCATGGTGTGCATCCTTTATATATGAAGTCAGTCAGAAAGGCAATGCAGTTTCTTTAAACGCACTTTGCATTAACATAGCGCATTTAATTGTTTACATAAAAAAAGCGAGAATGGGATCGAGAGTGAGGCGTGTCTGTTGCGACGCCCGTTGTTGCTCAATCGATGCCCGTTCTCGTGTCTCGCTTGTCGAGATCGTGTAAGATCCCGTACGCGAGGTAGAAGACGATGAATGGTAATATCGTATATAGAGAATATGTAATCTTCTCTTGCTGCCCCATTACTACGCGGTAGATGATTACAGCAAGCTCAACAGCAGCAAAGCCACCGATGCGGATCAAAAACCCGACAACAACGTACCGCAGACTACCTTTCTCGTTGCTCATGGAAGCTCCATCCGCGCTGTTGCGGATCTGGGTGGAAGGTGCGCACTCAAAGTGAGAATTGAATGACGGGGTATTTCAGCATGCAGATGTCTATTTGTCAATCCATCAAATTTTCGATACTCTCTGTACTATACACATGAACACATATGATCAACCTTACCTATACATTTGAAACAGTAACGCCCCAAACAGTCTATGACGCGTGGCTTGATAGTGATCGGCATACATGGATGACGGGCGCTGAAGCAACAATGTCAGCAGAGGTTGGAGAAGAGTTTAGTGCGTGGGACGGATACATTACTGGTAAAAATCTTGAACTTGAACCAGCAACAAAAATTGTCCAGTCATGGCGCACGACAGAATTCCCATCTGATGCGGCAGATTCAGTATTGACGATTGAGCTTGCGTCAACAGAAGATGGGCACGGTACTCTTTTGACACTCACCCATGATCGATTGCCGCATGATCAAGAAGACGCATACCGCACAGGTTGGTATGAGCATTACTTTGAACCAATGCAAGAATATTTTGAGTAGTGCAGATTATCCGAGTAATTTTTTCTTTGCGCCAAGGTAGATGTAAGAGAGGAGAAGTGTAACGGCGTACAATAAAAATACGCCACGGAACCAACCGGATTGCACGTGTGTGCCCAGTTGCAGCGCGTGCAATACAATGAGACCCATTGCAATGTGATTCGCGCCTAAAATAACTTTCCAGATTTTTTTCTCGCTGAGCCAACTCTTTAATTCAAATGATAAAAAGATGACGAAACTGATGGTGCCCAAAAAGAGATATGGAGCCAGTTCTTTGCCATACGCGTCAACATAACTATTTGGCGGCAAACCAAAACCATCTTGATACAACTGCCAGATCATCAAGCCAGGGTGCAGGAAAATTGCGAGTAAGACAATTACTTCAGTCACTTTTGTATAGAGCTTTGTGCTACCTTCATCTGCGCCAGCATATTCACGCAACACCCACACTATATAATGTCCCCACATCAACGAAAATGCGATGAGACCGAGAACTGGAAAGATTGCATAGGTTGTGTTGAAGAGTCCGGTAAAATCCCAATCGCGCATGTTACCCCAAGTAATCACTGCGAGTAGTAACGATACGCCGGCAATTGCCCAGGCGATGAATGAAATGCGTTGCTTTATAAATGTGCGCATAAAAAATAGATGAATAAATATTATTGTTCGAGCGGGAAGCCGGCTGTTTGCCAAGCGCTTGTTCCATCTTTGACATTCACAACATGTTTCATTCCAGCGCGGACACAAAACGCTGTCGCAAGCATACTGCGTGAGCCAGAGGCACAGACAATGTAGACTGGTGCATCAGATTCAAATTCTTTGACCCGCGCTTGAATTTCGTTTGATGGAATGTTGATTGCGTGCGGAATATGCCCTTCAGCAAATTCTTCAGGAGAGCGCACATCGATAATGCGAGTTGCTGGGTCAGTTGTTATTTTGTCATGTAATTCTTGTGCGGTAACGGATGTAATGCTGAACATATACTATATAATGAGTCAATTTTCTTTTGGCAGCATAGCACAGATGCGAGGATGTTTCATCTCACTGCTTGACAAAGCGCTCTGCATGTGTTATTCATAATCGATTCTTTCTTCTGGTTTTGTGCATGGTGGACGTGCATGTGAGCTTTCCAGAGCTCGAGCTATTGAAGAGGGAAACAGGAGTTTTTGAAGGATCACTTGATCCAAAACTCTCTCAATAGTTAACCAGTTACAATATACTAATGACAAACGAACAACAAACCTTCGCTGATCTTGGGTTGCATGAGGCAATCATGAAACTTTTGACAGCGCGTGAAATTACCATTCCAACTCCAATTCAAGCCCAAAGTATTCCTGCTGTATTGCGCGGTGAAGATGTCCTTGGTATTGCACAAACTGGAACCGGAAAGACACTCGCGTTTTTACTTCCTGTTCTGCAACGCATGTTGGAGCAAGATGTAAAAGATCGTAAAAAATTTGAACAAGTCTTAATCATGGTACCAACGCGTGAGCTTGCGGCCCAAGTGCAAGAAACAATGCAATGGTTTCAACGAGAATTCCATGTATTTTCAACAGTCATTGTCGGTGGTGAATCAATCGGCAAACAAATTAAAGAAATTCGCCGTGGACAACAAATTTTGATTGCAACACCAGGTCGTATGATCGATCATTTGCAACAAGGAACAATCCAATTAAAGAATACACATACAGTGATTTTGGATGAAGCAGATCGAATGTTTGATATGGGTTTTGCGCCACAAATTAAACGTGTCTTTGAGTATTTACCAAAAGCAACTGCGCGTCAGACATTGTTGTTTTCAGCGACAATGCCAGATAGTGTTACACGTCTCATTCGTGAGCAGATGAAAGAACCAGTGCGTATTGAAGTATCAATCCAAGGTTCAACAAATGCAGATGTATCACAAGAAATTGTGGTATTGGATAACGCGCATCGTCAAGGTGCGTTACTCGAGTTATTGCGCGGAACAGAAGATGCGACATTGATTTTTTCTCGAACAAAGCATCAAGCAAAAAAACTCAAACAGTTCTTGAAAGACAAAGGCTTTAAAGCAGAAGAGTTACATGGAAACTTGTCACAAGCGCAACGTAAACGGGCGATTGAAGCTGTGCAAAAAAAGAAATCTCGCATTTTGGTTGCGACTGACGTTGCAGGTCGTGGGATCGACATTCCACACATCGGGCTTGTAATTAATTACGAATTGCCGGATAATCCAGAGGATTACGTGCATCGTATTGGACGGACTGGCCGTGCAGGAAGATCTGGCCGCGCTGTTTCATTCGTGCTTACTGATCAACAAGATCTCTTACAACAAGTTCAACGCTTGATTAACGAACAAATTGCACAGACGCATTTGGAAACAGTTCCATCAGGACAATTGTTACCAGCAGGCAGTTCTCGTGGTCGTCGAACCTATGGCGGTAATCGCGGCGGTTCTTCTCGTGGCGGTAGTCGCGGAGGCTCTCGCGGTGGTAGTTCTGGCGGCGGCGGATATTCTCGTGGTGGTGACTTCCGATCTGGTTCGTCACAGTCACGGAATTTCCCAGCATCTGGCTCGTCTTTTAATAAAGGACGACGCAGTTCAGGTGGAGCAGCTGGCGGGCGTTCTGGAAAGCGAAGTTATGGAGCAAGTAGTGGCGGCGGGCGAACGAATAATCATTCACGATCTCGTTCAGCACAATCACCATCACGCACTGCTGCATAAGCAGAATATTGAGTACGGTAGGTCATTAATATAAATAAAGTATACACATTTATGGCAAAAAATCTTTTTGTCGGAGGCATCGCCTTCAGTTCAACAGATGAAACATTACACGCAGCATTTGCAGAAGCAGGAAACGTTGTGTCTGCAAAAATTATCATGGATCGAGACACTGGTCGCTCACGCGGATTTGGTTTCGTTGAAATGGCAACAGAAGAAGAGGCACAAGCTGCGATTCAAATGTGGGATGGTCAAGAATTAGACGGTCGCGCAATTGCAGTCAAAGAAGCACAACCAAAACAATAACAGCAAATTCCTCGTTTGAGGAATACAAAAACACCGTGTCGACTCTTCCGAAGATACGGTTTTTTTGATTACATTATTATTTTTTTGATTCCTTAGATAGTCCGCTCATCAGCATATAGAGGAGGAGTCCAAATGGCCCAGACATCAATGTAAAAAATAAGGCGATGCGCAGCTTCAGTAGGTTTTTATTATTTTGAATAGTGTCTAGCCATAAAAATCGACCAACAAATAAATCCCATACAAGAATATGTAGCCACACCAGAGTAATGCCAAAGTCGTTGCTCAAGAGTGCGACGATGCTGTCTAATTGCGGATTTGCAACTGCTGGGAGAATATCGCCAAACGCTGGAACAATCAGCAGGGTGTAGATCACCGCGAGTGGAATAAATTGCCAATAGCCGCGATTGAGCTTTTGTGTCAGATTGCTGTGCGGCGCAATAATCATTGTGAGCCAAAAAGGCAAGACAACGATATTGATGATTTGAAAAATGAGTGTGTAATTCATTGTGTGTTTTATTATTTCTATTATGGACATTGTCGCACAAGAGAGTGCTGTCTCGCAAGCACTGCTTGCATGATTTGCGCTGTTTCGATAGGGTGAGTGTCCAACTGACATTACGGAGGATGCAATGTCTTTAAGGCAAAGTGCTGATTTGCTGCGGCTTGCTGGGATGTTTCCTGAGGCAATTATTGCAGCCCTTGGGTTTATCCGTGGACTCCAAGATGGAGGCAAGCTCACGGATTCAGCAGTTCGTGAGATCATTCGGAACACCAAGGCTCTTGCTGAGCTCGGTGCTCATCCGGTGCTCGACATCTCGGACTTGCTCCTGGTCGTGCGCTGGCTCTTGCGAATGGCGCAGCAGGATCCGGATTCACTCAGAGACTCCCTGAAAAAAATGCAGGCGTATCTAAGTGAATGATTTTCTATTAGAATGAGGATATTTGTGGTATGCTGTATCACATGATTACAACATATCTTTTTTACATCATCTTTTTCCTCGGCGGCATTGGCGTTGCGATGCTCCAGAGACGTATTATGCGCAACATGAAAATTCGCGCTAAGCAACCACTGAGCGCTGGGCACAAAAACATCGATCTCAAAGGTCGGCTTTTGCGTGGCTCAATTGCACTCGCGTGTGTTGTGTATGGAGTCTGGTTTGATAGCAATATTGCAATGCTCGGCGCTGGATACGCAGCTTATGAAACTGTCGCAACCTGGTGCGGCTTTTATGCGCTGATCGGCCGAAACACCTGTCCGCTATAATTGTAAGATCTTCATTGTATATGGCAGAGCGTGTAATGAGCTTTAGGAGGAAGGCGGACCGATTGCAGCAAAAAATTGGCATTGCATATGAGATGTTGCATGTGCGTCGTCCAGAGTTACTTGAACGGCGCTGTATGCAGAATCTAGAAGACCAAATACGCGAACAAGGTTTTCCAAGTGAAGATTTATTGAATGAATATGAAGCCGAGTTGCCGTTGCTGAGAGAAATTTTTGGAACACCTGAAGATGGATTGAATCGTGATATTCTTTTTCATGGAACTGGTTTGAAAAAATATGCAGTTGATAAATATAACATCACACCAGAATCTCAAGAGCATTCATCAGAGTGCGTTCCTGTGCTGGAGCGCATTTTAGATGAGGGCTTGATTGTTCATCAAGATCCGTGGCTTCCGACAGGCGAGGTGCAGAGTGCGTCTTTTGCAGTGAGTTATTTTTATGCAAAATGGTATTCAGATAAATACACTGGCACAGATACTACACTAGAGTACAAATTTGGAGACACGCTTGATTGGTTTTTATATTACATGAAAGATACGATGTATCAGGAGTTTCGTGAAGTCATAAGTGGTGAGCGGCAATTTGACGTTACTCAGTTATATCAACGTAAAAAAGAAAGTGATTCATTATATACAAATAAATTGTACCATTGGATTGCGAGCTTACGGCATGACGCATCTGAAAATACTTCAATGATAAATATTTTACAACAACCAACGGACATAACAGATAATTGGGGAGCAGTGTTGTGTTTTGATCGTAAGGCTATTCAAACATTTCAGATGTCTTTTGGTGATACACATGAAGTTCGCACAGATAAGCCTGTTTCACCAGATTTCATTAAAGCATTGGGTGTACCTCGACAGCACCTCGGGACTGCTCGAGACTTACTCGCGGCCGCGGGTCGTAATATTCCATTATTCGCACTTGAATGCGCTGATATGCATTTAGTGGATTTTGATTTTACTAACCTTATTCGACGTGTAGAGAAAGATAGATAATCATAGCTCAAGCGTTGACAATATCAGGTTTTTTATAGTATAGTTCGGAGCGAAATGCTGCTATTTGTCAGCGCTTTTTTATTATCAATCTCTATTCGTTAAATCCGCCCCCTTATGTCCGCTATTCGAAACGTTGCGATTATCGCCCATGTCGACCATGGAAAAACCACTCTTGTCGATGCATTACTCACGCAATCACAATCTTTGAACCACAAAGAATCAGAACACACAGAATTATTGATGGACAATAATGATCTTGAGCGTGAACGTGGAATCACTATTTTTAGTAAAAACGCTGCGCTGCAATGGAAAGATACAAAAGTGAATATTATCGATACTCCAGGCCATGCGGACTTTGGTGGGGAAGTTGAACGCGTTCTTTCGATGGCGGATGGTGCGTTGTTGCTTGTTGATGCACAAGAAGGACCGATGCCACAAACTCGTTTCGTGCTTAAAAAAGCTCTAGCAATGAAGCAGCGGATTATTGTTATCGTGAATAAAGTTGATAAGCCAGATGCAAATCCACAAGAAGCAGTGAATCGAACATTTGATTTATTTGTTGAACTTGGAGCTGATGATGCAACGCTTGATTTTCCAATTGTCTACGCGTCAGCAATTCAAGGAAAGGCAGGACTCGAGGAAGATATCAATTCAATGACAGACATCACACCGATTCTTGATGCGATTCTTGAATATATCCCGCAGCCACAGGGTGACCCAGAAGCGCCATTGCAAATTCGGATTACATCAATTTCAGCAGATGCATTTAAAGGTCGCATTAGTACTGGTCGTATCCATAATGGAAAAGTATCTGCAGCACAGCCATTGATGCATATCGCGCGTGACGGTAAACAAACACAAGTAAAAGTGACATCACTGATGGCGGCGCAAGGTCTTGGCAAAGTTGATATCACTGAAGCAGTAGCGGGTGACATTGTTTCGATTGCTGGTATTACGGATGCAGCAATCGGCGACACATTGGCTGAAGTCAGCAATCCAATTGCATTACCTGTTGTTGCGATTGATGAACCAACAGTGCGGATGACATTTATGGTAAACACATCACCATTTGCAGGAACAGAAGGTGAATTTTCTACCAGTCGCCAAATTGAACAACGCTTGATGAAAGAATTAGAAACGGACATGGCATTGCGGGTTGAAGCAAATGGTTCTGGTGAATGGCTCGTGTCTGGTCGCGGTGAATTGCATCTTGCGATTTTGATTGAACGCCTACGTCGTGAAGGGTTTGAATTTCAAGTGAGTAATCCAACAGTAATTACAAAAGAAGTCGATGGCAAAACACACGTACCGTTTGATCGTGTGACCATTGAAGCGCCAGATGAATTTTCAGGAGCAGTGATTCAAAAACTCGGGAGTCGTCGCGGTCAAATGCAAGAAATGCGAACAGTCAATGGCATTACATTTGTAGAATACGTTATTCCAACGCGTGGTTTGTTTGGGTACCGCAGCCATTTACTCACTGACACAAAAGGTCTTGGGATTATGAACGCTTCATTTGAAGGATATTTTCCAGATCCAGGTGATTGGGTTGAACGTGAAACTGGCTCGCTGGTTGCGCATGAAGCAGGTGATACAACGCTCTACGGCTTAACACGTTCACAAGATCGTGGCGTATTGTTTGTTGAACCGGGTGTGAAGGTGTATCGTGGCCAAGTAATCGGACAAAATGCGCGTCAAGGAGATCTCGTTGTGCATGTCTGCCGTAAAAAAGAATTGACCAATATGCGCTCATCTGGTGATGGTGTTGCCGAAAATTTCCGTGTTCCGAAAAAGATGGATCTTGAAGCAGCTCTCGAATATATTGTTGATGATGAACTCGTTGAAATTACTCCAGAAAATATTCGCATTCGAAAGAAAAATCTTAACGTGAAATAACCACCAGCTTTGCACAATCTGTATATTTGTTGTAGTCTCAGACATAAGTGGTGTTATTATGCAATCTCTTCAACCACCCGAAGCGTTTATGCCCGCGCACACACCGGGAATGAGATTGTTCCACAGAAGGGAATTGTCTAATCAATTTCATCATGCATATGTCTCATAAAAAAGATGAGTACGAATATGACTACAATGAAATGATGAAGCATTGGAGAAGTTGGGGCTCTTGGTTTTCCTGGGGCTCACCAATTGGCTTAAGTATTGGCCTCGCCATTACACTTCTGTCAGTCGGCGGCTTTCTCATGATGCTGCATCAGATCGGCTGGGTGTAAACCCCGCAGGTGTCAAAAAAAGCCCGAGATTCTCGGGCTTTTTATTATGCAGCTTTTTGTTGCTCATTATTTTCTGACTGTGCAATAGAATTTTGTACTTTGCCCATCAATAAATCTAAACGATATTTTACGTTACGTAATTCACGAATGAGTGTTTGACTTGTTTGCAGTAGCATTAAGTTTGTTAGTTGCTCATCAATTGTTTTGAGGCTTTTGTTGACTAGCTCTAATGACTCTGCATCATCTGGTAGTTCTTGGTCCAATTCTTCACCTGCAGTACGCAGCATACGTAAATCAAAATAGGCAAGTAGTTCGCCAAATTCACTTTCGAATTCCGCCATCATCGTTGGCTTGAATTCTGTAACCCGATTGAGGCGATAGATAAACTGTCCGACAATCGATTCAAAGTCTGGTGGGAAAATATGAGGTAGTCCTTCTAAGCGACGTGTTGTTACTTCTTTTTGTAACTTACTCATTTCTTCAGAAAAGTGGCGCGTTTGATTCTTCCACGTTTCTGTAAGCGCTGTTTCAGCGGCAACACTTGCGACCGCGCCAAATAGTTGCTCGCCAATAACTTCTTCTGCAGTTTCTTCCTCTTCTTCGGTGTCAGGGTGCTCCACTTTCCATTGATCAAAAGCATCGCGTTGTTTCTCTATCTCAGGAATGAGATCAAGGACTGCTTGGAAAAGCTCTCGCTGACTTTCTTCAATAATGACGCCGGCTTTTGAGAATGTTCCCTCAGCAGATAGGCGATCAAGAAGAGAAGTGAAGAGATCAGTTAATGACTGTGTGTCTGCAACTTTGAAGATAGGCTCCATTGTTTTAAAGACAGTTCGTAGGGCGCTGTAGTCTGTGCCCGTTGTGTCATTCAAAAAACTCATGAATTGTTTGAGCTCCTTCACTTGATCAATGGTTGTTCTGCCGTCTTCTTGGTTTTCGATAGGTTCATTTTTTTCGTTGAATGCAGTGTTGTTAATAGCATTCACGTCTACTGCGGCAGTGTAGCTATCGATTGTATTTGCTGGTGTAGGGTTTGTTTCTATTTCTGTCGCTGTAGTATTTTCTGGTACAGCATTTGCGGTCGTTGCCTCAGGAGTTGGGTTTGTTTGACCAGTGATACTATACCAGTCTTGTAGAAGTTTCTGATTATTTTCTGTAAAGAGTGCAAGCGCATTAGCTGCCTCAAGAAGATGTGTATC
Source organism: uncultured Gammaproteobacteria bacterium (assembly GCA_964492735.1). Lineage (GTDB taxonomy): Bacteria > Patescibacteriota > Patescibacteriia > UBA9570 > XYC2-FULL-38-9 > CALKUP01. The sequence goes on from CAZBLE010000006.1 coordinate 53,806, forward strand.
TGCTGAAGTCATCCGAACGCCAGCGCGTTCAAAGTCATATCCAGATTGTACTGTTTCAAGAATTTTTGTAATTGCTTCAGAAATACTGTAGCCAGAAATTGAATCAAAGACAGGTCGCAAGTGTTCAATTATATCAAGACCTGCAAGCATTTGTTCACGTTGTGCGCTTGTTGCTGTGTCTTTTGTTTGTATAAATAGGTACTCTGCCGCAATTTCAATTTGACCAACAGGATTTGCTGGAAAGTTTGTTTCAGCCGCAGCTTTTTTTTCAGTGAGCGCATTTGCATGCCAAGATTGTAATGTGTCCGCATGTGTTTCTGTGTATGTTGCAATTTCCAGTGCTGCGTCAATCATTTTTATAGAGTAGGGGGTGATGACAACGTCTTCTTCTGAAAAGGTATTGCCATTGAGAAGTGTTTCAAGAATACCTTCAAGACGTTCTCTGACTGAAGTAGTATTTTCACCTTCTGTTAATGGGCGAATGCGATACAACATATCCAGGCCAGCAAGAAGTTGGGTTTTGGTTTTTTCTGTTGCAGAATTTGCAGCATCAGAAAAAAAATATTCAACAGCTAATTCAGATTGGCCAATGGCATCAGTTGGAAAGCCTGGAGATTGTTCAGTGGATATTTCTGGGCTATTTTGCCATTTGAGAAATTCAACCTTGTCTTCACGAGCAAGTTCGATTAATTGTAACGCACGCTGAATTGCAGGATCATCTTCTGGTTTAATCGAAAGAGTATCACGTTCAAATGATGCGCCTGTTTTAAGTGTATTGTGAATTTCTGCAAGTTTTGCATAAATACCTACTTCGCCTTCAGTTGCAAACACGGGCCAGAGGCGTTGCAATAACTGCCCAACTTCTTGGTAGTCTTCAGATTGAAACATGTCATCTGCCGCAGCTCGAGTTTGTCGAAAATTGATATATGCATCTAGCGTCTCTGCTCCAACATCTGCTGGGAGAAATTGTGGTTGTTCTGGTTCGCGTTCTTGTGGTCCACCTTGTGGAAATGCGTAGACGTTATTTTCGTATGTCATATAGACATTTAATCAAATTTTTGTTATTTGCGCCACAGGCTTGTCGAATGTTTGATTTTTTAGTATAACGAACAGGTCTAACAACGCCTTGTCTGTCCACGAGCGCTTACATGAAATGGTCACGCGGTTTGATGAAAAGCGTGCATGTTAAGAGTAATGACTGTGCAGAACGTTACAACCGGCCAAGACGCTGGTTTATTTTTAATATAAAAAAATATGAATAATGCACATACCAAACAAGCACAAGAGGTGTTGCAACAGATTGATGTAGAAGAACACAAGGGTCTTCCAAGTGATCGTGTTTCTGCGCAGCGTGAGCAGCATGGTAGAAATGTGTTACCAGAAGGCAAGAAAGTGCGCTGGTATCAGCGTTTTGCCAAACAGTTTATGGATATTTTTGTTGCGATTTTATTACTCGCAGCCATTGTTGCGTATATTGCAGGTGACATAAAGGATGCTGTTATTATTGGGATTATTATTTTGCTCAATGCACTCTTTGGATTTGCGCAAGAGCAAAAAGCCGAACAAGCAATTGCGGCGTTGCAAGCCTTGTCACAAGATGCTGCGACAGTATTGCGTGATGGCGTGACTGCGCGCATTCCGGTTGCAGATATTGTTGTAGGAGATATATTGCTGCTTGAGTCAGGTGATGCAATTGCGGCTGATGCTCGATTGCTTACTCAAATACAATTACGGGTGAGCGAATCAGCGCTGACTGGTGAATCACAGGCAGTGAGTAAAAATGCAGATGAGATTGTTGGGGCCGAGGTGCCGTTGGGTGATCGTGTGAACATGGTATATAAAGATACAAATATTGTAGAAGGACGCGCAACAGCGGTCGTTGTGGCCGTGGGAGCAGATACCGAAGTGGGTAAAATTTCAACACTCTTACAACAGACAATTGAACGCAAGACACCACTTGAACAAGAGTTACATCGGATTGGAACATGGCTCACAGGCTTTGCGATAGTCTCCGCCGGTGTTATTTTTGTTAGCCTTGCAGTTCGTGGAGGCTCTATTGATTCAGCCGCGCTCACAGCTATTTCTTTGGCTGTAGCAGTTGTGCCAGAAGGCATTCCGGCTGTTGTGACGACAGTGTTAGCAATTTCTGTTGCTCGACTCGCAAAACATAATGCAATTATCCGTAAGCTTTCTGCCGTAGAAACACTGGGAGCTATTTCTGCAATTCTTACAGACAAAACAGGCACACTGACAAAAAATGAAATGACTGTTGTGCGTGTCGCACGTGGTGAGACAGGGGTGGATATTCCTGCTACGGACACAACAGATGAATTATTGTGGGTGCTCAGGGCAGCGGTGTTGTGTAATAACGCTTCTCTTCAAGATGATGGTAATCACATTGGGGATCCAACCGAAACGTGTTTATTAGTGGCTGCTGAGCAAGCGGGCATTCAGATTGCAGACACTGCGGCAGCATACCCAAGGATTGCGGAGTTGCCATTTAATTCAGAAACAAAACGGATGATTGTCGCTGTGAATGATACAGTCACTGGTGATGTGATATGTATCGCGAAGGGTGCGCACGAATCTGTGGTTGCATTGTGTGGTGATTCTGTAACACCTGATATGCATGCTGTGGCAACAGCAGAGGCTGCAGCAGGAAAGCGATTTTTAGCATATGCAATGGCACGTATTCCAAAAGAGACACATGCAAAAACCAATATTGAAACATTATTGACTGATGTTGCGTATGAATATATCGGTAGCACGTCAGCGATTGATCCATTGCGAGACGAGGTGATTGCTGCTGTCCAAGAGGCAAAACGAGCAGGTATTCGCAGTATCATGATTACTGGAGATCACCGTCTTATTGCAACAACAATTGGGAAGCAGCTCGGAATTATCTCTTCTGATGCAGAAGTGCGTGATGGGGCAGAGCTTGCTTCTGTGTCTGATGCTGATTTTGTCGCAATGCTTGAGACAGTTTCTGTGTTTTCACGCGTTTCGCCTGAGCAAAAATTGCACATTGTGAAAGCAATGCAGCGTCGTGGAAATATCGTTGCAGTGACAGGTGATGGGGTGAATGATGCGCCAGCAATAAAAACAGCAAACATTGGCGTTGCCATGGGAGTGACCGGCACAGATGTTACAAAACAGGTTGCAGATATGGTGTTAAAAGATGATAATTATGCAACGATTGTGGAGGCAGTTCGACAAGGTCGTGGCATTTTTCAAAACTTCATTAGCTTTTTGCGATATCAAATTTCTTGTAACGTTTCTGGTGTGATTACAGTCTTTGCAGTGGTCATTGCAGGGTTTCCCGCACCATTACTACCAATCCATATCTTACTCCTTAATCTTGCTTCAGAAACTGGTCCGTCAATCGCGCTTGGGTTAGAAAAAGCGCCGCATGACACAATGGCGACACCGCCACGTAACAGCGAGGAGTCACTGCTGTCTCGTGATCGTCTTATTGGGATTGCGTGGGAAGCGATTGTAATGGCTGCAGTTGCGATTGCTGCATATCTTTTAACAGAGCCGCTTGGACAAAGTATTGCGACAACCGCCACCTTAACAACTGCTTTTTTGTCTCGCTTGTGGCACTCGTGGAGTAGTCGTGTTCATGAACGCTCAATATTTTCTCGATCATTGTTTTCGAACACAGCGCTACTGTGGGTTGTTGGGCTAACCATTCTTGGGTATGTTGCGGCATTTGCATTACCAGTTGTTCGTACAGCGTTAAAAATTACGCTATTACCATTAGATGTGCTTGCGCAATCAGTTGCATTGTCTTTTGTTTCTATTGTGGTGATTGAACTTGGAAAAATAGTGTTGCGTACTCGCACGCAAGGTGAGTCATCCTAGGGAATTATCCAGAAGATTGGTATACTCCAATAATGAATTATTCTCGTCGGTTACTCGCAATTTCGTGGGTGGTATTTGCTGCAATTGTTGTTGCATTAATTGTATTTGATGCGGTGACAGCAATTATTCTGTCGTATAGCGTCATGTGGCTCTTTGCGCTCGCTACGCGCCAACGAGAGTTGTCTGTGCGCATCGGTATTGGCTCGGTCATCGCATTGGGTTGGATGTTGATTGCGAAAGGAGAGTATGGATATGCAAATCATTCTGTTGCAGTCTATGGTTTTAATATATTTCCATTACTCGCTATCCCAAGTGCATTGGTCGCATTTTTTCTGATATATGAAACAATCACACTGTGGTTGAAGCCAAAGACGGCTGCGCTAGATTGGCTGCTTGTTATCGTGCTGGATGTGCTACTCGTAACAGTGATGGAATTTATTGGGTATCACATCTTTCAAATTCAAAATCTCGCGACAAGTCAGTATTCAGGTTTTGTGTGGTGTAATTGTTTTCACGCACCATGGTGGATGCAGTTGTCGTATTACAGTTTCCCGATTCTATTTTTCGCAGCATTTCGGTTTGTGCAAAAACACTATCTACGCAAATAAAAAGAGCTGCGTGATGCAGCTCTTTTACGCAGATAATAAGGAAGTGTGCTTACATCCAAAGTCCAATCACAAGCGCCATTGCAGTGAGAGTGACGACTTGGCAGGCAGCTTGAATACTGATTTGTTTCCATAGTACTTCACGACTCACGCCAGACCACATGACCGCACCAATGAGAGTTGGGAAGACAATACCAATGAGAGCCCACCAGATGATTTCATATGGACTACCTTGTGCTTGTAAGGCGAGCTGCATAAAATGAGCGAGTACATATGCCTCAATGAATGTGATGATAAGTTGAATGATATACAGTGGACCAGCTTCTTGCGCCGCTGCTTTTTTTTCTGCATCAGAGCGCTTATTGAAGCCTGTGACAATCATCCATTGTTTTCGAAATAAGACGCTGTACCATAACGCGCCAATGATGTACGCCACCACTGTTGCCGCGATGACAGATAAAATATTGATTTCGATATTCATATATATAAGGTTAATAATTTGTTTATTCTATTGTAGGTTTTGTCTGCTCGCTTGTCTATTGTTGATGGACTTTATCTGACTTTTACCACAACACTCGCTGTGCGAGCGTCTCTTTGAAAATCGACAATCCGAGGATTTTTCCCGCCCTTTAGTCTTGCTAAATACTGCATTACGGTTCTTTCAATAGCCCCTCTGCCATTTCCAAAAATAATTCGAACACACTCACCTGGGTATGTGGCAAGTAAGTCATTAATTCCACTTTCAACATCTTCTGTGTAGTGCCCGTGAAAATCAACATGTGGTAAAGATTGATTCATTGTTGCGGCAAATAATTCAGTTTCGATTGTTTGCGGCTGCGTTAATTTTGCTCGTTCTGTTTCTGTACGCGCTGCCTGACGAGCTGCTTCTTTTTCTTCTTTACTCGGAGCTTGCCAAGAGTCTGCGCCAGACTGTGCTGGTGCAGGGTTCCTGCCAAAAGCTTTTTCACGTCCTCGTCCCATAAGATTTTTAATACTAATTAATACTGAACCGTGATTGTTTTATTAACCCCGTCAATGTGTATCATGCCACCATGGGGTACAATGAACATTGGATCAGTATGTCCAAAGTCCATATCAAAAATGATCGGAGCTTCAGGATTATACTCCGTCATTGCATTGATAATTTCTTCACGTTGCGCAGAGCGGAATACTTCTTTTTCATCTTCTGTTTTGTGTTCGCCTAGACTTTCTGCTTTTGCACGCCCAACCATTATGGCAGAAAACTGTTGAAGCATACCGCGTTCACCCATGCACATGAGTAAGCGTTTCACATATCCACTGCTCGGCATTTCTTCCGACGTTTCAAAATACAAAATGTTACCTTTTAGAGAATCAAGAGAAGGTAAGTAGATATTGGTTCGTAATTGAAAGTCGATAATTTCTAAACAGCCGCCCCATGCATTTCCTCTAACGATTTTTTCTTGGTTGTTGTACCATTCCCATTCTTTTGCAGGAGATAGAGGTCGAAATTTTGTGAGATTTTCAGGATTGCTCCAATCGAGATAGCTGTCGCTATATTCTGCGGCAGGTTGAAGCGCCGTTTCGCCACCCTCAAATAAGGCTTTTCGTATATAGTTCACAGTGTACTCATCCATTGCGCCTGATAGGCCGAATTGAGTTAGCACAGCAGGGCCAGAGTAGGTAACATATCCACCGATCTGATTGAGGAATAAACAGAGGTTTGTTGCATCGCTGTACCCCATAAAAATTTTGGGATTTGCTTTTACAATTTCAGTATCAAGGTATCGTAATACTGTAATTTGATCAGCTCCGCCAATAGAGCAAAAAATTGCCTTGATTTCAGGGTCTTGAAGAGCAGTGTGAATATCTTCGGCGCGCTCTTCTGGAGTAGAGGCTTTTCGGGTTGTTGGATATTCAATTGGTTCAAGTTCAAACACATCGCGAAGACGTTGAAGTCCCAATTCAAACTGATGTGTAAACATATTTACTGCCGCACCTCCGGAAGGTGAAAGTATCGCTACCTTGTCTCCACTCTGAAGTTTTTGTGGGTAGAATGATTTGGATTTCATATGATTTATATTAAATCAAAAAACTCGCGATAAAGCGAGTTTTTAAAATGGGTGCGGGAG